>JBFWQR010000211.1:0-9612 GCA_050249335.1 Lautropia sp.
GGCCTGTCGACCCAGGTCGTCATCGACGCGAAGCGCCGCAGCGCCAGCGCCAAGAACGTCCGCCCGACGATGAAGCTGATCAACGACATCGGCGAGGAAGTCAAGATCGCCGGCACCGATCACTCGGTGCAGATCGGCTTCCCGGTCGGCGCGCTGATCACGGTGCGCGACGGCCAGCAGGTTTCGGTCGGCGAGGTGCTGGCGCGGATCCCGCAGGAGAGCCAGAAGAACCGCGACATCACCGGCGGCCTGCCGCGGGTGGCGGAGCTGTTCGAGGCGCGCTCGCCGAAGGACGCCGGCATGCTGGCGGAAGTCACCGGTACCGTCTCGTTCGGCAAGGACACCAAGGGCAAGCAGCGGCTGGTCATCACCGACCTGGACGGCAATGCCCACGAGTTCCTGATCCCGAAAGAGAAGCACGTGCTGGTGCACGACGGCCAGGTCGTCAACAAGGGCGAGATGATCGTCGATGGTCCGGCCGATCCGCACGACATCCTGCGGCTGCTCGGCATCGAGGCGCTGTCGCGCTACATCGTCGACGAAGTGCAGGACGTCTACCGGCTGCAGGGCGTGAAGATCAACGACAAGCACATCGAGGTGATCGTTCGCCAGATGCTGCGCCGCGTGGTCGTCACCGTGCCGGGCGGCACCGGCTTCATCGTCGGCGAGCAGGTCGAGCGCAGCGAGATCCTCGACGCGACCGACCAGATGATCAAGGAAGACAAGCTGCCGCCGCAGTACGACAACATCCTGCTCGGCATCACCAAGGCATCGCTGTCGACCGACTCGTTCATCTCGGCGGCGTCGTTCCAGGAGACCACCCGCGTGCTGACCGAAGCCGCGATCATGGGCAAGCGGGACGACCTGCGCGGTCTGAAGGAGAACGTCATCGTCGGCCGCCTGATCCCGGCCGGTACCGGCCTGGCGTACCACAAGGCGCGCCACGAGAAGGAATCGGTCGAGGCCCAGGAAGCCGCCGCGCTGGCTGCTGCCGAAGCCGCGTTCGCGCCGCTGCCGGAGACGGTCGGTGCCGACGGCGAGCCGGTTGCGCCGGAGCTGCCGCCGGGCGGCTCGGTGGGGGATGATCAGGCGCTCGGCTGAAAGCGATGAGTTGATCGGTCGGTGACGAAGGGGCTGGCGTTCGCCGGGCCCTTCGGCTGGACGTTCGCAGGGGCCGTCTGAGTGCACCAGACGGCCCCTGCTTTTTTTTGCGGCGAGGCACGGGGAGGGAAGATGCTGATCAATTGCGCGGCCTATCGCGACGGGCGCAAGGTGGCAGACCTGCCGATCGATGCGATCAGCGACTACCTGAGCGAGCCGGACACGTTTGTCTGGGTCGCGCTGCACGACGCGACGCCGGAAGAGCTCGCGGTGATGCAGGCCGAGTTCGGCCTGCACGATCTCGCGGTGGAGGACGCCCGCCACGGTCACCAGCGTCCCAAGTTCGAGGAGTACGGCCATTCGCTGTTTACCGTGATGCATCTGATCGAGAGAGGGTCGGACGGGCAGCTGGACGTTGGCGAGGTCGACGTGTTCACCGGCCGCAACTTCGTGCTGTCGGTCCGCAACCGCAGTACGCGCGGCTTCCTCGGCGTGCGCGAGCGTTGCGAGCGCGAGCCGGAGTTGCTGCGGAACGGCTCGGGCTTCGTGCTGTATGCGTTGATGGACGCGGTCGTCGATCGCTACTTCCCGATCATCGACGGCCTTGAAGACGAGCTCGAGCGGATCGAAGCCGGCATGTTCACCGAGGGCAACGTTCGCGCCAACATCCAGCGCCTCTACGAGCTGAAGCGGCGCGTGATGGTGCTCAAGCATGCAGTCGCGCCGCTGCTGGAAGGAACTACCAAGGTCTACGGCGGCCGCGTGCCGGTCTTCTGCGCCGGCGTCCAGGAGTATTTCCGCGATGTCATCGACCACCTGATCCGGATCAACGGGCTGGTCGATACGATGCGCGACACGATCACGACCGCGATTCAGGTCAACCTGTCGATGGTCACGATCGAGGACAGCGAGATCACCAAGAAACTGGCGTCGTACGCCAGCGTGTTCGCGGTCTGCACCGCATTCGCCGGTATCTGGGGCATGAACTTCGAATACATGCCCGAGCTGAAGCTGCGTTACGGCTATCCGCTGGCGCTGCTGACGATCGCGGTCTCGTGCGGGGTGCTGCTCTGGCGATTCCGCAAGCTGCGCTGGATCTGACGCCGGCCAGGCCTGCCCTCGCCGGGCCGTTCAGCCCAGCCGATTCGCATCGCCCAGGTCGTGCAGCGCGGCCGCGAGCCGGCGCATCGACAGGTCCTCGATGCGGTGTCGCTCGAGCGTGTCGGCCATCGAGCGGAAGTAGCCGATGCAGCTGCCGAGCTGGCCGCGGGCCCGGGCGATCGCGCGGGCGATCTCGACATCCGGCAGATCGCCGGCATAGCGCGGATGGGTGCGGTTCGCGACGAAGGTCAGCACCCGGCCAGGCCGGCCGTCGATGGTGGCGTCTATCCACTGTGCCTCGTAGGCCCCGGTGCCCATCTCGCGCCGCCAGACCAGCTGCAGTTCGTCGCGGACGCAGGCTGCGCGGATCCGGAAGGCGAGGCCGGTGCAGCCGTCATCGGGGCCGGCGCTGCGATCCAGCGCCAGCATCAGCCCCGGTGCTTCCGGCGACCCGCGCCCGTTCATCAGCCATAGGCAGAACTTGCGGGTCCAGCCGCGCACGTCGGCGCGCGCGGCATCGGCGTAGTCGATGGCCGGATTCCACATCAGCGAGCCGTAGCCGAAGAGGTGCAGGTCTTCGTCCGGGTCGTGGCCGGCCAGCGTCGCCTCCAGGGTCGCAACCAGCTCCTCTTCGCTGCGCCAGGTGTAGCCCGGCGGTGCAGTCGCCCGCAGTGTGCGAAACACCGAGCCGTCGCGCAGCGCGTCGCGCGTGATGACGAGGTCGGCGTCGGCTTCGCCAGCCCTGGCCACCGGCGCGGCGGCGGGAGCCGGCATCGGTTCCGGGATCGGATCGGGAATCGGACCGGGTTCGGCCGGTCGGGCTTGGACGGGCGACATCGGCAGGATGGAAGCGGCGCCAGTCCGCGAATCTAGCAGGATACGGGCCAGCAGGCTCGGCGTTTCGATGCACCAGTCCGAGGCGAAGATGAAAATCCGTCAGTGGCGCTGCCTCACATATCGGAGCGAACGGCCTGCAATGCAGACATGGCTCGTCGGCACGATCGTCCTGCTGTACTGCAGGTCGGGTTCGCTGTGCACCAATCAGTCTGTCGTCGCCGGGGCACCGCGACCGGAGGCGCTCTGCGACGGGTACGCGTCACTTTTGCTCCGGCCGCCCGACAACGTCGGTAACTCTGGTTCCGACCGAAGCTCCGGAGCCGAGCCAATCGCGATTGCGGCATGCCGAGCGTGCGGGTCGTGCTGCGGCTTGATTGCGGTTTCGCGCTTGTCTGCCGTTTCGCAGCCTCGCGCCAGAAATGCCAGGACCTCCTCGGGCGTCAATGTATAGCCTTCGCCTGCGACGCAGCGCCCTTCGGCATCCCGGATCTCGTAGCACATCGCGCGCGATTGCCCAGGTTCGCGGTACCCCTTGGACCGCCTGCCTTGGGGCCGGCAGGCTGCCAGCCCCCAGCGCTTGGCTTCCTGCCGGATCTTGAGCGCCAGGGCGTCGACATCGTCTCTCATGGTCGTCTCTCGAGGAAAAGGAAACGAAACAAGACTCGGTACCCGGCCTGGCCGTTTGATCAGCGACATCCGAATGACTTGGCGCAGTCTGGCAACGAGCAGGCCCGGGCAGAACGAATCTGCTGCGCCCGCCACCCGGTCGGGTGTCGAGGGCTTCCGGGCCGGGCCACGGGCGCCCGGACCGGATACGTCGGACTGAGCTCGCTAGCCCAGCGCAATCACGCGACCTGGGGCCGCGCGGTATCAGGGCTACCGGTTCGACTCGGGTGGCTGGCCATGTATCTCGCCACGCTGATCGGAATCCGGTTCGCTCTGGCCGCCGCCTTGCTGCTGCGAAGCGCCCTGGTCCGATGCCGCCTGCTGATGCTGCGCCGTCTGCCGGTGCGACGCTTCATCGCCTTTGCCGGCGCTTGCACGCTGCCGGTTCTGCTGCGCCTCGTCCATCGAGGCAGAACCCCGGTTCGACGAGCCGCTCTGCTTCTGCTGATTCGCTGCCATTGAGACCTCCTGGATCGGTTGCCGGCCGATAGCGGCCGGTCGGAGCTGCGGCAACGGTAGTGCCCCGTGACGGTCGGATCCGTTCCGTGGCGCGCCGTCCGGTCCCCGGCCCCGGCGACGCCGGTCGTACACGGCGTCGATCGCGAGCCTGCTCTTCTTCGCTTCCGTCAGGTCGCCTGCGAGGCGTCGTTGCCGCGATTCGCCAGCCGACTCGAGAGCTCATCGACGGATCGGTGCGCCTCTTCCCGCAAGGTGTCGTAGCCTTCCGTGGCCATCTGCCGGGTACTCCGGGCAAGCGACTCGCCGAACGCACCCAGGACTTCGCTCTCCGCTCGGGTCGAGGGCAGAAGGCTGCCGATCGTCGAGCCGAGCGCGACGCCGATGGCGCCCATGACCAGCGGTTGTTCCGACATCAGGGTGGTGAGCTGGTCCCTGGCATGCGATGTGCGCTCGCGGACCTGATCGACACCCGTGCGGACGGTCGACTGTGCGCTGTCCGTTGCCGCCGTCAGCTTCGAGGATGCCGCGCCGGTCATCGAGGACAGGCGAGAGCTCACGGTATCCTTCGCGTCGGCCAGCTTTCCCGTCAGGTCGTCGCCCATCGCCGCCGCCTGATCCGTGATCCGCCGGCCTGCCGATCTGGCCGAATCGGCCCACGATGGATCATCGTCGGCGGTATTCCCCGAACGACTCCGGGATGCGGGCGGCTCGCGAGTGCGTTCGCTCGACGACTTCAGCAACCAGAGCAGGCCGACTCCGACCGTGAGGAGCGGCAGCGGGCTGGCCCGGACGCCCGCCGCCGTTCGCGATGCCAGCGATTCACCGTGATCCTTCAGATAGCCGAGCGCCTGATCCACCAGTTGGCCCGGGGACAACCGCTGGCCGATCTCGTCGACATGGCGAACGATCCGTTCACGGGTGCGGTCGATATCCCGCTCGCGCTCGGCCGTCGTGCCGGCCGGCTCGCCGGCTCCGTCAGTCTCGATAGTCTTCATGCTCACTTCCTCACCAGTTGGGAATCCTCGCGAATCGTTCGGATCGTCCGCTTCGGTACGAGCCCTTGCGCCGACAGTTTCCGCCTTCCGATCAGAACCAGAGCGAGGCCGAGCAGCAGCGCCGCTCCGGCGACGATCAAAGCGGCGAGCCAGTCGTCGAAATAGCGTTGCAACACGAGAACTGCCGCCAGGAGCAAGAACAGGCAGCCGGCGAAGAGAACGCCCGCTGCCACCCCGAGCAGCATGACGCCGGTCCGGGCCGACTGCAGCGATTGAAACGTCTCCTGCCTGGCAAGGTCGATATGCTGGGTGACCAGCATCGCCAGGTCGTCGGCAAGCCCCTTCAGCAGCTCGCTCAGCGAACGATGCTGCAGCCCGGTGTCCTGGGACCCTCGACCGCGACGGATTTCATCTGCGGTCGAGAGATCAGCCATGGTGAGCACCTGTCTGCTGGCGAATGCTGGCTGCTGCGGAGGAGGATGACGAGTCCGCCGCCATTGCCGCGCCGCGGGTCGGCCGGGGTGACTCGGTGTCGTATCCGCCACTCCGGTCAGCAGGACCGTTTGCCTGGTTCCATGTCGCGTAGGACGAGTCGATGGTGGAGCGCCCGACCGGAACGTCGCCACGGCCTTGCACCGAATCGGTGTCGCGGTGGCCGGGGCTGCCGTGCAGCCCCCCGAAGGCGGCCTCGCCGGCGTTGCGCGATCCTGTCGTCGGGCCGGCTGCCTTCAGCAGCCGGGTCAGGGCGAAGCCGACCGCAACCGACCCCGTGATGAACCAGGCGGGATGGTCCCGGGCGAACCGGCGCGCATCGGCCGCCAGCTGATCCACGCTGCTGGTTCGCAATCGATTCGACAGCGAACCGAGCGATGCCGCCAGATGCTCCGTATAGCCGGCGATTCCGTCCATCTGGCGATCGCGCAGATTCGCAGCCGCCTGGCCGACCACCTCACGCACATCGTCGATCGTTCCGGCCGATCCGCGAAGCTCTTGGTCGACGCGACCCTTGCCGGACGACACGGCCGCATCGGCAAGGTCGGCGGCCGTCTGTTTGCCGGCTGCAAATTCTTCTTTGAGCGCTTCCTTCGCGCCGTCCAGCGACGAGCGCCCGGGTGCGCTGCTCTTCTCTTCAGCGGTTCGCTGTTCCATCGGTCTCTCCTCGGCTAATCGAATCGTCCGCGGGTAACGGGCTGCGAAGCAGGCCGCAAGGGCCGGGCCGCAAAGGCAGGCAACGGTTGCGCCCGCCGCCTGGATTCGTCGCTCAGGACCGGGCGCTTCGGTTGGTCATGTCGGCTTCCGCCTGCAGCCAGTCGGTGACTTCGTCACCGTGGCCGCCCTGCCGCGACTGATAACGCTGATAGGCGGCTTCCCGGATTCGCTGCTCGAGATCTGCGCTGCGACTCGACCCGACGGCGGTGTCCTCCGGCGGCCGCGCATCCGAAGGGCCGGTGGATCCATCGACGATGGCGGCGCTCGACGCGGGTGCCGCGGAAGCGAGGTGGAGGTCGTCGGTCTGCTGTTGCTGGGAATTCTTACGCGGCTTCATCGGCATTTCCTTTCGCTGGGCAGGGGCAGTTTGCATGGAACGGTCACGGCCCACCGGCGCCGAGCGCGCTGGCAGTGCCGATGACTCACGGCAAAGGTTGGCCCCGCGACGGCCTCGCGCGCGCAGCCGTCACCACGCCGCCCCGGTACGCGCTCCGGGCGTCCGGATTGCCCCACCACGCTCTCAGATCTTGAGGAAATGCAATGACACGACTTCCGAGCCCCGACCTCGTGATCGGAAGCTTCGAAACGCTCGAACCCGTCGAGCGGTTGCGACGAGAGCTCCTCGCCGCCGGCGTGCCGGACGATCGGGTCGAACTGAGAGTCCTTGCAGACGAGGCCGGCGGATCGGCCGGGAACTTCGCCGTCGGGAACGGCGATACGTCGTCTGGTTCTCTGCTCTCGGTGGCAGGTGTCGCAAGCTACCCGAAGAACTTCGCGGAAGTCCGTACGCCCGGTCACTGCCTGCTGGTCGTCTGCCCCGCCAGCGAGGAGCAACGTGGCAGAGTGATCGATCTGATGGGCCAGGCGTACGTGCCGGAACCGACCGTCTCGCGAGACGAGGCGCGCCAGCGGCCCGTTCAGGGCGCCCGCCGTCGGGTCCATTCGTTGCTAAGGGCGTTGTTGCGCCATTGACGGAGGCAAATCATGGCAGACATCAAGACCCTCGACGATCTTTTCGTTCACGAGCTTTCGGACATCTACAGCGCGGAGAAGCAGCTGACCAGGGCGCTGCCCAAGCTCGCCCGAGCCGCGGCGGACCAGCAACTCGCCGCCGGCTTCACGCGGCACCTCGAGGAAACGCAAGGCCAGGTCGAACGCATCGACGAGATCGTCGAACTGGTCGGCATCCGGCTGAAGCGGATGAAATGCCATGCGATGGAAGGGCTGGTCGAGGAAGGCAACGAAGTCGTCGAGATGATCGGGAAGGGCTTGTTGCGCGACATCGCGCTGATCGGCGGCGCACGCCGCGTCGAGCACTACGAGATTGCCGGTTACACGACCCTGATCATGCTCGCCGAAAAGCTCGGTCATCGCCAGGCGATCGCGCTGCTGCGCGAGACGCTCGCCGAGGAGACGGCAACGGACGAGAAACTCGGCAAGCTCGCGCAAGCGATGAAGATGGAGGCGGCGACCGCCAAGGGTTGATGCCCCTGCGTGCGCCCATCGTCGAGCCGGAGAATGCGTTGAATCCGTGGGGCCGCCCCACGGCAGTCCGTGGGGGCAGTGCCGCGCCGCGCCTCGGCCAGTCGATCGTCGGCGGCCTGATCCTGCTCGGCGGCCTTGCCGCGTTGATCGATTTCGGCGCGGACTGGCTCGAGGCCGCCGATGCCCGCTTGCGACTCGCGCTCGCGGGGGGCTCGTTCGCGGCTCTGGCCACCGCGCTCGGCGCGGCTCCGGTTGCATTCGCCCAGACGCTCTCGCAACGGACCTTCGACGCGATGCTCGGCTTCGGGGCGGGCGTGATGCTCGCGGCGACGGCGTTTTCACTCGTCGTACCGGGTATCGAGGCCGCCCGGTCGCTCGGCGCCGGACCATGGCGGGCCGCAGGCACGGTCGGCGCCGGGATCGTCATCGGCGCGCTGGCGCTGCTGGCGATCGACCGGCTGGTACCGCACGAGCATTTCATCAAGGGGCTCGAAGGCCGGGCGGCCCGGGCGTTGCGGCGGGCCTGGCTCTTCGTGTTCGCGATCGCATTGCACAACCTGCCCGAAGGCCTGGCGATCGGTGTCGCGGCAGCCGGCCCGGATGTCGTCGGGGCTCGCTCCCTGGCGACCGGGATCGCGATTCAGGACGTACCCGAAGGCCTGGTCGTCGCCGTGGCGCTCGTCAGCGCCGGTTATTCACGGGTATTCGCGGTTACGCTCGGCGTCGTCTCCGGTCTGATCGAGCCGATTGCCGCCGTCCTCGGCGCCGCCTTGATCGGCGTCTCGGCCGCCTTGCTGCCGTGGGGACTGGCGATGGCCGCGGGTGCAATGCTCTTCGTGATCAGCCACGAGATCATTCCCGAGTCCCATCGCCAGGGCCATGAGGCCGCAGCCACGATGGGACTCGTCATCGGCTTCGTGCTCATGATGACGCTCGATACTGCGCTGGCCGGCTAGGAGGGTGCGCGGCAGAAGGACACCCGCACCCGCCTTGCCGGCAGCTTCGAGATCGAGACGGCAACCGGATCGCTTGCCGGAAAGGTTTCCTCGAGCCCTTCGTCGAGCGACCGTTGTGCCACCGCTCCGGCCGTGTCGGGAAAGGGCCGCAGGAGTGCGGGCACCGCGAAGTCTGCCGGCATCGCGAAATCGCGGCACGCAGCGCCGCGCGCCGATTCGATGCTGCCGAGGAAGCCCGACGCATAGCGACGCCGCGGCGTGTCTAGCCGGCCCGCCCGGTACCCGGCTCTGCCATTCGGCGATGCTGGGCGGCCAGCACGTTCGACGGGGTCACGTGAGCCGCTGCCGCCCGCAGCTTGTTCTTCAGGCCGGACACGACATCGGCATCACCATCCATCATCGCGTCGAAGCCGGTCTTCGCCACAGTCGCCGGATCGTCTTTCCTGCCCTGGCCGATCCTGGTATCGAGCATGTCGGCGCGGGCAAAGAAGCCGGTGTCGGTGGCGCCCGGCATCAGGCAGGTCACCATGATGCCGGTATCCTTCAGCTCGTCACGCAGCGCTGCGGCAAACGAGTCGATGAACGCTTTCGTTCCGTTGTAGACCGCCTGGAACGTCCCGGGCATGAACCCGGCGATCGAGCCGGTGATCAGGATCCGTCCGCGGCCATCAACAGATCGAAGCCATGGATGGCGCAGCACCCGGCCAGTTCCCGACCGATTCCCGAAGAGGCTCCGGTCACGATCGCAAGTCCCTTGTTGCCCATGGTCGATTCCAGTGTCGGTTCAGGCCGCTCGGCCGGCG
>JBFWQR010000212.1:0-9256 GCA_050249335.1 Lautropia sp.
AAGGCACGGAGATGGTGATGCCGGGGGACAACGTGAAGATGACGGTGAAGCTGATCGCGCCGATCGCGATGGAGCAGGGGCTGCGGTTCGCGATCCGCGAGGGCGGCCGCACCGTCGGCGCCGGTGTCGTCGCCAAGATCCTCGCCTGAAGCTCACGAGCGGAACAGTAGGGGTATAGCTCAACTGGCAGAGCGTCGGTCTCCAAAACCGAAGGTTGGGGGTTCGATTCCCTCTGCCCCTGCCACTGTCCGTCCGTGACATCGCCCACGCGCCCGCCGCGTGAGTGGAAACTAGAAACATGGCTACCCAGCAGAACGTAGAGGACGTCACCAGCATCGCCGACCGGCTCAAGCTGGCGCTCGCGCTCATCGTCGTGATCGGCGGTGTCGTCGGCTACTACGCGCTGGCGCAGCAGCCGATGGTGGTGCGGATCCTGTCGGTCGTCGGCGGGCTGGTGCTCGGGGCGGTGATCGCCTGGTTCTCCGATCCGGGGCGGCGCCTGCTTGCCTTCGGCCGCGAGTCGTGGAGCGAGGTCAAGCGGGTCGTCTGGCCGACCAAGAAGGAAACCTGGACGATCACACTGTACGTGTTCGCGTTCGTGTTCGTCATGGCGCTGTTCCTGTGGCTGGTCGACAAGACCCTGGAATGGGCCCTCTACGACCTCGTGCTGGGTTGGAGAAGGTAATGACCAAGCGTTGGTATGTCGTGCATGCCTATTCGGGCATGGAGAAGAGCGTCGGACGCGCGCTGCAGGAGCGGGTCGACCGGGCCGGCATGCAGGACATGTTCGGCAAGATCCTGGTGCCGACCGAAGAGGTCGTCGAGATGAAGAACGGCCAGCGCACGATCAGCGAGCGGCGGTTCTTCCCCGGCTACGTGCTCGTCGAGATGGAGATGAACGACGACACCTGGCACCTGGTCAAGAACACCAACAAGGTGACCGGCTTCGTCGGCGGTTCCGGCAATCGGCCCGCGCCGATCTCGCAGAAGGAAGTCGACAAGATCATGAGTCAGATGGCCGAAGGCGTCGAGAAGCCGAAGCCGAAGACCCTGTTCGAGGTCGGCGAGATGGTGCGCGTCCGCGAAGGTCCGTTCACCGACTTCAACGGCAACGTCGAGGAAGTCAATTACGAGAAGAGCCGGCTGTCGGTGTCGGTCACGATCTTCGGTCGTGCGACGCCGGTCGAGCTCGAGTTCGGTCAGGTCGAGAAGCTGTAGCGGTTCGGAAGCGGTAGCGTCAGCAGAGGTTCGCGAGTCGACGGCGTGCGCGTCGACGGTTTTCGGAGCCCGAGCCGGTCTTTGCAGTCCGGCCCGGGCATTGAGGAGCCCCAGTAGGGCATGCCGCCAGTCCCGGCGGCATGCGGCGAACGGGCGCTAGCACTCAAACAGGGAGTTGCCAGTCATGGCCAAGAAGGTAGTCGGATTCGTCAAACTGCAGGTGCCGGCGGGCAAAGCCAACCCGTCGCCGCCGATCGGGCCGGCGCTCGGCCAGCGCGGCCTGAACATCATGGAGTTCTGCAAGCAGTTCAATGCGCAGACCCAGGGCCTGGAGCCGGGCCTGCCGATCCCGGTCGTGATCACGGCGTTCGCGGACAAGAGCTTCACCTTCGTGATGAAGACGCCGCCGGCGACGATCCTGATCAAGAAGGCCGCCAAGATCGAGAAGGGCTCGAAGACGCCGCATACCGACAAGGTCGGCAAAATCACCCGCGAGCAGGCCGAGCAGATCGCCAAGACCAAGCAGCCCGACCTGACCGCCGCCGACCTCGAAGCGGCGGTGCGGACCGTCGCCGGCACCGCCCGCAGCATGGGCATCACCGTGGAGGGCATCTGACATGGCCAAGGCGTCCAAACGCGCCCGCGCGATCGCGGCCAAGGTCGAGCCCCGCAAGCTCTACGTCGCCAACGACGCGCTGTCGCTGGTCAAGGAATGCGCCAACGCGAAGTTCGACGAATCGGTCGATGTCGCGGTGCAGCTCGGCATCGACGCGCGCAAGTCGGACCAGCTGGTCCGCGGTTCGGTCGTGCTGCCCAAGGGTATCGGCAAGACGATCCGCGTCGCGGTGTTCACCCAGGGGCCCAAGGCCGATGAAGCGCGCGCCGCCGGCGCCGATATCGTCGGCATGGAAGACCTGGCCGAGAAGGTCAAGGGCGGTTCGCTCGATTTCGATGTCGTGATCGCGTCGCCGGACGCGATGCGCGTGGTCGGCTCGCTCGGCCAGATTCTCGGCCCGCGCGGCCTGATGCCGAACCCGAAGGTCGGCACCGTGACGCCGAACGTCGCCGAGGCGGTCAAGAACGCCAAGTCGGGCCAGGTGCAGTACCGGACCGACAAGGCCGGCATCATCCATTGCACGATCGGCCGCGCGTCGTTCGAGGTCGCCGCGCTGCAGGAGAACCTGCAGTCGCTGATCGAGGCGCTGAACAAGGCCAAGCCGGCCGGTTCGAAAGGGATCTATCTGCGCAAGGTCGCGGTGTCGAGCACGATGGGCGTCGGCGTCAAGGTCGACACCGCATCGATCGTGCCGCAAGCCGCATGATGGGGACGCCCCCGTTGACGCCCTGGCGACAGCCCTCGGCCAGAGGCCGAGGTCGCTTCGCAGGCGAGGACAGTCCGCAGGGACTGTCCTCGTCCGGCTTCGCCCCCCCACTGGGGGCATCGCCAGCGGCCGGGCGAAGCCCGTTCCGCGGCGATTGCTGGCTTGCTGCGGCTTCATGCCACGTATGTGACGCGAAGCGGCATTGAAGATGATGAATGCGCGGCGGCAGGAGGCCGGCGCGCGAGGACTTTGGGCCGCACCTCCGGGTGCGGGTTGTCAAAGACCGTATGGGGCCTTCGGGCCTTGATCGACGGCAGGCGGCCTGCGGGGTTCCGATCCCGCGGGCAGGCACCGGAACCATACGCAGATGGCGGTCCCAAGGCGGAAGTTTTCGATTGCATCGGGGTTGGCGTCCCGTACGGGACGCCAAGTTCGGTCGAGCGGGACGCTTCACACCTGGTCGCCGTGTCGTGGCCGACGCAAGCAAAGGGCGCCAGCGCCGTGAGCAAGCGTCATTCTGAGAAGGAAGACCGTGGCTCTCAACCGTGAAGAGAAGGCGGCCGTCATCGACGAGGTTGCTGCGCAGGTCGCGCAGGCCCAGTCGATCGTGCTCGCCGAGTACCGTGGTCTGACAGTCGACCGGATCACCGGTCTGCGCAAGCAGGCACGGGAGTCGGGTGTGTATCTGCGCGTGTTGAAGAACACGCTGGTGCGTCGCGCCGTCCAGGGCACGCCGTACGAGAAGCTGGCCGACCAGATGGTCGGGCCGCTGCTCTACGGCATGTCCACGGATCCGGTCGCGGCGGCCAAACTGCTGGCCACCTTCGCCAAGGGCAGCAACGAGCAGCTGGTCGTCAAGGGCGGTTCCATGCCGAACGCGGTGATGGACGCCCAGGGCGTGCAGGCGCTCGCGACGATGCCCAGCCGCGAAGAGCTGCTGGCGAAGCTGCTCGGGACCATGCAGGCGCCGATCGGCAACTTCGTCCGGACCTTGAACGAGGTGCCGGCGAAGTTCGTCCGGACGCTCGCCGCGGTCCAGACGCAGCGCGAGCAGCAGGGCGCCGGCAGCTGATGTTGCGCTAAAGATACAAACCGATCCGATCGACCGTCGGCAGTGGTGACTCGAAACCCGAACCGACCGAAAACATCAAATCGAACTGGAGCAATCCGAATGGCACTGAGCAAGCAAGAAATCCTCGACGCAGTCGCAGGTATGACCGTCCTGGAACTGTCCGAACTGATCAAAATGATGGAAGAGAAGTTCGGCGTGTCGGCAGCGGCCGTCGCGGTGGCGGGCCCGGCCGCGGCTGGTGGTGGCGGCGGCGGCGCGGCCGCCCCGGCTGCCGAGGAGCAGACCGAATTCACCGTCGTGCTGGTTGCGGCCGGCGAGAAGAAGGTCGAGGCGATCAAGGTGGTCCGGGCGGCTACCGGCCTGGGCCTGAAAGAGGCCAAGGATCTGGTCGACGGTGCACCGAAGCCGGTCAAGGAAGGCCTGAACAAGGCCGACGCGGCCGCGCTGAAGAAGCAGCTCGAAGACGCCGGCGCCAAGGTCGAGGTCAAGTAACCACCTTGCGCGAAGGTCCGAGGCCGGTCGCCGGTAAAATCAGCTGCGGGTCGCTGGCCCGGGGCTTGCTTTTGCCGGCTGCCGCCACCATCTGCCCTTGTTGGGGCGTGGTGGCAGCAGCGATGACCGGCCCCGGTTCGAGCCCCTGTCAGATCCGGCTCCGGCGAGCCGGATCCGACAGGGGTTCGCGTCGCTCCGACGCGAGCCACAGCGAAGTGCGGGCCTGCCCGCGGCTTCGCGCCAGCCGTTTGATGCCTCGCTCCTCGCCTCGCCAAACCCATCCGCAACCCGGATCCGCCAGCGCGGACCCGGTTGGTTCCCGTTTTGCCTCGCCCCCGATTGCCTCATCCCTGATTGCCTCGTTCCGGATCGCCCCGGCTCGGCCCTTGGCCGGCCCGGTTGCCGCCCGGGACCAGTGACCCCGACGCCCACGGAGAGTCCATGACCTACTCGTTCACCGAAAAGAAACGCATCCGCAAGAGCTACGGCAAGCGCCGGGTCGTCCAGGAGGTGCCGTACCTGCTGGCGACGCAGCTCGAGTCCTACACGGCGTTCCTGCAGGCCGACACGTCCGGTGACGCCCGCAAGGACGAAGGCCTGCAGGCGGCGTTCAAGTCGATCTTCCCGATCTCGTCGCACAACGACATGGCGCGGCTCGAGTTCGTCAGCTACGCGCTCGGCCACCCGGCGTTCGACATGAAGGAATGTCAGCAGCGCGGGCTGACCTTCTGCGCGCCGCTGCGCGCCAAGGTCCGGCTGGTGATCATGGACCGCGAGGCGGCCAAGCCGACCGTCAAGGAGGTCAAGGAGCAGGAGGTCTACATGGGAGAGATCCCGCTGATGACCCCGACCGGCTCCTTCGTCGTCAACGGCACCGAGCGCGTCATCGTCTCGCAGCTGCACCGCTCGCCGGGCGTGTTCTTCGAGCACGACCGCGGCAAGACCCACAGCTCGGGCAAGCTGCTGTTCTCGGCGCGGATCATCCCGTACCGCGGCTCGTGGCTGGATTTCGAGTTCGACGCCAAGGACGTGCTGTACTTCCGCGTCGACCGCCGCCGCAAGATGCCGGTGACGATCCTGCTGAAGGCGATCGGCATGACGCCCGAGCAGATCCTGGCGCATTTCTTCGTGTTCGATTCGTTCCAGCTGATGAACGAAGGCGCGCAGATGGAGCTGGTGCCGGACCGCCTGAAGGGCGAGACCGCGCGCTTCGACATCAAGGACCGCGACGGCAAGGTCATCGTCGCCAAGGACAAGCGGATCAACGCCCGCCACATCCGCGAGATGGAGCAGGGCGGCCTGAAGCTGATCTCGGTGCCGGAGGAGTTCCTGGTCGGCCGGACGCTGGCGCACAACGTCGTCGACGAGGACACCGGCGAGATCGTCGCCAAGGCCAACGACGAGCTGACCGAGGACGTCCTCGCCAGGCTGCGCGAAGCCGGCGTCAAGTCGTTCCGGACCATCTACACCAACGACCTCGACGCCGGCCCGTTCATCTCGCAGACGCTGCGGCTGGATGACTCCGCCGACCAGATCTCGGCGCGGATCGCGATCTACCGGATGATGCGGCCGGGCGAGCCGCCGACCGAGGACGCGGTCGAGGCGCTGTTCAACCGGCTGTTCTACAGCCCGGACACCTACGACCTGTCGCGCGTCGGCCGGATGAAATTCAACCGCCGCGTCGGCCGCGACGAGCCGACCGGCCCGATGACGCTCGAGAACGAAGATATCGTCGCGGTGATCAAGATCCTGGTCGACCTGCGCAACGGCAAGGGCGAGATCGACGACATCGACCACCTCGGCAACCGCCGGGTGCGCTGCGTCGGCGAGCTCGCCGAGAACCAGTTCCGCGCCGGCCTGGTCCGGGTCGAGCGCGCGGTCCGCGAGCGGCTCGGCCAGGCCGAGACCGAGAACCTGCTGCCGCACGACCTGATCAACAGCAAGCCGATCAGCGCCGCGATCCGCGAGTTCTTCGGCAGCAGCCAGCTGTCGCAGTTCATGGACCAGACCAACCCGCTGTCCGAGATCACCCACAAGCGGCGGGTTTCGGCGCTCGGGCCCGGCGGCCTGACCCGCGAGCGCGCCGGCTTCGAGGTCCGCGACGTCCATCCGACCCATTACGGCCGGGTGTGCCCGATCGAGACGCCGGAAGGCCCGAACATCGGCCTGATCAACTCGCTGGCGCTGTACGCCCGGCTGAACGAGTTCGGCTTTCTCGAGACGCCGTACCGCAAAGTCAACGACAGCACGCTGACCAGCCAGATCGACTTCCTGTCGGCGATCGAGGAAGGCCGCTACGTGATCGCCCAGGCGAACGCGACGGTCGACGTCAACGGCAAGCTGACCGGCGACCTGGTGTCGGTCCGGATCAACGGCGAATCGCAGCTGGTCTCGCCGGAGCGGGTCGAGTACATCGACGTCGCGCCGTCGCAGATCGTCTCGGTCGCCGCGTCGCTGATTCCGTTCCTGGAGCACGACGACGCCAACCGCGCGCTGATGGGCTCGAACATGCAGCGCCAGGCAGTGCCGTGCCTGCGGCCGGAGAAGCCGCTGGTCGGCACCGGCATCGAGCGCACCTGCGCGGTCGACTCGGGCACCGTCGTCACCGCGCTGCGCGGCGGCCTGGTCGACTACGTCGACGCCAATCGCGTCGTGGTCCGCGTCAACGACGAAGAGACCGCGGCGGGCGAGGTCGGCGTCGACATCTACAACCTGATCAAGTACACCCGCAGCAACCAGAACACCAACATCAACCAGCGGCCGATCGTCAAGAAGGGCGACCGGCTGGTCGCCGGCGACGTGATCGCCGACGGCGCGTCGACCGACCTCGGCGAGCTCGCGCTCGGCCAGAACATGCTGGTCGCGTTCATGCCGTGGAACGGCTACAACTTCGAGGACTCGATCCTGATCTCGGAGAAGGTCGTGTCCGACGACCGCTACACCTCGATCCATATCGAGGAGCTGTCGGTGCTGGCGCGTGACACCAAGCTCGGGCCCGAGGAGATCTCGCGCGACATCTCGAACCTGTCGGAAGGCCAGCTGGCCCGGCTCGACGACTCCGGCATCGTCTACATCGGCGCCGAGGTCAATGCCGGCGACGTGCTGGTCGGCAAGGTTACGCCGAAGGGCGAGACCCAGCTGACGCCGGAAGAGAAGCTGCTGCGCGCGATCTTCGGCGAGAAGGCCAGCGACGTGAAGGACACCAGCCTGCGCGTGCCGTCCGGCATGAGCGGCACCGTCATCGACGTCCAGGTCTTCACCCGCGAAGGCATCACCCGCGACAAGCGCGCCCAGTCGATCATCGACGACGAGCTGAAGCGCTACCGGCTCGACCTCAACGACCAGCTGCGGATCGTCGAGAACGACACCTTCAGCCGGATCGAGCGGCTGCTGGTCGGCAAGGTCGCCAACGGCGGCCCGAAGAAGCTCGCCAAGGGCGCGACCGTGACGGCCGAGTACCTGAAGGACCTCGACCGCTACCACTGGTTCGAGGTCCGGCTCGCCGACGAGGCCGCCGCCACCCAGCTCGAGGCGCTGAAGGAGTCGGTCGAGCAGAAGCGCCACTCGTTCGACCTCGCGTTCGAGGAGAAGCGCAAGAAGCTGACCCAGGGCGACGAGCTGCCGCCGGGCGTGCTGAAGATGGTCAAGGTCTACCTGGCGGTCAAGCGGCGGCTGCAGCCCGGCGACAAGATGGCCGGCCGGCACGGCAACAAGGGCGTCGTGTCGCGGATCGTGCCGATCGAGGACATGCCGTACATGGCCGACGGCACCCCGGCCGACATCGTGCTGAATCCGCTCGGCGTGCCGTCGCGGATGAACGTCGGCCAGATCCTCGAGACCCACCTCGGCTGGGCTTCGAAAGGCATTGGTCTGCGCATCGGCGAGCTGCTCGACCGTCATGTCAAGGCGGCCGAGCTGCGGCGCTACCTGGAGAACGTCTATAACGCCAGCGGCGAGAAGGCCGACGTCGCGTCGCTGTCCGACGACGAGGTCAAGGAGCTCGCGACCAACCTGCGTCGCGGCGTCCCGTTCGCGACGCCGGTGTTCGACGGCGCGTCGGAGGACGAGATCCGCGCGGCGCTCAACACCGCGTTCCCGGCCGACGACCCGAAGACCGCGAAGCTCGGCTTCCGGCCGAGCAAGACCCAGGTCACGCTGTACGACGGCCGCACCGGCGACGCGTTCGACCGGCCGGTCACGGTCGGCTACATGCACGTGCTGAAGCTGCACCACCTGGTCGACGACAAGATGCACGCGCGTTCGACCGGCCCGTACAGCCTGGTCACCCAGCAGCCGCTGGGCGGCAAGGCCCAGTTCGGCGGCCAGCGCTTCGGCGAGATGGAGGTCTGGGCGCTCGAGGCCTACGGCGCGTCCTACACGCTGCAGGAGATGCTGACGGTCAAGTCCGACGACGTGAACGGCCGGACCAAGGTCTACGAGAACCTGGTGAAGGGCGAGCACACGATCGACGCCGGCATGCCGGAGTCGTTCAACGTGCTGGTCAAGGAGATCCGGTCGCTCGGGATCGATATCGACCTGGAGAAGGCGTGACGGCTTTGCGCGTCATGCGATCGTCGCCGCCCGCGCTCACGCAATCGTGACGAACGCTGCCGGCCACCAAGTCACGTCTTCGGCCAAAGCGAGCTCGATCTCGGGTGGCCGGACGGCTTGTGGCACGTCTTCACGCGAGAAGGTTTTTGATCACTGGTCAGTCATCGGTCGCCGGTCAGTCTTTGGTCACTGCGTCATCGGTGTCTTTGGTTATTACGATGATTGTTACTACCCTAGTAACTTGTCGCCCGCTACGACCCTCACGCTGGAAGAGGCTGTTCGCCTTGAATCCGCGCATGATCGGATGGAAGTTGCGCGGCGGGTGGGCTGGGCGGCGCGGCGGGGGGCCTCGGCGGGCGCCTTGCGGCGTGGCGAGGAGCGGACGGCCGGGCTCGGCGCGCGTAGCGCGCTTCCAACATCATTATCGCCGCCACTGTTTGAACGGAGCGAGCGAAGCGAGCGCAGTGAGTTTGGCGGCGCGAGCCCGGCCGGAGCACCGCAGCGGACCCGGCGCGCAGCGCCGGGCACGCCGCTGAAGCCCGCCGAGGCCCCCCGCCGCGCCGCCCAGCCCGCCCGTCGCGCCAACGCGAACGTGGCTGAA
>JBFWQR010000213.1:0-8981 GCA_050249335.1 Lautropia sp.
AGCCGCTCGAGCACCTCGATGCAGGCCGGTCGTTCGACGACCGGCGGCGGACCGCTCAGCTGCAGATCGTAGATGTCGTAGCGCGCTTCACGCCCGATCTCGAGGGTGTCGCGAAAGCCGTGCGTCGTGACCAGACCGGTCCGGACGCCCTTTCGCTCCAGCACCGCGTTGGTAGCGACCGTGGTCGCGTGCACGACGTCGCGCACCGCGGCTCCGTCGACGCCGCGCTGCTCCAGCGCGTGCCGGGCCCCGTCCAGCGAGCCGATCGACGGATCCGGATGCGTACTGAGGACCTTGCCGAACCAGACGGTGCCGTCCCGGTCGTCCACGAGCACGACGTCGGTGAAGGTGCCACCGACGTCGATCGCCAGCCGATGGCCGCTGTCCGGGTCCGAATGCTTCGTCATCGCGGTCATTGCCCCTTGATGCCCGCCTGCCCGATGACGCGGTGCCATTTCTCGGTTTCGGCCTTCACGAATCCGGTCAGCGCTTCGGGGGTGCCGGGATTCAGCACGTACCCCATCGACAGATAGCGATCGCGCAGCGCCGGCGTTTCGATCGCCTTCACGATCACGGCGTTGAGCCGGTCGATGATGGCCCGCGGCGTTCCCGCCGGCGCGAACATGCCGTACCACGAGCTCGCCTCGAAATTGGGGAACCCGACTTCGGCCATCGTCGGCACGTCCGGCAGCTGCGTCTGCCGCTTGAGGCTCGTCACCGCCAGCGGCTTGAACTTGCCGCCCCGGATCTGCGGCAGCGCAGCCGGCAGGTTGTCGAACATCATCGTGATCTGGCCGCCGATCAGGTCGATCTGCGCGGCCGAGCCGCCCTTGTAGGACACCTGCTGGGTCCTGACCCCGGCCGACACGTTGAACAGTTCCGCCGAGAGCTGGTTGGACGACCCGTTGCCGGTGGAACCGTAGGTCAGCTCGCCGGGCTTGGACTTGGCCAGCTTGACGACGTCGGCGACCGAGCTCACCGGCAGCGACGGATTCACCACCAGTACGTTCGGCACCGACGCCAGATAGGCGATGGCGGCGAGATCCTTCGCCGGATCGTACGGCAGCGGCTGGAACGCCGAGATCACCGCCATCGGGCCGATCGCGCCGAGCACGAGCGTGTAGCCGTCGGGCGCCGCCTTCGCCGCCAGGTCGGTCCCGATCACGCCGTTCGCACCCGGCTTGTAGTCGATCAGCACCGACTGCCCGAGCGCCTCGGTCAGCCGCTCCGTCAGGGGTCTCAGCAACGCGTCCGTCGTCCCACCCGGCGGATAAGGCAGGATGATCCGGACCGGCCTGGTCGGATAGTCCTGCGCGCTGGCGTCATCGACAGCCGTGAACGCGGCAGCGGCAGTGATCGCAGCGATGGCAACCAGGAACTTGTGCATCGAGAACCTCCTCAGCTTGGATTGACGACATCGATGGCCCTGGGAACACCTGTCTTCCGCAGGAGACAGGTCGGAAGAATCGGGGTGGCGGCGCGAGGCGCGTCACGCGCCGGCCACCGGGCAAGGCGGGATTTCCGATATGCTTCGGATCCGCGCCTGCACGCCGACCTGCGTCGGGCAGCTCCGCATCGATCCTGCAACGCGCAACCGGCGAGAAGACCCGATGGATTGGCTCAGAAGCGATACGGTCGCCGGCGTGTCCGACCGGATCCTGGACGCGATCCGCGCCTGCAACGCGGCGTTCGAGCCGCCGTACGGGGAAGACTCGCTGTCCCGGCAGCTCGACGACCGGTACTCCGCCCTGTTCGGTACGCCGGTGCGCGTGTTTCCGGTCGTCAGCGGAACCGCCGCCAACGCGCTCGCGCTCGCATCGATCGCGGGCCCCTTCGAGCTGATCGCCTGCCACGACGAGGCGCATGCCTATGCGGCCGAGACCGGTGCCACCGAATTCTTCTCGGGCGGCGCCCGCTTCCTGCGCCTGCCGGGCGAGCATGGCCGGATCGATCCGGAGACGGCGGCACCGGCGCTCGCTGCGGCCCGCGCGGCCGGCGGCAAGACCTTCCGGCTGGCCGCGATCACGATCACTCAGCTGACCGAGGTCGGCACGCTCTATCCGGTCGCCTGCGCCCGCACGATCGGCGAACTGGCGCGGCGCCACGGCTTGCACTTCCATGTCGATGGCGCCCGTTTCGCCAATGCGGTGGCGGCGCTCGGCGTCGAGCCGGCCGATCTGACCTGGCGGCTCGGCGCCGACGTGATGTCGTTCGGCGCGACCAAGAACGGCACGATGTGCGCCGACGCGGTGATCTTCTTCAAGCCGGAGCTCGCCGATGACTTCCTCCGCCGGCGCAAGCGATCCGGCCATGACCTCTCGAAGGCGCGCTTTCTGGCGGCGCAGCTGCTCGCCTACCTCGACGGCGGCCACTGGCTCGAGAACGCCCACCGGGCCAACCGGATGGCCGGCGAGCTCGAACGGGTCATCCGCAGCGCACCGGACATCGAGCTGCTGCAGCCGGTCGAAGGCAACATGCTGTTCGTCGCGATGTCCGAGGCGCGGCACGCGGCGCTCGCCGCCGCCGGCATCACGGTGCGCAAGGTCGGCGCCCGCGGCGATGGCCGATCGGTGATCCGGATGGTCACGTCGTACCGCACCGGCCACGACGAGATCGAGCGGTTCGCGCGCGCCGCCGACGCTGCGCGGCCGGCGTGACCGCGCCGGCGCGCTGACGAGCCGCCCCGTCACGGTCGCGCTCAAGGATCGCTCCGTGCGGAACGGCGGAACGAGAATTCCGTCTCCGCGCTGGTCATGATCTCGAGCAGTGCTGCACGCCCGTTGCGCGTCTGCTCCCGGGCGCGTTCGAACGCCGCCGCGATCCGGTCGGGCCGTTCCACGCGCTCGCTCCAGCCACCGAGATCGCGCGCGATGCCGGCATAGTCGCCACCGATGTCGCGGGCGCGATAGCGCTCGTGCGACAGCTTCATGTAGCCGGTCTCGATCGCCATGGTCGAGTTGTTCAGCACCACCGTGCAGATCGGCGCATCGAGACGGACGGCGGTCTCGAAATCGAGTCCGGTCATCCCGAACGCGGCATCGCCCATGAAGTTGACACAGAACTTGTCCGGCGCCGCGAGCTTGGCGCCGATCGTGAGCCCGAGCCCGGTGCCGAGCGCATGCGACTTTCCCCAGCCCAGGTACGAACGCGGCACCGTCGCCTCGTAGAACGGCAGGATCTGATCGCGCGGGCTGCCGGAATCGTGCGTGACGATCGCTTCGTCGGCCGGCACGGTCCGCGCGAATTCCGTGATGACGCGATACGGCGTGATCGGTACGTCGTCGGCGTGCAATTTCCGGTGCCACGCCGCGAGCCAGTCGCGCTTGGCCCGAGCGATCCTGGCGGCCACCCCGGTCGATCGCGGCTTGCCGATGCGATCGGCCGCGGCATCGATCAGTTGCCGCAGCACCAGCTTCGCGTCGCCGAGCAGCGCAACCTCGGTCTCGTAGCCCTTGTAGAGATCCGCTGCGTCGTTGGTACTGTGGATGATCCGCTTCTGCGCGACCGGCATCACGCGATGTGTCAGATGATGCCGCGTCAGGCTGCTGCCGACGGCCAGCACCAGATCCGCCGCCTCCAGCAGCAGCTTGCCGTGTCCGGTCACGACCGCGCCGGCGGTTCCCAGCGCGAGCGGATGATTCTCGGGGAACGCGCTCTTGCCCTCCACCGTAGTCACCACCGGGATGTCGAGCAGCTCCGCGAGCTCGCGCAGCTCGGCACAGGCCTCGGCGTACAGCACGCCCTGCCCCGCCTGGATGACCGGGCAGCTGGCCGCGAGCAGCAGCGCGATAGCCGACTCGACATCGGACGGATCGGCCGCGCTGCGCGCTTCCTTGACCGGCCCGTGATGCCGGTCCGGGAGGCTGATCTCGGCTTCGGCGAGATCGAGCGGCACCTCGACCATCACCGGGCCGAGCCGTCCGTTGCGCAGCCGGCCGAACGCCCGCCGCATCACGTCATGGACATGCGCGACGTCGACGATCTCCTCGGCCGACCGAGTGATCGGCGCATAGACCCGCGCCGAACGGAAGGTCGGTGGCACCTGCGCAACCTCGCGACGATGGCCGAGCGGCAGCAGCAGGATCGGCGAGGAATCGGCATAGGCGGTCGCGATGCCGGAGAACGCGTTCTCGGCGCCGGGGCCATACTGCATCGCGAAGACCGAGAACGGCCGGCCGTTCTTCACCCGCGCATGGCCGTTGGCCATGTCGACGCCGACGCGCTCCTGCCGGCACAGCAGCGGCCGGATGCCGGCGGCGGCGGCCGCGTCGATGAACGGTGTCGTCGGATAGCAGAACAGGACCCGGATTCCCTCGCGCTTCAGGGAATCCACGATGACGTCGATCAGCCGCATGCCCATGCGCGCCCCCCTTCGACTGCTATCGGTCCGGGCGCTCGCCCGGACCGCCGCCCGCGCCGGCCGCATCCGCCTCGCCGCCGGCATCGACGGCGGCGAAGACCTTCCGCGCGACGCGCAACCCGTCCAGCGTCGCCGGGACACCGCAGTAGACGGCCGCATGCAGCAGCGCTTCGAGGATCTCGTGACGCGTGAGCCCGTTGGTCAGCGCGCCGCGGACGTGGATCTCGAGCTCGTGCAGCCGGTTCATCGCCGTCAGCATGCCGATGTTCAACAGGCTCCGCGATCGCCGGTCGAGGCCGGGCCGGGCCCAGACGCCGCCCCAGGCGGCCTCGGTGATGAACTCCTGGATGAACATCGTGTCCTCGCCGGCCTGCGCGATCGCCCGATCGACGTACGCATCGCCGAGCACCTCGCGGCGCACTTTCATCCCTTCGTCGAACTGCTTGGATCTCATCGCTCCTCCTGGTCTCATTGCTGCTCCCGGGCCTGCTGGTCGTATCGCCCGCGCCTACACGTAGCCGAGCTGCCGGTCGCGCGCCCGCGCCGGACCGGAGCGGGCCGCGGGATCGCCGAAGCCCCCACCGCCGGGCGTTCCGATCAGGAACGTACCGCGTGGCGGCAGCACGTGCTCGAGTTTCGAATCCACCTCCTTGCCGTTGACCACGACGACGCCGCGGCTGCCGGGCTGGCCGCCGAAGAAGCCGGGCGCCGGCGTCCGGGTGCGCTCCGCCATGAAGACGAGCACGATCGGCCGATCGGACGTGCTCTCGAACAGCAGCTCCTGACCCAGGCCGCCACGGAACTCGCCGTCGCCGCCGGAGCCGGGACGGACCCGCTTGTAGACGATCTCGCATGGCAGCGACTGCTCGACGATCTCGGTCTGCGTGATCGACAGGTTGGTCGGCCAGCTGATGCACGAGATGCCGTCCTGCGACGCCGACCCGCCCATGCCGCCGTTGTAGAAGAACTTGGCCGAGAACGCCTGCCCGTTCGCGCGCAGTCCGCGCATCAGCACGCCCCAGACCGGCGACCCGGCACCGGCGCGGACGCGCTCCGGTATCGCCTCGGCCAGAGCGCCGCAGACGATGAAGGGCAGATAGTGGCCGATCAGGGCTCGCGAGCAGCCCGAATACGGATAGCGATGGTTCAGCACGCTGCCGGCCGGCGCCTTGATCTCGATCGGCCGGAACGCGCCCTCGTTGTTCGGCACCTCGGGCGACAGCAGGCACTTGAGGCCGTACATCGTGTACGCCCGCGTGTAACACATCGCCGAATTGAGCGCGCGGTCGAGCTGCGGCGAGGTGCCCTCGAAATCCACGGTCAGCGAATCATCCGACACTTCGATCGCGACGCAGAGCTCGACCGGATCGGCCATTCCGTCGGTCGCGGTCCGGTACCGGTAGATGCCGTTCGGCACGGCGCGGATCGCGTTGCGCATCGCCGTCTCGCAACGATCGTGGATCTCTCCGGCGAGCTCGGCGAGCGACTCGAGACCGGCACCCTGCATCAGCGAGAGCAGACGGGTCTCGATCAGCTCGAGCGCGGTCACCTGCGCCCAGATGTCCCCCAGCACCTCGTCGGGCTCGCGGACGTTGGTTCGCAGCAGACGGACCAGCGACTGATCGGGCTCGCCCTGCCGGCACAGATGCATCGGCGGGATCTGGAACCCTTCCTCGAACACGTCCCGCGATTCGCTCGAACCGGTACGGCCGCCCATGTCCGGCGCGTGCGCGGTACTCGCCGCGAAGGCCACCACCCGATCGCCGAGAAAGATCGGCTTGCAGACCGAGACATCGGCGAGATGGCCGGTGCCCTTCCACGGATCATTGGTGATGAACACATCGCCCGGACGCATGCCCGCGACCGGATACTCGTCGATGAAGTGCTTGACCGTGTCCGGCAGCGTCCCGATGAACGACGGAATGCTGTGCGGCGGCTGCGCTACTCCCCGCCCCTCGGCGTCGGCGATGATGCACGAGAAGTCCTGCGCCTCGCGGACGACCGTGGAGAACGACGTGCGCATCAGTGCCACGGCGGCCTCGTTGACGATCGCGATCAGCCGGCCCCAGAGGACCTCCAGCGTCACCGCATCGAATGTCTGACCGGTCTTCATCATCGACTCGCTCCGTCTCGTCGGCTCGCTCAATCCGGAATCGTCACCACCAGGTTCCCGGCGCCGTCCACCTCGAGGACACCGCCCGGCCCCACCACCAGCGTCGATTCCCGCTCCTCGACGACCGCCGGCCCCGACAGCCGCTGTCCGGCAGGCATCGTGTAGCGGTCGTATACCGGCGTGTCGCGATAGTCCTGGTATTCCGGGAAGTAGATCGGCCGCTTCCCTTTGGGCTGGCCGCTGCCGGCCGCGAAACCGTGCAGCGCGACCTCGTCGCGCGTCGAGCGCGCACGGACCGAGACCCGGAGATTGATCATCTCCACCGATCCGGCGGGTGGCTTGCGCGCGAAGCTCTTGACATACTCGGCCTCGAAGGCTTCGATGATCGGCTGGCGTGAGCCGGCGTCGTACGGCCCGGCCGGCAGTTCCACGACGAGCTCGAAGCCCTGGCCGACGTAGCGCAGGTCGGCCAGCCGCTTGCACTCGGCGGATTCGGCAGCCAGCCCGGTCTGCTCGATCACCGCGATCGCCTGCCGCTCGAGCTCGCGGTAGACGCGCTCGACCGCGCCCCAGTCCGCTCGATCGAGGCGTTCGATCCGGGTCATCGCCCGGTCGACCTTCGCCGGCGCCATCAGCATGCCGAGCGCCGACGCGACGCCGGCGGCCGGCGGACAGATCAGCTTCTTCAGGCCCAGCTTCCGGGCCACGTAGAACGCGTGCACCGGTCCGGCCCCGCCGGTCGGGATCAGCGCATAGTGCCGCGGATCCCGGCCGCGTTCCGCGACGTGCACGCGCGCCGCGCTGGCCATGCTCTCGTTGACGACGTCGTAGACGCCCCACGCCATCGCGGTACGGTCCAGCTTCGCGTCCGCCGCCGTCTTCTCGAGCGCGGACGCGGCCAGACCCGGATCGACCGGGACGGTGCCGCCGGCGAACGATCCCGGATCCAGGTAGCCGAGCACGAAGTCCGCATCCGTCACGGTCGACTGCGTTCCGCCGCGCAGGTACGCCGCCGGGCCCGGCATCGACCCGGCACTCTGCGGGCCGACCTTGAGCAGGCCCATCGCATCGATCCGGGCGATGCTGCCGCCGCCCGCGCCGATCTCGATCAGGTCGATCACCGAGAGGCTGAGCGGCAGGCCGCTGCCGGCCATGAAGCGGCGTTCCCGCGCGGCCTCGAAGCGATGCGCCACCAGCGGCTCGCCGGAATCGACCACGCTCAGCTTCGCCGTGGTACCGCCCATGTCGAACGCGAGCACGTGCTCGGCCTGCGCGCCGCGGCCGAAGAACGCGCCGGCCAGCGCGCCGGCCGCCGGGCCGGACTCCAGCAGCTGCACCGGCGTACGCTTCGCTTCGTCGATGTGCGTCATGCCGCCGTTGGACAGCATCAGGAACAGCGGCGCCGGAATGTCGAGCGCCGCCAGCCGCGCCGCGAGGCTGTCGAGATAGCGCTTGGCCATCGGCTGGATGTACGCGTTCGTCGCCGTCGTGACCGCGCGCTCGTACTCGCGGATGATCGGCGCCACCTCGTGCGAGGCGCAGATGTTCAGCGCCGGATGGCGCGCCGCGATCAGTTCGACGGCGCGCCGTTCGTGCGCGGCATTCGCATAGGCATGCAGGAAGCTGACCGCGAGCGACTCGACCCCGCGGGCGACCAGCCCGTCGGCCGCGGCGACGACCGCCGCTTCGTCGAGCTGCACCTTGACGCTGCCGTCGGCACGGATCCGTTCCGGCACCTCGGCGACCAGGTCGCGCGGCACCAGCGGCGTCGGCATCTGCAGGAACAGATCGTAGATATCGTACTTGCGCTCACGTCCGATCTCGATCGTGTCCCGGAAGCCCTGGGACGTGATCAGACCGGTGTTCGCGCCGTTGCGCTCGATCAGCGCGTTGGTGAACAGCGTGGTGGCGTGGACGACCCGCGCGATGCTGCCGGGGCGGATCGCGTGCTCGCGCAACATCATCGAGACACCGTCGATGACCGCCTTGGCCGGATCGTCGTGGGTGGTGAGAACCTTGCCGGTCAGATGCCGTCCGGACCGGTGCTCGTAGAACACCAGATCCGTGAACGTGCCTCCGATATCGATTCCCACCGCGTAGCGTGGCATCGTGGTCCCTCCTGCCGTGCCGGACGGCCGCCCGGCGAAGGCGGCACGCCGCCGTCGCGGTGTTCTCCGCGATCGCTCACGGAAATTGAAGTTGTCATGACATCATGCCATCATGTTTCGACCATGACAAGCAGCCATCCATCCCGGCGACGCGCCGGCCTGCCGCCGCGGTAGGTTAGACTGCGCAGCCCGGACTCCACAGGGCCGAACGAGCCGTCCCGATGAACGCCACGCCGCTCTATTCACGAGTGCTGCAGGACCTCGCGCATCGCGTTCAGCTCGGCGAATTTCCCGCGGAATCGCAAATCCCGACCGAGCAGGAGCTGTGCCGGAATTACGGGGTCAGCCGCATCACCGTGCGCAAGGCGCTCGACCAGCTGGTATCGCGGCGGATCCTGTA
>JBFWQR010000214.1:0-8873 GCA_050249335.1 Lautropia sp.
CATCGTGCCCAGCGCAAGGCGGGAAACCTTCAGGCCGGTGCGACCGAAACGAACGTTGGTGATGCTCATCGCTCAGGCATCCGGGCTCGATTCGCCTGCCCACGGCTTGGTATCCATCATCACCGTGATCCGGTGCAACGTCCGCGGATACTCCGGCGGCGTGATGGTGGCGGCGTGGATGAGACTCGGGTTGTCCCAGATCACGATGTCGTCCGGACGGTAGTACTGACTGTAAATGACTTCCTTGCGGGTGACATGTTCCTTCAGCTCGTCCAGCAACTCGCCGGACTCGTCCGCGGGCAGGCCCAGGATCTGCGACGCCGTCGATACCGGCGCATACAACGCGCGCCGGCCGGTCGCCGGATGCGTGTAGACGAGTGGATGAACCGCGGAGCCCTGCTCCTCGTAGTTCGGTGTCGAGCGGATGGCGGTAATGGCACGCGGGTCGTCGTTCCTGCTCTGCCGAATCTCGTATCGATGCACGACCTTCATGCCGTCGATCCGCCGCTTCATGGATTCGCCGAGGGTCTCGTAGGCCGTGTACATGCTGGAGAACAGCGTGTTGCCGCCGCGCGCGGGCGTCTGCACCGAGTACAGCATGGTGGCCTTGGCTGGCAGCTCCATGAAGGAAAAGTCGGTATGCCAATGGATGCCGCCGTCCTGCAGCCCGATGGGCTTGCCGTCCTTGATCACGTTGGAGAGAACGAGGATCTCCGACTTGTCCGGATGCCAGAACTTGCTGTTCATATGGATCTGCGGACGACCGATCCGGCTTGCGAACCCGACATACTGCGCGGGCGTGATCTTCTGGCCCGGGATGACCAGGACCTGATACGTATGAAGAGCCCGGTTCACCTCGGCGGCCTGCTCGTCGCTGAGCGGCTGTCGCAGGTCGATCGGCGAGACGATCTCGCCACCCATCAAGTCCGACAGACGTTTGATCTCGATGGCCATCGTTCACTTCCTCGCCACTGTAGGCTCGACCGGGGGCTCGACCGGAATCGCGCGGGCGGGCTGCTCCCGCCACCGCGCGTGCGGCGTGTATGAGGGATCCCGCCGATCGCGCGTGCCGAGGGTCCACGCCGCATCGAGCGTCGGCGAGTCGGCATGCAGGCAAACCTGCCAGATGTCGTCGTACACCGCGGTCCGATGCTGGATGCGCCAGGCGCCTGCTCGTCTGGTGAAAACATCGAGATAGCGCGCGAAAGTCAGGAAAGCGCGTTCGTCGGTGGCGTCCGACACCGCAGCGGGCCGATGTCGCTGGGTCGATTGACAGCAGCTTTCGACGTAGGCCGTATCCCGATCGGGGAATTCCACCGCCACGTTGCTGGTCGTATGCATCGAAAAGAGAATCGCCGCGTGACGCTGGCGAATCCATTCGATCAACCCGTCGACGCCACCGCTGTACATGCTGTGCTCGTCGACCGCGTCCGGGTGGAAGCTGTCCCGGATCAGCGCGAAGTCGAGGCGATCCACGCCCTTGCAGTAGCGGTGCAGCACGTCGGTGATCATCGCCCGATCGGCCAGCCGCGCGGGGGAGTATGAATCGGAGCAATCGCTACCGGCCATGACCGACAGCGTCCTAGGACAGCAGGTCGGGCTGCGTCTCGCGAAGCAGCTCCCATTCCGGCTGGAAGGCTAGCCAGGCGATGTACTCGCTGCCGACATGGCGGCGGCTGTATCGGGCATCTTCCGGAGCAACGAGTATGGGATCCGTCGTCTGGGCGCCCACGAGAAGTTGCTGCTGGCAGACGCGCTCCAGCGCGATCATCCAGAACGCCGCGGCGTCGATGCTGTGGCGGCTGACGGTGAAGAGACCATGGTTGCGGTGGATCGCCGCGCGCACGCCTTTGAAAGCGCCCGCGATCTTCTTGCCGGCAGGAACCTCGACCGCGACGTGGCCGGCTTCGTCCCCGATCACGACATGATCCTCGAAGAACATCGCCGCGTCCTGCGTGATCGGTGCCAGCGGTCTGCCCAGGCTCGCGAACGCGCTGCCGTACTGGGTATGGGCATGGCACATCGCAACGATGTCCGGATGCTCCTCATGCACTGCCGAGTGCAGCACGAAGCCGGCCTGATTGATCGCGTAGCGGCCCTCGAGCACTCGCCCGCGGTGGTCGGCCAGCACGAGATTCGATACCTTCACGCGCGAGAAATGGACCGCGACAGGGTTGGTCCAGTAGAGTTCCGGCCGCTCGGGATCACGCACCGTCAGATGACCGGCGAAGCCAAAATCGAAACCGTGCAGCGAGAACGCACGGCAGGCGGCGGCAAGCCGTTCCTTGCGATGCCGACGCTGCTGCTCGAACGACTCGAAGACGGGTTCCTGCGGGAACGCCAGCCCTTCCTGTTCGGGCTGATAGAGCGAATGCCGGGCCGCTGCAGGGGGCGGACGTAAGTCGTTCGGGCGGTTCATGCCGGGGCATTCTGGGCGCCGGCTTCACGGCCGGCAAGCGATCGATGCTCATCGATTGTTGATCTGAAATCATCGAATCGAACCGCGCGAACCTGCGCCAATCCGGATTTCTCCCGATCCATGAGCGACGTTCATCGATCAGTGAGCAATGCTCGGTTGTGCGGCGGCGGAGTCGCCGGGAGAATCGCCGCAGCGCGGGACAACGAGCATCGGAGACACCCATGAGCAGCATTTTGCGCAGACGCCGCTTTCTGGCGGGCATGGCGGCCGTCTGGTCGGCGGCGATCGGCTCCGCGCCACGCTCCGTCGGCGCACAGACGCAACCGGTCAAGCTCGGCGTCATCATGAGCCTCAGCGGGCCCGCTGCAGTGCTCGGCCTGGGCCAGCGCGACGCGATCAACGCGATCCATCGCGCCCACGGGGGCGTGATCCACGGCCACAACATCGAGCTGGTCTTCTACGACGACAAATCGAATCCGACAGAAGCCGCGCGCGGCGTGACGCTGCTGGCCAGCGAGCACAAGGTTGCCGCCATCATCGGCCCCACCACCGGCAGCAGCGTGCTTGCCGCTGCGCCGGTGGCGGCACGCCGCGAAGTGCCGCTGCTCGCGGCCGTCGGCACCGCCGCGCTGACGGACCGGAAGAACGATTTCTTTCCCTGGCTGTTTCGCACCACCGTCAACGATACGCTGGCGGCGCCGCTGCTGTTCGAAACCGCCGCGAAGGCGGGCGCGAAGCGGATCGGCGTCATCTATACCGAGGATGCCTACGGCAAGTACGGACTCGAGCTCGCCAAGGAGCTGGCTCCGGCGCTCGGATTCACATTGGCGGAATCGGTCAGCGCGCCCTATACCGCGACGGATCTGACGCCTCACGCGATCAAGCTGCGGAACGCCAACGTAGATGCGGTGGTCGTTCAGATCGCCCTCGCCGGCCTGGGCGCCGCGTTCGTCAATGCAGCGCAGGAGGTCGGGCTGAAGGCCAAGCTCTATGGCGTGCTCGGACTTTCCCAGCAATCCTTCCTCGACGCGGCTGGCGCCAAGGCCGAAGGCATGCACATCGTCGCGATGGGCGACATCGACGTCGCTCGCGGCAAGGAGCTGGCCGACCTGCTGATCCAGGGCGGCGCGAAACCGCAAGGCATGGCCGAGTTCCTGGGCAGCAACAGCATGATGGCCGCTGTCGCCGCCTTGAAGGAGGTGCGCGCTCCCGTCACCGGGAAATCGATGCGCGAGGCGCTCGAACGGACCTGCGGATTCCAGGCCTACGGCCGCGGCACGGCTTGCTTCGGTCCCGACAACCACGACGGATGGGGCAAGGACGGGATCGCCGTCGGCGTGGTCAAGGGCGGGCGGTTGCGGCTCGACTGAGGCTGGCCGATGCTCGAATTCGTCATTCGCGGGCTGCTCAACGGGTCCGTCTATGCGCTCCTCGCCGTTCCGATGAGCCTGCTGTTCGCCACGGCGGCGACCGTCGACTTCGCGATCGGCGCCTACGCGCTGCTGGCGGCTGCGGTGGCGTCCACGGTCGCCGGAACCCTGGGTCTGGCCGCGGGGCTCGCGGCGGCGTTCGTCGCTTCCGCGGCGATGGCGCTGGTATTCGCCGGGTTGCGACGCAAGGGAGCCGATCACCTGGTGATCTCGCTCGCGAGCTTCGGGGTGTCGGTCGCGCTCTCTTCGATCGTACTGATCGTCTGGGGCACGAATCCATTCGCCAAACCGACGGGCGCAGCGATCCTGGAGGTGGCCGGCATCCGCATCAACAGCCAGAGCATCCTCAACGCCGCGATCAGCATCACGCTCATCTTCATGCTGTACCTGCTGCTGCTGCGCACGCAGCTCGGCAGGATGATGCGCGCGGCCGCGACCAATCCGATGGGGGCGGAACTGTGCGGCATCCCGGTACTGTGGGTGCAGTGCGCAACGATCCTCGTCGGCGGCATCCTCGGCGGCTGCGCCGGCCTGTTCATCCTGCTCGGGGCCGGGTTGGACTACAGCGCCTCGCTCGGGCTGACGCTGCTCGGCTTCACCGCGGCGATCCTGTTCGGCATCCAGAATCCGGTGCGCAGCCTCTACGGGGGGCTCGCGATGGGCGTGATCGAGGCCGTGGCAGCCGGCTATACCTCCGGGCTTCTCACGCTGCTGCTGCCGTCGCTGTTCATGCTGCTCGTGCTCGTCTGCAGTCAGCGCGGCCTCGGCCTCACGGGTCTGCGCCCTTGAGACAGCTGCGCGCCCGACCTGCCTTCTTCGCGACCGTCGTGCTGGCGCTGTGCGCCTGCTCACTCGCGCCCCTGTCCGCCACCTGGCTGGACCTGTCGATCGTTGCCGGCGTGATGTCGCTGATCGCGCTGTCTTTCGGCTTCAGCTACGGGCAGGGTGGCGTCCTCACGCTGGCCCAAGGCGCCTTCGCGGCGATCGGAGCGTACGCCACCGGCTTCCTGTCGACCCGATTCGGTCTGTCGCCCTATATCGGCCTCATCCTCGCGCTGCTGCTGCCGGCCGTCCTCGGTTGGGGAGTGGCACGCATGGTGAGCCGCCTGCCGCCGCTCGCGACGGCGCTGGCGACGCTGGCGTTCGGGACCATCGTCAGCGTCGTGGTACGCCACTGGGACTCCGTCACCGGCGGCTTCATCGGCATCAGCGGTGTCCCGCCGGTTCCGGGCTTCGACGATCCGGTCGCCTTCAACGTGCTCGCATGGTCATTCGTCTGCATCGCAGTCCTGCTCTGCGAATGCCTGGTGCGTTCGGCGCACGGCCGGGCGCTGCGCGTGATCCGGCACGACGCGGCAAGGGCGATCGCGGACGGGATCAACGTGTCCGCAATCCTCGGCGCGACACTCGCGATGTCGGGGGCGATCGCGGGCGCGGCCGGCTGGCTGTACGTCCATCACATCTCCTATATGAGTCCGGAGTCCCTGGACAATTCGACGTCGATTTCCGCGCTGCTCATGGCCATCGTGGGCGGCGCCGGCTACATCTTCGGACCGATCCTGGGGACGGTGATCCTGACGGTCCTGGGACATTTTCTGCCGGCCCAGGAGGCGCAGGGTCTCTTCTACGGCGGATGTCTCGTTCTGATCCTGCTGATCGCTCGCGAAGGCGTGCTGGGCGCGGCCGCATCGGTCCCGTGGATCCGTCCGCCTCATCGCCGGAGCGATCGGCGCTCGAACGGTCAGCCGTCGCAGTTGCCGCGCGACCCGGCGGCATCGCTCGAGCGACCGGACTTCAGTGCATGAGCGGATCGGTTCTGACCGCGAGCGGCGTCGACATGCGCTTCGGTGGCGTCGTTGCGTTGCGCGGAGCGGCGGTCGAAGTGGCTCAGGGGCAGATCGTCGGCCTGATCGGCCGGAACGGATCGGGCAAGACGACGCTGTTCAACTGCATCACCGGGTTCATCCGGCCTTCCGGCGGAAGCATCCGCCTGGATGGTCGGGAGATCGGCGGCATGGCTCCCCATCAGATCGTTCGCGCCGGAGTGGTCAGGACCTTTCAGACTCCGCGCATCGAGGTGCGCTGTTCGGTGCGTGAGGCGGTGCTCTGCGGTTTGTACCCGACGGTCCGTCACGGGTTCTTCGCCAGTGCCCTGTGCACCCCCAAGGCAAGGGCCGAGGAGCGCCGCCTGCAGCGTGACGCGCTCGAAGCCATCCAGCGGCTCGGGCTGGACAAGTGGATCGACAGCGAGGTGGGCAGGCTTTCGATGGCCGGTCTCAGGATGGTCGAGGTCTGCCGGGCAGTGGCGTCACGTGCGCGCTTCCTCCTGCTCGACGAGCCGGCAGCCGGGCTGAGTGCCGACGAGCGCGCGATCCTCGCGCGCGAGATCCGGAAGCTGGCCAGCGAAGGCATCGGGGTGCTGCTCGTCGAACACAACTTCGGCCTCATCCGGATGCTGTGCGATACCGTCACCGTGCTGGACTCGGGCAGTGTTCTGGTGACGGGGTCGCCCGAGGCCATCGCTCGGGACGAGCAGGTGCTGGAGCTGTACCTGGGTTCCGCGGCCGAGGCTCCGATGCAGCAGGAGGTCCGGGATTGAGTCTCGAAGTCGAGGGGCTGAGCGCGAGCTACGGCAGGATCCGGGTGTGCCGCGATATCACTTTTCGTGCCAGCACCGGTGAGTTCCTGGTCGTGGTCGGACCGAACGGGGCGGGCAAATCGAGTCTGCTGGGAGCGCTCGCCGGATGTGTCGACAGCGACGGATCGGCGATCCTGGACGGACAGCAGCTGCATGGCCGGAGTGCACGCAATCGCGCGAGGGCCGGCGTCGCCCTCGTTCCGGAAGGTCGCCGAAATCTCTTTCCGACCATGACGGTCGAGGAGAATCTGTTGCTGGGTCTGCGGCTGTTGCCCGCCGCCGAGCGGCCGCAGATGCGCGGACGACTGCTCGACATGTTCGGCAAGCTGGCCGAGCGCCTGAAGCAGGTCGCCGGTTCGCTGAGCGGCGGCGAGCAGCAGATGCTCGCCATCGCCGTTGCGCTGGCGCGCAGGCCTCGCGCGCTGCTGCTGGACGAGCCTTCCCAAGGCCTGGCGCCCAAGATTCTCGAGCAGCTGACGCAACTGATCGGCGGACTTCGGTCGCTGGGGTTGACCCTGCTGCTGGCAGAGCAGAACCATCGCTTCGCCGCCGGCCTGGCGGATCGCTACCTGGCGCTGCAAGGCGGCGAGATCGTCAGGCAAGGCGACGGATGCGACCTTCTGGATCGCCAGCACGCGGCAAGGGCGTTGATCGGCTAGAGAACGGCACGACATCCGCATCCGCCATCCGGCCTTCTTCACAGACCCGCTGCAACAGCCACGTCCGGAACTGGCCGATCTTCGGAGTATCCCTTTCATGCTCCCGGTATGCCAGAAAATGGGCGGGCCGGTTTACCGGCTGGAACAGGCCTTGACCGAGTTCGACCAGCGCCCCCGACCGGATTTCCTCTTGCGCGAGCGTCTTGCTCTCGAGCGCGATGCCCATGCCCCCGGCGGCAGCCGAGATCGCCATGGCACCCCGGTCGAAGGAGTGCCGGACCTTGGGCGCTTCGTCCGGTCCGTTGAGCCCGTTCAAGGTGAACCATTCGAGCCAGGTCACGTGGCTCCAGCGGCTTTCGATCAGGCCGATTTCCTTCATGACTTCGAACGGGTCGGCGCACCGCTTGGCCAGATCCGGCGAGCACAGCGGTACGACGTCTTCGGTTCCCAGCGCGTGATAGGCAACGCCCGGTTGCCGGTCGGCCCGACCGTACCGTATCTCGACATCGACCTCGCGGTCGGCGATCAGATCGACGATCCGTGCAGACGTGTCCAGTCGCAACTGAACGGTAGGGTGCGCCTGCGCGAAGCGCGGCAACTGACGGGTGAGCCAGCTCAGGCCGAAGCTCGGCGGGCAATGCACACTGAGTACGGCGTAGGAGCGTTCGGCGGCGAGCTCGGAGCATGAAGCCTCCAGCGCCGAAAACATGTTGCCCAGACTGGCGGCCAGGCGCTGGCCTTCGAACGTGGGGCGAACGCCGCGGTTCCTTCGAACGAACAGCGAGGTTCCGAAGTACTGTTCGAGCTCCCGAATCTGATGGCTGATTGCCGACGGCGTCAGATGCAGTTCGTCGGCGGCCGCTGCGAAACTCTGGAGCCGCGCGGCAGCTTCGAAAGTCTTCAAGAGCATCAGGTTGGGTAGCCGTCTCATGGGTTCCTCCTCGCAGGGCTATGCGACCCCTCGTTCCGACACCTGCCGCCAGGCCTCTTCTGCGATTGCTCGCGCCCGCAGCCCGGTTTCGCGGGCTCGTGTGCTCGAAGCGGTGCCATCCAGGGACCTTCTGAGGATGCCTTGCAGGATGGCAGCCAGACGAAACAGGCTGTAGGCCACGCAGAATTCGTAGAGCGCGGGGTCGACTTCCTGGCCGGTGCGCTTGCCGTACGCTTCCAGATAGGCGCGCTCGGTCGGGATGCCGGGCGGCAGCGGGACCTTCTCCGCCATCCCGCGGAACTGCTCCGATGTCAGCCGCCAGGGCAGCGCGTGATAGGCGAGGTCTGCGATCGGATGTCCGAGCGTCGACAGTTCCCAGTCCAGCAGAGCCACGATGCGAGGCTCGTGGGGATGGACGATCATGTTGTCAAGGCGAAGATCGCCGTGGAAGATCGTGGTGCGGTCGTGGTGATCGGCTGGAAGATGCGCCGGAAGCCACCGGATGAGCTGGTCCATCGCCGGGATCGTCTCGGTGGCGCAGGCGAGATACTGTTTCGTCCATCGGCCGATCTGACGCGCGAGGAAGTTTCCTTCCTTGCCGTAGTCGCCGAGGCCAGCGGCTCGATAGTCGACGCCGTGCAGGGCGGCGACCACGCGGCTCATGTCGTCATAGAGCGCTCGTCGTTCCGTCTCGTCCAGTTCGGGCAGAGCTGGGTCCCAGAAGATCCTGCCTTCCACGAACTCCATCAGGTAGAACGGGGTGCCGATCACCCGCGCATCGTCGCAATAGCAGAGC
>JBFWQR010000215.1:0-8815 GCA_050249335.1 Lautropia sp.
GCCCATGCCTGGCCGGCTGCCGACATCCGCTACGGCTGGACGCTCGATCGCTTCGCGGACGAGGGCTCGTCGGTGAGCGCGACGATCCGGCCGAGCGCTGGTCCGGTGGTCGGGATCCGGGCGCAGTTCCTGGTCGGCGCCGACGGGGCGCGCAGCTTCGTCAGGCGCGAGCTCGGCATCCCCTGGGACGGGGTCACCGGCATCCAGCGCGAATTCATGGGCGGCAGGATGTTCGCCGTCTATCTGCGCGCGCCGGCGTTCCTCTCCGTGCTGCGCCATCCCAAGGCCTGGATGTACGTGGCCGTCAATCATCGGCGCCGGGCTTTCATGGCTTCGGTGGACGGTGTCGCCGAGTATGCCTTTCATGCCGCGCTGCAGCCCGGCGAGGATGCGGATGCCTGGACCGAGGCGGATGCGCGCCGCGTCTTCGCCGAAGCCGTCGGCGCGGACGTGCCGATCGAGATCCTGTCGATCGGCAGCTGGCTGGCGGGCCATGCGCTCGTCGCGCAGCGGTTCCGGCATGGCCGGATCTTCATCGCCGGCGATGCCGCGCATCTGTTCACGCCCACCGGCGGCCTCGGCTACAACACGGCGGTCGAAGACGCGGTCAACCTGGGCTGGAAGCTCGCCAGCGTCGTGCGCGGCCAGGCGCCGTACGCGCTGCTGGACAGCTACGAAGCCGAGCGCAAGCCGCTGGCGCAGCGCAATACCGGCTACGCCCGCCGGTTCGCCGACTCCATCGGCCTGTTCGTCGCCCGGCCCGAGCTGGACGAGGAGACGCCGCGCGGGCAGGCCGAGCGGCAGATCGCGTCGGCGCATCTGCAGGCCCACGCCCGCCTGGAGTTCGACATTCCCGGAGTAACGTTCGGCGGCCGCTACGACGGCTCTCCGATCATCAGCGGCGACGGCAGCGTTGCGCCGCCCGATGCAGCGAACCTCTACGTTCCGACCGCATGTCCCGGGGGCCGGCCGCCGCACCGATGGCTCGACGACGGCAGTTCGCTGTTCGACCGCTTCCACTCGGAGTGGACGCTGCTGGCGCTCGGGCCCGCTCCGCCCGAGACGCAGGACTTCGAGCGGGCGGCCGCAGCGCTGAACCTGGACCTGCGGGTCGTGCACCTGCCGTTACCGGATCTGCACGATCTGTACGAGGCGCCGCTGGCACTGATCCGTCCGGATCAGATCGTGGCGTGGCGCGGCATGGACGCCGGCGCCGCGCCGGCCGTGCTGGCTCGGGCCACCGGCCGCTGAGCCGGATCGCGACCGGAGGGGCCGACGGCCGGCTCGCTACGGCCCGGTTCCGGAGGGCCGTCGGACCAGCAGGGCTGCGGCGCCCAGCACGATCAGCGCGATGACGACGCAAGGCCCGCTCGGCAGGTCCCACCCCAGTGAACCGAGCAGGCCGATGGCGTACGCCAGCGTCCCCAGCCCGACGACTGCCATCCAGCCGGAAGCGGGGCATGCCGTCCGGACGAGCGCCGGCACGATCAGGGTCGCGAAGACGAGATACAGGCCGAGCAGGGGGACGGACATGCTGACCAGCAGCGCGAACCATGGGTAGAAGCCGCGCTCGATGGTCAGGCTCCGGTGTCCGGCCAGGTGGAGCAGCAGGAAGGGCACCGAGACGGCCGCCAGCGGCAGCAGGCCGGCCCAGGTGACCCACAGGACATCGCCGGACAGCATGGTCGCCAGCTGGTGGCGGGCTTCATGCGGGTGCACGCTGATCCATAGCAGCGCCAGTACCGCGCCGCCGACATAGACCAGACCGATCAGCGCTTCGCGGATCGCGGGGAAGCGGCGCGCGAGCCCGGAGACCAGGGCCGCGCCGGCCAGCGCGGCAACAGCCCCGGCAATCCCGGCAACGGTCTCGTCCTCGACCAGTGTCGCGGCGATCATCACGCCGAGTGCGGCCACTTGAGCGATCGCCAGGTCGATGAAGACGATGCCACGCCGCAGCACCTGCTCGCCGAGCACGACGTGGGTCGACAGCACCAGGATGCCGGCGGCGAGCGGTGCCAGCAGCAGCGACAGCGTATCGATCACTGCCCGGCCGTCGTCCGTTCGGCCTCCAGCAACGCGTCGATCAGATGCTCGAACAGGCCATCGAGGTCGGCAGTCGGTCCTTTCGGCGTGACGGTCGCCGGCAGCACCAGCAGCGGCCGTTGGATGCGGGCGACGATCCAGCGGCCGGCTTGCGGATCCTGATGGAGCGACTGAACGACCGCGAACGGCGGCTCGGCGGCCACGCGGCCGAGGACGTCCTGGAGATGGCTCGGCGTCGGCGGGATCCCCGGCTTGGGCTCCAGGTCGGCGGTCTGACGGATTCCGAGCCAGCGCCACAGATAGGCGAAGCCGCTGTGCTCCGCCACCACCGCCTTGCCCGCGAGCGGGGCCGCCTTCGCCTGCCATTGCGCGACCCGCGCATTCCAGCTGCGCTCCCAACCCTGCTGCCGCTCGCGGTACGCCGCTGCGTTGCGCGGATCGATCAGACCCATCCGTTCCGCCAGGCGGCGGGCGATGGTCGTCAGGCGGACCGGATCCAGATGAAGGTGCGGATTGCCCTCCGCGTGCATGTCTCCCATGCTGCGGTCCACTCTGGCCAGCGGATCGATCAGCGACACCGTCTCGGCCGCGAAGAACATTCCGGGTCGGCCGACCTGGACCGCCGCGTTGCCGGACCGCTGCTGCAGCATCGGCAGCCAGCCGGCTTCGAGCGAGGCGCCGGTGCAGACCGCCAGATCGGCGCGCCGCAGGCCGCTGATCAAGGCCGGGCGGGCCTCGATGTGATGCGGGTCCTGATAGGCGTGCGTCGCGACCGTGATCGCCGCATCGGGCGCGATCTGTCGAACCAGTGCGGCCCATTCGGGCTCGCATGCGAAGACTTCCAGCGCGCGTGCGGATGCCGGCGCGAGCGAAATCGCGCCGGCGATCAGCGACGCCGCCGCCAGTCGACTAGAACGAATGCGCACCGTGACCTCCGAGACTCATCACGTACTGAACCATGACCGCGCGGCCGGCATCCGGGAAGCTGCCGAGGTTCCGTTGCCGTGTCCATTGCAGCCGGACCGCCGAGAAATGGGACCGCTTCCAGGCCAGCATCAGTTCGGTCTCTCGCAGCCTGCCGCCATGGAAGTGATCGCCGTGCGGTTCGCGTACCTTCAGCTCGCCATGCCGGACGCCGGCGTCCCATTGCGGCGCGAATCGATAGACCGCGGAGACGTACCAGCCCTCGTGGAAGTCGTCGTCGGTCGCGAAGCGGCTGGGTTCATTGACGCGCAGGTATTCGGCCGACAGCCGCAGCTGCCGGCTGCGATTGTTGCCGTTGGGCGCCCATTTCCAGACGGCATCGGCGATCCACAGATGGCGGCCGTTGAATCGCGCGCCGTGCGCGTGATCGTGCGCGCCTTCCTCGTCGTGATCGTGCTCCCCGGCGGACTCGGCGGGGTCGAGCCGATTGCGCAGATAGCTGAGCCCGGCCTGCCAGCTGTGCTCGATGCCGATGTCGGCGCCGGCCCTGGCACTCAGCGCGAACGCACCCACCGTCGGGCCGCGCTCCGCCGATCCGATCAGCTTGCCGCCGTGCAGCAGCTCGACACCGAGCCGCAGATACATGGGCGTCGGTGCCACCCAGTTCAGGCGGACGCCATCATCGAAGTAGTGCCCGCCGAGCAAGGCGCGGTAGGCGAGTGGCCGGTCGACGAAATCGTCCGTATGGACGTGCTGTTCATTCAGATAGCCCACCTGCGACAGGAAGCGACCCGCTCGCAGCGACAGGCCTTGCGGGAGCGCTCGGGTCTCGATGAAGGCTTCTTCCAGCTCGACCTCGATCGACCCGTCGTGATCATGCAGCGCCGCGGTCGCACGGCCGGCGAACAGGTCATCGATGTTTCCGCCCACCGTCGCCTCGGTATGGCCCAGCCCGAAGCCGCGCGCGCGCCCGCCGAGCGCAAGGTCGCGCGAGGCGTAGCCGCCGTCCAGGATCAAGCCGTAGTCGATGCCGGGAGCGCTGGCCGCGGACGGCGAGCCGCCCGCCGCCGACTGCGCCGATGCCGGAACCGGTAGCAGCGCTGGCAGCGACAACGCTGCCAGCGACAGCGCTGCGAGTGCGCGCGGCAGCCCGCGCAGCGATGGCCGTCCCGCTCGGACGGCCGGAGCGCGCTTCCCGTCAGTGCGCATGGTGTCCGATGCCGAGCCAGGTGATGCCGGTCGGACTGAAATCGAGCGGCAGGCGTTCGGCGATCTGCAGCCGCTCCAGGTCGACGACGGCGATACTGCGGGCCGCCGGATCGGTCACGTAGACCTTATCGTCCGCGCCGCTGGCCGCCATCGCCGGGAAGGGCGCGGCCGCCGGCATCGAAGACACCGTCGGAATCGCCGATCGGATCGCGAATGACCGAGCCGCGTCCATGACGTGAGCGACGCCCAGGTCGTCGAGCACCAGAAAATTCTCCCCCTCGGCGTCGAAGGTGTGGGCCCGCCGGGTCCGTCCGTCCGCCCAGGTGATGGACGTCATGGTGCCTGCCGCCGGATCGATCTCGAACAGGTGGCCCGGCGACGCGATGCCGACGAAATTCTCGCGCTCGTGATGCCCTGCGATCGTCCCGATGCGGACCCCGGCAGGCAGGCCGGGCGGATTGGCGATCTTCTTCGCGCTGAATGCTTCGCCCTGCTGGGTCACGACCAGTACGCCGTCGCCGCAGCCGAACACCGTATGGCTGTCGTTCGAGTAGCTGCCATGCAGTGCCGGGCAGGCCTCGGTGAAGCGAGTGACGAAATCGTAGGTCGCGCCATTGCGGCGATACAGCTCCACTTGGCTGGGCAGCGTATCGGCCGTGCCGGCCGCCCGGTAAGTCGTCAGCAGATAGTCGCCGCGCGGTTCCGCGGTTCCATGCATGTCGATCGGCAGATCCAGCGACGCTTCGAGCGCGCCTTTCCCGAGGCTCGCCTCACTGATCACCCGCACGCCGGCTTTCTGCCCGGCAGACCCGAGCCCGTCCATGAAGATCGCCGTCAGCGAGTCGTGCGTCTCGTAGTGCGTCGGCATGCTGCCGGAGATCGTGAACCCGAGCTGCTGCGGTTCCTGCTTGTAGTCATGCAGGTGATCGACATGGTCTTCCTGCCAGATGCCGCCGTCGATGATCTGCACCAGGTTCTGCTCGCGCTGCAAGGCCAGCGCGTAGCGCCGGTCGGGACTCGAATAGATCCCGGAGGGCGCGTTTGCCATGTCGAACGTCTTCGCCACCGCCTTGCTGTCGAGGTCGTAGATCGCCACTGTCGGCGAGGCGTCGCGCAGCAGGGCCAGCCGGCCGGCGGTGTCGAGGTGCGTATGCTCGTGTTCGTCCTCTCCGCCCGAGCCGCCGCATGCACTCAGCGTGAGTACGACGGCAGCGACGAGTGCTCCGCGCGCGGTTCGATTCTCTCCATTCATCTCTGATTCGCTCCGATGGATCCGTGGGGTACCTGAACGGCGAACGCGAGTGTCACATAATGCTAGTGCATTCGCAATAGCGTTATTTCGATTGGCGCGACCCGGGTCGCCCGGCGAAGCCGCGACAGCGGCACGGGAGTTGCTCGCGGTGGCTGACGCCGGCGTGCGGCGGCTGCCGGCGCTCCCGTCGTGCGTCGAACGGGTCACGCGCAACGGTCGGATCACTCGAGGAGATGACGGATGACGCTCACTGCGACGACGAAGCGGCGAACCGGCGGCCGCATCGGCAGCGTTTCGGATGGCCGGCCGTGCGCCGTGACCGGTCCGGCGCCGAGTCCGGTTCCGAAGCCGGACCCGCATCCCGGCGAGCCCGAACCCGACCGCAATCCCGACCGGGAACCCGACCGCAATCCGCAGAGCGCCGGGGCCCGGCGCTCTGCGCGTCGCGCGGGGTCAGTCAGTGTCCGGCGACCGCGGCGGCGAGCGACAGGGGCCGTGCCGCAGGACTTGGAATCGGGTCGCGGCCGCGGCACACTGCCGGCTCCGCCGTCTCCGCAGGCCGACCATGTACGTCCCCGCTCATTTCGCCGAACAGCGTCCCGAAGCGCTGCACGCGCTGATCCATGACCATCCGCTCGGCGTGCTGGTGACGCGCGGCGCCGACGGGCTGGACGCCGACCATCTGCCGTTCGAGTTCGACCCGAAGCGCGGCAGCCATGGCGTGCTGACCGCCCACTGTGCGCGTGCCAACCCGCTCTGGCAGCAGGCGGCCGGCGCCGAGGTGCTGGTGATCTTCCGGGCGGCCGAAGGCTATATCTCGCCGAACTGGTATCCGAGCAAGCACGAAACGCATCGGCTGGTACCGACCTGGAACTACTCGGTCGTGCATGCGCACGGCCGGCTCGCGGTGCACGACGACGAGCGGTTCGTCCGCGGCGTCGTCGCGCGGCTGACCCGGCAGCACGAAGCCGACGAACCGAAGCCGTGGCGGATGACCGATTCGACGCCCGAGTTCATCGATTCCATGCTGCGCGCGATCGTCGGGCTCGAGATCACGATCGAGCGGCTGGTCGGCAAGGCCAAACTGAGCCAGAACCGGGCCCCGGCCGACGCCGCCGGCGCGATCGATGAACTGGCGGCGCGCGGTCGCCACGCGCTCGCCGACGCGATGCGCGACGCGCCGCGGCCGTGAGCGGAGTCAGTAGCGTGAACAGGCCCTATCGCCGTGGCGAGGCGGCTCCGCGTGCGTCCTGACGCCGCGCCCGGACGATCAGCGCGCAGTGGACGCAACCGGCGGCCAGGCTGGTATGGCCGCTGTACATGACGAGGCCGAGCGCCCAACCCTGGGCGGCGACCAGCCAGGCCAGCGCGCCGACCAGCAGCGCGGCGCCGGTCAGGCGCAGCCGGCGCGCCGAGGCCGGCGGCAGCACGCGGCCGAACAGCATCGGTTGCTGACGCTCGGTGGCGGCGGCCAGCGCCGCGAAGCCGGCCAGGCACAGGACGATCGCGAGCAGATGCGTCGGAGTCATGTCGCCCGCTCCGGCACGCGCCGCCCGGTTGCACCGGCCGCGCCGCGCTCCGCTCTGGCGGTCGGCCGGATGCGCGGCTTGTGGTGGGCGGCGCGGATCGCCAGCGCCGCGTGCAGCGCCGCCAGCGTGACGCACAGCAGATCGGTTCCGACGAAGATCCAGTCGCCTTCGACAAGGCTGCGCGGCAGCGGTCGTGCCGTCGTCGCCGCGTTCAGCAGCGGAATCAGCGCGAGCAGCGCAGTCGCGAGCCACAACTGTTCGAGCCAGGCGCGCCGGGCCGGGCGCATGACCGCATGCAGCAGCGCCGCGCCCCAGGCGATGAAGAACAGATGGATCTCCCAGTCGGCGCGGCCGTCGAGCGATGCCGGCAGCAGGCGGTTGGCCCAGAGGAACGCCGTCATCGCGATCGACAGGCCGGCGATCGCCGCGATATTGAGGCGCTCGACCAGCCGGAAGCCGAAGTGCGGGCGCTGCGGATCCGGCAGCTTCTGGCGCCGCGTGACCGTCCACAGCACGAGGCCGGTGCCGACCATCGCGGTACCGGCGAGGCTGACCAGGAAGTAGAGCCAGCGGGTCCCGGTATCGCTGAAACGGCCGAGATGCAGCGCGTACAGCACGCCGCGGGTCTCGGCCGCGCCGCCGACCTGGTCGTGCGCCTCCAGCAGCTTGCCGCTGCGCCCTTCGAACAGCAGGTACTGCGGGCTCATCGAGACCCGTCCGGGTTCGCCGCGCGCGACCGCGATCCGCGCCGCGGCGTCGCCGGGCAGCGTGGCGGTGATCCGGCCGATGCCATGCTCGCCCCAGCGTGCCTGTGCTTGCCGCACCATCGCCTCGATCGACGCGAGCGGCGCGGCTTCGCCGCTCGGCTTGCCGGGCTGGATGAACGGGCTCAGCTGCGCGGTCAGCTGCTGGCGCTCGGCCGGCGTCCGGATCGCCTCGCGTTCCCCCCACGGCATGTACATCGCCATCAGCGTGATCAGGCCGGTGTAGGTGATCATCAAATGGAACGGCAGGCCGAACACCGACAGCGCGTTGTGCGCATCGAGCCACGAGCGCTGGCCCTTGCCCCAGCGGAAGGTGAAGAAGTCGACGAAGATCTTCTTGTGGGTGATCACGCCGCTGATGATCGCCACCAGCATGAACATCGCCGCGAGGCCGGCCAGCCAGCGGCCCCATAGCGCCGGCAGGTAGTGGAACTGGAAGTGGAAGCGCAGGAAGAATTCGCCCCCGGTGGTCGCACGCGCGCTCAGCTCCTGACCGGTCGACGGGTCGAAGCTGCCTTCGCCGAAACCGCGTCGCAACTGCACGCCGGGTGGTGCACGCCAGAACGCGTAGACGCTGTTGCTGCGGGCATCGGGCACCCGGATGCCCCATTGCGCGGTTCCGGGGATCCGTTCGGCGAAGTGGTCGGCCATCCGCTGCGCGACCAGTGCCGGGTCCGGTACGGTCGCCTGCATCGGCAGTTCCGGCCGCATCCACTGCGACAGCTCGTCCTTGAAGTAGGCGACGGTGCCGGTCAGGAACATCGCGTACAGCACCCAGCCGAGCAGCAGGCCGACCCAGGTATGCAGGTCGGCCATGCGCTTGCGCAGGCCGGGGACCTTCGCTTCCGACGCGCGGGCTTCGTCGTCGATCGGGCTCATGGGTTTCATCGTGCTCACCGCCGGGCTTTCTGCGGTGGGTGCCGCCGGGCGACTGCGCCCGGCATGAAAAAGGGCGTCGACACAGCGCGTCTCATCGGGCCGCCGCGCCGGACCAGACCGTCCGGGCCGCGAGCATGAGCGGCACCGCGACGATGGCGAGGCCGGCCCAGGCGCGGCCGGCGCTGCGCGCCGCGAACACCCAGATCACGGCCGCG
>JBFWQR010000216.1:0-8810 GCA_050249335.1 Lautropia sp.
TCCTACAACATCTCGATCAAGAACATCGTCGATCGCCATCCGGACCGGTTCATCGGAGGCGCACTGATTCCGCTGCAGGACGTGGAGGCGAGCGTTGCGGAGCTGGAGTGGGCGCGCGATGCCGGCTTCAAGGTGATCATTCTCGACAAGGTCTTCCCGGTGACCGAGCACTGCTTCTCGGTGCCGCTCGGCTCGCGACGCGAGCTCTGGCCGTTCTTCCAGCGCGTTCAGGAGCTCGGCATGACCACGCTGCTGCACTCGGTGACGCACGGCCATCGAACCACCAATCTGATGGTCTACCAGATGGATGGCCTCGATATCTTCGCGACGCCGGAAGGGCACATCAGCATGATGTCCCTCGTGACCAGCGGCCTGCTCGACGAAATACCGGATCTGAAGTTCGTGTTCACCGAGGCCGGCACGAGCTTCCTCGAGCCGCTGCTGAAGCGGTTCGATACGGCCTTCGAGTCGCCTCCGGTCGACTACGACGCGGAGGACGCGGCAACCGTCTTCAACATGCGTCGCCTGACGTCGGGTAAGCGCCTCGTGCCGTTCGACGTCTACAAGGCGAAGAACAAGGAGCGCCCGAGCGACTACTTCCGGCGCAATTTCCTGTTCACCATCGAGCCGGAAGAGCCCGGCTTCGCCGAGTCCGTCAAGTTCCTCGGGGCGTCCCAGTTCCTGTTCGCGACCGACTATCCGCATGACGATCCCGGCGGACGCATGAAGATGAAGGACGTCGAGCTGCTGCACGCCGAGCCGGGCCTGACCGCGGACGAGAAGGACATGCTGTTCGGCCGCAATGCGCTGGGCCTGATCGCGCACTGACGCGGTCGTACCGTAGTTTCCCGGGCTGCGCCCGAGGGGCGCCAGGGCGTCGGCGCGCGCACGCATCTGATGAGTCCGGCGATGGCCGCGGCGGCGGCGTTGACCGGACGCCTGACCGACGTCCGTACGCTCGAACCGGTAGCGGGCTAGCCATGCCGAATCCGATCACGGTCATCGCCGGGCCGGCGTTCGTCGTTCCGGGCAACAACATCGACACCGATCAGATCATTCCCGCCCGTTTCTGCGCAACTCGCGGGCTGGCGGCTACGGCCGCTTCCTCTTTCACGATCTGCTGTATGCCAGCGACGGCAGCCTGCGCAATTCCGCGCTCGCCGGCCTGATCACGGCGCGACCGCGCATCCTGCTGTGCGGCGCCAATTTCGGCTGCGGCTCGTCGCGCGAAGGCGCCGTCTATGCGATCGCGGACTCCGGGGTGGCGGCCGTCGTCGCGACGAGCTTCGGCGACATTTTCCGGTCGAACTGCCTGAAGAACTTCCTGCTGCCGCTGGTGCTCGGCGAGCCCCAGATCGAGGCGCTCGCCGATCGGCTGACGGGCACTCCGGATCTGGAAATCCGGATCGATCTGCCGGCGCAGACCATTGCCGCAGCCGGCGGATCGGTGATTCGCTTCGAGATCGATCCAGGCGAAAAGGATCGCTTGCTGATCGGCAAGGACGAGATCGAGCTGACCCTCGAATATGAAGCACTGATCGAGGCGTTCGAGCGCGAGCGGTCGTATTTTCGCCGTTAGCCCTCGTCAGCCCGAACCCTGCTGCCGGCCGCGGTGCCGGGCTGCGCTCGGCGGCGCAGGCGGCCCGCAAGGATTCGAACCACCTCGACTACACTGGCGCTTCGCCGGGATGGCGTGGGCATCGACGTGATGCCGCATGGTCGAAGGAGCAGCATGGCAACGACACTGAAGCAACGGCTGGCGAGCGATCGTCCGGTCCTGATGGTCAATCCGAACCACGTCTCGGCGACGCTGTGCGAGAAGCTCGTGCGGTCCGGCACCGACGCGGTGTTCATCGACTGCGAGCACGGCCTGGCGAGCTTCGAGGACATCCATCACATGGCCAAGGCCGCGCGCTATGCCGGCGGGTTCGGCATCGTGCGTCCTCAGAACCAGGAGCGGTCGACGATCACGCGCTGCCTCAACGCGGGGGCCGACGGCGTGATGGTGCCGCTGGTGCATACGGCCGAGATCGCGCGGCAGGTCGTCCACACGTTCCGCTATGCCGTTCCCGACGATCACCAGAACCGGTTGCTGATCGCGATGGTCGAGTCGGTCGAGGCCGTCGGCAATCTCGATGCGATCCTCGCGGTCGACGGCATCGACGTGTTCTTCGTCGGGCCGGGTGATCTGTCGCAGTCGATGGGCTATTCGCCGAGCGTCGCCGCCGGCGCGAAGCGCGCCCAGGATGTGCTCGACCTGGTCGACCAGACGCTCAGGCGCATCCGCGCGGCCGGGCGGCAGGCCGGTACGCTGGCGGTCAGGCAGGATGTCGGCCACCTGGTCGCGCAAGGCGCTCAGCTGATTTACTACCACGCCGATCCGTTCGTCGTCGACGGCGTCCGGGCGATGCAGCAGGCAGCCGGCATCGGCAGTGCCTGAGTCCGACAGGCCCCCTACGTAGACGGCACGGTCAGCCGCGACTGCCGAACAGCGCGGTCCCGACCCGGACGATCGTCGCGCCGGCGGCGATCGCTGCCTCCAGGTCCGCCGACATACCCATCGACAGCGTGTCCGGCGCCGGACCCCGGCCGCTCGCGGTCGCGCGCCGGACCGCGTCGAGCAGCTCGCGCAGCGTGGCGAACCGCGCCGCCTGCAGTGCCGGATCGTCGGTCGGTTCCGGAATCGCCATCAGCCCGCGCAGCGCGAGCCGCGGCAGCGCCGCCACCTCGGCCGCCAGCGCGACCGCGTCCTGCGGAGCGCAGCCGCTCTTGCTCGCCTCGCCCGAGACGTTGACCTGGACGCAGACCGCCAGCGGCGCGCGCTCGGGCGGCCGCTGGTCGGACAGCCGGCGGGCGATCCGCAGCGATTCGACCGAATGCACCCAGTCGAAGGCCTCGGCGATGCGCCGCGTCTTGTTCGACTGGATCGGGCCGATGAAGTGCCATTCCAGCCGCCCCAGCGCGCCGGCGGCCGCCCCGGCCGTTGACCCGGTGCTCGGTCCGGCCACCGGCGCCATCTGCGCCAGCCGCTCGATCTTGTCCAGCGCCTCCTGCAGGTAGTTCTCGCCGAACGCGCGCTGGCCGAGCGCCGCCAGCGCGGCGACGGCCGCGGCGTCGAAGGTCTTGCTGACCGCCAGCAGGCGGACCGTGGCCGGGTCGCGGCCGGCCGCCCGCGCGGCCGCATCGATGCGCGCCCGGACCGCCTGATAGCGATCGGCCAACATGGAATCGCCGTTCATCGCCTGCTATTGCTTGTTCGCCAGATCCGGGGCGGCAACCCGCCCGTCGCCGACTACGATGACCCGGATTGTAGATCGACGAACCTAACCGACCGACGGTCGCGGGAACTGGACGAATGGATATCGCGGAACTGCTGGCCTTCTCTGTGAAGAACAAGGCGTCGGACCTGCATCTCTCGGCCGGCCTGCCACCGATGATCCGGGTCCATGGCGACGTGCGCCGGATCAACCTGCCGCCGATGGAGCACAAGGACGTCCACGGCCTGATCTACGACATCATGAACGACTCGCAGCGGAAGCATTACGAGGAGCATCTCGAGTGCGACTTCTCGTTCGCGATTCCGGGTCTGGCGCGGTTCCGGGTCAACGCGTTCGTCCAGCAGCGCGGCGCCGGCGCGGTGATGCGGACGATTCCTTCGAAGATCCTGACGCTCGAGGAGCTGAACTGCCCGAAGTCGTTCGTCGACATCGCGAGCCAGCCGCGCGGCCTGGTGCTGGTGACCGGCCCGACCGGTTCCGGCAAGTCGACCACGCTGGCGGCGATGATCAATCACATCAACGAGAATCTGTACGGCCACATCCTGACCGTCGAGGATCCGATCGAGTTCGTCCACGACTCCAAGCGCTGCCTGATCAATCAGCGCGAAGTCGGCCCGCATACGCTGTCGTTCAATAACGCGCTGAAGAGCGCGCTGCGCGAGGACCCGGACATCATCCTGGTCGGCGAGCTGCGCGATCTCGAGACGATCCGGCTGGCGCTGACCGCCGCCGAGACCGGCCACCTGGTGTTCGGCACGCTGCACACGTCCTCGGCGGCGAAGACGATCGACCGGATCGTCGACGTGTTTCCGGCGGCGGAAAAGGACATGGTCCGCGCGATGCTGTCGGAGTCGCTGAAGGCGGTGATCTCGCAGTCGCTGCTCAAGACCAAGGACGGCGGCGGCCGCGTCGCCGCGCACGAGATCATGATCGGCACGCCGGCGATCCGCAACCTGATCCGCGAAGCCAAGGTGTCGCAGATGAACGCGGCGATCCAGACCGGCGGCGCGCTCGGCATGCAGACGCTCGACCAGTGCCTGACCGACCTGGTCCGGCGCAACACGATCTCGATGGCCGAGGCGCGCTCCGCCGCCGCCGTCAAGGAAAACTTCCCCGGCTGAGCCCTGCGCTCCCCGGCATTCGCCCATTTCGAGGATCAACGATGTCGACCATGGAAAGGCCGCAACCGGCACAGCCCGCCACCGCTTCGGCGCTACCGAGATCGAGCACCATGGAGCGCGAGCAGGCGGCGCGGTTCCTGCAGGACCTGCTGCGGCTGATGGTGTCGAAGAAGGGTTCGGACCTGTTCCTGACCGCCGAATTCCCGCCGGCGTTCAAGATCGACGGCAAGCTGCAGCCGGTCTCGAACGTGCCGCTGACGCCGCAGCACACGGTGGAGCTGGCGCGCGCGCTGATGAACGACCGCCAGGCCGGCGAGTTCGAGGCGAACAAGGAGCTGAATTTCGCGATCAGCCCGGGCGGCATCGGCCGCTTCCGGGTCAACGCGTTCACCCAGCTCGGCCGCACCGGCATCGTGCTGCGGGTGATCCAGAGCGAGATCCCGACCTTCGAGTCGCTGAACCTGCCGCCGGTGATGAGCGACCTGGCGATGACCAAGCGCGGGCTGATCATCATGGTCGGCGCGACCGGCTCGGGCAAGTCGACCACGCTGGCGTCGATGATCGGCTATCGCAACGAGAACAGCTACGGTCACATCGTCACGATCGAGGACCCGGTCGAGTTCGTCCATCCGCACCGCAACTGCATCGTCACCCACCGCGAGGTCGGCGTCGATACCGACAGCTGGGAGGTGGCGCTGAAGAACACGCTGCGGCAGGCGCCGGACGTGATCATGATCGGCGAGATCCGCGACCGCGAGACCATGGAGCATGCGGTCGCGTTCGCCGAGACCGGCCACCTGTGCCTCGCGACGCTGCACGCCAACAACTCGAACCAGGCGCTCGACCGGATCATCAACTACTTCCCGGAAGAGCGGCGCCAGCAACTGCTGATGGACCTGTCGCTGAACCTGAAGGCGGTGATTTCGCAGCGGCTGCTGCCGCTCGAAGGCAAGAAGGGCCGGGTCGCCGCCGTCGAAGTCATGATCAACTCGCCGCTGATCGCCGACCTGATCTTCAAGGGCGAGGTCACCGAGATCAAGGAGATCATGAAGAAGTCGCGCGAGCTCGGGATGCAGACCTTCGACCAGCACCTGTTCGAGCTCTACGAAGCGTGCAGAATCAGCTACGAAGACGCGCTGCGCAACGCCGACTCGGTCAATGACCTGCGGCTCAACATCAAGCTGAACGGCAAGCGCACCCAGCGCGACCTGCAGGCCGGCATCAAGCACCTCGACCTGGTCTGACCCGCCCCCTGGGGCGCGGCCGGGCGGCCGTGGTCCGGCGGCCGCGGCATCGTCCGCCCGCGCGCGCCGGCCGGGCGGCCGGCTGCCCGTGGTCCGCCATGACAGAATCCCGGTTTCCGGATTGCGTACCATCCGGGGATTCTTTCCATGGAGGAGACCATCATGAGACTCGCTCGCCTGCTGCTGATGTTCGCGCTCGTCTGCCCGGCCCCCTGGGCGGCGGCACAGCCATATCCCAGCAAGCCGATCCGGTTGATCGCGAACTACGGCGCCGGCAGCTCGATCGACATCATCGCTCGCCTGGTCGCCAAGCCGCTGTCGGAGCAGCTCGGCCAGCCGGTCGTCGTCGAGAACAAGCCGGGAGCCGGCGGTGACCTCGCGACCGACTTCATCGCGAAGTCGCCGAAGGACGGCTACACGCTCGGTTTCGCGTCGCCGGGGCCGCTGGTGTTCAACCCGATGATGCGCAAGAGCATGCCGTTCGCGCCCGGCGACATCGCACCGGTGATCCTGCTGGCGACCGGTCCGAACGTGATCCTGGTCAACCCGGAAGTGCCGGCAAAGACGCTGTCCGAGCTGGTCGGATACGTCAAGGCGAACCCGGGCAAGGTCGCTTTCGCCTCCGCCGGCAACGGGACCAGCGGCCATCTGGCGGGCGAGCTGTTCAGGCATTTGACCAAGACCGACATCCTGCATGTTCCGTACAAGGGAAACGCGGAAGCCGTCACCGACGTCATCGCCGGCCGGGTCCAGGTGCTGTTCAGCGGCGTGCCGCCGATCCGCGCCCAGGTCGAGAGCGGCAAGCTGCGCGCGATCGCGATCGCCGACGCGCGGCGCGCGCCGCAGCTGCCCGGCGTTCCGACCGTCGCGGAGGCCGGCCTGCCGGGCGCGGAATCGGGGGCCTGGTACGGGATTCTGGCGCCGTCCGGCGTGCCGGCGCCGGTCCTCGACCGTCTGAATGCCGAGTTCGGGAAGGTGCTGCAGCGGCCGGAAGTGCGCAAGCAGTTCGATACGCTCGGCATCGAGCCGGCCGGCAACTCGCGTTCGAGCTTCGAGAAGATGATCGCCGACGAGATCGCCCGCTGGAAGCCGCTGTTCGAAAGCACGAAGATCACTGCCGACTGACGGCCTCGGAGAGCTCGCGTGAATCATCCGCCCAGTGCCAGGACCGTTCTCGTCGTCGGCGCCAGCGGCCTGATCGGGACCGCGGTGGTCGACGTGTTCCTCGATGCCGGTTGGCAGGTCATCGCGGTATCGCGTCGCAAGCCAGAGGTCTTCAGCTCGCGTGCGTTCGAACATCTGCCGGTGGATCTGCAGGACGAGCGCGCCTGCGCCGAATCCTTCGGCAAGCTCGCGTCCGTCACCCATGTGGTCTATACCGCCGTCTACGAGAAGCCCGGGCTGATCGCCGGCTGGAGCGACCCGGAGCAGATGGAGACGAACCTGCGGATGCTGCGCAACGTCGTCGAGCCGCTGGCCAAGGCGGCCAGGCTCGAACACCTGACGCTGCTGCAGGGAACCAAGGCGTACGGCATCCGGCCCACGGTCGTCGGCGACGCCGTCCGGGTCAGTGCCATGCGCGTCCCGGCGCGTGAACGCCATCCGCGCGTCGAGCATGCCAATTTCTACTGGCTGCAGGAGGACTACATCAAGGCGAAGTCGGCCGAGGCCGGATTCGAGTGGACGATCTTCCGTCCCACCATCGTGATCGGCCCCAATGTCGGCGTCGCGATGAACACGATTCCGGTGATCGGCATCTATGCGGCGCTGTGCCGGGAAGAGGGCGTATCGTTCGCCTATCCGGGCCACCTGTCGTTCGTCCGGGAGGCGGTCGACGTGCGATTGATCGGGCGCGCCGCGCTGTGGGCCACGCAGACCGCCGCGGCACGCGGCGAGCACTTCAACCTGACCAACGGCGAGGTCTTCAGCTGGCGTGACCTGTGGCCGTCACTGGCCGAGTTCTTCGGCCTCGAGCAGGGGCCCGATCGCCCGACCAAGATGGCCGAATACCTGCCGAGCCGATCCGGGCTCTGGGATCGCATCGTGCAGAAGCACGGGCTGCGCAAGCTGACCATGACCCAGCTGCTCGGCGAATCGCATCATTCTGCCGATCTGCGATTCGGCTACGGCCTGACCCAGCTGCCGCCGCCGATCTTCGTCAGCACGGTCAAGATCAAGCAGGCCGGCTTCACCGATACCTACGACACCGAGCTGGCGGTCAAGCACTGGCTCGGCGTGCTGATCGACCGCAAGATCCTGCCGCCGCGGGCGAACGTATGACAGCCGGGTAAGCGGGCGCCGCGGTAAGCCGGCAAGCATCCCGGAGCTGAAGATGGACGCCTACGACAAGCTCCTCGCGCTGAATCTCAATAGTCTGCATACCTTCCTGCTGGTCGCGCATCACAGGAGCTTTCGAAGAGTTGCCGAGCTGTCCCATCGTTCGCATTCCGCGGTGAGCGCCCAGATCAAGGCGCTCGAGGAGCAAGTCGGCACGTCGTTGCTGCATCGGACCACGCGATCGGTCGCGTTGACTTCCAGCGGAGAAGTGCTGCTCGAGGCGGTCGAAGCGGCCTTGGGCGAGCTGAGCGATTGCGTACGCCGGCTGCAGGAGAGCGACTCGTCGCAATTCAGGAACGTTCAGCTCGCATGCTCGCCGTTGATGGCCGAGAACCGATTGCCCGAGATACTGGCGGCATTCGAGCGGACCTACCCTCATGTCCGGGTACACCTGCACGAGCTGTCCGAGAATTGGGGCGACATGGTGCGGACGAGGCAGGTCGATTTCGCGGTCGCCCCGTCGCTCGCCGCGGAGACCGAGCTCTCGTTCGAAAGGCTGTTCGTCGATCCGATCGTGGCGCTGGCACCGATTGCACAGTGCAGGACCGATCAGAGCGCCATCACGCTGCTCGAGCTGAGCAAGAAGCCGCTGCTCCTGCAGGCAGGGCTGACGCGGCAGTTGCTAGAGTATGCGGCACGGGAGCGGGGAATCGCGCTACGCTAGAAGTACGAGGGGAGTCATGCACACACGCTGGTCGCGATGGCGGAGGCAGGGCTGGGGTGGGCGGCAGTATCCAGATCGCGCCTGCAGCGGAGCGCGCTGCAGCGAACCCGGATCCTCACGATCGCCGATCCGCCGCTTTCGCGCGACATCGGAGTCATCGCGCTGC
>JBFWQR010000217.1:0-8774 GCA_050249335.1 Lautropia sp.
CGTGTGCTCTTCCGATCTCCTGGCTGTCGATCGGCACTGCGACTGCGGTGTTCGCCGCTGCGGCATCGGTGCGCAGCGCGGTGAACGCGCCGGCAGCGCCACCGGTTCCGACGGCACCGGCGCCGAGCATTGCCGCGAAGCTGCCCGCGCCGGGCGAACCGCTGGCCGCACCGGAAGCGATCGCGGCTGCCGGGTCGCGGCCGGCCGCGATCGCCTCGGCGATCGCATCGGCGAGACTGATGGCCGCGGCACTGGTTGCAGCCGTGCCGTTGGCGCTCCTGGTGTCGCCGGCGCTGGCCGACGCGGCTGCCGTGACACCTGCGGCGGGGCGGCCGGCAGCCGGCGCCGTAGCCGGGCGACCAGCCACCGCGGAGTTGCCCGATGACGAGCTACCGGCAAGGAGCGCGGCTGCGGCCGACGCCGTCGCTGGAGCGTTGGCCGCCGCAGTGGCGTTGGTGGCCGCCGCAGCAGCGTTCGCGGCTGCTGCGGCGCCGCTGGCCGGCGCGCCGCCCGCCATGCCCGCGACCGGGCTCCCGCGCTTCGTGCCGGCTTCGGCGACCGTGCCGCGCTCGGCCGCCGCCGGGCCTGCGGTATCGTCCGAGGCCGGCATGCCGCTGGCGCCGCCGGCAAGTCGGTCCGATGCCGGGGCGTCGGTCGCAGTGCTGGCCGTGCCGTCCGGGGTCGCGCTCGCGGCCGTGCCGGTGCCTGCCGCCGTCGGGATGCCGCCGGTCGCGGTTGCGTCGTTCGCGCGCTCGGTGGCCCTGCCGATCGCGGACTTGGTGTCGGCGATACCCTGGCCGGCCGCGTCTGCCGCGGTGTCGGCCGGCATCGCGGTTGCTGCCGCCGTCGTGCCGTCGTTGCCGGCGGCGGTGGGGTTGCCGTCGACGCTGGCAGCGGCCGTCGGCGTCGGTGTCGACGGCAGCGCCAGCGCCAGCGCCGCCGCGTCGGCCGGCATCGCAGCCGCGATACCAGGCGCGGCGTCGGGCGCGCTCTGCGGCTGCGCCATGCCGGCATCCGGTCGGTCCATGTCGTTGCTGGCGCCTGCGGTGCGATCGGTATCGGCTGGAGCGATCGCAGCGGCAGCGTCTTCGACCGTGGGCGGGTCGCCGGCGTCGTGGCCGGTGCGCCGGGCGTCGTCCAGGCGAGCGGCCTCGGTTCGTCTGGCAGCCATGCGGTCGGCCGCATCGTCTGCAGCGGCGGCGCGCTCGGCGTCACGGCCGGCCGTGCGCGCGGCGGCATCGCGTCGGTTCATGGCCTGCTCGACGTGCGTCCGGTCGGCCTCGGCGCGGGCAGCCTGCCGGCGGGTCGCATCGCGCCGGTCCGCCTCGCCGCGCGTGCGCAGCCGCGCCTGATCGGCAGCGGCCGAGCCGCGATCCGGCGCACCATCGGACAGGTCGCCGTCGGCGCGATGCGACCGGTTGCCGTCGGCGCGGTTCGACCAGTTGCTGTCTGAGCGGTTCGACCGGTCGCCGTCGTCGGCGACCCCGCGGGCGGCGTCGCGGATCAGTGCGTCGAAGGCGTCGCCCGCGTCGGATCGGTGCGCCGCGCCGGCAGCGCGGGCAATCAGGTCGAGGGCGGCCGTAGGTCCGGCGGCGGAGATCGGGGTCGGCATGGCGGTTGGCACGGTGGGGTCGGTTCGGCGTGGGACGGTAGCGGGCGCGCAGCGGCCGGCGCGTCAGCCGGACGTCTCGGTGGCGCGGAGCGCATGCCGGACCGCCGAGATTTCGTCGGTCGCCTGCTGCTCCCGGCGCGCGGCACGGCGCGCGAGCTCTTCGGCGCGACGCCGCTCGATCGTCTCGAGCGCGCGCAGCCGCTGCGCCTGTTTCAGCACTTCGGCGCGGCAGGTCTCGAGCCGCGCCGACGCCTCGTCGACGCGCAGCTGCTGCAGACCGATCGCTTCGTCGAGGGTGTCGGCGAAGCGCGTCTGCAGCGCCAGCCGCGCCACCGCGACCGGCGTGCGGCCGGCGGCGCGCACCTGCGCGTACTGCTGGTCGCGATAGTCGACCAGCGTCGTCAGGGTCCGCAGGGCGTTGTCCAGGGCGGTGCGGGCGCGCGCCTGTTCGCCGACCGCGGCATCGCGCAAGCGCTGGTGGCGCTCGATCACCAGCGCGAAGTTGCCGGGTTTCATGCGGTCGGGCCGGTGGTCGCGCCGACATCCGCTTCGAGCAGCCGGTCGAGCCCGGCGACCGCGGCCGCGAGCGCGCAACGCTCGTCGATGTCCTGGCACAGGAAGGCCTCGATCTCCGGCATCAGCCGGATCGCGAGATCGGTCTGCGGATCGGCGCCGGCGACGTAGGCGCCGATCGCGATCAGATCGCGGCTGCGCTGATAGCGCGCCCACAGCGATTTGAGCCGCCGGGCCGCGGTCAGATGCGCCGGCGTCGCGACCGCGCTCATCACCCGCGAGATCGACGCCTCGATGTCGATCGCCGGATAGTGGCCGGCATCGGCCAGGGCGCGCGCCAGCACGACGTGGCCGTCGAGGAACGACCGCGCCGAGTCGGCGACCGGGTCCTGCGGGTCGTCGCCCTCGGACAGCACCGTGTAGAACGCGGTGATCGAGCCGACGCCGTTCAGGCCGTTGCCGGTCCGCTCGATCAGCTTCGGCAGCCGGGCGAACACCGAGGCCGGATAGCCCTTGGTTGCCGGCGCTTCGCCGATCGCCAGCGCGATCTCGCGCGCGGCCATCGCATAGCGCGTCAGCGAATCGAGCAGCAGCAGCACGTGCCGGCCCTGGTCGCGGAAATGCTCGGCGATCGCGGTCGCGTAGTCGGCACCCTGGATCCGTGCGATCGGCGGCGTGTCGGACGGCGCCGCGACCACGACGGCGCGGCGCCGGCCTTCCGGACCGAGGATATCCTCGATGAACTCCTTGATCTCGCGGCCGCGCTCGCCGACCAGGCCGACCACGATCACGTCGGCATCGGTATTGCGCGCCATCATGCCCATCAGCACGCTCTTGCCGACGCCGGCGCCGGCGAACAGGCCGAGCCGCTGGCCGCGTCCGACCGTCAGCATCGCGTTGATCGCCCGGATGCCGGTATCGAGCGGCGACCGGATCGGTTCGCGGTCCATTGCGTTGATCGGACGTCCGATGATCGGCAGCGACGCGGCTTCGACGATCGGCCCGTCGCCGTCGAGCGGGGCGCCGTGCGCATCGACGACCCGGCCGAGCAAGCCGTCGCCGATCGGCAGATGCCGCATCCGGTCGGTGGCGCGGCGCCGCGGATGGGCGCGCCGGCCGAGCCGGGGGCGTGATTTCGGCGGCTCGATCGGCGTCACCGTGGTGCTCGGCGCCAGCCCCGACGTATCGGCCGACGGCATCAGATAGGTCCGGCCGCCGGCGAAGCCGACCACCTCGGCCTCGATCGCGGCGCCGCCGCTGCCGAGCCGGCACAGACTGCCGACCGGCAGCGGCAGGCCGGCCGCCTCGACCACCATACCGGTGACCTTGACCAGCCGGCCGTGCGTCGCGATCGGCCGTGCGCTACGGGCGAGCGCCGTGCAGTCGTCGATGAAGGCGGCGAGGTCGTTCATCGGCCGGCCTCCGCCCCGTCGCCGTCGGCTGTGGCACCCGGCTCGACTGTGGCTTCCGGTGCGTCGACGCCGAGCGCCTCGAAGGTGCGGCGGATCCGCGTCGCCAGCGTCGCATCGAGCGTCGCGTCATCGGCGCGGATGAGGCAGCCGCCGTGCGCGATGCCGCCGTCGGCGCGAACCGTGAGGGTCGCGTCGCCGCTGCGGCCGGCGAGCCAGCCGCGGATCCGTTCGCAGTCGGCCGGGTTGGCGCTGATCTCGAGATGACGATAGCCGCCGGTGATGCTGCGCATCGCATCGGCGAGCACGGCCTCGATCGCGTCTGGCGCCGTCGCGATCTCGCGGCAGGCGATGCTCCGGGCCAGCGTCAGCGCGAGTTCCAGCACGCGGTCGGCGAGCGTACCTTCGAGCGTCCGCAGCTCGTGCTCGAAGGCGCCGGTCAATGCGGTCCAGCGCTCGTGCGCGGCGATACCGGCCAGGCGATCGCGCCGCTCGGCATCGGCCGCGGCGAGCCGGCGGCCCTCGGCAATGCCGTCGCCGAACGCGGCGGCAACGCGCGGATCGGCTGCCGGACCGCCGCCGGCCCGATCGGCGGCCTTGCCGGCGGCCCGGCCGACCACGGCTCGCCCCGGGTGCGTCGAACCGGTCAGCCGGGACAGCGTCAGCGGCTGCCAGTCGCCGCCGCGGACCACCCGCGCGGCGCGCTCAGACGAACTCATCGCCGCCCCCGCCGCCGATGGCGATCTGGCCTTCTTCGGAGAGCCGGCGGACCGTCTTCAGGATCTCCTTCTGCTGCGCCTCGACCTCGGACAGCTTGACCGGGCCCTTCGACTCGAGATCCTCGCGCAACGTCTCGGCGGCGCGCGAGCTCATGTTCTTGAAGATCTTGTCGCGCAGCGCCGCGTCGATGCCTTTCATCGCGACGATCAGCTGATCGCTCTGGATTTCGCGCAGCAGTACCTGGATCGCCTTGTCGTCGAGGTCGATCAGGTCGTCGAAGGTGAACATCTGGTCTTCGATCGCCTGCGCCAGGTCCGGGTCCTCGTCGCGGATCGCCTCGAGCAGGCTAGATTCGGCGCTGGCGCCGATGAAATTGATGATCTCGGCGGCGGCCTTGCTGCCGCCGAGCTTGCTGCGCCGGACCTGGTCGCCGCCGGCGAGCACCCGCGACAACGACTCGTTGAGCTCCTTCAGCGCGTTCGGCTGGATCGCGTCGAGCGTCGCGATCCGCAGCATCACGTCGGCGCGGGCGGCTTCGTCGAACTGCAGCATGATCGCCGACGCCTGTTCCCGTTCGAGGTGCACGAGGATCGACGCGATGATCTGCGGATGCTCGTCGCGGATCAGCTCGGCGATCGACGACGGGTCCATCCAGCGCAGGCTCTCGATGCCGGTGACATCGCTGCCCTGGGTGATCCGGTCGATCAGCATGCCGGCCTTGTCGACGCCGAGCGCCCGCGTCAGCACGTTGCCGACATAGACGTTCGGGTCGTGCACCAGCGTACTTTGATCGGCCGCCTGCGCCTGGAAGCGCTCGAGCACCTGATTGACGTGGTCCTTGGTGGTGTACTGTGTCTTGGCCATCACCTGACCGAGCTGCTGCACCTCTTTCGGCGTCAGATGCCGGAACACTTCGGCGGCGGTCTCCTCGCCGAGCGCGAGCAGCAGCACCGCCGCGTCGAGCGTACCGTTCTCGTCGAAGGCGCTCACCGGGCCGCCTCCCGCTGCGAGGAGCGCGCGCTGCAGGCGCTCGCGAGGTCGATCGTCATGCCGGAGCCTTGTCGGCGCCGTTGACCCAGTTGCGGACGACGGTCGCGACCGCGGTCGGGTCGGTCCGGGCCAGCTGCAGCGCGTTGTGCTGCGCGATCGTCATGCCCATGCCCTGGTTCGGATTCGGCGTGCCGGCAATGGTCGGAGTCCCCGGTTTCGGCAGCTCGAGATCCTCGTCGACGCTGGCATCGAGCGCGCGTCGCGCCGGGGCCGGCGGCGGCCGGCTGGCAGCTTTCAGCGCCGGGCGGATGAACATCAGCAGGATCAGCAGGGCCAGCAGCACGAAGCCGAACTGCTTGCCGAGATCCTTGGCGAGCGCGATGTTCGCCGGATCCTTCCAGGGCGGCACGACTTCGGCCGGAGGCGCCTCGACCCGGCTGAACGCGGCATTGACGACGTTGACCGAATCACCGCGCTCCTTCGAGAAGCCGACTGCGTCGCGGACCAGCGCGTTGACGCTCTCCATTTCCGGCGCGGTCAGCGGCGTCGACACCGGTTGCCCGTCGGCGTTGACCGACTGGCGCTGGTTGACCAGCACCGCGATCGACAGCCGCCTGATCGCGCCGGTCGGGTTGCGGGTCACGCGAACCGTCTTGTCGATCTCGTAGTTGGTGACGGTCTCGCGCCGCACGTTGCTGTCGCCGCCTGCCGCGGTGCCGCCGGCGGCACCGGCGGTTCCGCTGGCGCTTCCGGCAGCGGCGCCGGCGGCAGCCTGGGTCGGCTGCGCGGCGCCGTTGATCGGCGCGGTGCCGGCCGCCGGCGGCTGGTTCGACAGCGCACCCGGGATACCGCCGGCACCGGCGCCGCTGCCGGCACCGCGCTCGGTCGATTCGAGCGACTGCTGGCTGCGGATGCTGGCCGATTGCGGCGTCTGGTTCGGCTTGAAGGTCTCGGCGGTCTGCTCCGACTGCGTGAAATCGAGGTCCGCAGTGACCTGCGCGCGGACGTTGCCGGCGCCGACGATCGGTTCGAGGATGTCGATCACCCGCCGCGACAGCGACGCTTCGAGCTGGCGCAGATAGCCGAGCTGGGTCGGGTCGAGCCCGTTCGGCGCCGAATCGAAGTCCGACAGCAGCGTGCCGTTCTGGTCCACGATCGAGACCTGCCGGGTGCTCATCTCGGGAACCGACGACGCGACCAGATGCAGGATGCCGGCGACCTGCTGGCGATCGAGCGAGCGCCCGGGATGCAGGCTCAGCAGCACCGATGCCGACGGCTTCTGCTGCTCGCGCAGGAAGCCGTTCTGCGCCGGCAGCGCCAGATGCACCCGGGCGCTGGCGACCGAGTCCAGCGCCTGGATCGAGCGTGCCAGCTCGCCTTCGAGGCCGCGCTGGAAGTTCAGCCGCTCCTGGAACTGGGTGGTGCCGAACTTCTGGTTCTCCATCAGCTCGAAGCCGACCGCCTGACCGCGCGGCAGGCCTTGCGCCGCCAGCTTCAGCCGCGCATCGTGAACCCGGTTCGCCGGGACCATGATCGCGCCGCCGCCTTCGGTGAACTGGTACGGCACGTTCATCTGGACCAGCTGCGCGATCACCGCGCCGCCGTCCTTGTCCGACAGGCTCGTGTAGAGCACTTTCCAGTCGGGCTGCTGCGACCACAGCCAGGCCGAGACCGCGACCGCGCCGAGCGCGATGACGCCGAGGCCGGCCTTGATCTTCTGCCCGGTCGGCACTTGCGCAAAGCCGGACGGCGACGGCGCATCGGCGACGATCTCGTTGGAAGTCTTGCTCATGAATTCGAGGTCCTGGAGATGGCGCCGATTATTCGGCACCGCCCCGGCTCGATATGCCCCAATTACCGGGCTGGATTCCCGCTATTTCACGGACGCCGGCGGCTGGCGATCGCTAGCATTCGATCTGCCCCCGTCCGCGCGACGGATCCGCCCAGGGTACACCACCATGGATGTCCGATTTCCGAGTTCAGCGCTGAAAGCCGCCGCCGAAGCGGCGGCGGCCGCCGCTCGTCCGGATCGTGCCGGTCCGGCCGGCGGCATCAAGCCGGTCGGGCCCGCCGCGAGCGGCCCCGACGGCGGGTTCTCGACGGTGCTGACCGGCGCGCTTCAGCGGATCGACGCCGCCCAGAACGAGGCGTCGAAGCTGCAGACCGCGTTCGATTCGGGGGCCCCCGGCGCGTCGCTCGAACAGACGATGGTGTCGATGCAGAAGGCGCAGATCGGCTTCCAGGCCGCGGTCACGGTGCGCAACCGGCTGGTGTCGGCTTATACCGACATCATGAACATGCAGGTGTAGCCATCCCTGCGAGATGTGTCTTTCCTGCTAGAACAAATAGTTAGACACGAACGCGGGTATCTTTGCTATGATTTCGGGTAGGATGTCGATACCCGGAACCGATACCCGTGCTGACCGACACCGCTGTCCGCGCGATCCCGATCCCGACGACTGACCAGCTGATCCCGGCCGGCAGTCGCGACGGTCTGTACCTGCGCGTCCGCAAGAGCGGACGCAAGACCTGGGTCATCCGCCGGCGCGTCGACGGGGAGTGGCGGGTTCGGACTCTCGGCGACTTCCCGAAGGTCAACGCGCGAGCGGCTCGCGCCGCGGCAACGACCGGTGACGCGCCGGCGAAGGCGACGACCTTCAAGGCGGCCGCGAAGACCTTCTGCGACGACGAGATCATGAAGCGCTATCGCAGCGCGCCGGAGGAGTCGGTCGCGTACTTCACGCGCGACTGCGCGGCGTGGAACAGCCGGCGGGTCGACCGCATCAAGCGCGGCGACATCGTGGCGCTGGTCCGCAAGAAGGCGGCCGAGCGACCGAACGCGGCGCTCAAGTTGCTGGCGCTGCTGAAGCAGTTTTTCCGGTGGGCAGCGATCGGCGAGTTCATCCCGTTCGATCCGTCGGTCGGGGTGACCGCCAAAGCGCTGAATCTGCCCGTCTATCAGCCTCGCCAGCGCGTTTTGACGGACGACGAGATCCGTGGGGCCTGGGCGATCCCCGACGAGCCCTACGGCCGTCTAATCCGGTTTGCGCTGCTGACCGCCTGCCGGATCGGTGAGGCGCAGGCGTTCGAACCCGCGCATCTGGTCGACGGCATCTGGACCATCCCGATCAGCAAGAACGGTGAGCCGCACGCCGTGCCGCTGCCGCCGCGCGCGAAGTCGCTGGCCGAGGCCGGTTGGCCGCGACGGCAGTACCGGTCGCTGTATAGCTACCTGGTTGGCCTCGAAGTCGGTTGGAATCTACATGACCTGCGTCGCACGGCCGCGACACGCATGCGCCAGGCCGGGGTTGCGATCGAGATCATCGAGGCGGTGCTGAACCACGCGCCGCCCAAACTCGTGCGCGTCTACCAGCGGCCGGACTTGACGGCCGAGAAGCTTGCTGCACTCACGGCGCTCGAGAAGGCCGTGCTCGCGATCGTCGAACCGAAGAAAGAGGAGGGCGCAGCAGAACCAGACTGACCGCACCCGGCCCGGCGGGAATCCGGGAGAGCGGGCGTGGCAGGGGGGC
>JBFWQR010000218.1:0-8643 GCA_050249335.1 Lautropia sp.
GCCGCCGGTGGTCACCGACGCGACCACCCCGACGCCACAGGGCTCTTACGGCACGCAGAAGCTGATCGGCGAACTGCTGGTGCAGGACTACACCCGCAAGGGCTTCATCGACGGCCGCAGCGTCCGGGTGCCGACCGCGACGGTGCGCCCCGGCAAGCCGAACGGGGCCGCGTCGAGTTTCGCGTCCGGGATCATCCGCGAGCCGCTCGCCGGCGTCGAGGCGCTGCTGCCGGTGCCGGAGGAAACCGCGATGTGGGTCGCGTCACCGCGGGCGATCGTCGGGATGTTCCTTCATGCGCTCGCGTTGTCGCCGCAGCAGTGGGGCTGGCATCGCAGCCTCAACTTGCCGGGCTTCGTCGTGACGATGACCGAGGCGCTCGCGACGCTGCGTGCGGTCGGCGGTGACGAAGCGGTGGCCCGGGTCGCGCGCCGACGCGATCCGCAGGTCGAGCGGCTGGTGTCGACGTGGGCGGCGCGATTCGACACCGCGCGGGCGCAGTCGCTCGGCTTCGTCGCCGACCGCGATTTCGGGCAGATCGTCCGCGCCTATGTCGAGGACAACCGCACTGCGGTGACGGTGCCGGTAAAGCTCTGATCCCGGCACGGGCGTCGGCGACCGCTCGGCGGCCCCTCCGAGCGGCTGGTTCGACGGCTGCTTCGTCGGCGGCTACTTCGGCTGCTACTTTGGCTGCTACTTTGGCTGCTAGTTCGACGGTTGCTTTAGCGGCTACTTCGGCGGCAGGTCGCTGGCGCCGACCGGGCCGCGCAACCGGCGTGTCGGCACGTCGGAGACGGTCATCCGGCCGCCGGGGGATTGCACCGCCGCCCCGGCCGCTGCCAGTCGGCTGGTCCCGGCCGCCGGCACCCGCAGGTCCATCCGGTACGGGCTGTTCGGATCGCCGGCGACGCTGACCACCAGCGCCACTTCCGGCGTCCGGACCACTTCACCGGACTGGAACACCACGTAGTCGGACTGCTGCGGCCGCATCACGGTGAACGACTGCGCCGGCAGCGGCGCGAAGCCCTGCGGCACTTCGGTTTCGGTGACCAGGAAGCTGGCTGCGGTCGCCCGGTCGTTCGGCGGCGATTGCACCGGCACCACGACCTTCAGCCGCTGGCCCTGCTCGGACAGTACCGTCGGCGCGCCGAACTGGATCGGGCCCTCGACCGCCGCCGCCGGGCCGGCGACCACCAGCGCGAGCAGGCCGGCAGCGAGCAGGCCGGCAGAGCCAGCGCCGAGCGTCGCGGTCGTGCTGGGGCGATTTCGACGTGTCATCTCGGTGGCTCCTCGCGATTCTCTCGGCGGGACGGTTCTCTTGGTGGGACGGCTTGGCAGGACGGCTCTCCCGGCAGGACAGGGTTCATCCGGCAGCACGGCTTCACGCGACAGCATCGCGTCGATCGGGCGCGGTTGTCCACTCGTCATCGACGGACGGTCGGCCGGCGCGGAGGGATTGCCACAAAGCTGTCGGTCCGGTGCTACAGTCGGGTCCGGAGCGGGTCGGACGATCGCCGGGGCATGCCCCGGAGGAAGGTCCGGACTCCACAGGGCAGGATGCTGGCTAACGGCCAGGCGCAGCAAGCCGGTTTCGCGACCGGCCCAAGGCGACGGAAAGTGGCACAGAAAAGATACCGCCCGGCGGCGCAAGTCATCGGGTAAGGGTGAAAAGGCGAGGTAAGAGCTCACCGCGCCGCTGGTGACAGCGGCGGCAGGCCAAACCCCATCCGGAGCAACATCGAATAGGCACGCGCAGCGGCTGCTCCGGCGGCCGCGTAGAGCGCCCGCTCGAGCGTGCGGGTAGATGGCTAGAGCCTTCGGGTAACCGGCGGCCCAGAGGAATGATCGTCACGCCGGCAACGGCGGACAGAATCCGGCCTACAGATCCGCTCCAACTTCTCTTCCGGCGCCGGCGCTGATCGGCGTCGGCGCCGCCGCGGGACCGATCCGGGCGCCGGCTCCGCGCCAATCTGGGCGCCGGCCCCACCTCCATCCCACCGCTTTCGCGCCGCTTCCCCGCGGCCGCCCGCGACAGCATGTGGTGCGCCCGTTGCCGGTCCGCATCGCTTGGCGTCGCCGTTGGTCGGCCTTGCCCGTGCCGATTCCGGAATTCTCAAAGTGCTTGTTTTGCCTTGGCCTGGAGCCGATATCTGATAATTTACTTTCACTTGTGCTGCTAATCGGCAATGATCTGATCCATCGCCTCGCCCGGGCGCACTAAGTCCTTGTCACAACAAGAAATTTCGCCAAAACCCGATTTGACTCGTTCATTGACCTGAAATATTCTCCGCTTGGTGGATCCAAGCGGGTTCTGGTGGGGCCGATAAAATGGCCAGCGCCGGCAGGATCTCGATCAGCACGGGTTGCGCAGGGTCAGCGAGGTGGCCCGGTTGAGCGCAGATGACCGCGGATTGGCGGCGATTCGAATCCGATCGGTCAACCGATCGCCCGATCGGCCCGATCCTCGCTGAATAAAGACAAGTGCCGCGCAAGCGGTGGCCGGGCAGGGCAACGGGCTGGGAACGGGATGTTTCAGGGCAGCTATCCACTGACGCTGGATGCCAAGGGTCGTTTGACGATCCCGGTGGAGGTGCGCGCCCAGATCGCCGAGATCAGCGGTCGCAAGCTGACCGTGACCCGGCACTACGCACCATGCCTGCGGCTCTACCCGCAGCCCGAGTGGGAACGGATGCTCGGCCAGCTCCAGGACTTCAAGGCGGTCAACGAGGGCGTGCGGCGGCTGGTGATCGGTTCGGCCGATCCGGTCGAGCTCGACGACGCCGGCCGCATCACGGTCAAGCCGATCCTGCGTCGCGCCGCCCGGCTCGATCGCCGGGTCGTGCTGCTCGGCGATCTGACCCGTCTGGAGCTGTGGGACGAGGACACCTACCTGCGCTACATGGACGAACAGGCCGCCGGGGGTCTGCCGGAGAGCCTGAATGACCTGCAGGGGTTCTGAATGCGGGTCGTCGATTCGCCGCGAGCGTCGCATTGGATGAAATCGAGGCCGGCATCGCCGTCCATCGGCCGGTGCTCGGCCCCGAGGCGGTTGCCGCACTGGCCATCCGCGCCGACGGCATCTACGTCGACGGCACCTTCGGTCGCGGCGGCCATGCCCGGCGGATCCTCGCCGCGCTCGGGCCGCGCGGCCGCCTGCTCGCGATCGATCGCGATCCCGACGCGATCGCGGCCGGCCGCGGCGCGGCCGATCTCGCCGGTGATCGGCGCTTCGAGCTGGTTCACGCCCGCTTCTCCGAGATCGAGTCGCTGCTCGACGAGCGCGGTCTCGCCACGGTCGACGGGCTGCTGCTCGATCTCGGTGTCTCTTCACCGCAGCTGGACGATCCGGCGCGCGGCTTCAGCTTCACGGGCGACGGTCCACTGGACATGCGAATGGATCCGACGCACGGCATGTCCGCCCGGGAGTGGCTCATGAACGCGTCGGTCGAACAACTGTCAGGGGTGTTGAAACGCTATGGGGACGAACGGTTTGCTGTTTCGATTGCAAAGGCGATTGCTGCTCGCCGCTCCGAAACCGGTAGCGCGGCGTTTCAAACCACACGACAACTTGCCGATGTCGTGGCGCACGTCGTCCGTCGCCGGCAGAAAAAGCCGGAGATGGGTAAAAACCCGGCAACACGTACCTTTCAAGCTCTACGGATTCACACCAATGACGAAGGCGGCGAGCTCGCGCGGGCTCTAGCCGCCGGCCTGCGTCGCCTTGCCACCGGCGCACGTCTCGCGGTGATCAGTTTCCACTCAATCGAGGACCGGATGGTCAAGCAGTTCATCGCGTTGCACGCCGGCAAGACCGCACCGCGCCATCCGGTGACCGGTGCGCCGCTGGCGCCGCCGCTGCTGCGCGACTGCGGACGCGTGCTGCCGGGTGCCGCTGAAGTCGCGGCCAATCCGCGGGCGCGCTCGGCGGTGCTGCGGGTCGCCGAACGGCTGGCAGCGGCCGCGCCGGCAGCCGCCGCGGAGCCGGCGCGATGATCGCGCGCGCCAACGCCGTGCTGGCGCTGCTGCTGGTGCTCTGCGCACTGCTGCTGGTGACCTCGCAGAACCGCGCCCGGCGGCTGTCGATCGAGCTGGAACGGGCGCAGGGACAGATGCGCGAGCTCGATGTCCGCTATTCGCAGCTGCAGCTCGAGATCACCAAGCTCGCCAAGGCGTCACGGATCGACGAGCTGGTGCGGCAGCAGTTGAAGATGGTTTCGTTATCCCCGGAGCGCACGCTCTATCTGAAGGAGCCGAACCGATGACGAGACCGGTCAAGTTCGCCGCGCCGAACCTGCTGCAGGCCCGGCTCCAGCTGTGGCGCTCGCGGTTCATCTTCGGGCTGGTCGCGTTCGCCTTCGTCGCGCTCGGCGTCAAGGCGCTGTACCTGCAGACGGCGTCCAAGCCGTTCCTGCAGGAGCAGGGCGCGCGCCGCTACGAGCGCACCATCGAGCTCGAGGCCAACCGCGGCCGGATCATGGATCGCCACGGCGCCGTGCTCGCATCGAGCCTGCCGGCGCGGTCGGTCTGGGCCTACCCGGCGCAGATCGATCCGAGCGATCCGCGGCTGATGGACCTGGCGCGGCTGCTCGACATCAAGCCGCTCGATCTGCACAAGCGGCTGACCGGCGAGGACCGCCACCTGATCCAGCTGAAGCGCCGGGTCGACCTCGAGACCGCCGACCGGATCCGCGCGCTGCAGATCAAGGCGATCACGCAGGAGAACGTCTATCAGCGCGACTATCCGCAGGGCGAGGCGTTCGCGCACCTGGTCGGTTTCACCGATATCGACCACATCGGCCAGGAAGGGCTCGAGCTGTCGTTCGAGTCGCTGCTGGCCGGCCAGCCCGGCAGCCGCCGCGTCATGCGCGACGGCAACGGCCGTATCATCGGCGGGATCGACCTGGTCCGCGAGCCGCGCGACGGCCGCGACCTGCGGCTGACGATCGACGAGCGGATCCAGGGCAAGACCTTCGCCGCGCTGAAGGCGACGGTCCGCGAGCAGCGCGCCCGCGCCGGCGCCGCGGTAGTGCTCGACGCGCGCAACGGCGAGATCCTGGCGCTGGCCAACTGGCCGTCGTACAACCCGAACGACCGCAGCAAGCTGTCCGGTTCGCAGCTCCGCAATCGGGCGATCACCGATCTCTACGAGCCCGGCTCGACGCTGAAGCCGTTCACCGCGGCGCTCGGCCTGGAGAGCGGCAAATACCGGCCGCAGTCGCTGTTCGACGTCCGCGAAGGCAAGCTCAAGATCGGTCCCGACACGATCCGCGATTCGCATCGCGCGCGCGAGCTGCTGACGCTCGAGCAGGTGATCCAGAAGAGCTCGAACCTCGGTACCGCCCGGATCGCCTTGAGCCTGCCGCCTGAGGACCACTGGCGGTTGCTGAATGCGTCCGGCTTCGGCCAGTCGCCGAAGATCGGCTTCCCGGGCGCGGCTTCCGGCCGGCTGAAGGCGGCGAAGGCCTGGAAGCCGATCGAGCAGGCGACGATTTCCTACGGCCACGGCGTCTCGGTCTCGCTGCTGCAGATGGCGCGCGCCTATACGATCTTTGCCGGCGACGGGGAGTTGCTGCAGCCGAAGCTGATCCGCAGCGAGGACGAGCTGCGCGGCGGCCGGCCGGTGCAGGTGTCGGCGCGGGCGCGCGGCCCCGAACCCGGCCCGACGGTCCGCGGCGTGCCGGTGATCAGGCCGGAAACCGCTGCGGCGATCCGCAAGATGCTCGAGATGGCGGCCGGCCCGAAGGGTACTGCGCCGCAGGCGCAGGTGCCGGGCTTTCGCGTCGGCGGCAAGACCGGCACCACCACCAAGATCGAGCGCGGCCGCTACGTGAAGAAGTACGTCAGCTCGTTCGTCGGCATGGCGCCGATGTCCAACCCGCGAATCATCGTCGCGGTGATGATCGACGAGCCGTCGGCCGGCAAGTTCTACGGCGGCGATATCGCCGGTCCGCTGTTCGCGACCATCGCCGGCCACACGCTGAGCACCCTCGCGATCGCGCCGGACGCGCCGTTCGAGACGATGATCACGCCGGTCGCGGCGAAAGCCGAGCCCTCTGCTTCGCGCAGCGAGGCGGCGGCACGGTCCGCGGCTCGTACCGCCAGGCCCGCCAGGGGCGGCGTGTGACGCAGGCGGTCTCGACCGACCCGGTCGCGCGGCGCACCGCCGACTGGCTCCGGCAGGTATTGCCGGCCGGCGCGCGGCTGTCGGCCGACAGCCGCAGCGTCGGCCGCGGCGATGCCTTCTTCGCCTATCCGGGCGAGCGGGTCGATGGCCGCGACTTCGTCGGCCGCGCGCTCGCCGCCGGCGCCGGTGCGATCGTCTATGAAGCCGACGGCGCCGCTGCCGCCGCGGTCGCAGCGCTGGTGCGCGACCATGCCGCCGCGGCGCGGGCGGTCGCCGGCCTGCGCGACAGCGCCGGCGCGATCGCCGCCGCCTGGCACGGCGAGCCGAGCGCCCGGCTGACCGTGGTCGCGATCACCGGCACCAACGGCAAGACCAGCTGCAGCCACTGGATCGCCGACGGCGCCAACGGCCGCGCCGCCGGCGCTCCGTCGCGCGCCGCCGTGATCGGCACGCTCGGTATCGGCGTGCCGGGCGCGCTGGCCCCGGCGACGCTGACCACTCCCGACGCGCTGTCGCTGCAGCAGTCGTTCGCCGATCTGGTCGCGGCCGGCTTCGAACTGGTCGCGATCGAGGCGTCGTCGATCGGCCTGGTGCAGGGGCGGCTCGCCGGCACGCGGATCGCCGTCGCGGTGCTGACCAACCTGACCCGCGATCATCTCGACTACCACGGCACGATGCAGGCCTATGCCGAGGCCAAGGCCCGGCTGTTCGCCTGGCCGGAGCTGCCGGCGCTGGTGATCAACCTCGAGGACCCGGCAGCGTTGCCGATGTCGCGGGCGGCCGCGGCCACGACACGCCGGATCGGCTACCGGGTCGCAGGGGCGGCCAATGCTGCCAGTGCGGCCAATGCAGCCAGCGTGGCCGACATGGTCGACGCGAACGAGGCCGACGACGGCATCGCGCTGGCGCGCGCCGCCGGCTGCGACGAGCTGATCGTCGCCGTGCCGATCGCCGGCGAGTTCGGCCGGATCGTGCTGATCCGTCACCAGGGTCTGCACGCGGCGGGCCGCCCCGCCGGTGCTGCCGGCACGGCGGCCGGTGCGACCGGCGCCGCCGGCTGCGAGCGCATCGAGCTGCGGCTCGGCGTGATCGGCCGCTTCAATCTGGCCAACGCGCTCGCGGTCGCCGGGGCCTGGAGCGCGCTCGGCTGGCCGCTCGGCGAGATCGCGGCGCGACTCGCCGCGCTGCGGCCGGTGCCCGGCCGGCTCGACCTGATCGGCGACGCCGGCGACACCGCCCGGCCGGCCGTGGTGGTCGACTACGCGCACACGCCGGACGCGCTGGCCAGCGCGCTGACCGCGCTGCGGCCGCTGGCGCAGGCGCGCGGCGGTGCGCTCTGGTGCGTATTCGGCGCCGGCGGCAATCGCGACGCCGGCAAACGGCCGGCGATGGCGGCGGCGGTCGAGACGCATGCCGACCGGGTGGTGCTGACCAGCGACAATCCGCGCGACGAGGCACCCGCCGCGATCATCGCGCAGGTCGCTGCCGGTCTGACCCGCGCGCCCTACCTGGTCGAAGCCGACCGCGGCCACGCGATCGCGCGGGCGCTCGCCGAGGCGGCGCCGGCCGACGTCGTGCTGCTCGCCGGCAAGGGACACGAGCCGTACCAGGAGATCGCCGGCGTGCGCCTGCCGTTCTCCGATTTCGACTGCGCCCGCGCGGCGCTGGCGCTCCGCAACGATCCGGCAGGCACGGCCGCTGCTGGCGTCGCCGGCAGCAGCGCCGGCGACGCCGGCAAGCCTGGCGGAGCGAAGCACTGATGTTCATGCTGCGCGACGCGTTCGACTGGCTGGACCGTGGCGTGCTGCTCGGCACCGGCGCCGAGCCGGTGGCGCGGGTCAGCACCGATACCCGGACGGTCGCGCGTGGCGATCTGTTCGTCGCGCTGAAGGGTGACCGTTTCGATGCCCACGATTTCGTCGGCCAGGCGCTCGCGGCGGGCGCCGCCGCCATCGTGGTCGAGCGTTGGAGCGCGCAGTGCCGGCCGCCGGCGCTGCTGGTGCCGGACGCGCGCCGCGCGCTCGGTTTGATCGCCGCCGGCTGGCGCGCGCGCTTTCCGCTGCCGCTGATCGCGGTCACCGGCAGCAATGGCAAGACCACGGTCCGCGCGATGATCGCGGCGATCCTGGCCGAGCATGTCGGCGCGGCGCATGCGTTCACGACCCGCGGCAACCTGAACAACGACGTCGGCGTGCCGCTGACCCTGCTGGCGATCTCCGACGCGCACCGGCTCGGCGTCGTCGAGCTCGGCATGAATCACCCCGGCGAGATCGGCTGGCTGGCCGGGCTGGTGCGGCCGAAGGTGGCGCTGGTCAACAATGCGCAGCGCGAGCACCAGGAATTCATGGCCGGCGCCGAGGCGACGGCGCACGAGAACGGCGCCGTGATCGCGGCGCTCGGCGAGGACGGCATCGCGGTATTTCCCGGCGACGAGCCGCACGCGCCGATCTGGCGGCGGCTCGCCGGCGCGCGCCGGACCATCGAATTCGGTCTGCGCGGATCCGGCAGCGGCACGACCACG
>JBFWQR010000219.1:0-8606 GCA_050249335.1 Lautropia sp.
TGAAGCCGACCGCGATCTGCAAGCCGTCCGCCGGTGCTTTCGCGACGGTGCCGACGCCGATCATGCCGCCGGCGCCGGCCTTGTTCTCGACCAGCACGGGCTGTTTCCACGGCTCGCGCAGATGCTCGGACAGCATCCGCGCGATGACGTCGAGCGAGCTGCCCGCCGGCGCCGGCACGATCAGCCGGACCGGCTTGGCCGGCCATTCGGCGGCACCCGCCGCCGTGGACCATCCGAGCGGCCCGGCAGCGAGGCCGGTGGCGGCGATCGTCCGGACGAGGCGGCGGCGCCGCAGCCTGGGCGCGGTGAGCAGGGGCGGGCGTAGGGTCATCGCGGTCTCCGTTCCGGTCTTTGATTCGCGCATTCTGCGGCCATCGCGTCACTACTTCAAACACCGTCTCGGTATGATGTCCATATCTATCGAGTATCGGAGCGGGCGGGGCGCGATCATGGAGCTCAGGCATCTGCGCTATTTCCTCGCCGTCGCCGAGGCCGGCAATCTGACGCAGGCGGCGCGCAAGCTCCATATCGCGCAGCCGCCGCTTTCGGTGCAGATCCGGCAGCTGGAGGATGAGCTCGGCGTGCCGCTGTTCGTCCGGCATCCGAAGGGGGTGCGGCTGACCGCGGCCGGCGAGGCGCTGCTGCCAGCCGCGCGCGACGCGCTCGACCGGGTCCTGCGGCTGCGCGAGATCGTCGCCGGCAAGGCCGGCGGACCGGGCTTCGCGCTCGGCTACGTACCGTCCGCCGGCGGTACCGTGCTGCCAGGGCTGCTGCGGCGCCTGCGCGCCGCACGGCCCGGCATCGTGCTGCAACTGCGCGAGATGATCAGCAGCGAACAGGTCGAGGCGCTGGCCGCCGGCGGGCTCGATGCCGGTCTGCTGCGGCTGCTGCCGCGCGATCCGCGGCTGATGGTCGCGGCCCGGCTCGCCGACCCGTTCTGTCTGGCGCTGCCGCATGGCGGGCCGACGGTGTCGGCGGCAGCGGTCGACCTGCGGGCGTTCGCCGATCATCCGTTCGTCGCGTTCACCCGCCATCGCGGCCCGGCGTACTTCGACCAGGCGATCCACCTGTGCGCCCGCGCCGGCTTCAGCCCGCGGATCGATCATGAGGCCAGTACGCTGCACGGGCTGCTCGACCTGGTCGCTGCCGGGCTCGGCGCGGCGCTGGTGCCGCGCAGCGCGCGGCTGCTGGCCCGGCGCGGCGTCCGGTTCCAGGCGATCCGCGGCCGGCAGCCCGATCAGGTGCTGGCGCTGGTGCAGCGGCGGCCCGCGGCCGGGCCGCTCGACGACGTGGCACGGCAGGCGGCGGCCGTGGTGTTCGCGCAGATGAGCCAGGCGGTCTCGGCGGCGGGCGGCGAGACGAAGTCGGGCTACACTGCACCGTCACTTCGAGCACACTCATGACCGGAACGGCATCGCTGGCAATCGACCTGCTGGTACTCGGCGTCGCGTACCTGATCGGCTCGATCTCGTTCGCGGTGGTCGTCAGCCGCGCGATGGGGCTCGCCGATCCGCACAGCTACGGTTCGGGCAATCCGGGCGCGACCAACGTGCTGCGCACCGGCAACAAGCGCGCCGCGGCGCTGACGCTGGCCGGCGACCTGCTGAAGGGCGTCGTCGCGGTGCTGCTGGCGCGCTGGCTGCAGCCCAAGCTCGGGCTGGCCAATCTGACCGTGATGGGCGTCGGGTTGGCCGCCTTCGTCGGTCACCTCTACCCGGTGTTCCATCGCTTCGCCGGCGGCAAGGGGGTCGCGACCGCGGCCGGCGTACTGCTGGCGTTGAACCCGATCCACGGGCTCGCGACCGTCGCGACCTGGCTGATCATCGCGTACTTCTTCCGCTACTCGTCGCTGGCGGCGCTGGTCGCCGCGGTGTTCGCGCCGTTCTACTGGGTGCTGCTGTTCGGCCCGAGCCGCGCCGTGCTGGTGATCCTGGCGATCAGCGTGCTGCTGATCTATCGCCACCGCCGCAACATCGGCAATCTGATCGCGGGCAAGGAGAGCCGCATCGGCGCGAAGGCCGGCAAGACGCGGTGAGTCGGCCCGGGTCAACCGCCCCAGCCGCCGCCGTCCGGCGGCGCCGACCGCAGGAAGCCCGGCGATGAGCGTCGCCGCACGGGCGGGCACCGATCGCCGCCCGATGGTGATCGCGCTGGCCGGCATGGCGTCGCTGGCGGTCGCGATGGGCATCGGCCGCTTCGCGTTCACACCGATCCTGCCGATGATGCTGGCCGAACGGCTGCTCGATCTGCCGACCGCGAGCTGGCTCGCCAGCGCCAACTATTTCGGCTACATGATCGGCGCGGTGTTCTGCACGTTGCAGCCGTGGCTCTGGGGGCGGCTGCCAGTCCTGCCGATCCTCGCGTTCGCGACGCTGGTGCGTGCCGGTCTGGTCGCGACCGTGCTGCTGACCGCTGCGATGGCGCTCGATTGGCCGCTGGCGTGGCCGACGCTGCGCTTCGCCGCCGGCGTCGCCAGCGCGGTGGTGTTCGTCTACACCAGCGGCTGGTGCCTGGCGCAGCTGGCGCGGCAGGGCGCGTCGGCGCTCGGCGGCATCATCTATGCCGGTCCCGGCGTCGGGATCGTCGCGAGCGGCCTGTCGGCAACCGGCATGGTCGCCGGGCACTGGTCAGCCGCGGCGGCGTGGCTCGCGTTCGGCGCGCTCGCGGCCGTGCTGGTCGCGCTGGTCTGGGCGGTGTTTCGCGGCGGCGAGGAACGGCTGGCCGTGCAGCGGCGCGGCCCGATCGGGCGACCGTCGCCGAATGCGGCAGCGGCTGCCACCGCTGCCGCTGCCGCGACGAATGCCGCGCCGCTGACCGCCACACCGCTGACCGTCGCGCTACCGGCCGTCGCGCCGCCGGTCGCCGCGCGGCGCCGCTCGGCCGAGATCTGGCTGCTCGGCATCGCCTACGGCTTCGCCGGCTTCGGCTACATCATCACCGCGACCTTTCTGCCGGTGATCGCGCGCTCGGCGCTGCCGGGTTCCGCCTGGCTCGACCTGTTCTGGCCGATCTTCGGTGCCGGCGTGATCATCGGCGCTTTGCTGGCGACGCGGGCTCCGCCGGGCGGGGACCGGCGCCTGCTGCTCGCCGGCTGCTATCTGGTCCAGGCGATCGGCATCGGTGCCAGTCTGCTGTCGCCGTCGCTGGCCGGCTTCGTCGCCGGCAGCCTGCTGCTCGGCATTCCGTTCACCGCGATCACGTTCTTCGCGATGCAGGAGGCCCGCCGGCTGATGCCGCCGCAGGCGGTCGCGAGCTACATCGGCCTGCTGACCGCGACCTACGGCATCGGCCAGATCAGCGGGCCGCCGATGGTTGCCGCGGTGCTGTCGGCGAGCAGCAGCACTGCGGCCGGCTTCGCGATTTCACTCGAGATCGCGGCATCGGTACTGCTCGCCGGCGCGGTGCTGTATTTGCTGATGGCGCGGCGCTATCGCCGTGCCGATCCGCCGGCGGCCTGATCGCTCCCGCCCGGCGCGTCCGGCCAGGGCCAGTTCTGCAATTCGGCGAGCCGCGCCACGATCCAGGTCGCCTCGGCCGGCGTGACCTGCGCCGGCTCGACCAGCAGGCCCAGGCGGCAGCGTCGCAGCACTTCGTCCTCGGCGACGCCGAGATCATGGTGGACGCCGCGCGAGTATTCGATCAGCGACTGCGCCAGGTCTTCGCAGAGCTCGTAGCGCCGCTTCAGTTCCGGCGCCGTGATCAGCAACCGGTCGCGCCGGTCGCAATGCAGCGAGCGGAACGATGGCGGCATCCAGGTCTGGTCTTCGTCGTACATCGCGCGATGATAGCGAGCTGCCGCGGCCGGCCCGATCGCGACGCGGGCCGGCCCGTTCGCGACGCTATACTGGTCGCCCGCCGCCGGAGACTCCGATGACCGCCCGACCCGCAGCCAGCCTTGCCGACGCTCGCACCGATACCGACGCGGTGCGCACCGCCCGCATCCATCTCGCTGCTGCCAACCGGCTCGCGGTGCTGCATGACCTCGATGAAGGCATCGACAACCACTTCACGATGACCGTGCCCGGCACCGACGACCGCTACCTGATCCTGCCATTCGGACGGCACTGGTCGGAGGCACGCGCCAGCGAACTGGCGGAGTTCGACGAGAGCGGCGCGACGCTCTCCGGCGAGGGGCGCGTCGAGTTGTCGTCGTACTGCATCCATGCGCCGATCCATCGGCTGACCGGCGCGCGGGTCGTGCTGCATACCCACCAGACCTGGGCGCTGGCGCTGAACATGCTGGCGGACAACCGGCTGCTGCCGGCCAACCAGACCGCGGCATTCTTCGTGCCGCACGTCGCCTACGACGATCAATACACCGGGCTCGCCGATCAGTTGTCCGAGGGCGAGCGGCTCGCTGCGGTGCTCGGCGACAAGCACATCCTGTTCATGAAGAACCATGGCGTGCTGGTGGTCGGCGATACCGTCGCGCAGGCGTACCGCCGGCTCTACAAGCTCGAGCGGGTCTGTCGCACCCAGGTCCTCGCGCTCGGCACCGGCCGGCCGATCGCGCTGCTGCCGGAAGCGATGGTGGCGCGGGTCGCAACCGAGAATCCGCAGGACACCCATTCGCGCGCCGAGCGTGACCGGTTGTTCTTCGAGGCGATGATGCGGGTGCTCGATCGGGAGTTGCCGGGCTACGCGGACTGAGCGGTAGCACGCGGCAGTTCGCCGAGCCGGCCGGTCGTTCGGCCCGCAGGTGGTTCGGCCAGCAAGTCGTTCGGCCGGGAAGCCGGTCAAGCGGCCGGTTCGGCCAGTTCGGTCAGCGGCCAGCGCGGCCTCACGTCGAACGCCGGCGGCATCGGCACCGCTGCGGTCGGGGTGCCGTCGCCAGCCGGGCCGTGCGCCTGCAGCCGCAGCGCCGCGGCGAACGCGATCATCGCGCCGTTGTCGGTGCACAGCGCCAGCGCCGGAAAATGGACCGACAATTGCCGGCCCCGCGCGATGCGCTCGGCGCCGGCCGCGGCGAGCTTTGCGCGCAGCACGCGATTGGCGCTGACGCCGCCGGAGATCACCAGCCGGTCGAGCCCGGTCGCGTCGAGCGCGCGCAGCGACTTGTCGACCAGTACGTCGGTGATCGCCTGTTCGACCTCGTGTGCCAGCGCGGCGCGGTCGCTGTCGGCGATGCCGCGGCGGATCTGCGTCAGCACTGCGGTCTTCAGGCCGCTAAAGCTGAAGTCGAGATCGTCGGATTTCAGCTTGGGTCGCGGCAGCGCGAACGGGCGGGCGCCGGTCCGCGCCGGATCCGCGGTCGCGGCCAGCGCCGACAGCGCCGGGCCACCCGGATAACCGAGGCCGAGCAGCTTGGCGCTTTTGTCGAACGCCTCGCCGGCAGCGTCGTCGACGGTATCGCCGAGCAGCTGGTAGCGGCCGACGCCGTCGACGCGCAGCAGCTGGGTGTGGCCGCCCGAGACCAGCAGCGCGACGAACGGGAACGCCGGCGGGTCGTCCGACAGCAGCGGCGACAGCAGGTGGCCTTCGAGATGGTGGATCCCGAGCACCGGCTTGCCGAGCGCGAAGCCGAGCGCGCTACCGACCGCGGCGCCGACCAGCAGCGCGCCGGCGAGGCCGGGCCCCTGGGTGAAGCCGATCGCGTCGAGCTGCGCCAGCGAGCGGCCCGACTGCCCGAGCACCTGCGTGATCAGCGGCACCAGCCGCTCGATGTGGTCGCGCGAGGCCAGTTCCGGGACCACGCCGCCGTAGCGTTCGTGCATCGCGGCCTGCGAATGCAGCGCCTGCGCCAGCAGGCCGGCACGGGTGTCGTAGAGCGCAACGCCGGTCTCGTCGCACGAGGTTTCGATGCCGAGCACCAGCATGCGGCGAGTCTATCATCGCGTTCCCCTGCCTCATGGCCTCCTTGCCTCGGTCGTCTGCCAATGGATCGCTTCGACGTCGCGGTGATCGGCGCCGGCGCCGCCGGGCTCTACTGCGCCGGCCTCGCCGGACAGCGCGGGCTCGGCGTCGTGGTGCTCGATCACGCCGAACGGATCGGCGAGAAGATCCGCATCTCCGGCGGCGGCCGCTGCAACTTCACCAACCGCGACGGCGCCGACCACCGCCGCTACCTGTCGGGCGATCCGCGATTCGCCCGGGCGGCATTGCGTGCACATCCGCCGCAGCGGTTCATCGAGCGGGTCCGCGCGCATCGGATCCCGTTCCACGAGAAGCATCGCGGCCAGTTGTTCTGCGACGATTCGAGCCAGCGGATCATCGATCTGTTGCGCGCCGAGTGCGGCGCGGGCAGGGTGGAGCTGCGCCATCCGCTGCGCGTCGTCGCGGTCGAGCGCGGTGCGGCGCCGCGCTTCGTCGTCGTCACCGACCGCGGCCGGATCGGCGCGACGCATCTGGTGGTCGCCTGCGGCGGCCTGTCGGTGTCGGCGCTCGGCGCCAGCGACTTCGCCTGGCGACTCGCCGCACAGTGGGGCATCGCCAGCGTCGCGCCGCGGCCGGGCCTGGTGCCGTTGACCTTCACCGCGCAGGGCTGGCAGCCGTTCGCGGCACTGGCCGGGCTGGCGCTGCCGGTCCGGATCGCGCTGGCGGGTATCGCCGCCTTCGACGAGGATCTGCTGTTCAGCCATCGCGGCCTGTCCGGTCCGGCGATCCTGCAGATTTCCAGCTACTGGCATCCCGGCGACCGGCCGACGATCGATCTGGGAGCCGGTGTCGATCTGCCCCGCCGCCTGCTCGACGCCAAGGCTGGCCGCCATGGCGGCCAGCTCGCCGGCGTGCTCGCCGAGCTGCTGCCGAAGCGCCTGGCCCGGACCTGGCTGGTCGCGGCCGAGCCCGGCCGGCAGCCCGGTTTCGAAGCGCTTGCCGGCCTGACCGGCCAGGAGCGGATCGCCGAGATCGCCGACGCGCGGCTGCGGCTGCTCGGGCGGGCGCTGCAGACGTGGTCGGTCACGCCGGCCGCGACCGAAGGCTACCGCAAGGCCGAAGTCACCGTCGGCGGCATCGCGACCACCGAGCTCGAGCCGGCGACGCTCGAGGCGCGGCGCGTGCCCGGCAGCTACTGGATCGGCGAGGCGGTCGATGTCACCGGCTGGCTCGGTGGCTACAATTTCCAGTGGGCCTGGTCGTCGGCCGCTGCCGCCGCGCAGGCGATCGCGCTGCCGCGGTGAGCGTTGCGCCGTCACGGGCGGCGGCTGTCGACACCACGCCACCGGAGACGCCCGATGCCGCCCGCACCGACGCTTCCCGAACCCGCGCCACCAGCCGGGCAGGCATCGCCACACCGGCGATCGCTGCATCTCACGATGCCCGACGGCGTCGACCTGCACGTCGAGGACTGGTTGATCGCCGAAGGCGAGCGGGCCCGCGGTGCCGTGCTGGTCGTCCACGGCCTCGGCGAGCACTTCGGTCGCTATGCGCACGTCGCGCGGGCGCTCAACGCCCTCGGCTTCGAGGTCCGCGGCTACGACCAGCGCGGTTTCGGTCGTTCCGGCGGTGCCCGCGGCGCGATCCCCGGCGCCGACGCACTCGTCGACGACGCCCGCAGCGTATTCGACGACTGGGCGCGGCGCTGCGGCTGCCGGCCGTTCCTGCTCGGCCACAGCATGGGGGGCGCGGTCGCGGCGCGCGCCGCGACTGGCGGCTGGATCGCGCCGCGCGGTCTGGTCCTGGCGTCGCCGGCGCTCGGCGGCCGGATCTCGGCGTTCGGCCGGCTGCGGATCGCACTCGGCCGCCGGCTGCTGCCCGATCGCGCGGTCGCCTCCGGGATCGATCCCGACCATGTTTCCCGCGATCGCGCGGTAGTCGCCGACTATCGGCGCGATCCCCTGAACCACGGCCTGATTTCGCCGCGGCTCGCCGGTTTCATCGTCGATGCCGGGCCGGCCAGCATCGCCGCGGCGGCGAAGCTGGCGGTGCCGGTGCTATTGCTGCTGGCCGGCGACGACCGCCTGGTGGACAACGAAGCGGCGCGGCGATTCGGCCGGGTGCTGCCGCCGGGTCGGCTGACCGAGCATGTCTATCCCGGTTGCTACCACGAACTGTTCAACGCGCCGGCGGCACAGCGCGAGCGTGTCCTTGCCGATCTCGAGGTCTGGCTGCTGCGGATCGCCGCGTCGGCGGCATGAGAGACTGCGGCGCGCCGGACCGCTCGGTCGGTCGTCGATCCGGCCGGATCGAAAGACGGCCGGATCGGAACTTGCCACCTGGCCCGGCCCCGCGTTATACTCCCCGGCTCACCGCAATCCGCAGTGCCAACCCCTAGTGTCAACCCGGGCCGCAATCCCGGTTGAGAACCCAGCAAGGCCAGCCACTTATGCCATTGGTCCGTGTCAAGGAAAACGAGCCGTTCGACGTCGCACTCCGGCGCTTCAAGCGCACGATCGAGAAGACCGGGCTCCTGACCGAGTTGCGGGCACGCGAGTTCTACGAGAAGCCGACGGCGGAGCGCAAGCGCAAGAAGGCGGCTGCGGTCAAGCGGCACTACAAGCGGCTGCGCAGCATGATGCTGCCGAAGAAAAAGTACTGAGGCGGGCTGACCGCGTCAGCGACGCTGCGGCGTCGGCACGGAGGCCCGCGATCGCGGGCCTTTTGTTTTTCGGATCGGAGCGAACGATGGTTGCAGCGGCGATGGATTCCGGATCGGGTACGCTGAAGGC
>JBFWQR010000220.1:0-8621 GCA_050249335.1 Lautropia sp.
TGCTCGACAGCGAGGAGCCACGGTTCCACGACGGTGCGGTGACAACCCCGGCCGCGCTGAAGCCGGCGCTGGCGGCGCTCGCCGAGACCGGCCTGATCGCCGCCGCGCAGGACGGCGCCCGCGGCGGCATGCAGCTGCCGATCGTCATCGAGAAGGCCGCCTACGCGTACCTGAACGCGGCCAGCGTCGGCGCGGCCGCCTATCCGTTCCTGACGATCGCCAACTGCAACCTGCTGCTCGCGCACGCCGCGCCCGAGCTGATCGACGCCTGGGTGCCGCCGATGCTCGCCGGGCGCTGCTACGGCACCATGTGCCTGTCGGAGCCGCAGGCCGGTTCGTCGCTGTCGGACATCCGGACCCGCGCGGTGCCGCAGCCCGACGGCAGCTTCCGGCTGTTCGGCAACAAGATGTGGATCTCCGGCGGCGATCAGGACCTGACCGAGAACATCGTCCATCTGGTGCTCGCCAAGATCGTCCAGGCCGACGGGACGACGATTCCCGGCGTCAAGGGGATCTCGTTGTTCCTGGTGCCGAAACGGCTGCCGGCGGCCGGCGCGCCGGGCAGCGGTACGCCCGGCAATCCGATCGACAGCCCGCCGGGCGACGCGCCCGGTGAGCCGAACGACATCGCGCTCGCCGGGCTCAATCACAAGATGGGTTTCCGCGGCACCACCAACTGCCTGCTGAACTTCGGCGAGGGGCGGCATCGGCCGCAGGGCGCAGCCGGCGCGATCGGCTGGCTGGTCGGTGCGCCGCATCGCGGGCTGGCCGCGATGTTCCACATGATGAACGAGGCCCGGATCGGCGTCGGCCTGCTCGCGGTCGCGCTCGGTTACACCGGCTATCTGCATTCGCTCGCCTACGCCCGGCAGCGGCCGCAGGGGCGGCATCCGCATGCGAAGGACCCGACCACGCCGCAGCTGCCGATCATCGAGCATGCCGACGTCCGGCGGATGCTGCTCGCGCAGAAGAGCTATGTCGAGGGCGGGTTGGCGCTCGGGCTCTGGTGCGCGCGGCTGGTCGACGACCAGCGTACCGACGACGACGACGCGGCGCGCCAGCGCGCCGGCGATCTGCTCGAGCTGCTGACGCCGATCGCCAAGAGCTGGCCGTCGCAGTGGTGCCTCGAGGCCAATGCGCTGGCAATCCAGATCCTCGGCGGCTACGGCTATACCCGCGACTATCCGCTCGAGCAGTTCTACCGCGACAACCGGCTGAACCCGATCCATGAAGGCACCCACGGCATCCAGGCGCTCGATCTGTTCGGCCGCAAGGTCCTGCAGGGCGATGGCCGGTCGCTGCGGGCCTTCGCGGCCGAGGTCGCCGCGACGCTGGCGCGAGCGGGCACGGCCGGTGGCGAGTCGCGCCGGTTCGCGGTCGCGCTGCAGGCCTATGCGACCCGGATCGACGCGATCGTCGCGCAGCGCGCGGCCGCCGCCACCGACCGGGCGCTGGTCAACGCGACGGTATTCCTCGAAGCGTTCGGCCACTACGTGGTGGCGTGGATCTGGCTCGAGCAATGGCTGGCGGCGCAGCGCGGCCTGGCCGCCGGCGCAGCGGCCGGCTCCGCCGACGCCGACTTCTACCGCGGCAAACTGCAGGCGGCGCGCTATTTCCTGAACTGCGAACTGCCGCGGATCGGGCCGATGCTGCAGCTGCTCGAGCGCGGCGACACGACCTGCGCCGAGATGCAGCCGTCCTGGTTTTGAACTCATTCGGAACCGGGCAAAATAGCGGCTCCGACCGCATGTCCGAGGCATCGATCGTCATGAGTACCGTCGCCGAGTTGTTCGACCTCCGCGGCCGCAAGGCCATCGTCACCGGCGGCTCGCGCGGTCTCGGCCTGCAGATCGCCGAGGCGCTCGGCGGGCAGGGCGCCGAGATCGTCGTGACCGCACGCAAGGCGGCCGAGCTCGACGCCGCGGTGATGCGGCTGACCGGCCTCGGCATCACCGCCCACGGCATCGCGTCCGACCAGAGCCAGCCCGCGCAGATCGCATCGTTCGTCGATGCCGCGCTGGAACGTCTCGGGCACGTCGACATTCTGGTCAACAACGCCGGCGCCACCTGGGGTGCGCCGGCCGAGGACCATCCGCTCGACGCCTGGCGCAAGGTCCTCGATCTGAACCTGACTGGGGTATTCCTGCTGACGCAGGCGATCGGCAAGCGCTCGATGCTGCCGCGGCGCTACGGCCGGGTCCTGACGGTCGCGTCGATCGCCGGGTTGCGCGGCAACCCGCCGGGCATGCAGCAGACGCTCGCCTACAACACCACCAAGGGCGGCCTGGTCAACTTCACCCGGGCGCTCGCCAGCGAATGGGGACCGCACGGCATCACCGTCAACGCGCTGGCGCCGGGCTTCTTCCCGTCGAAGATGACCCATGGCACGCTCGACCGGATCGAGCCGCTGATCAAGGCGCGCGCGCCGTTGCAACGGATCGGCGACGACGACGACCTGAAGGGTGCGGCGTTGTTGTTCTGCTCGGCGGCCGGCAAGCACATCACCGGGCAGACGCTGGCGATCGATGGCGGGGTCACGGCGGTATGAGCCAAGGCGCGCGCCCCGGCAACCTGCCGGTCCGGATCCCGTATATCGAATCGCTCGGCGTCGTGCTCGACGAGATGGCGGACGGCCGGGCGAAGGCGACGATGCTGCCGAAGCCCGAGCACATGAACTCGTGGGGCGTCGTCCACGGCGGCATCGTGATGACGCTGCTCGACTTCACGATGGCGATGGCCGGGCGCAGCGCCTATCCGGACAGCGACCCGAGCGACGGCCGCAACCTGACGATCGAGATGAAGACTTCGTTCCTGCGGCCGGGCAAGGGCCGGCTGACGATCAGCGCGCAGTGCGTCCAGGCCGGCCGCAGCCTGGCCTTCTGCGAGGGCGAGGTGATCGGCGAAGACGGCCAGCCGGCTGCCCGGGCGACCGGTACCTACAAATTCCTGCGCGGCTGAATCGGGCGGCGCGGCCAGCGACACTGACTGGAGATCTTCATGCTGACCGAATTCGATCGCCGCGTGGCGGTCATCACCGGTGCCGGCAGCGGCTTCGGCCGCGAGTTCGCACGGCTCGGGCATCAGCTCGGCATGCGGCTGGCGCTGGCCGACGTCCAGCAGGATGCGCTTGACGCGGTCGCGGACGAACTGCGCGCGGCCGGGGCCGAGCTGATTGCCGAGCGGGTCGACGTCTCGGTCGGCGCCGACGTCGAGCGGCTGGCCCGGCGCAGCCGCGAGGCGTTCGGCCAGGTCGACCTGCTGTTCAACAATGCCGGCGTCGGCCATGGCGGCCTGATCTGGGAGAACTCGGTCGCCGACTGGCAATGGGTGCTCGGCGTCAACCTCTGGGGTGTGATCCATGGCCTGCGCGCGTTCGTGCCGGGCATGCTGGCGCAACGCACCGCCGGCCATGTCGTCAACACCGCGTCGGTCGCCGGTCTGCTGTCGCCGCCGCTGATGGGGATCTACAACGTCAGCAAGCATGCGGTGGTCGCGGCCAGCGAGACCTTGTATCAGGATCTCAAGTCGGTCGGCGCCGCGATCGGCTGTTCGGTGCTGTGCCCGGCATTCGTGCCGACCGGCATCCATGCGTCGGAGCGCAACCGGCCGGACCCGGGTGGCGACCAGACGCCGACTGAATCGCAGCAGCTCGCGCAACGGAACCTCGAACGCGCGGTCACCGCCGGCCGGCTCGGCGCCGACGCGGTCGCGCAGATCACCTTCGACGCGATCCGCGCCGGCCGGTTCTACGTTCTGTCCCATCCGAAGATCCTGGGCTCGGTCCGGCTGCGCCACGAAGACATCGAGCTGCTGCGCAACCCGAGCGATCCGTATGCCTACAAGCCCGGCGTCGCGGCGGCGCCGGGCAGTGCCACGGACGGCAGATGATCACCGGCCGCCTGGTCGAATCGCCGGGCGGCAGCAACCGGAGTCCTTCGATGCCGACCGATCCGTCGTCGCCGATCGATGCGTTCTCGCTGATCCATCCACTGCGTGTCCGCTGGGCCGAGGCCGACATGCAGGGCGTGGTCTTCAATGCCCACTATCTCGCGTATTGCGACCTCGCGATCACCGAATACTGGCGCGCACTATCCGGCGGCGACGCCGAATGGCTGCAGCGCACCTTCGATCGCCTCTATGTGGTCAGGTCGACGCTCGAATACCACGCGCCGGCTCGCTTCGACGACCAGCTGACGATCGCCTGCCGCTGCATCCGGATCGGCCGCACCAGCATGACGTTCGCGTTCCTGATCCGGCGCGGCGGCGATCGGCTGGTCAGCGGCGAGAACGTCTACGTGCATGCCGACCGCGGCAAGTCGGAGCCGGTGCCGGCGGATCTGCGCGCGCGAGTCGTCGGTTACGAGAAGATCGCGCCGGCCTGATCGGCCGCCGGCGCGACGACCTCGCGCACCATCGCGACCAGATCGCCGTCGGGTCCGAACGATCGTTCCTCGAACCAGGTGCGGCCGTCGCGGCCGACGACGATCACGGTGCTGCAGCGGGTGCCGTAGACCGGATCGACGATGAAGATCGAAGACAGCAGCCGCTCGCGGGCGGCGTCGAGGCCGGTGCTCGGCAGATCGACCGGAACCGCCGGATGGCGATCGGCCAGCGCGTCGAACAGGTCCGAGGCGAGGCGCGCCGCGTCACCGCCGGTGGCATGCGACGCCAGCGCGCCGCCGATCGCAGCGCCGATCCGGCGGGTCTTCGGCCAGGGCACGTCGATGGTGGCGTTCGAGACCGCATACACGCCGGCAGCGAGCGCACGCGGCTGCGCCGGCGTCGCGGCGTTGTCGAGATAGCCGGCGGCAAGGGCATGGCTCGCCGCGCGGAACCGGATCGCCAGCAGGTTGAAACCGGCATAGTCGCCGGCGTCGCCGGCCAGCGCGGCCAGGAAGTCACCCGGCGTCGCGACCGAATTCAGCCAGCCGGTGACCAGTGTGCCGCGCGACGGCATCGCGCCCGACACCGCGCTGCCGCGGCGCAAGCCGGGCCGGATGTTGGTCAGCGCACCGATCCGCAGCTCGCTGCCGGTGCGGGCCAGGCCGAGCCAGGTGCCGCCGGCGACCCGGTCGCGGCCGGCGAAGAGGGTGCCGCCGGGCCACCAGTGCGCCGGTTCGCTGGCGCGCTGGTGATACTCGTCGCGGTTCGCCGCGATCACCAGCGCCCACGGCCCCGGCGGATCAAGCGCGAACCCGATCAGACACACGGTGCCGGTAACCGGTCCACGAACCGGCTTCAGCGGCCGGCCGGAGCGGCGGAGCGCCCGCCAGCGTCCGCCGCCGGCGCGCCAGCAGCGGCCGGGCTCGCCGGCGGATCGGCGAAGGTGTACGGCAGCGGCAGCAGCGCGACCGGCCGGCCGTCGATGCGCACCGCCGCGGGCCCGTCACCGACCGCGTCGCTGCGGCTCTCGAACAGCACGACGAAGCCGGCACCGTCGGCCAGCGCCGCGGCATTGACGACCTGTCCGATCGGCTCGGGCGCGGCGGTGGCCGCGGCGACGTCGCTGCCGGGCAGCGGCGCCGGCCCTTCACCCCGGCCGAGGAACGAGCGCCGCTTCAGCTTGCCGAGGTACTGACTGCGCGCGACGACTTCCTGCCCTGGATAGCAGCCCTTGCGGAAGTCGACGCCGCCGACGCGCTCGAAGTTGACCATCTGCGGCACGAACAGCTCCTGGTTCTCCGGCACGATCCGCGCGATCGCCGACAGCACTTCGAGGCGCTGCCAGCTGCCGGCGGGCAACGGCGCCGTGGTCGTCGAGCCCGTGCCCGGCGGCGCCGGCGCCGGGTCGGCCGCGACGATCGCGACCGCGCGCGCCAGCGTCGCGGCGGCACCGAGCGGCAGCTCCGGCAGCAGCGCGAGCATCGGCGCGGCGATCGCGACCGGTGACAGCGGCCGCCAGCGCGGTGCGCCGGCCACGGCAGCGTCGCCGACCGTCGCGGCGACCGCAGCGGCATCCGCATCGGTATCGGTAGCGGCGCGGACCACCCGGCCCAACACCGCGGTCGTATCGCTGACGTTCTCGACCTTGACCTTCGCCCGCAGCACGTACATCGCGAGCCGCCGGGCGACCGCCGCCGCCAGGCCGCGGCTGCAGGCGAGCCAGAACGTGTCGACGCTGCCGTCGGCCGGCGGATCGCGCCAGACCCAGAAGCTGGCGAGCAGCCGGCCCTTCGGCGTGCAGTAACCGGCCAGGCGGAAGCCGTCGCCGCGCAACGACTGGACGTCGCTGGTCAGTTGCGCCTGCAGGAACTGAGCGGCCTCGACGCCATGCACTTTCAGCACGCCGAACTCGGCCGACAGATCGATGACGCCTTGATCGAACCCGGCCGGCGACACGTTACTCGACGACACGCTACCCCCGTTGACTTGCCCGCGTACTTGCCCGCACGCCCACGCACTTGCCTGCATGCCCACGCACTTGCCTGCATGCCCACGTACTTGCCCGCGCCCGCCACGGGCACCGGCGAGCAGCCGGCACCGGCGGGCAGTCGGCCCGGCCGCGGGCGCGCGATCGACCTCGGTATTATAGGAATTCCCCGACTCCGACGCGGCAGACCGGACAGCTGGCAATGGCGAGGTTCCTGGCAAACGTGTTGCGGCTGGCGCTGGTGGCGCTGGTCGTCGCAACCACCATTGCCGGCTACCAATGGTGGCGCTATGGTCATGAGCCGGTCATCGCGGCCGGACAGAAGACCGGGTTCGAGATCCGGCGCGGTGCCGGCGGCAATGCGCTGGCGCCGCTGCTGCGCGGCGCCGGCATCGACGTCGCGGCCTGGGAGCTCGCGGCGGCCTGGCGGCTGCGCGGCGACGCCGCGCAGGTCAAGGCCGGGCGCTACGAATTCGAAGGGCCGGTGACGCTGGCCGGGCTGCTCGACCAGTTGGTGGTCGGCCAGCCCGACAAGGAGCGGATGATCGCGCTGATCGACGGCTGGACCTTCCGTCAGGTTCGTGAAGCGCTGGCGCGCGCGCCCGAACTGCAGAACACCGCCGCCGGCATCAGCGATGCCGAGCTGATGCAGCGGATCGATCCGGCGCAGCAGTCGCCCGAAGGCTGGTTCGCGCCCGACACCTACGCCTACCGGCCGGGCAGCACCGATGTCGAGCTGCTGACGCGGGCCTACCGGCTGCAGCAGCAGCGGCTCGACGCGGCTTGGCAGCGCCGCTCGCCGGCGCTGGCGGTGTCGACGCCGCAGGAGCTGCTGATCCTGGCGTCGATCGTCGAGAAGGAGAGCGGCCGCGAGGAAGACCGGCCGATGATCGCCGCGGTGTTCAACAACCGGCTGCGGCTCAAGATGCTGCTGCAGAGCGATCCGACGACGATCTACGGGATGGCCGAACGCTTCGACGGCAACCTGCGCCGCAACGACCTGAAGGCCGACACGCCGTACAACACCTATCAGCGGTCGGGGCTGACGCCGACGCCGATCGCGATGCCGGGCCGCAATGCGCTCGAAGCGACCGCGCAGCCGGCCGCCAGCAACATGCTGTACTTCGTCGCGCGCGGCGACGGCACGACCGAATTCTCGCCCGACCTGGCCGCCCATAATCGCGCGGTCAACAAGTACCAGCGCAAGCTGAAGTGACGCGGTGACCGGGCGCTTCGTCACGTTCGAGGGAATCGACGGTGCCGGCAAGAGCACGCATCTGGCCGCCTGCGCCGACTGGCTGCGCGGCGCCGGCCGCCGCGTCGTCGTCAGCCGCGAGCCGGGCGGCACCGCGCTGGCCGAAGCCATCCGCGACTGCTTTCTCGCGCATCCGAGCGATCCGCGGACCGAGGCGCTGCTGGCCTTCGCAGCGCGCAGCGACCACCTGGCGCGGGTGATCCGGCCGGCGCTCGCCGACGGCGCCTGGGTGATCTGCGACCGCTTCACCGATTCGACCGTCGCCTACCAGGGCGCCGGCCGCGGGCTCGGCGCCGCCGCGATCGAGCAGCTCGAGGCGTGGCTGCATCCGGACCTGCGCCCCGACCGCACCTATCTGTTCGACCTCGAGCCGCGCGAGGCGGCGCGGCGGCGCGCCGCCGCGCGCGCCGCCGACCGCTTCGAAGCCGAGGACGTCGCGTTCTTCGCGCGGGTCCGCGACGGCTACCTGGCGCGGGCACGGCGCGATCCCGATCGCTTCGCGTTGATCGACGCAAGCGGGGAGGCCGCGGCGATCGGCGCGGCGGTGCTCGCCGACCTCGCGGCCTGCAGCCGCCGCTGGAGCGAGCGATGACATCGGCGCCGGCCACCGCCGAGCCGACTGCGGCAGAGCCGAGCGCGGGCGCGCCGCTGTTCGAGATCCAGCGGCAGGCGTTCGAGCGGCTGCTGGCGCGGCCGGAACGGCTGCATCATGCGCTGCTGCTCGCCGGCGCGCCTGGAATCGGCAAGGCGGCGTTCGCCGGCGCGATCGCGCAGTCGCTGCTCTGCGAGACGCCGCGCGGCGAGCGTCCGGCCGCCGCCTATGCCTGCGGCCGCTGCCCGGCCTGCGGCTGGTTCGCCGCCGGGCAGCATCCGGACCTGCGCGTGCTGGATCTCGCGCCCGGCAAGGACGGCAAGATGCCGAGCGAAATCTCGATCGATCTGGTCCGCGATCTCGAGGACTTCGTCGGCATGACCGCGTTTCGCGACGGCGCCCGG
>JBFWQR010000221.1:0-8534 GCA_050249335.1 Lautropia sp.
GCGGCGGTCCGCCGGCGACCTGCGCGTCATGACGCGCGCGCAGGCCGGCGTCCGCCCCGCCGCCCCTCTTGCCGCCCGCGACCGCGCCATTGGCGGCCGCACCGCTCGCGACCGCGCCGTCGACGTCATGATCGACGCTCATTGCGCCGGCACCGGTTGCACGTCGAAATCGACGGTCCAGGTCTGAGCGCTGGTCGCGCTGTTCGGATCCGCATAGACGATCGAGGAGAGTTTCATCCGCGCAAAACTGTTGCCGCCGCCACTACGGATCATGCTAGCGCGATCCGGGTTGGCCTTCAGCGTATGGGGAGGCACGCCGGCCTGCGTCGCAGCCGCCGGAGGATAGTAGGTGAACCAGCCGTAGTCGAGCGCCGCCGGGTACGTGCCCTTGTAGGCCGGCGCCAGCGACGACGACAGGCTGTCCTTGACCCACTGCGCCGCGTTGGTCGGCTTGGCGATGTCGCTCGCGGTCAGGTACGACAACGTCGACGATTCGGTCGCCGCCATGATCGCCGCCGCCACCGGCTGGCCGTCGGTGCCGTAGAAGCCGTCCGGCGTCCGCCCGACGAAGCCGGCGACGGTGCTGGTGCCCGACGTCCCGCCGTTCAGCTTGACGTTGTAGCGGTTGAACGCGATGTGCCAGGTGCCGGTCTCCGACGAGACGGTGCCGCTCGCGAGATCGAAGTAGACCCAGCCGGCGGTGGCGTTGATGGTCTCGGTGCGAACGCTACCGGGGGCGCTGCGGTCGACCCAGCGGATCTTCGGATAGCCTGACGCGGTACCGCCGGCGCCGCCGTAGTAGCCGACGATCTGCAGTGCGTAGGCCACCGGCGTGCCATCGCTGCCGTCCTCGTTGCTGGCCGAATCGGTCGTGATCAGGAACACGCGGCCGTTCGGGTACAGCAGATGGTCGTTGGCACCGCCGAGACCGTATTCGAACGCCGCCGACTGGATCGCGTTCGTGCCGGTGAACACGCCGCTTGCCGTATCGGCGAAGAACAGGTTGGCTGGGATCGGCCCGCTGACCGGGTCGACGGTCGCTTGGTTCCAGGTCGACAGCTCGGCCCAGGTATGGTCGAACGGGCCGCCGAACGCGCCGCCGCTGCCGGTGCCGCTGCTGCCGCTGTTGGTGAAGAATGAAGCGGCGCTGGTGCCGCTGGTCAGCTTGAGATCCCAGGCCGTGCCGGTGCAGTCGGCGGTCTGGATGCTGGCGTCGAAGTCGTAGCACAGCGATTGGCCGGGCGCCGGCAGCGCGAAGGTCCAGGTCGCCTTGCCGGTGAACTGCGAGGTCGGCGCCGGCGCCGGAGCCGGCGTCGGTGCCGGTGTCGGCGCCGGCGAGTCGGAACTGCTGCCGCAGCCAGCGAGCGCCAGCGAGATGGTCAGCGCACCGAGCGCGACGCCGGGGGTCAGGGTCTTCATCAGTCTCTTCCTCTCGTTGATCGGATCAGAATTCGAGGCGATTGCCGGTCGCGTAACGCACGCCGAGCAGCACCATCCGGCCCGACAGCGGGCCGAAGTCGTAGGGATCGGCGAAATCGCGCTGCCGATCGAACAGGTTCTCGACCGCGGCGAACACCGCGAGCCCGGGCATCAGCTTGTGCTGGATGCGCACGTCCACGGTCGTCCAGGCCGGCGAGCGCATGGCATCGCCGGTCTCGATCAGCTCGCTGCTCTGGTGACGCACCCGCGCCGACAGCGTCGAACGCTCGGTCGCGAACCAGTCGGCGCCGATCCGCGCGACCCGGTCGGGCCGGCGGGTCAGGTCCGAGCCGGTATCGACGTCGCGCGCACGGCCGAGCGTCAGCGCCGCGCGCAGCGCCAGGCTCGGCAGCGGCCGCCACGCCAGCGCGGTCTCGATGCCGCTGGTGCGCGCCCGCGCGACATTGCGGTAGGTGTACTGCGCGACGCCGTTGACCACCGCGACGTTGGTCATGTCGGTCTGGATCAGGTCGCGGACCCGGTTCAGGTAGCCGTTCACGTCGAGCGACCAGCGCGAGCCGGCAGCGATCGTCGCGCCGAGCTGCAGGCTGGTCGACGACTCCGGCAGCAGCTGCGGATTGCCGACCACCACGTACCCGAGCGCGCTGTGGTCGAACAGATAGTGCCGCTCCTTCAGGTTCGGCACGCGGTAGCCGCGGCCGATCGCGGCGCGCAGCGTCACCGCATGCTCGCCGTCATCGAAGACGCGGCCGCGGACGGCGAGCTTCGGCGCCCAGTGGCTGCCGAAGTCGGAGTCGCGCTGCCAGCGCACGCCGGGCACGAACTCCCAGCGATCGCCGAGCAGGATGTCGTTCTGCGCGAACAGCTCGCGGCTGCTGCGTTCGACCCGGCCGGTCGCGGTCAGCTCGCTGATGCCGTTGTTCGACTGGGTCAGCGTTTCGCGGTGCAGGTCGCCGCCGAACTGCCACAGCTGCGAGCGCCACGCCGGCGCGTCGTACTGCGCGGTCAGGTGGCCCATCGACTGCCGCGAGCGGCGGTCGCCGGTCGCGACGTCGTTCGAGAATGCGTCGCTGTGCGTGTCGTAGCGCTCGACCACGCCGCGCAGGTCGAAGCGTCCGGCATCGGTCTGCCAGTTGCCGCCGCCGGCGACGCGGTCGCGGCCGATCCGCTCGGTCTTCCGCTGCGGAATCCGGTTCGGCGGCGCGAAGTACAGGTAGCGCTGGGTATCGTCTTCGTCGTAGCGGCTGGCATCGACGAAGTAGCGGCTGCGCGCCGTCGGCGCCAGGTCGATGCGTCCGGCGACCTGCTGGCGCATGATCTCGTCGCCCTGCCGGGAAAAACCGGCCGGGTCGACCGCGAAACCGTCGTCGCCGAGCCGGTCGACCGACAGCCGGCCGCGCAGCGTCTCGCTGCCGCCTTCGCCGACCAGCTGCAGATGGCGCAGCGCCGCGTCGGCGCTGCGGCCGCTGTCGTTCTGCCTGCCGCGCGATCCGACCTCGGCGAGCGCGGACGCGCCGAACCCGGCCGTCGCCGGCCGCGTGATCACGTTGACGACGCCGCCCATCGCCGAGCTGCCGTACTGCGCCGATGCCGCGCCCTTGACCACCTCGATCCGCTCGACGTCGGACAGCAGGTATTGCGACAGGTCGACCGTGGAACTGGTCGACGGCGAGATCGGCAACCCGTCGATCAGCACCAGCACCTGATCGGAGCCGAGCCCCTGCAGCGACAACTGGTAGCCGGACTTGCCGCGGATCTCCTGCAGCAGCAGGCCGGGCACGTTCTCGAGCGCTTCCTTCAGCGTCCGCGCCCGCGTCAGCGTGATCTCCTGGCGATCGACAACCTCGGTCCGGACCGGCGCCTCGTCGACCGGCTTCTCGGTCCGCGTCGACGTGACGACGACCGCCGGCAGCACCGCATTGCGCGGGTCGCTGCCGTCGGCTGCGTGCGCCGGGCTGATGCCGCAGGCCACTGCCAGCGCCGCGGCCGCCAGCGGCAGGCAGTGCGGCATTCGGCGCGGCTGGCGGCGGACACCTGGCCGCTGGAGCGCTTTCGACTCGCGTCGGACGTACATCGTTCTGCAGCGCGTGGACGGAGTCATCCGCCGGTGCATCGAGAAAGGCGAAAGGACGAAGAGGACGAAAAAGGACGGGAACGGCGAGAAGAGTCCGAAACTCTATCATGAACACGAACCATTCTGATTTACGTTACTAAATCAGTCGCCATCGGCCCGGCCATCAGCGTGCGAGCGTCACGTTCGTCGACGCAATGTCCTACCATCCGCTCCGATGCAACCGGAACCCTCCCCTCCGGGTCCGCCGCCGCTGGTCGTCCGCTTCGGCGCGATGGGCGACCTGGTGCTGATCCTGCCGATGATCCGCGAGCTGGCACGGCGTCACGGCACGCCGGTCGATGTACTGTGCAATGGCGGCTGGGCGCGTCCGCTGCTGGCGGGCCAGCCAGGCGTCGGCACCGTCCACCTGCTGGCGCGGCGCGGCCTGCCCTACCTGCTGAGCGCCGAGCAGCGGGCGCTGGTCGCGCAGCTACGCGCGATCGGTCCGCGGCCAGCCTGGCATTGCGATACCGACGATCGCTGCATCGCGCTGCTGGCCCGCGCCGGCATCGCGGCGCCGGCGCTGCGCCGTGCCAGCCAGCTGCCGATCGCCGACGGCGAGCACCTGATCGACTATTGGCTGCGCTTCGGCCGCGACGGCGACGGCGCGGCCGAGGTCGGCGACCCGCGGCTGGTCGTCGATCCGGCCGAGGCCGCGGCGCTGCCGGCCTGGCTCGCGGCGCGCGGCATCGCCGGACGGCGGCTCGTGCTGATCCAGCCGGGCAACAAGCGGACGATGCGGCGCGGCCTGCGGCGCCGGCCGAGCAACACCAAGTGGTGGCCCGAGGCGAACTGGGCCCGGGTCGTCCGCGCCGTTGCCGAGCGCGACCCCGGCGCCGCGATCCTGCTGCTCGGCGTGCAGCAGGAAGCCGGCCTGAACGACGAGATCCTCGCGCTGGCCGGCGTCGCCGCCGCTCGCAACATCGCGACCGACCTGCCGCTGCCGCGGCTGCTGGCACTGCAGGCGGTGGCAAGCAGCATGATCTCGGTCGATACCGGCCCGGCGCATTCGGCAGCCGCGCTCGGCTGCCCGGTGGTCGTGCTGTTCGGCGTCGCCGATCCGGTCCGGATCCGGCCGCGCGGCGATGCGACGCCGGTCACGGTGCTGACCGGCACCATCGACGGCCAGCCGGCGATGACCGGGATCGGCGCGGCGGACGTGATCGCCGCCTGGGACGCGCTGCCGAAGCGATGAACGCCACGAAGCGATGGGCGCTACCAAGCGATGAACGCTACATCCCGGCCGGCACGAACGTCTTCGCGAGCACCTGCCGCGCCGCCAGCAGCGGCTCCTTGACGGTGATCCGCCACAGCGTGCGCGGATCGTCCGGGTCGGTCAGCGTCGCCGAGTGCAGCAGCGACGCGTTGTCCCACACCACCACGTCGCCGACGCCGTAGCGCAGGCGGTACTGAAATTCCGGCCTGGTCGCATGGGCGGCGAGCTCGTCGAGCAGCGCCCGCGCCTCGTCGTCGGGCATGCCGACGATGCCGAACGAGCTGCCCGAGACCGCGTAGAGCGCCTTGCGGCCGGTGACCGGATGGCTGCGGACGATCGGATGCGTGATCAGCGGCATCTTCGCCTTCTGCACCTCCGACAGGATCGACGCGACCGTGCGGCTCCTCTCGTCGGTGTCCTGGCGGTTGCCATAGTGGTGGATCGCATCGAGCCCGTCGAGCCGCGCCTTCATCGCTGCGGGCAGCGCATCGTAGGCCGCGTACTGATTGGCGAACAGCGTGTCGCCGCCGGCGCGCGGCACCTCGACCGAATAGAGCGTGGTCGCCCGCGCCGGCACGTCGAGGTACGAATAGTCGGTGTGGAAGTAGGTGCCGCCGTCGGCGAGCCCGATCGGCTTGCCGTTCTCGCGCCGGTTCGACAGGATCAGGATGTCGGCGATCTCGGGATGGTGGAACTGGTCGATCACATGCGGCTCGGGCGGGCCGAGCCGTGCGGCGAACGCGGCGAACTGCGACGCGGTCAGCCGCTGGCAACGCAGCACCAGCAGCTGATGCTCGAAGAATGCGTCGCGAAGCGCCGCGAATTCGGCATCCGGCAATGGTCGCGACAGGTCGACTCCAGCGGCTTCGACTCCGAAGCCGGGGCACAGCGGCGTCAGTTGCATCGTCGTCTCCTCCGAAGAACCTCGCGAACGAACCGAACGTCCCCCGCCGGGGCGTGTTCGGTCGGCCGGATCGGGAAACCGAGCCGTCAGAGATCGAACGCCGGCCACGGCCAGGCGCCCGAATAGATCCGTTCGAGCCAGTGTACGGCGATCTGGGTCTTGACGTCCGGCAACTGGTGCGCGCGCAACCGGTCGACCAGCCAGCCGAGCGTGACCCAGTCGATCTCGAGGAATTCCTCCTCGTCCAGGCTGCGGCTGACCTGCTCGAGATCGCGCGCCAGGAAGATGTCGAGCAATTCGGTCGAGAAGCCGATCGCCGGATGAATCCGGGTCAGATGGGCCCAGCGCGCGGCGCGGTAGCCGGTCTCCTCGACCAGTTCGCGCTTGGCGGTCGCGAGCGGCGTCTCGCCCGGGTCGAGCTTGCCGGCCGGAATCTCGAAATAGATCTCGCCCATCGCATAGCGGAACTGGCGCTCGACCAGGATCCGCTCGTCGGCGGCGATCGGCACCATCGCGCTGGCGCCGGGATGCACGACGAATTCGCGGCTCGCGGTCGAGCCGTCCGGCAGCCGTGCGATGTCGCGCTTGACGGTCAGCATCCGGCCCTGGAACACGGTCGCGCTCTCGACCGTCGTCTCGCGCAGGCCGGTACCGCTCGGATCGGTTTCGAACGGCGGACTGGTCACGGCTGGGCTTCCCTCGGGGGTGCGATCAACCGAGTGCCTGCCGGATCGCATCGCTGCAGAGCGACATCAGCGGCCCCGGCACGATGCCGAGCAGCAGCACCAGCACGCCGTTGACCGCCATCACCGTCTGTGCGCCCTGGTCGACGACGATCGGCGTCGTGCGCGTCGGTTCGTCGAAGTACATGACCTTGACGACGCGGATGTAATAGTAGGCGCCGATCAGCGACATCAGCACCGCGAACACCGCGAGCCAGACGTGGCCGGCCGACACCACCGACTGCAGCACCGCGAGCTTGGCGTAGAAGCCGACCAGCGGCGGGATGCCGGCGAGCGAGAACATCATCAGCAGCATCACGCCGGCGAGCCACGGGCTGCGCCTGGCCAGGCCCTTGAAGTCGTCGATCTCGTCGGCTTCGAAATCGCCGGCGGCGAGGAACTGGATCAGGCCGAAAGTCGCCAGCGTCGTCAGCACGTAGGTGATCGCGTAGAACAGCGCGCCGCCGAACGCGTCGGCCGACAGCCCGGGATCGCCGCCGGGCACGTGCGCGCCGACCAGTCCGAGCAGCACGAAGCCGATCTGCGAGATCGTCGAGTACGCCAGCATCCGCTTCAGGTTGGTCTGCGCGATCGCGACGACGTTGCCGAGCGCGAGCGACAGCACCGCCAGAATGATCAGCATCTGCTGCCAGTCGGCCGATGTGCTCATCAGCGCGTCGCCGAGCAGCCGGAAGACCAGCGCGAAGGCGGCGAGCTTCGGCCCGGCGGCGATCAGCAGCGTCGCGACCGTCGGCGTGCCCTGGTAGACGTCGGGCAGCCACATGTGGAACGGCACCGCGCCGAGCTTGAACGCCAGGCCGCAGACCAGGAACACGACGCCGAACACCAGCACCTGCTGGCTGACCTGGCCGCTGGCGATCCGGTCGGTGATCTCCGGGATGGTCAGCGAACCCGTGGCGCCGTAGACCATCGACATGCCGTAGAGCAGGAACCCCGATGCCAGCGCACCGAGCACGAAGTACTTCATCGCCGCCTCGGACGACGGCACCGAATCGCGCCGCATCGCCGCCAGCGCATAGAGCGACAGCGACATCAGCTCGAGGCCGAGATAGAGCACCAGCAGGTTCGCGCCGGAGATCATCACGAACTGGCCGAGCAGCGCGCACAGCGCCAGCGTATACAGTTCGCCGCGCGGCAGGCCGCGATCGATCGCATAGCGGCGCGAATAGATCAGCACCGCCGCGGTCGCGATCAGCGCGCAGACCTTGAGCAGATGCGCCAGCGCATCGGCGACATACATGTCGCCGAACGCGTAGACCGGCTCGCGCGCGCTCTGCCAGAGCAGCGCCGCGAGCGGCAGCGCCAGCACCCACAGCGCCAACCGGTCGATCCGCTCGCGGCCGGCGAGCGGCGCGGCGCGGCCAGCCTCGCCCGCGGCGCCGGCCATACCCACGGCGCCGGCCATGCTCACCGCACCGCCCGCATCCGCGGCGCCGAGCGCCACCGCGGCGCTCGCCTTGCCGCGCGCCGCATCGGCGAGCAGCACGATGCAGGCGGCGATCGCCAGCGCGATCTCGGGCAGCAGCGCGATCAGGTTGAAGGTCTGGGGTTGCAGCGCGTCGTTCATCGATCTTTCACTTGAGCTTCGACTGCGCCACGTGGGCCAGCAGCGCCTCGACCGACTTGTCGGTCAGGTCGGTGAACGGCTTCGGATAGATGCCCATATAGAGCACCAGCAGCGCCATCGCGGCCAGCATCCAGAATTCGCGCGGCGAGACATCCTTCAACTCGGCGACGTGCGAGTTGCCGACGGCGCCGAAGATCACCCGCTTGTACATCCACAGCGAATAGGCGGCGCCGAGGATCAGCGTGATCGCGGCGGCGAAGCCGATCCAGAAGTTGAAGCGGACCGCGCCGAGGATCACCAGGAACTCGCCGACGAACCCCGACGTCGCCGGCAGCCCGCTGTTGGCCATCGCGAACAGCATGAACAGCGCGGCGAACTTCGGCATCGTGTTGACGACGCCGCCGTAGTCGGCGATGTTGCGCGAATGCATGCGGTCGTAGAGCACGCCGATGCAGAGGAACATCGCGCCCGAGACGAAGCCGTGCGAGATCATCTGGATGATGCCGCCCTGCATACCGAGCGAATCGAAGATGAAGAAGCCGAGCGTCACT
>JBFWQR010000222.1:0-8422 GCA_050249335.1 Lautropia sp.
GTGTACCAGCCCAGTTCGCGCGCCCGCGCGAACGCACGCTCGAACAGTGCGGGCGGGTAGGGTAACTCGGCGCCGCCGAGGCCGATGCCGGCGATCCGGTCGCGGAACGGGCGCGCTTCCTCCACCGTGGCCAGCGCGTCGTCGGCGCCGTAGTGCCGCTGCATACCGAGCAGCAGCGCGCAGCTCATGCCGAAGCGCTCATGCGCCTGCTTGAGCGCCGCGTCGACGCCGTCCACCATGGCGGCGAGTGGCACGCCCCGGCGCGTATTCGCCTGGACGCTGAGAAACACCTCGGCATGCACGACGTTTTCCGCGTGTGCCCGCTGCAGGTAGTCCCAGGCGAGCTCGAAGAAGTCCTCGGCGCCGAGCAGAACCTTGCAGCCTTCGTAGTAGAGCTTGAGGAACGCGGCCAGGTCGGGGAAGTGGTAGGCGGCGCGCAGTTGCTCCACCGATGCCCACGGCAGCGCCACGCGGTTGCGCCGCGCCAGCGCGAACATCCGTTCGGGCTCGAGCGAGCCTTCCAGGTGCATGTGGAGTTCGGCCTTGGGCATGCCCTCGATCAGGCCGGCTGCGGGGGAGGCAGTGCGATCCGACATGATCGCAGGATAGCCGAGGCAGCTTGGAGGTGGCAAGACGGGTTCAGCGCGTCGCAGTCGATCGCCCTCGACTCGTTCGGCTAAGCCCGCACGCCACCCGCACCGAACAGGCGCTGCGCGAGGTCGCGCTCGCTTTCGTGGACCAGATCTTTGTCGAGCGTCCCGACCACGGCCGCGGACAGCGTCGCATCGAACGCCTGGCGCAGGTAGCCGAGCAGACGAGGTGCGGCAATCACGTGCAGCGCGTCGAAGCGCCGCTCGCGATGGCACTGCGCGAGCCGCTCGGCGATTCGCGCCGCGAATACCTGAGCATGCTGGTGGCGCTCGGAATCGCCGGCCGATACCGTCGCCTGCGAGCCGCCATTGCCGCCCGCGGCGCCGGCGCGCCGGCCGTGCGGGCCATGACGGAGCTCCGACTCCTTGGCGTGGGCGTCGGGGTCGGTCAGCTCCTCGACCGGTACCAGCTCGCGGCGGTTGCGAGGTCGTTCCAGGATGCGGGCGATGGCTTCGTCTGCGACCAGGACCCAGGTGGTCGTCATCGGCAACTCCGTTCGGTTGGTCATGGTCCGGCGCGGCAAGGCGCGTTCCCAGCCGAGCGAGCGACGCCAGCGGGTGCGACCATTCCGGCCGCAAGCCATGACAAGGACCTCGCAAAGACGCGACCCGCGCCAGTACCCGCGGCATTCATCATCTGGTCCTCGTCACGGACGACATGAAGACCACGAGGCCGAGGGCATCGACAGTTTCAGGCACCCGTTGACCAGGGAGATCGAGTTTCCGGCGCACGAGCCGAAAGTGCCCTGTGACCCAACAAACTGCTGGCGTTTCCGATCAACTATCCGATGCTTGGCTGATCCGGCGGATCGCTTGGGGTGCTTCGAGAAGCTACTCCAAGTTCTGCACCTGCTCGCGCATCTGCTCGATCAGGAGCTTCAGCGCCACCGCGGCATCGGTGACTTCGATCCCGTTCGCTTTCGATGCGATCGTGTTGGCTTCGCGGTTGAGCTCCTGGGTCAGGAAGTCGAGCCGCTTGCCGACTGCGCCGCCGCCGGCGAGGGCGGCCGCGACCGCCTCGAAATGGATCTCGAGCCGGTCGAGTTCCTCGGTGATGTCGCCGCGCAGGCTCATCAGCGCGATCTCCTGGCGGATCCGCGCGAACGTCTCCTCGGCCGGGATCGGGCTCTGCACGTCGGCCATCGCCTCCTGCAGCCGCGCCGTCAGGCGTTCGCGGGCCGCCTCGAGCAGCTCGGGCACCCGCGGCCGCAGCAGCGCGACGATCGCCCGCATCTCACCCACCTGGGCGCGGATCGTCGCGGCGAGCTGGCCGCCTTCCGCCGCCCGGCTCGCGACGAAATCAGCGATCGCGAGATCGACGTGCGGCCTGGCCACCCGCCAGAGGATCTCGCGGCGATCACCGCCGGTGTCCGGGCCGCCGGCCGCGGCGTCGCTGCCTTCGCCGCCGCCGGCCGGGCCCCCATCGGCGCCGACGCCGCCGGCGGGGCCGCCGCCGTCGGCCTCGTCGCGTTCGGTGCCGTGCCAGCGCAGATAGTCGGCGACGGTCAGTGCCGCCGCCGACGGCGCGAGCGCGCGGATCCGGGCATCGGCCAGCGCGAGCCGCGCGACCAGTTGCTCGTCGACCCGGATCCGGCCGGCTTCGCCGTCACGGCTCTTCAGCTGCAGCCGGCACTCGACCTTGCCGCGCTTGAGCACCCGGCCGATCACCTCGCGCAGCAGCGGCTCCAGCGGGCGGACCTCGTCGCCGAGCCGGAAGTGCAGGTCGGTGAAGCGGGAATTGACCGAGCGCAGCTCCAGGGCGAGCCGGCCGAGCTCGGTATCGGCGGTCCGGTGCGCATAGCCGGTCATGCTGTGGACGGTGGCTGTTGCTGGCGAGGCGCCGCTCGGCGGCCTGCCGCCGGACTTCTGTCGGGACGACATGGAACCCTTCTACAATCGGGGGATGGCAAACCAGCAGAATGCCCCGCTGCCGGAAGGACTGGAGGCGGGTGGTTACCGGATTGTAAGAAAGATCGCGAGCGGCGGCTTCTCGATCGTCTATCTCGCCCATGATGGCGAGGGCCAGCCGGTGGCGATCAAGGAGTATCTGCCGAGCTCGCTGGTCAAGCGCTCGGTCGGCGAGCTGGTGCCGAGCGTCTCCGGCGAGAACCTGCCGACCTACCGCAACGGCCTCAAGTGCTTCTTCGAGGAAGGCCGTGCGCTGTCGAAGGTGATCCATCCGAACGTGGTCCGGGTCGTCAACTTCTTCCGCGCCAACGACACCGTCTACATGGTGATGGCCTACGAAGACGGCCGCAGCCTGCAGGAGCTGATCGTCCACCACCGCAACCGGCCGGGCAAGGAGGTGCTGCCCGAGCGGCATATCCGCCGGATCTTCGGCCAGGTGATGAACGGTTTGCGGGAAGTTCATGCGAACCGGCTGCTGCACCTGGATCTGAAGCCGGCCAATATCTACCTGAAGCGCGACGGCGCGCCGATGCTGCTCGACTTCGGCGCCGCACGCCAGACGCTGACGCAGGACGCGCCGAAGCTGTTCCCGATGTACACGCCGGGTTTCGCGGCCCCGGAACTCTACAAGCGCGACCAGCAGCTCGGTCCGTGGAGCGACATCTACGGCGTCGGCGCGAGCCTGTATGCCTGCATGCTCGGCGCGCCGCCGCAGGCCGCCGATCAGCGGTCGATGCATGACAAGGTCGAAGCGGCGCTGCAGAGTGTCGCGGCCCACTATTCGCAGCAGCTGCTCGATCTGGTCCATTGGTGCATGAAGGTCAACCCGCTGGAGCGGCCGCAGAGCGTATTCTCGCTGCAGCGAGCGTTGCGCGCGCAGTCCGAGGCACCCGCGCCGGCGCGCCGGTTCCAGCCGATGCGCTGGCTCGACCGCCTGTCGCTGCGGCGCCGGCGTGGGACGGCGGTGGGCGACACCACGGCGTTCTGGCCGACGCAGAAGAGCGAGGCCTAGGACACCCGACGGACGCCGCCAGCCGCTGCGCGATCCCTCCAATCCTTCGACAGGCTCCCAGCCGTATGCGATTCTCGATCTTTCAGGATAGCGATATCGGGGCCCGCACGATCAACCAGGATCGGATGGGCTACTGCTTCTCGCGCGAAGCGCTGCTGATGGCGGTCGCCGACGGGATGGGGGGGCACATGCGCGGCGAAGTCGCCGCGCAGCTGTCGATGCAGACGCTCGCCGGCATGTTCCAGCAGGCCGCTACGCCGCGGCTCAAGGATCCGGCCGAGTTCCTCGACCAGGCGTTCCGTGCCGCCCACCGCGAACTGCATCGCTACCGCGAAGCCAACGGCATGTCCGAGTGTCCGCGCACGACGATCGTCGCCTGCGTGATCCAGGACAACCAGGCGTGGTGGGCCCATGCCGGCGATTCGCGGCTCTACCTGATGCGCCGCGGCAAGACGGTGACGCGCACCCGCGACCATTCCAAGGTCGAGAATCTGCTGAGCCTCGGGCTGATCACTGCCGAACAGACCGAGACCCACCCCGAGCGCAACAAGGTGCTGAACTGCCTCGGCTCGCCGTTCGAACCGTCGGTCGAGGTCCATGCCGACTTCGCGCTGCGCGCCGGCGACGTCGTGTTGCTGTGCAGCGACGGACTCTGGAGCGGCGTCGACGAGGCCGAGATCGCGAAGGAGTTCGGCGACGAGGCGGTGATGCACGTGGTGCCGCGAATCGTCCGCCGCGCCGTCGAGCGGAACGGGCCGGCGGCCGACAACACCACCGCGCTCGCGATGAAATGGGATGCCGACGCGGATCTCGACGACATCCCGACGCTGTCGTCGCTCGGGCTGCCGGACGGTGCGGTCACGACGACGATCGCGATCGGGCCCGGCGCCGCCAAGGACAGCGAGCCGGTCGATCTGACCGAAGACGAGATCGAGCGCACGATCGCCGAGATCCAGGACGCGATCCATCGCTCGAACCGGGCCTCCTAGCGGCCTTTAAAAGACAGACTTTTCGTTGACGAGGGCGCCGATGGCGACGAATCCCTGGCGCCGCGCCGACGGCCGTGCGCCCGATCAACTGCGACCGGTCGCGTTCGAGCGCGGCTTCACCCGCTACGCCGAGGGCTCGGTGCTGGTCGCGTTCGGCGCCACCCGGGTGCTCTGCACCGCCAGCGTGCTCGACCGGGTGCCGCCGTTCCTGAAAGGCAAGGGGAGCGGCTGGGTCACTGCCGAGTACGGCATGCTGCCGCGCGCCACGCATACCCGCAGCGATCGCGAAGCGGTGCGCGGTCAGCAGGGCGGGCGCACGCTCGAGATCCAGCGGCTGATCGGCCGCAGCCTGCGGGCGGTGACGCAGCTGCCGCGGCTCGGCGAGCGCACCATCCACCTCGACTGCGACGTGCTGCAGGCCGACGGCGGTACCCGGACCGCTGCGATCACCGGCGCCTGGGTGGCGCTGCGCGACGCGGTCGACGGCCTGCTGCGGGCCGGCTCGATCGCCGCGGACCCGCTGACCGGCTCGGTGGCCGCGGTCTCGGTCGGCCTGCTCGGCGCGCGCGCCGGCGCGGCCGGTGCCGACGGCGCGCCGATCTGCCTGCTCGATCTCGACTATGGCGAGGACTCGCGCTGCGAGACCGACATGAACGTCGTGATGACCGGCGACGGCGGCATCGTCGAGCTGCAGGGCACGGCCGAAGGCGCGCCGTTCCGTCGCGCCGAAGCCGACCGGCTGCTCGATCTCGCGGCAGCCGGCATCGCGACGCTGACCCGGCTGCAGCGCAGCGCGCTCGCCGGCGGTTGACCGGCGGCGTGCTGCGGCCGTCGCCAACACCACCCGCAGGCAGCCCGGCGATGAGCGCGCCCGCCACCCGCTGGATACTGGCCAGCGGCAACCTCGGCAAGGTCCGCGAGTTCCAGGCATTGCTGGCGCCGCTCGGCATCACGGTCACGCCGCAGCGCGAGCTCGGCATCGACGATGCCGACGAGCCGCATCCGAGCTTCGTCGAGAACGCGATCGTCAAGGCGCGCCACGCCGCCCGCGCGAGCGGCCTGGCCGCGCTCGCCGACGATTCCGGGCTCTGCGTACCGGCGCTTGGCGGGGCACCGGGCGTCCGGTCGGCGCGCTATGCGGCGGATGCAGCGCAGGCCGAAGTAGCGCCGGCGGTGGATACAGCGCCGGCGGCGACCCTCGATGCCGGCCGCGACGCCGCCGACGCGGCCAACAACCGGCTGCTGATCGCCCGGATCGCCGGGCTGCCGGCGCCGGTCGCCGCCTATTACTACTGCGTCATCGTGCTGGTCCGGCACCCGGACGATCCGCGGCCGCTGATCGCCGAAGGCGTCTGGGACGGTACGCTGACCGCGGTGCCGCGCGGCCATGGCGGCTTCGGCTACGACCCGCATTTCGTGCCGGCCGGCCAGTCGCTGACTGCTGCCGAGATGAGCGCCGCCGACAAGAATCGGATCAGCCATCGCGCGCGTGCACTGCAGGCGCTGCTGGCCGCGCTGGGGCGTTGATGCCGCAACCCGATCCGGAGCAACGGGCTGCGAAGGTCCGGTTCGCGGCCCTGGCCGGCGGGCCGCGGCTGACCCAGCTCCCGCCGCTGTCGGTCTACGTGCATTTGCCGTGGTGCCTGCGCAAATGCCCGTACTGCGACTTCAATTCGCATCAAGTGCCGGCCGAGGGCTTCGACGAGGCCGGCTATCTCGCCGCGCTCGAGGCCGACCTCGACGCCAGTGTTGCCCGGGTCTGGGGCCGCAAGGTGCAGACGATCTTCATCGGCGGCGGTACCCCGAGCCTGTTCTCGCCGGACGGCATCGACCGGCTGCTCGCCAGCCTGCGCGCGCGGCTCGCGGTCGCTCCCGGCGCCGAGATCACACTCGAGGCCAATCCCGGCACCTTCGAGCGCGGCCGCTTTGCCGGATTTCGCGCGGCCGGCGTCAACCGGCTGTCGCTCGGCATCCAGAGCTTCGACGACGGATTGCTGGCGGCGATCGGCCGGGTCCATGACGGCGCCCAGGCGCGCGCCGCGGCGGCGGCCGCCGCCGAGTTGTTCGAGACCTTCAACCTCGACCTGATGTACGCGTTGCCGGGCCAGACCCCGGCACAGCTGGAAGCCGACCTCGCGACCGCGCTCGGGTTCGGCCCGCCGCATCTGTCCTACTACCATCTGACGCTCGAGCCGAACACGCTGTTCGCGCGCTTTCCGCCGCCGCTGCCGGATGACGACCAGGCCGCGGCGATGCAGGACCGGATCGAATCGCGGCTGGCGGCCGCCGGCTACGACCACTACGAGGTTTCCGCCTATGCGCGGCCCGGTCACCGCGCCCGGCACAACCTCAACTACTGGACCTTCGGCGACTATCTCGGCCTCGGCGCCGGCGCCCACGGCAAGCTGTCGTTCCACGACCGGATCGTCCGTGACGCGCGCTGGCGCCAGCCGCGGCGCTACGTCGAGGCAGCGCTGGCTGGCCGGCCGGTCGAACTCGAGCGCGAGTTGACGGCGGCCGACCTGCCGTTCGAATTCATGCTGAACGCGTTGCGGCTGACCGCAGGCGTCGACGCCGGGCTGTTCGAGGCGCACACGGGGCTATCGCTGGCGGTGATCGCGGCGCCGCTCGGCACCGCAGTGGCCCGCGGCCTGCTCGATCCGGCACCCGCGCGGCTGATGGCGACGCCACGCGGCCTGGCGTTCCTGAACGACCTGCAGGCGCTGTTCCTGCCGTCCTAACCCTCTTGAGCACCAATGAGGTGCATTCGATTGGAGCCGTCGCGATTACCGTATTTGCACCGAGATAGAGCATGAAGTGCGGCTGGCGCCCCTGTTCAGTGCAGTCAGGCGACCGGACCGAACGCAGCCGCCGGACACCCGGGCGGCACAAGAATGGGTTTCGGGCCCCGCGGCCCATGTCTCCGCTACCGCAGTGGCACCGTTCAATGGCATGTTTTCTGCTACCGTTCTGCCCCGGATGCAGCTCCAAATTCGACAGGAGAGTTCTGAATGGCGACCGCCAAAGATGTGATGAAGAAGATCACGGACAACGAGGTCAAGTTCGTTGATCTGCGATTCACCGATACCCGGGGCAAGGAACAGCACGTCACGGTGCCGCTCTCCCATTTCGACGAGGGCAAGTTCAGCGACGGCCACGCGTTCGACGGCTCGTCGATCGCCGGCTGGAAGGGTATCCAGGCGTCCGACATGCTGCTGATGCCGGACCCGGCGACGGCAGTCATGGATCCGTTCCGCGAAGAGCCGACGCTGATCCTGACGTGCGACGTCGTCGAGCCGGGCGACGGCAAGGGCTACGAGCGCGACCCGCGCTCGCTGGCGCGCCGCGCCGAGGCCTATCTGAAGTCGAGCGGCATCGGCGATGTCGCGTACTTCGGCCCCGAGCCCGAGTTCTTCATCTTCGATTCGGTGACCTGGAGCGTCGACATGTCGGGCTGCATGGTGCAGATCGATTCGGAAGAGGGCTCGTGGTCGACCGGCAAGCGGTTCGAAGGCGGCAACGGCGCTCACCGGCCCGCCGTCAAAGGCGGCTACTTCCCGGTTCCGCCGGTCGATTCGTTCCAGGACATGCGCTCGGAAATGTCGCTGATCCTCGAGCAGATGGGCGTGCCGGTCGAAGTCCACCACCATGAAGTCGCCGGCGCCGGCCAGTGCGAGATCGGCACCAAGTTCGCGCCGCTGGTGCAGCGCGCCGACTGGCTGCAGATCCTGAAGTATGTCGTCCACAACGTCGCCGCCAGCTACGGCAAGACCGCGACCTTCATGCCGAAGCCGGTGGTCGGCGACAACGGCTCGGGCATGCATGTGCATCAGTCGAGATGGAAGGACGGCAAGAACCTGTTC
>JBFWQR010000223.1:0-8438 GCA_050249335.1 Lautropia sp.
GACGACCAGCGCCATGAAGGTCCGGCCGAACCAGCGGACCTTGCGGATCTACAACGTGCGCTCCCCGCCCCGCCGGCGGTGCCGGCGCCCGGCGCCGGCGGCACCGCAGCGGCGGTACCGCCGGCATCCAGGTCGCGGTCGAGCTTCTGCAAGTCCTCGTCCTTGACGTGCACCATTTCCTTCAGCTTGTCGACGTCCACTTCCTCGACGTCCTCGCCGCGCGAGGGCCAGGCGCCGTCACGCAGGCAGATCACGCAACGGACGATCTCGACCAGCCCCTGCAGCAGCAGCAGCAGGCCGGCGACCGGGATCACGAACTTGAACGGATAGAGCGGCAGCGGCACCGCCGAGAAGGTCTGCTCGCGGATCGCGAGCGACTCCTGCGCATAGATCCAGCCGGCCCAGGTCAACGCGAACACGCCGGGCAGGAAGAAAACGATGTAGAGCACCAGGTCGATCGCGGCCTGCGTGCGCGGCCGAAGGAAGCCGTACAGCACGTCGCCGCGGACGTGGCCGTTCTTCGCCAGCGTGTAAGCGCCGGCGAGCATGAACAGCGCCCCGTACAGCATGATCTGGGCGTCCAGCACCCAGGCGTGGGGGTTGTTCAGCACGTAGCGCGAGAACACTTCCCAGCTGATCAGCAGCGTCAACAGCAGCGCGGCCCATGACACGATCTTGCCGACCAGCGTCGACAGTTCGTCGATGGCAAGGAGGAGTTTCTGCATCGAGATCCGGTGGCAGGTTCGTGACGGAACGGAAGCCGGCACAGCGAAACGGGAGCCAGCGGCGAGGACGGTACGCCTCGGCCACCCGACCACCGGAGTACCCGCCGCGGGCGGCGCGCCGCCCGCGGGGGAGGATCAGCGCGCGATCAGGACTTCCTGGTCGCCGCCGCCGGCTTCGCGAAGTAGTGGTTGAACGCCATCCGGTAGTCGACCGAAGTATCGTTCTGCCAGGCGGCGCAACGCTGCGCATAGGCGCGCATCGAGTCGAGCACCCGCTTGAACGTCGCGTTCTCGGCCGACTTCTTGGCGGTGACCTTGTCCCACGCCGCCAGCTGCGCCCGCAGGATCGAGTCCGGCGTCTTGTAGAACCGGACGTTCTGCTTCTCGCGCATCTCGATGTAGTCGGTCGAGTAGCGGTCGATCGCCTTCCAGCTCATGTCGGCGGACGCTGCCTGGACCGCGAAATCGATGATCGCCTTCAGGTCGGCCGGCAGCGCGTCGTACTTCTGCTTGTTGAACAGGATCTCGAACTGCTCGCTGCACTGATGGAAGCTCTGCAGCATGCAATTCTTCGCGACGTCCGGGAAGCCGAGCACGCGATCGCTCGATGCATTGTTGAACTCGGCCGCATCGAGCAGGCCGCGGTCGAGCGCCGGCACGATCTCGCCGCCCGGCAGCGGATTGACCGCCGTGCCCATCTCGGTGAAGACGTCCACCGCGAGGCCGACCGTCCGGAACTTCAGCCCCTTCATGTCCTCGACCCGCGCGACCGGCTTCTTGAACCAGCCGAGCGGCTGGGTCGGCATCGGGCCGTACAGGAACGACTGCACCGGCAGGTTCAGCTCGCGGTAGATCTGCTCGAGCAGCTGCTTGCCGCCGCCGTAGTAGTGCCACGACAGCACCATATTGGGATCCATGCCGAATGCCGGGCCCGAACCCCACAACGCGACCGCCGGATTCTTGCCGTACCAGTAGGCGACCACGCCGTGACCGCCGTCGAGCGTGCCCTTGGCAACCGCGTCGAGCAGCTGGAACGCCGGCACCACGGCACCGGCCGGCAGCACTTCGATCCGCAGCCGACCGCTGGCCATATCGTTGATCTTCTTGGCGAAGTCGTTCGCGTACTCGTGGAAGATGTCCTTGGCCGGCCACGTGCTCTGGAACCGGAACGACACCGGGCTCTGCGCCTGCGCGACCATGGGCACCGATACGGCGCCGGCGGCGAGCGCGGCGCCCTTCAGCAGGGATCGGCGGGGCGATGGGTTCTCGGTCATCTGGATGGTCTCCGGGTGGTTCGATGGATCAGGACGACGCCGGCGCGTCGCGGGCGAAAGCGAGCCGGGCGACCACGCCGGCGCCGGCCGCGCAACCCCAGGCGGGCTGTGCCGGCAGCGGCGGCGGACATCGTCGACTGACCGGATTGTCGTTCGTGGCGCGGAAGCCGCACAACCCGGGAAACCCTGGGATCGGCGTCCGTCGCGCCGGCCGCGACGCCCGCTCGCCGGACTGCTTGACTCTGGAGTAGCTGCAGGGTTCAGTATCCTTCCGTATCCTGATCGAGCCGCGCGCCTGGACGCCTGCGGCTCCCTACTGTGGAGATCGGATGGGCGCACACTGCTGCCACGGGCATCACGGCGATTCACACCGGCTCGGACATGGCCATTCCCACGGTCACGACCGTGACGCGGTCGCGGCCGCGGCGGCCCCGGGCAGCGCCTACCGTCGCATCCTCTGGACGGCGCTGGCGATCAATGGCGCGATGTTCGCGGTCGAGGTCGGCGCCGGCATCAGCGCCGGATCGATGGCGCTCCTGGCCGACTCGCTCGACTTCGCCGGCGATGCCGCCAACTACGCGATCAGCCTCTGGGTGCTCGGGATGACGCTGGCCGCGCGCGCGCGCGCCTCGGTCGTCAAGGCGCTGTCGATGGCGGGGTTCGGCGCCTGGGTGCTCGGCAGCACGGCCTGGCGGGTCGTCGCCGGCACCGTCCCCGATGCGATGACGATGGGCATCGTCGGCGTGCTGGCGCTGGCTGCCAACCTGCTGGTCGCGGCGCTGCTTTACGCGTTCCGCAACGGCGACAGCAACATGCGCGGCGTCTGGCTGTGCACGCGCAACGACGCGATCGGCAACCTGGCGGTGCTGCTCGCCGCGCTCGGCGTGTTCGGCAGCGGCACCCGCTGGCCGGACCTGCTGGTCGCGGCGATCATGGGCGGCCTCGCGCTCAGCTCGGCGATCCAGGTGCTGCGGCAGGCACGCGGCGAGCTCGCGACCGCCTGAGCGGAGCCGCCGCGACCGGGGCCGGCGATCCGCGACCGACGTGGTCAACCGCGACCGACCGTGACAATGCAGGACCGACCGTGACGACCCGGGGCCGACCGTGACGACCGACGACGCCGCCCCGGGCAGTGACGCAGCCACCCCGGGCGGTGGCTCCGCCGCCGACAGCGATGAAACGCTGATGGAGCGCTACCGCGACGGCGACGCCGGCGCTTTCGATCGCCTCTATGCGCGCCACCGCGGCCGGCTGCATCGCTATCTGCTGCGCCAGTGCGGCGAGCACGGCGTCGCCGATGAACTGTTCCAGGATGTCTGGATGCGACTGATCGACGCCCGCGCCGGCTACCAGGCCAAGGCGCGCTTCACTACCTGGCTGTTCCAGATCGCGCACAACCGCTTGATCGACCATTATCGGGCGCAGCCGCGCGGCCGGACCGTCTCGTTCGACGACGACGGCTGCGACCTCGCCGCCGTGCCGGCCGCCCGCACCGCCGACCCGGCCGTGCGGGTCGAATCGCGCCAGCATGCGCGACGGCTGCTGGATTGGCTGGGCGCGCTGCCGCCGGCACAACGCGAGGCCTTCCTGCTGCAGCACGAAGGCGAGCTGAGCCTCGACGAGATCGCCAGCGCGACCGGCGTCGGCCGCGAAACCGTCAAGAGCCGCCTGCGCTACGCGATCGCCCGGCTGCGCGCCCAGTGGCTGGCCAACGAGTCGCCGGCCCCGCCGATGAGCGAGGCGGCGGCCCGGCAGGTGCAGGCGGCACCGGCCGCGCCTGCCGCCGCTCACGCGCTGCGCGGGCATGCCGGCGGAGCGGGCACGGTCGACCCGGCTGCTGCCCACGCGGTCCTGCGCACCGGCCAGGCCGCGATTCCGTTCGGACCGAACGACCCCGGAGCCCAGGCATGACCGAGCGCGAATCGACCGACATCGCGCGATCCCCCACCCCCGGAGCGGCGGACTGGGACGACCCGACGCTCGCGACCGCCTACCGTGCACTTCCCGCCGAGCCCGGCCCCGATGCCGCGATCGACCGGCGCATCCTGGCGGCCGCGCATCGTGCGGTCGGTGCGGGGCCGCGCCGCGACACGCCGACGCCGGCGCATCGCACCGGATCGAGGCGCTGGGTAGTCCCGCTGTCGCTGGCGGCGACGCTGGTGCTGAGCGTCAGTCTGGTGCTGACGATGCAACGCGAAGACCCCCATCGGACCGCCGGCGCCGATCTGCACCAACCGGTGCCGGACGAGACCGGCGCCGCCGGATCGCCGGCGCCGGCAGCAGGGCCGGCGATGCAGCAACGCCGTGAAGCGCTGCCGGAATCGTCGACTCCGCCAGCATCGGTCGTGCCGAAACCGGCGCGCGCGATGCCGGCGCCGCCGGCCGACCCGGCCGCCGCGGCAGCTCCGGCCGCCGCTGTTGGTCCAGCCACACCTATTGCTCCGGCAGCACCGGTTGCTCCAGTCGCGCCTGCTGCTGCGGCCGCGTCTGCTGCTCCGGCTGCCCCGGTTCCGCCTGTCCCTCCGGCGAATTCAACGGCTCCAGCCGCCCCGGCTGCGGCCACGCGATCGGCGGAGTCCGCCCGGCGCAGCGCCGGCGCCATGACCGAATCGCGCCGATCGCAGGCCGATTTCTCCCGCCAGCGCGCCGCCGACGAACCGATCGACGCCGAAGGCTGGATCCGGACGATCGAGCGGCAGCTCGGTACCGGCGACGTCGCCGCCGCCCGCCGCTCGCTGCAGGCGCTGCGCCGGAATTTTCCGGACCATCCGGTACCGTCGGCGCTGCTCGAACGCCTGGCCGGTTGATCGCCGGCCGTCGCGCGGGCGGCTCGTTGGGCAGCTCGTTGACAAGCGCGCGACACCTCCACTACGCTCGGACCGCCGCCACGGCGCCCGGCCCCTGCCGCCGCCGGGCTCACGGCGTCCGCTCCGGCCCCCACCCCCGCGACCTCCAGGAGATCCGTCGATGCTGCCGATCCGTACCTGCGCCCTGTCCGCCGCCCTCGCGCTGACGGCACTGTCGCCATCACTGGCGCAGACCAAATGGGACCTGCCGTCCGCCTATCCCGCCGGCAACTTCCACACCGAGGTGCTGACCCAGTTCGCCGCCGACGTCGACAAGGCGACCGCCGGCAAGCTCAAGATCACGCTGCATCCGAACGCTTCGCTGTTCAAGGCACCCGAGATCAAGCGGGCCGTCCAGGGCGGCCAGGCCCAGGCCGGCGAGATCCTGATGGTCAACTTCGAGAACGAGTGGCCGCTGTTCGGCATCGACGGGCTGCCGTTCCTCGCCGACAGCTACCCGGCCGCGATGAAGCTCTATCAGGCGCAGAAGCCGGTGCTCGAGAAGAAGCTGGCATCGCAGGGGCTGATGCTGCTGTACACGGTGCCATGGCCGCCGCAGGGGATCTACAGCAAGCGGACGCTCGCGACCGTGGGGGACATGAAAGGGCTGAAGTGGCGCGCCTACAGTCCGGCGACCGCCAAGATCGCCGAACTGGTCGGCGCCCAGCCGGTCACGATCCAGGCCGCGGAGTTGACCCAGGCGCTCGCGACCGGTGTCGTCGATTCGTACATGTCGTCGGGCTCGACCGGTTACGACTCGAAGACCTACGAGCACGTCAAGTACTGGTACGACACCCAGGCCTGGCTGCCGAAGAACGCGGTGCTGGCCAACAAGGCCGCCTTCGACGCGCTCGACGCGGCGACGCAGAAAGCCGTGCTCGCCGCGGCCGCCGACGCCGAGAAGCGCGGCTGGGCGGTCTCGCAAGAGAAGAACGGCTGGTATCTCGATCAGCTGCGCGCCAAGGGCATGACGATCGAACCGCCGAGCGCGCAGCTTACCGCCGGGCTCAAGAAGGTCGGTGGCGTGCTGCTCGACGACTGGCTCAAGAAGGCCGGCGCCGAGGGACAGGCGGTGGTCGACGCCTTCCGGAAGTGATCACGGCGCAGCAGTAGCCACAGCGGCAAGCCCGGCGGCGATCGGCACCCCGATCGCCGCCGGGCTGCGCTACGCGCGCGGCCTTCGGCATCGTGCGGTCGCCGATGATCGCCGCCCTCGCGACGAGCGCGAGCCCGGTATCGGTCAGCGGCAACACGCCACGGCTGCGCCGGATGTAGCCGACTGTGTCACATGTAGCCGATATAGCTCGGCTTCGTCTGATAGTGCGCATGCACCCGGGCGTGCCAGTCGTCGTTGGCCCAGTCGAAGTTCTCGGCGGTGTACGGCGGCGACGCCTCGACCTGCTCGCGGGTCACATTGGTGACATAGCCGTCGAGCTCGACGTCGTACGACAACGAGTTCCACGGAACCGGATAGAAATCCTTGCCCATCCCGAGGAAGCCGCCGAAGCTCATGATCGCGTAGGCGACCCGGCCCGAGACCTTCTCGATCATCAGATGGTGGATCGAGCCGATCCGCTTGTGATCGGCGCCGTAGACCTTGGTGTCCTCGACCCGGTCGCTCGAGATCAGCCGCGGGCTGGTCCGCTCGAGCGGCGTCGGTTCGACCCCGCTCGCCACGCGGGTCTGATTGGTGACGGGGTCGCGTGCGATTGTCTGTGCCATGGAGTCCTCCTCGAGTAGGGCGAGCGCAACGCGGTGATCGCGTCGAGCCGTCGCCCGGCTTCCTGATGCAGCAATCGGCGTGCCCTGTCGGCTCCGGTCGACGCGCCGCCGGACATTGCCCCGCCGACGCGCCACGCGTGACGCGCCAAGCGTCAGAACTGTCATCGGGATGTCAGGGAAATGTCATCGGCCGATCGTCAGAATGACGGTCGTCGTGACCAATCCCGGCCGCCCGCCGGACACTCGGAATGAAGTCATTCGAGCAATTCGTCGCGCTGCTGCAATGCCCCGCCTGCCAGGGCGCGCTGTCGTTCAAGCCGCTCGCCGCGCCAGCCGGCTACGGCCGCTTCGGCATCCTCTCCTGCCGGACTCATCGCTACCCGGTGATCGACGATGTGCCGATCCTGAAATCCGGCCGGGTCGGGTTGATCTCGCACTGGAACGACTATGCGGTCCATCTCGGCCCGACCACGGACGAGCTGGTCGCAATGCTCGAGCGCGGCCAGATGGTCGAAGCGCTGATTGCATGCCTGATCTTCCCGCGTCACTTCCGCGGCCAATGGCATCTGCAGAAAATGGGCCTCTGGCCGACCGGCATCGGCCGCCGCGTCGGCCTGGCGCTGACCCGCGCCGGCCTGAAATCGCTGCTCGGCCGCCCGACCGACCGGATCTGCGCCGAGGACCTCTACCGCTTCTTCTATTCGCGCCGGTCCGGCCAGAATCCGTTCATGGTCGAGTACTGGACCAACCGCTTCGTGATGCCGCGCTATCTGTCGGCGATGGCTCTGATCCAGCGGATCGCCCAGAGCGACCGGCCGGTGCTCGACATCGCCTGCGGCTTCGGCCACTTCGAGCACTACCTGACCCGGCGCAGCCGCCGGACACCGGCAGTCGGCTGCGACTTCAACTTCTACCAGATCTGGGGCGCCAAGCGCTTCGTCGCGCCCGATGCCCAGTTCGTCTGCTGCGACGCCAGCATCGCGCTGCCGTTCAAGGACGGCGCGTTCTCGGCGGCGATCTGCTCGGACGCGTTCATGTTCATGCCGAACAAGCCAATGCTGACCCGCGACATCGAGCGGATCGCGCCCGCCGGCCCGGCGATCTATGCCCGGGTCGGCAATCTCGAAGTCGGCCCGCCGAACCCGCCCGGCGGCGGCGAACTGCGGCCGGCCGAATATCGCGACCTGTTCGGCGCCGGCCAGACCCATCACTTCGCCGACACCGCGCTCTGGAAGGCCTATCTGGAGCGGCGCAACCCGATCGCCGACGAACCGGTCCGCATCGAACAGCTGCGCTGGGAGAAATACCTGAGCTTCGTCGTCCATGCCGACGCGCTGTCGAACGAAGGCGAAGCCGACGGCAGCTGGTGCCATGGCGTCGGCCGGCTGACACTGAATCCGGCGCTGTCGATCGTCGGCGACCGGGGTGACACGCTCGAGACCGAGTTCATGTTCCGCAGCATCTGGGGCGGCTACGAGGACTCGGACATGATGTCGTATACCGAACGCTGGGGTCGGATCGACAAGCAGCAGCTGCAGGCGGCGCTGCGCAATCCGTCGGGTGCGACGGCCAGCGAACTGCTGCGCCGGTTCGTGCTGGTCGGAGTGCCCGACCGCTTCATTCGCGACCGCTATCCGGTCCGGCACGACTCGCCGTCGAAGCCGGGTATCGAGCCGACACCGCACGCCGCCTGAAAGAAAGAAGCGCGAACGAACCTGTTTCCCGGTTCGTTCGCGCCCTTCGGAGCGGCCGCTCGGCCGCCCGGCGCGGATCCTGCCGGCTTCAAGCCGCGGCGCGGATCCTCGATGCCTGAGGACCCTTCTTGCCCTGAATCACCTCGAACTGAACGCGCTGATTCTCGGCGATGATCG
>JBFWQR010000224.1:0-8391 GCA_050249335.1 Lautropia sp.
ATCTCGCCGGCCGGCCCTGGACGTTGTTGCGGGCCCCACGCGGGATCGAAGGCGCGCGCTTCGTGCAACGGCAGCGCGAGCGCGCACGCATCCCGGGGGTCGCGGAACTCGACCCAGCCAAATGGCCGGACCACGCGGCGCTGCTCGAGGTGAACACGGTCGAAGGCGTCGTCGGCGCATGCCAGATGAATACGATCGAGTTCCACGTCTGGAACGCCCGCTCGGACCGTCTCGACGTGCCCGATCGCATGATGTTCGACCTCGACCCGGGCGCCCGGACGACTTGGCCGCAGGTTCGCGAAGCGGCTCAGGCCGTGCATGAAGTCCTCGAGCGACTGGGTTTGAAGAGCTGGCTCAAGACGAGCGGTAGCCGGGGCCTCCATCTGATCGTGCCGCTGCGGCGGTCGGCTGACCATCAGACGATCCGGACGATCGCGCTGGCGATCGTCCGGCAAGCAGTCCAGGCGGCGCCGAGGCTGCTGGTGGCCAGGAGCGGCTCGAGCAACCGGGCCGGCCGCGTTTTCGTCGACTACCTCCGCAATGGCATCGGCGCCTCCGCCGTTGCCGCGTACTCGGCGCGCGCCCGCCCAGGGCTGCCCGTCTCGATGCCGATCGGCTGGAAACAGCTGGCCGACGTCGCGGATGCCGGGCACTGGACGACCCTGACGACGGTCGACTATCTGGCGGGCCGCAAGCGAGACCCTTGGGCCGCCTTGGCGAGTTGTCGGCAGGCACTGCCCGCCGCAGCCCGGGCGCTGGTCGCCGGATGACGGCGGGAACGCCGGCCGCGTTGCATTCCGACGGCGGATCTGATTGCGGCGGTCCGTCTTCAGCAAGGGACCGCCACTCAGGCATCACCGTTGCTTACGATGCTGCGCGTGCTGCTTGCGAAGCTGCGCGCAACCCCCTGAGGAGTAGCGATGAACAAGGACCAGGCAAAAGGCGCCATCAAGGAAACAGCCGGTAAGGCGCAGCAGAAGGTCGGCCAGGCCGTTGGCAGCGAGCAGATGCAGGCCGAGGGCACCCAGAAGCAGATGGAGGGCGACGCTCAGAAGCAGATGGGCAATGTCCGAGACGCCGCGGAGGAACGTGCCGATCAGACGGTAAATCCGGCCGGCGCCCGGCCAAGCGAGCCGTCGCGGCCCTGACGGACTGCTTCGGCAGCAAGTGTGGAAGGGAGCAGCAGCGTCTGCTCCCCTTTTTTCGACCCTCGACATGGGAGATGCCGTCTTGGTACTGAGTGCGATCGGTCTGAATTGCAGCCTGTCTCGCGCCGAGACGCCGTCGTCGACGCGCAAGCTGCTCGAAGAGGTCGGCACAGCGCTCGAAGCCCACCGCGTCTCGTTCGATATCGTTCATGTTCGCGACGTCGCAATCCTGCCCGGTGTCACCTCGGATGAAGGTCCCGGGGACCAATGGCCGTCGCTGCGGGCGCGCATCCTTGCTGCCGACATGCTCGTCCTCGGCACGCCGATCTGGCTCGGGCAGCCCAGCAGTCTGGCCAAGCGAGTGGTCGAGCGGATGGATGCGTTCCTGACCGAGATCGACGAACGGAAGCGCATGCCGTCGTATGGCAAGGTTGCAGGGGTCGCCGTCGTCGGCAATGAAGACGGCGCACACCATGTCGGCGCCGAAATGTATCAGGCGCTCAACGATGTCGGCTTCACGCTGGCCGCCAATGCGACAACCTACTGGGTCGGCGAAGCGATGGGCAAGAAGAACTACGTCGATCTCGATTCGACTCCGAAATCGACCAATGACGCGACGTCGATGATGGTCCGCAACATGGTCCATCTGTCACGGCTGCTCAAGCGAGAGAGCTATCCGGGCGAGCAGCAAGGCTGAAAATGATCGCGATCGTCGTCCCGGCGCACAACGAGGCCGAGCTGATCGGACGTTGCCTGCACTCGCTGCGCGAAGCTGCCCGAGACCGGCGGCTCGAAGGCGAGCCCGTCGACATCGTCGTCGCACTGGACGATTGCACTGACGACACGGAGCAGATCGTCGTCTCCGCGGGCGTCCGAAGCATTCGAACCGACGCCCGCAATGTCGGCATCGCCCGCGCCGCCGGGGTCGCCGAAGCGCTCGCCGTCGGCGCCCGCTGGCTGGCATTCACCGATGCCGATTCGACGGTCGCCCCCGATTGGCTGCACGCCCAGGTATCGCACGGTACGGATGCGGTTTGCGGCACCGTCGATATCGCCGATTGGGGATGCCACCCGGCGTCGACACGGATCCGATACGCTGCGCGGTACCAGAAGCGCGACGGCCATCGTCATATTCATGGGGCGAACCTCGGCGTCAGCGCGACCGCCTACCGCCATGCCGGCGGATTTCCGCCGCTCAAGTCGGGCGAGGACGTCGCGCTGGTCAAAGCATTGGCCGCCAGCGGCGCATCGATCGCCTGGTCGTCACGGCCTCGGGTCAGCACGAGCGCGCGACCCGCTCCCCGCGCCCCCGCCGGCTTCGGCGCCTATCTGCTGGCGCTTTCCGAGCCAGAACGCGTCGACCAACGCTCATCGAGAGCGCGATGAGCGCGACCGAGGTGAGCGCGCCCATGGCGGGGCCGGTCATCGCGGCGTCGGCCCTCGACGGGATCTTGCGCGAAACGGAGGCGCTGCAGCCCGCCGCCCGCTTGGCGGCCTTGATCGCGGCCGGTGCCGATTCGCTGCCGTTGCCCGGAAAGGGCGCGACCGCGCGGCGGTGGGCATTGCTTTGCCGGGTAGCCCGTGCCGACCTGTCCCTGGCCAAGCTGTTCGAGGGACATACCGATGCGCTGGCAATTCTTGCCGAACTCGGGGCGCCGCGGCTGCCGGATGGTGGATCATGGGGCGTCTGGGCCGCTGAAGCGCCGGATGGTCGACTCGAGATCGTCGACGGATCGGATGTCGAAGTGGTCCTTCATGGCCGCAAGTGCTGGTGTTCCGGAGCTGGCCACCTGTCGCAGGCGCTGACGACTGCCTGGCGGCCCGGCGAGGCGGTACCGCAGCTGGTGGCGGTCCGGCTTCGGGAGTCGGGCATTCGGATCTCCGACGCGGCTTGGCATGCAGTCGGAATGCAGCAGAGCGAGAGTCTCGATGTCACGTTCGAGAACGTGCCGGCGCTGGCCGTCGGCGAACCCGGCGCCTATCTGAGCCGATCCGGCTTCTGGCACGGCGGGGCGGGCGTGGCAGCCTGCTGGTATGGCGGAGCGGTTCACCTCGCCGAAGCCCTGCGGCGCGGCTGCGCAGGTCCGCGTTCGCCGGACCCGTTCCGACTGGCGGCGGTCGGTGCCTCCGATGTAGCGCTGAGAAGCGCGCGGGCGACGCTGCACGAAGCGGCTGCGTGGATCGATCACCGGCCACGAGCGGATGCCCGGGTCATCGCGCTGCGGGCGCGGCTCGCGGTCGAGGCGGCAGTGGAGGTAGTCGTCGCGCGAGCCGGACGTGCACTCGGCGCAGGGCCTTACTGTCGCGACGCACGGTTTGCCCGGATGGTTGCGGATCTGCCGGTTTTCGTCCGGCAGAGCCATGGCGAACGTGACCTGGCGACGTTGGGTGAAGCGGTCATCGGTTCGGAGGTCGATTGGACGCTGTGATCGAGTCGGACGACCACGAAGTCGCAAGGATCGACGGGAGCGGTACGGACGAGGCCGTGTGGAGCGCCTGGCCCGCGCTGCAGTCTTTGCCGCGTCTGTCGGATTGGCCGGCGGCCGACCGCGCGCGGCGCCTCGTCGTCGTTGCGCCTCATCCGGACGACGAGATCCTCGCCTGCGGTGGCTTGCTGTCACAGCGGCTCGAAGCCGGAGGCGCAGTGCTGGTGATCGGCGTCACCGACGGCGAAGCCAGCCATGCCGGATCGGCCGACTGGAAGCCAGCCGCGCTGGCTCGTCGGCGTCGCGATGAACGACGCGAGGGGTTGAGTCGGCTCGGTGGCGGTCACGCCAGCCCGACGGCCGTTACGCTGGGTCTTCCAGACGGCCAAGTAGCCGCACATCGGCGCCGGCTCGAGTACCAGCTCGAGCGAAACCTCGAACCGCACGATGTCGTCGTGACGACCTGGGCGCACGATGGCCATCCCGATCACGAGGCGGTCGGCGGGACGTGCCGGTCGCTGGCGCGTACGATCGGCTTCCGTCTGTTCGAAGCCCCGGTCTGGATGTGGCATTGGGCCGAGCCCTGCGATGCGCGCGTGCCGTGGCGCCGTCTGCGCCGCGTCGATCTGCCTGGCGCGGCGGTCCGTCGCAAGCTCGACGCGCTGCGCGCCCATGTTTCGCAGCTCGATCCGCGCGGACGCCCGGGAGGCGCAGTGCTCGTTCCGTCGATCGTCGCGCGGGCGTATCGTCCGTTCGAATACCTGTTCCTGTGACGCAGCCAAAGGGGCATCGTTGATGAAAACCCGACCGCCATCGGTCGCGCCGACCCGGCCCGACTTCGACAGCAAGTTCCGCGCGGATCCGGATCCGTGGCAGTTCGAGCATAGTCCGTACGAGGTCCGGAAGCGCGCGCGCATTCTCGCTGCGCTGCCCAAGCCGCGCTATCAGCGCGCGTTCGAACCGGGCTGTGCCAATGGTGTCTTCACGGCGGTGCTGGCGCAGCGGGCCGAGCGGCTGATTGCCTGGGATGTTGCCCCATCGGCAATCGAGCTCGCGCGCCGGCGCCTCGTCGGGACGCTCCATGTCCGGACCGCGGTCGGACGCGTGCCGCAGCAATGGCCCGACGGGTGGTTCGACCTGATCGTGATCGGTGAGCTCGGCTACTATCTGGATGTCGACGAACTCGAGACGCTGGCGCGCCGGCTCGCGACTTCATTGAAACCCGGCGGCGATCTGCTCGCCTGTCACTGGCGGGCGCCGATCGCCGATGCGCTCGCAACCGGCGATGAAGTGCACGCGCGCCTGGTGAACGCGCTGCGCTGGCCGAGAGCCTCGCACGTCGAGCGCGAGTTCCGGATCGACGTCTGGAGCCGTCCGATCTCGGATGTCTCCGATCATGGAGTCGCCGAAGGCTCCCCGGGGCAAGCGCCCGCGAAAGCGGTGACCGGCTCGACCCCCTTGATACCGAGTGGCGTGACCGCCGCATCCGGCTCGTCGATGGAGATCACTTCGATCCGGCCGATATCGGCATGGCACGGAATGTGATACTCGGCAAGATCGTGGTTCATCCATCGGCCGAGCGCTCGGTCGGCCATCGACTCCTCGTGCAGCGCCATCCCGATGCCCATCACGATTCCGCCGAGGATCTGGCTGCGCACCGTCTGCCGAGGAGCGCGGCGATGGCGGCGAAGAAGCGTTCATGGGGCTTCATGGTGGCGTCCTCGATGCCGCTGGCAGTCGAGCCGCTGGCAGTCGAAACGGTTGGTAGCAACAGTGGAAATGGTTGGTAGCAACGGTGGTGCCCAGTTTCGCGCCGAAAGTCGTGTTCTGCAATCTCGGTCCCACACGGCCGGTAAATCCGCCTGGAGTTCGAGCTGCGGCTGACCTTCCGCCTGGCGACTCCGCGGGCGCGACAGTTGCGTGCGGCGCCCTCTGCCCCTCTGCAGTTGCGTGCGGCGCCCTCTGCGCTGCAGGAAGCGATTGCCGCGAACGACCTTTTCACCCTTGCCGGCCCGCATGGCCGAGACCTGGACGCCAGTGATCTGGTGCGGACGCAGAGGGCCTGCGTCCGCTGTCCAGGATACCCCTCCCTAGGAGTCCATCATGGCAAAGTCAACTCGGACCTCGGCACCAGCCAAGGCCAGTGCACCCACGTCCCGTGCGGCGGCCAAGAGCTCGACCGCCCGTCCTTCTTCTCGTGCAGCGTCCGGTACCGGCGAGCCGTTGGCGGACCAGGCGGCGGCCGTCGAGGCGATGGCTGCTGCAATGCCATACAACAAGGGCAAGGCCGGTGAACATGGTCACGACAACGCGGTCGCCCCTCAGCCCGGAATGCAGGTCGAGCCACCCGATCCGACGGCGCTGCTCAGCACGCTGAGCGAATCGAATACGTCGGACAAGGTCGGCGACGGCGCATCCTCCGGCGTCAATGCAACGGTCGGCACGCTGGATCGCGTCCGGGCCGACGGCGCCGGCCAGCCGCTGACCACCAATCAGGGGGTGCTGGTAGCGGACAACCAGAGCTCGCTGAAGGCGGGACTGCGCGGGCCGGCGCTGCTGGAAGACTTCATCCTGCGCGAGAAGATCACCCACTTCGACCATGAACGTATTCCCGAGCGGATCGTCCATGCGCGCGGATCGGCCGCTCACGGGTACTTCGAGTGCACGAAGGCGATCCAGGATCTGACCCGCGCCGCTCCGCTCCAGGCAGCCGGCAAACGTACGCCGGTGTTCGTCCGCTTCTCGACCGTTGCCGGCGAACGCGGCTCGACCGATACCGCGCGGGACGTCCGCGGCTTCGCGGTCAAGTTCTATACCGACGAAGGCAATTGGGATCTGGTCGGCAACAACATTCCGGTCTTCTTCATCCAGGACGCGATGAAATTTCCCGACCTGATTCACGCGGTCAAACCCGAACCCCACCACGGCATGCCGCAAGCCGCGTCAGCCCACGATACGTTCTGGGACTTCGCGTCGCTGATGCCCGAGTCCACCCACATGCTGATGTGGGCGATGAGCGACCGTGCGATCCCGCGCAGCTACCGGATGATGGAGGGATTCGGGGTTCACACGTTTCGGCTGGTCAACGCCGGCGGCGAGTCGGTGTTCTGCAAATTTCACTGGAAGCCGAAGCTCGGCACGCATTCGCTGGTCTGGGACGAAGCCGTGCGGATCTCCGGCGCCGATCCGGACTTTCACCGCCGCGACCTGTGGGAGGCGATCGAAGCCGGCGTCTATCCCGAGTGGGACCTCGCGCTGCAGATCTTCACCGAGCGGCAGGCCGAAGGGTTCAGCTTCGACGTGCTCGACGCCACCAAGATCGTCCCCGAGGAGCTGGTCCCGGTCCAGGTGGTGGGCCGGCTGGTGCTCGACCGCAATCCCGACAACTTCTTTGCCGAGACCGAGCAGGTCGCGTTCTGTGCCGCCCATGTGGTGCCCGGCATCGACTTCAGCAACGATCCGCTGCTGGCTGGGCGGATCCACTCGTATGTCGATACGCAGATCAGCAGACTCGGCGGACCGAACTTTCACGAAATACCGATCAATGCGCCGATCGCACCGGCCGCCAACAACCAGCGCGACGGGATGCATCGCCAAGCCATCCACCGGGGCCGGGTCGCCTATGAGCCGAATTCGCTCGGCGGCGGCTGTCCGTTCCAGGCCGGCGCAACGAAGGGCTTCGTGTCGTTTCCGCAGCCGGTCGAGGGAGACAAGGTCCGCGGCAAGCCGGAGAAGTTCGCGGATCACTACACCCAGGCGAGACTCTTCTACGAGAGCCAGACGCCGGTCGAGCAGGCGCATATCGTCGGCGGCTTCCGGTTCGAGCTCAGCAAGCTGACCGTGCCGGCGATCCGTGTCCGGATGCTCTCGTCGCTCGCGAATGTCTCTGCCGATCTCGCCGCCCGGGTTGCGGAGGGCCTGGGGCTGGAAGCTCCGGAGCCGATGCCCCGTGCGCTCGAAAATCCACCGGAACCGGAGGTTGCCAGGTCGGAAGCCTTGAGCCTGCTGGCGCGCCCGGGGGATGGCAGCATCGAATCGCGGAAAGTGGCCATCCTGGCCGACCAGGGATCGGACGGGACCGTCGTCAAGGCGCTGCAGTCGGCTTTGCTCGCCGCCAAGGCGATCCCGGTCGTCCTCGGGGTGCGCCTCGGGACCGTCGATGGCGACGGCGGCGAGCCGGTCGAGATCGGGGCGACACTCGAGAATTCGCCAGCCGTGCTATTCGATGCCGTCGCGATCGCGGGCGGCGATTTCGAAGCGCTGACGCGGGATGGTCGCGCCGGCGAGTTCGTCAGACTTCAGTATCGGCATTGCAAGACGATCCTCGCGATCGGGACCGGTCCGATGCTGCTCGAGGCAGAGGGCATCAGCGCGGATCTGCCGAACGGGGAAGCGGATCCGGGAATATTGATCGCGGATACCGCCGAACTGGCCGATGCAGTGACGAGCTTCATCACCGCAATCGGGCAGCACCGGCACTGGGTCCGTGACCAGGACCCGCCGCCGTGCTGAGCGGGGCCGCAAGCCGCCCACGACCAACGAGGCATGACGATTGCGGCACCGCTCGATCCCGGCAGTCGGCTCGAACACGGCCCCCGCCGGCCGAGCGGCCTGAACCGACACTGGAATCGACCATGGGCAACAAGGGACTTGCGATCGTGACCGGAGCCTCTTCGGGAATCGGTCGGGAACTGGCCGGGTGCTGCGCCATCCATGGCTTCGTTCTGTTGATGGCCGCGGACGGAGCCTGATCACCGGCTCGATCGCCGGGTTCATGCCCGGGACGTTCCAGGCGGTCTACAACGGAACGAATGCGT
>JBFWQR010000225.1:0-8279 GCA_050249335.1 Lautropia sp.
GGAATCGTCCGGCAAGCCGTTTCGCTACGTTGCCTTCGAGAAGGCGCACTTCGAGCGGACCCGGAACGAACGCGGCGTGCCGATCCAGATCGTCGACGTGCCGGCCGGCACCATTCCGTTGCAGACCGAGGCGATGACCGTGATGGCCAACGCCGACTACATGGCGGCCGACGCGACGTTCCCCGAGGACTCCGCCTACGAGATCGTCCGTGTCGCGCTGCAACACATGGATGAGATCGCCCGGACCGGCGGGATGGCGGCGACGCTGACGCGCGACTTCCTGCCGTATCGGATCAACAATCTCCATCCCGGCGCGGCGCGCGCGTACCGCGAAGCGAAACTGCTGAAGTGAGCTCCGGGGTCGCGGCGATCGCGAGCGATCCGGTGAGCAACCGGGTCCTCGCCGGCGGGGTGATCGCGCTCTGCGCGTTCCTCGGCGTATTCCATCTCTATCTCGCGCTATCGGCGTCGATCCAGTCGCTGATGGTGCAGAACATCCATCTCGGCGTCTCGATCGCGCTGGTCGGGCTGGTGGTCGCCCAGCGCGCAGCGCCGGGCCGGCGCGCCTGGGGGCTGACGCTGGCGGCGCTCGGACTCGTGGTGATGTTCTACATCGGCGTCGAGTTCGACCGGCTGATCGCCGCCCAAGGCTATCCGCCGGCGTTCGATATCGGGGTCGGCGTGCTGTTGATCGTGCTGGTGTTCGAGGCGACCCGGCTGCAATGGGGCATCGTGCTGCCGCTGCTGGCGCTGCTGGCGCTGGCGTACTACGTGTTCGGCTCGGCGCTGCCTGGTGCCTGGGGCGCGCCGCCGACGCCGTTCTCGACGGTGGTGTCGAACCTGTCGATCGGCCTCTACAGCGGCACGTTCGGCACGTTCATGGCGATCTCGGCCAACGACGTCTTCCTGTTCATGCTGTTCGGCGGCCTGCTCGAGACCATGGACGGCAACCGGCCGTTCATGGAGCTCGGCAAGACCATCAGTCGGCGATTGCCGGGCGGCGCCGGCCTGACGACTGTCGTCAGCAGCGGTGCGATGGGCACGGTGACCGGCGCTGCGGTGTCGAACGTCGCGATCTGCGGCGTCTACACGATCCCGTGGATGAAGCGCGACGGCTATCCGCCCGAGGTCGCCGCGGCGATCGAGGCGACCGCGTCGACCGGCGGCCAGCTGGCGCCGCCGGTGATGGGCTCGGTGGCGTTCATCATGGCGGCGCTGCTCGCGGTGCCCTACTGGGATATCGTCGTCACCGCGGTCATCCCGTCGGTGTTCTTCTATGTCGCCGTATTCGCGGCGGTGTTCCTGAAATCGCGCCGGCTCGGCATTCCGCGGATGCCGACCGGTGCCGACATGTTCCAGCTGCTCTATTTCCTGCCGCTGTTCATGGTGCCGCTGATCGTGCTGACGGTGCTGCTGGCGCAGTTGCGGTCGGTCGCCTATGCCGCTTTCTTCGCGATCGTCACGCTGGTCGCAATGCGCCTGGCGATGGTGTTCGTCGGCCGCCTGCTGCCGCCGGATCGCGCATCGTCGGTCTACGGTGGGCCCCGGCCGACGCTGGCCGCCGATCTCGAACGCTTCCTGCGCCAGCTGAAGGAGGGCACGACCAACGGCGTGCTGCAGGGCGCCGGCATCGCCGTCGTGATGGGTACTGTCGGCGTCCTGTCCGAGTGCGTGACCGCGACCGGCGCCGCGGTGCCGCTCGGCTGGGCGGTCGAGGCGCTGGCCGGGCAGTCGATGTTCATTGCGCTGCTCGCGACCGCCGTCATGTGCCTGATCCTCGGTGCCGGCATCCCGACCGTCGGCGCCTATGTGCTGACCGCGGCGATCGCCGGGCCGATCGTCACCGAGCTCGGTGTCGATCTGTACCTGACGCACTTCTTCATCCTCTACTTCGCCTGCCTGTCGGCGATCACCCCGCCGGTTGCCGCGGCGGCGCTCGCCGCCAGCGCGATCGCCAACGCGTCGTACTTCCGGACCGCCTGGGAAGCGACGCTGCTGTCGGCGATGGTCTATCTGCTGCCGTTCCTGTTCATCTACGAACCGGCGCTGCTCGCGCGTGACGTACCCGGCCTGGCCGCGATGACGCTGCTGCTGGCGGAGGTCACCGTCATCACCGTGCTGGTGTCGGCGGGCTCGCAGGGCTTCCTGGCCGCGCCGCTGACCGCGGTCGGGCGGTCGCTCTGCTGGCTCTCGGCGCTTGCACTGTCGATGCACGTCTGCGGCGTGGGAAGAGCCTGGCTCGCCGCCGGCCTGGTCGTGCTGGCGGTGCTGCTGCCGGGGCAGGTCGCCGCCGGACTGCGCGCATGGCGGCACCACCGAGCGTCGTCGGCGTGAGCCGTCGGCGTACGCCGACGGGGGGTGTGCCGGCGAGGTGCGCCGGCGGCGCGTGCGCCGTCAGCGTGCGCCGGCGACGTCGATGATCGCGCCGCTGACGTAGCTCGCCCGGTCGCCGGCGAGCCAGACGATCGCCTCGGCGACCTCGTCGGCGCGGCCGGCGCGCTTCATCGGTATTTGCGCCGCGGAACGCGCAACCCGATCGGGCATGCCGACCGACGCGTGCAGCTCGGTATCGATGAGCCCGGGACGCACACCGTTGACCCTGATGCCCTCGGCGGCGACCTCGATCGCCAGGCCGGTCGTCAGCGAGTCGACCCCGCCTTTGGCCGCCGCATAGTCCATCCACAGCTTCGGCGCACCGAGCCGCGCCGATGCCGACGAGACATTGACGATCGCACCGCCGGCGCCGCCGCTCGCGGTCGACATCCGGCGGATCGCTTCGCGACAGCAGATGATGGTGCCGACCAGATTCAATGCCATGACCGCTGCGACGCCATCCCAGGTCATCTCGGCGACGCGGCGCCGGCCGCCGCTGACGACACCGCCGGCGTTGTTGACCAGCGCCGTGACGCGGCCGAGCGCACGGTCGGTCTCGTCGAACAGACGCAGCACATCGGCCTCGCGCCCGATGTCGGCCTGGACCACCAGCGCGCGCCGGCCGCAGGCGCGGACGTCGGCTGCGACCGTTTCGGCGGCGTCGGCTGCGTTCGCGTAGTTGATGCAGACATCGAAGCCGCTGCGCGCCGCGAGCCGCGCCGTCGCCGCGCCGATGCCGCGGCTCGCGCCGGTGACGATCATCACGCTCATGTTGGTTGCTCCAGCAGGGCGGCCTTGTGACGCTCGACGAAGCCGGTCGAGACTTCGCCGGCGCGGAACGCCGGGTGTTGGATGGTCTGCCGCAGGAACGCGAGATTGGTCTCGACGCCGGCGATCTCGATCGCGGCGAGCGCGGCCGCGAGCCGCGCGATCGCGGCATCGCGATCGGCGCCATGGGCGATGATCTTGGCGATCATCGGGTCGTAGTAGTGGCTGATCCGGTCGCCGGCGCGGACGCCGCGGTCGATCCGCAGGCCGGCGTCCTCGGCCGGCAGCACGAACCGGGTCAGCTCGCCGGTCGACGGCAGGAAGCCCTTGGCCGGCCGTTCGGCGTAGAGCCGGCACTCGATCGCATGGCCGCTGGCATGGATGTCGGCCTGGCCCGCGATCGGCAGCGGCCGGCCGGCGGCGAGCAGCAGCTGCAGCGCGACCAGATCGAGACCGGTCGTCATCTCGCTGACCGGATGCTCGACCTGGATCCGGGTATTCATCTCGAGAAAGTAGAACGCCTGCGTGTCGGCGTCGACGACGAACTCGACCGTGCCGGCGCCGCGGTAGCGGGTCTGCGCCGCCAGCGCGACCGCAGCCGCCTGCATCGCCCGCCGGGTCTCGTCGGCGAGCCGCGGCGCCGGGCTTTCCTCGACGATCTTCTGATAACGGCGCTGGATCGAGCAATCGCGTTCGTGGACGTGCAGCGCCCGGCCGTCACCGAAGCCGAACACCTGGACCTCGACGTGGCGGGCATGCGCGACCAGCCGCTCCAGATACACCGTGCCGTCGCCGAACGCGCGTCGGGCCATGCCTTGGGTTGCCTCGACCGCGGCGGCGAGATCGTCGGCGCGATCGACGCGGCGCATGCCGATGCCGCCGCCGCCGGCCGCCGCCTTGACCAGCAGCGGCAGGCCGACCCCCTCGGCGGCGCTGCGCAGCGCTGCGGCATCGGCGTCGGCGAAGCGCTCGCTGCCCGGCAGCACCGGCACGCCGGCGCGCTCCGCCAGGCCGCGAGCGCGTTCCTTGTCGCCCATCTCGGTGATCGACTCCGGCGTCGGCCCGACCCACACCAGGCCGGCGGCCTCGACTTCGGCGGCGAACGCCGCGTTCTCGGCGAGGAAGCCGTATCCCGGGTGGATCGCGTCGGCGCCGACCGCCGCCGCCGCGGCGAGCAGCCGGTCGGTGCGCAGGTAGCTGTCGGCGGCCGCGGTGCCACCGAGCGCGACCGCCTCGTCGCAGCTGGCGACGTGCAGCGCGCCGGCGTCGGCGTCAGAGTGGACTGCGGCCGAGCGCAGTCCGAGCGCGCGGCAGCTGCGGGCGATCCGGCAGGCGATTTCGCCGCGGTTCGCGATCAGGACCTTTTGCATCGGAGAAGCTTCCCTCGGTGAGCTTGGTCGAATCGGCGGCGAGCAGCGCGACGGCGTGATCGCGTGAATCGATCACCAGCGCCTCGCCGAGCTGACGCGCGCTCACGCCGTCGCCGGCGTCGATGGCGTCATAGAGGCGCCGCCGCTTGCGAGCCGACTGCAGGCGGCGGCCCGGGGTCGACAGGCCGAGCCGTGAATAGCGCAGCGTCCGGTGCGCGAGCGAGAAAAAGATGCTGCGCAGGAAGCGGTTGCTGCAGGCGTCGACCAGCATCAGATTGATCTCGTAGACGGCCCGGACGTACGCGTCGGCATCGCTGTCGCGCGCCAGCACGCGCAGCTGGTCGATCCGGCTGCGCAGCGTCGCCGCGATCTCGGCCGGGACGCGTTCGCGCGCGACCCGGGCGGCGGCGACGCCCATCAGTGCGCTGCGCAGCTCGAACACGGCGTCGACCTCGTCGGCTGCGAGTGCGGTCACGCGAGCGCCGCGGCGCGGCAGGATCTCGACCAGGCCGTCGCGCTCGAGGATGCGCAGCGCCTCGCGCACCGGCCCGCGGCTGACCGCGAACTGCTCCGACAGCTCGTGCTCGTGGATCCGGCCGCCGGGCGGCAGCGTGCCGCCGATCACCGCGTTGCCGACGCTCTCGGCGATCTGCTCGGGCAGCGACAGCGCCGGCGAGTCCGGATTCGGCGACCAGGCGAAAGCCGGCCTCTGCGTGCGTTCCTGCATGGTGCCGTCGCGGTCGTCAGGTGTCGAGGACCGCGACCTCCTGACCTTCGGCTACGTCGTCGCCTTCGCCGACCAGCAGCCGCGCGACGGTGCCGGCGGCCGGCGCGATCACCGGGATCTCCATCTTCATCGATTCGATGATGAGGATCGGTTCCTCCTCGCCGACTTGCGTGCCGACCGGGCACAGCACTTTCCAGACCTTGCCGGTAATCTCCGATTTCACGGACTCGGATGCCAATGGAATCTCCTTAGAATCTCAAAAAGTGGTCGGCCAGCCGCCGAGCAGATGCTTGCCGATGCCGCGGGTGGGCCGCCGCTGATGGACTTCGAGCAGCCGGGCCAGCCAGGCCCGCGACTCGCGGGGATCGATGATCGCCTGCGCTGCGAAGATGCCGGCGAGGTCGTACGCCGAGCTGTCGCGCCGCACCTCCTCGACCAGCGACGCGAAGCGGGCAGGATCGTCCTCGTGGCGCACGCCGTAGACGACGTTGACCCCGACGTTCGGATCCATGAAGCCGACGTCCGCGGTGAACCAGCCGAGCATCTCGTCCGAATTGCGCGTACCGCCCATGTTCAGATAGGCTTGGCCGTAGCTCTTGCGCATCACGATCGAGAACTTCGGCACCGAGCACATCTGCAGCGCCGACATGAAGTTGACGACCTTGCCCGGCGCCTTGCGCCGTTCGCCCTCGACGCCGATCAGGAAGCCGGGGGTGTCGGCCAGGATCACGATCGGGATGTTGAACGAATCGCACAATATCAGCAGCGAGATGGCCTTGTCGCAGGAATCCGGGTCGAGCGCGCCGGCCTTGAACATCGGGTTGCTGGCCAGAATGCCGACCGGACGGCCGTCGATGCGCCCCAGGGCGGTGAAGGCGGTCCGCGCGAAGCGGTCCTTCAGCGGCAACACGCTGTCGCGGTCGCAGATCGCCGCCACGACCTTGCGGACGTCGTAGACCTTGCTGCGGCTCTCGGGGACCAGATCGAGCAGCCCCCGGACCGCGTCGTCGGAACCGGTCGGAACGGCGGCCCGCGGCGGCAGCTCGCCGTGATGAGAGGGCAGATACGACAGGAAGCGCTTGACCAGGTCGATCGCCTCCTCGTCGCTGTCGACCCCGTAGTCGACCTTGCCGGTGACCTCGGCCTGCATCCGCCAGCCGGCCAGCTCCATCGGGTCGATGTCCTGGTTGATCGCGATCGAGGTGACCTTCGGGCTCGAGATCGCGAGCTGCGCGTCCTTGCGCATCACCACGAAGTCCGACAGCTGGGTGAACCAGCAGGCGGTGCCGAATGCCGGGCCGAGCACCGCCGACACGTAAGGGATGTCGCGCATCCGGATGAACTGCTGCGGATCCTGGCCGAGCGTGCCGGTGCCGATCGCGCCCATGGTGTCCGGGATCCGCGCGCCGGACGACTCGTTGAGCAGTACCAGCGGCATGCCGTTGGCCTGGGCGGCGCGCCGCATGTGGCCCATCTTGCGTACGTTGATCGGGCTCGACGACGCGCTCTTGACCGTGATGTCGTGCGACACGACCGCGGCTTCGCGGCCTTCGATGCGGCCGTAGCCGCAGACCTTGCCGTCGGCCGGGGTGTTGTCCCAGTCTTCGCGCCGCTCGCCGCGGGCGAAGCGGCCGATCTCGATGAAGCTGCCGGCGTCGAACAGCCGGTCGATCCGCTGGCGGGCGTCCAGACGCCCACCGGCATGCTGACGCTCGAGCCGCTTGGGTCCGCCCATCGCCAGCGCGTGGCGAGTCCGGCGGTCGTGTTCGGCGATATAGTTCTCGAAGGCCAACGCGCGCTCCTCAGCTGTCTCCCTGGCGAGAATCTTAGTGCGTTTCGGCGGGAGCGTCACGTCGGATTGAAGAAAAGCTGATTGTCGACAAGCTGGATGTCTATGAAGCGGCGCAAATTCGTTGACAACGAATCCGACGCGCTTCTACACTCGGCGGCACCCGGGCCGTCCGGCTCTCGAACGATCGGCAAGCCGGCCCCGGCCAGATCGCCGCAAGGAGGAGACATGAACATTACGTCCACGGCGAGCGCAGTCCGCGTCGCCGCCGCCGCTTTCTGCCTGGCCGCCGCCGCACTGGCCGGCGGTACCGCGGTCGCCCAGACCAAGGCACGGCTGTCGTATCACTGGAATCCGGATCACGAGAGCGCGATCATGTCGGCCAAGTTCGCCGACCAGGTCAACAAGCGCAGCGGCGGCAAGATCCGGGTCGAGACCTTTCCGTCGGGTCAGCTGTTCTCGATCCGGCAGATCACCAGCGCGCTGTCGGCCGGGTCGGTCGAGATCGGCGGGGTCGTCACCCACAACCAGCTGAGCTCGATCGACAAGGACTGGAACATCGTCCACTTTCCGAACCTGTTCCAGAGCATCGAGCAGCAGCGCCGCTTCATGACCGAATCGCCCGAGGGCAAGGCGCTGCGCGAACGGGTCATGAAGAAGGCGAACCTGGTCCACCTCGCCTACGTGCCGGTCGGTCCGTACGTGACCTTCAGTACCAGGAGCGACATGTCGACGATCGAGAGCATGAAAGGTCTCAAGGCGCGGTCGCTGGCGGCATCGGAGCGGCCGGGCTTCGCCGCGCGTAGCATGAGCGTCGTCTCGCTGTCGACCGAGGAAGTCTATTCGGCGCTGCAGAACGGCATGATCGACACCCTGGCGACGGTGCCGACGGCGGTCAAGGCCTACTCCTGGTGGGATCACCTGAAGTTCGCCCAGCTGCCGTATGCGATCTATGCCGACGCCGAGCTGATGGCCAACGGGACCTGGTTCGCCGCGCTGCCGAAAGACCAGCAGGCATTGCTGCTCGAGGTCGGGCGCGAGATCAGCCAGGAGGCAACGGCCAGGTCGATGTCCGGCAACGAAGCCGCGTTGAAGGAGATGGCCGGGAGCCACGGCGGCAAGCTCACCGTGCTCACCGGTGCCGCACTGGAGCAGTTCAAGAAGCTCGACCGCGAGAAGACCGAGCCCGAACTGGCCAAGATGGTGTCTCCCGAGATCCTGGCGGCGGCGCGCCGCTACGTCGAGAAGAAGT
>JBFWQR010000226.1:0-8265 GCA_050249335.1 Lautropia sp.
TCGGCATGACCGCGTTTCGCGACGGCGCCCGGGTGATCGTCATCGATCCGGCCGATGCACTGAGCCCGGCGGCTGCCAATGCGCTGCTGAAACGGCTCGAGGAGCCGGGCGAGCGCACCGTGTTCCTGCTGGTCACGCACCGGCCCGACCGGCTGCCGGCGACGGTCCGCTCGCGCTGCCGCACGGTCACGGTGCCGCGGCCCGAGCCGGCGGCCGCGCTCGCCTGGCTGGCCGCGGCCGCCGCCGTTCCGGCCGCCGACGCCGCCGGTCTGCTGGCGTTCGCCGGCGGCGCCCCGTTGCATGCCCGCGAACTCGCCGACCCGGCCAACCTGACCGCCTATCGGGCGCTGCTGGAGGCGATCGGGGCGGTGCCGGACACTGCCGACATCATCGTCGCCGAGCGTCTCGGCACGATGAGCGCGACGCAGTGGTATCCGGTCCTGCAACGCTGGATCGGCGACCTGATCCGGGTTCGGGCCGGAGCGGCGCCGCGGTTTTTTCCCGAGTCGGCGTCCCGGCTCGGCCAGCTCGCGCGGCGCAGTTCGCTGGCGGCGCTGACCCAGGCGGCAATCCGCCTGCAGCGCCAGGCGAATCTGACCCGGCATCCGCTCAATCCGCGGATGTTCGCCGAAGCGGCGCTGGCGACCTACGCCGACGCTTTTGCCGCCCGCAACGGCACCTGACCGGCAGACGCGCGGCAGGCGCCAACGGATCGAGATCATGAGCCTGACCATCGCGAACCCCGAGAAAGCCAACGAAGCATCGGCACGGCCGAGCGTGATCTCGCTGTCGATCAAGGAAAAGGGCGCGCTCTACGCGGCCTACATGCCGTTCCTGCAGAACGGCGGCCTGTTCGTCCCGACCCAGCGGCGGGTCCAGCTCGGCGACGACCTCTACGTGATCCTGACGCTGCTCGACGATCCGGCCAAGATCGCGATCTCCGGCAAGGTCGCCTGGATCACGCCCGCAGGTACCACCGGCCGCCAGCAGGGCGTCGGCATCCAGTTCGCCAAGTCCGAGGCCAGCAACCAGGCGCGGGCCCGGATCGAGGACCAGATCGGACCGGCGCTAAAATCGTCGCGACCGTCGAATACGGTCTGAGCGTCCGTCGCGCGGCCAGCGGTCCGCGGCGGCCGCTGCAACCGACCGGCCGGCCCGCGCATGTTCGTCGACTCGCATTGCCATCTCGATTTCCCGGAACTGGCCGAACGGCTGCCGGAAGTCCTCGCCAACATGGCGGCCGCCGCCGTCACGCATGCGCTGTGCATTTCGGTGACGCTCGAGGACTGGCCGCGGGTCGCCGCGCTGGCGCGGACGCATCCGCAGCTGACCGCATCGGTGGGCGTCCATCCCGACTATCCCGGCATCGCCGAGCCGACCGTCGACGAGCTGGTCGAGCGGGCCGCGACCGAGCGGATCGTCGCGATCGGCGAGACCGGCCTCGACTATTTCCGCGCCACCGGCGATCTCGAATGGCAGCGCGAGCGGTTCCGTACCCACATCCGGGCGGCCCGCCGCTGCGGCAAGCCGCTGATCATCCATACCCGCGCAGCGGCCGACGATACGCTGCGGATCATGCGCGAAGAGCAGGCCGGCGAGGTCGGCGGCGTCATGCACTGCTTCACCGAAGCGTGGCCGGTCGCGCGCGCCGCGCTCGACCTCGGCTTTTACATCTCGATGTCGGGCATCGTCAGCTTCCGCAATGCGCAGGTGGTGCACGACGTCGCCCGGCAGGTGCCGCTCGACCGGCTGCTGATCGAGACCGATTCGCCGTATCTGGCGCCGGTACCGAACCGCGGCAAGACCAACGAGCCGGCCTGGGTCGCGCATGTCGCGGCAGCGGTCGCCAGGCTGCGCGGCGTCGCGGTCGAGGCGATAGGCGAGGCGACCAGCGCGAATTTCCATCGGCTGTTCCGGGTGCCCGCCGCTGTCCCGGCGCCCGGTGCGAAGGCCGCGTTACCTGCAGACCCCACCGGCCCCGGCGCGCGCGGATGATGAGCATAGGATCCCCGCGTTGCCGTCAGGCCGAATTTCACCGCCAGACAGACCGCCTGAGGTACCGTTCATAGGCTTGTTGACGACGGCTGCCCGGTCGCTTGAAGATACTCGGCATACCGTCGATCCGTCGCACGAGGCCCGGAGTGCACGTCATGAAACAACAGCAACAACGCCCCCGTCCCGCCAGCCGCCCGCCCGGTCCGGCCCGGCTGCTGCTGGCCGCCGCGTCGACCGCGCTGCTGCTCGGCATCGCCGGCTGCGCCAGCACCGGCGGCGCCGGCGGATCGGGTTCCGACGCGAGCTTCGCCGACGCCGACAATGCCCTGCCCAGCCCGGCGTCGGAACGGGTGATCGGCGGCGTCGTGGAAATGGTGCTGACCGGGCAGGCCTGGCCGAACTTCGAAGCCGCGCGGGAGAACCGCATCACCGAGTTCCACGACGGCTCGCCGCTCTACGTGCATCTGCGCTCGTCGCGCAATCTCGGTGAGCTCGCCCATCCGGCCGATCCCGGCGGCAACCTGGCGTTCAGCGAGTATCCGCATCTGTTCCTGCAGGTCGGCGACAACGAGAGCCTGCGGATCATCTCGACCTGTTACCTGACGCTGTCGCCGGAAGAGGCGAAGCAGCGTGAACTGATCGTGCCGCTCGCGCCGCTGACCTACCGGCCGGGCCAGGTCCCGGCCGATTGCTGGCTGGTCGCGGTCGCCGGCGGCAAGCCCGGCAAGCGCACCTACGAGATCCGGCTCGCCGGCTTCCCGGGCAAGTTCGAGCACTGGCTGCCGGTGCCCGACCTGCTCGCGGTCGCGCCGGTACCGACCGATTTCGTCAACGGCGCCGGCGATTACGCGGCAATGCTGAAGCAGACGCCGCTGCGCGGCCTGACCGCCGTCGCCAGCGCGGCGCCGCTCGCCGGCACCGGCGTCGCCACCGCGATCGCGACCGGCGCCGGCGCGGTGGCGGTCGCCTCGCCGATCCGTGGCGCATCGCTGGTCGCCGCCAGCCCGCTGCTGCCGGGGCCGCGTCAGGATCTGGCCAGCAGCCGGATGGAAGCGCAGCTGCAGGCGCTGGCCGCGACGCTGCTCGGCCGGCGGCCGAGCGAGACCTTCTTCGTCGACCGCAACTGGACCAGCGTGACCGACAGCCGCGGCCGGGTGACCCAGCAGCATGCGTATGCGGCGGCGGTGTTCAAGGGCGATTCGTGCAGCTGGCAGCAGCTGCGCGTGACCCGGCGGCCGAACGCCAGCGCGCTCGCCGACGTCGAATCGGCCGGTGACGTGATCGAGGTCAGCTGCTCGGATCTGCAGTAGCCGCGGCGGCGGCATCCGATCGGCCGGCCAGGCAGATCAGCGTCTGCTGCCCGGTCGCGCACAGCTCGACCCGCTCGCCGTCGACGTTCCAGACCTTCAACTCGCAGAAGGTCATGGTCCGCCCGGACTTGACGACCTCGCCGACCGCACGCAATCGCGGCGCCCGCGCCGGATTCAGCAGATTCATCTTGTACTCGACCGTCAGCACGCTGCTGCCGGCCGGAAACAGCGTGAAGCCGGCATAGCCGCCGGCGCTGTCGGCGATCGAACTGGTGACGCCGGCATGGAAGTAGCCGTGCTGCTGCGTCAGTTGCGGCGCGAAGTCGACCTCGATCACCACCCGGCCGGGCGCGATGTCGGCGAGCCGGGCGCCGAGATGCGCCATCAACCCCTGGCGGGCGAAGCTCGCGCGAACCTGGCCGGCCCAGTCCGGGTTGCGCGGCTGCCAGTGCACGCGGGCATCGCCGTCCACGTGTTGCTCCCGATTCGGCGGAACGTAGGCCGAGACTCTAACAGGCCGACGGAGTTCCGGTGGCCCGCCGGCCGCCGTCGCGTCGCGCGCGAAGCAGCGATCCGCGTGCGCGGCCGCCGGCGGCCGCGCGCCGTCGTATAGTGTCGCCGATGCAGCTGCTGCCAGCGAAACTGACGACGCGCCTCGCCGACCTGCTCGCGGCTTCGCCGCTGCGCCGTCCGCGCTTTCGCACGTTCTACATCGGCTCGTCCTGCACTGCGCTCGGGTACACGATGCAGGCGGCGACCGCTGCGTGGCTGATGGCGACACTGACGCCGTCGGCGCTGATGGTCGCGCTGGTGCAGTCGGCAAGCACGGCGCCGTTCCTGCTGTTCGGTCTGATCGCCGGCGCGCTCGCCGACATCGTCGAACGCCGCCGGATCATCATCGCGATGCAGCTGACCTTGACGATCACGTCCGCGCTGCTCGGCTTCATCACGCTGACCGGGGTCGTCACGCCGCTGTCGCTGCTGCTGCTGACGCTGGTCTGTGGCTCAGCGTTCACCTTCTATCTGCCGGCGCAGCAGTCGAGCATCAACGAGCTGGTCCCGCGGGCCGATCTGCCGCGCGCGGTCGCGCTCGGTGCGGTCTCGTTCAATGTCTCGCGGGCGATCGGTCCGGCGATCGCCGGCGCGATCACCGCCTGGCTCAGCTCCGGCAATGCACTGCTGGTCAGCGCCGCCTTCTTCGTCTTCATGATCTTCGGCGCCCAGAGCCTGAAGTCGGCCGACCGGAGCAAGCCCGGAGCGCCCGAAACGCTGTTCTCCGGCGTCCAGAGCGGCGTGCGCTATGCCCGTCATTCGACCGGGATGCGCTCGCTGATCATCCTCAACGCCAGCTTCAGCATCTGCGCCAGCGCGGTATGGGCGCTGCTGCCGGTGATCGCGCGCGACCAGCTCGGGCTCGGCGCCGGCGGCTACGGCTTCCTCTACGGCGTGTTCGGAGCCGGCGCGGTGGTTTCGGCGCTGTCGATTCCGAACCAGCTGCAGAAGCGATCGCTCAACACCGTGGTCCGCGCCTCGATCGTGGTGTGGACCGCAGCGACGCTGCTGGTCGCCGCGACGCGGCTCGCGCCGATCGCCGCGATCGGCGCGTTCGCGGCCGGCGCCGCCTGGGTCGGCGTGCTCGCCAGCCTGTCGGCCGGCACGCAGAGCATGGCACCGGCCTGGGTCCGGGCGCGGGCGGTCTCGATCAATCTGCTGGCGGCCCAGTCGGGGCTGGCGATCGGCAGCCTGCTGTGGGGGGTGCTGGCGTCCTGGGTCGACGTCCGCTGGGCTGTCGCGACGTCGGCAGTGGCGATGCTGACGCTCTACGCGGTCAACCACCGGGTCTACGTCGAGCTCGGCGACGAAGCCGACGTGACGCCGTTCGCGCATCTGCCGGATCTGACGCTGGTGGTCGAGCCGATGCCCGAGGACGGCCCGGTGGTCGTCCAGGTCGAGTACCGGGTCCAGCCCGAGCATCGGCCCGCCTTCCTCGAGGCGATCCAGCATGTCGAAGCGACCCGCCGGCGCAACGGCGCGAGCGGCTGGCACGTGTTCCGTGACATCGCCGAGGAAGGACGGTTCGTCGAACGCTACGTGGTGGCCTCGTGGGCCGAGTATGTCCGGCTGCGCACCCGGATGACGATCGCCGACCGCAAGATCCAGGAGCGGGTCGCCGAGCTGCAGCAGGCCGGCGAGCCGATCCGGATCTCGCGACTGATCGGCGTCAACCCGGTGCCGGCCCATACCGGCGAGCCGACCCGCCCGGGCCCGCCGCCGGAGCCGCCGGATCTGCCGGCGTCGGCATCAGCGGCGGTCACGCCTCGCGCGCCAGGCGCAGCCCCGTGAACTGCCAGCGCGCTTCCGGCGGGAAGAAGTTCCGGTAGCTGACCCTGCGATGGCTCGCCGGCGTCGCGAACGAGGCGCCGCGCAGCACGTACTGGTTGCACATGAACTTGCCGTTGTACTCGCCGATCGCATCGCGACTGGCGCGAAACCCCGGGTAGGCGGCATAGCTACTGGCGGTCCACTCCCAGAGCGTCCCCCAATCGAGCGACGCGGCCAGATGCTCCCATTCGGCCTCGGTCGGCAGACGGGCATCGGCCCAGCGGGCATAAGCGTCGGCCTCGAAATAACTGAGGTGCGCAACCGGCGCGGCCGGATCGAGCGGCTGCCAGCCGGCCAGCGTGAACTGCTGCCAGCCGGCAGCATCGGCAGCGGCCGTCGTGCCGATCCGCCGCCAGTAGAACGGCGCCTCCCAGTATTCGGCCCGCACCCGGTCCCAGCCGAGCGACAGCCACAGTTCCGGACGACGGTAGCCGCCGTCGGCGATGAAGCGCAGATAGTCCGCGCAGTCGACCAGCCGGTCGGCCAGCGCGTATGGCGCGAGCAGCGTCGGATGCCGCGGAGACTCGTTGTCGAACGCGAAGCCGGCGCCGCCGTGACCGATCTCGACGATGCCGCCGTCGCTGCGATGCCAGCCCTGCCGCCGCGCCGTGCCGCCGGCCGCACGCCGGGACGCAGGCCCGATCGCAGGCTCGATCGCATGTCCGGCCGCCGCGGCGGTCGCGGCCGGCCGTGCCGCTGGCGACTCCGGCAGGTCGGGGAAGCGGCCGTCGTCACGGTACGCCGGACCAAGCGGGTTGCACGACAGCAGATGCTTCACGTCGGTGACGATCAGCTCCTGATGCTGCTGCTCGTGCTGCAGCCCGAGCTCGAGCAGTGCCGCGCAGCCTTCCGGAAGTCCGGCTGCGCCGGTGAGCAGCCGCTCGACCGCGGCGTCGACGGCACCGCGATAGGCGACCACGTCGGCGAGCGCCGGCCGCGTCAGCAGGCCGCGCTCCGGTCGCGGATGCCGGTCGCCGACCGCGTTGTAGTACGAGTTGAACAGCATCCGGTACGACGGCTCCGCCGGCCGGTAGTCCGGCGCGAAGCGAGCCAGCACGAAGGTCTCGAAGAACCAGGTGGTGTGCGCGAGATGCCACTTGACCGGACTCGCATCGGGCATCGACTGCGCCTGGCAATCCTCCGGCGACAACGGCGCGGCGAGCGCCAGCGACCGGGCGCGGACCGTGCGATAGCGCGCGATCATGCAGCGCGGGCGTGGAATACCGCGTAGCGCGCGCCGGCATCGCTCCAGTGCCGCAGCGCGGTGAAGCCGGCCTGCCGCAGCAGCGCGGCGAAGCGCTCGGCCGTGTACTTGTACGCCGACTCGGTATGGATCCGTTCGCCGGCCGTGAACGAACGGCCGCCGCCATGCCACCGGACCTCGACCGCCCGGGTCGCTTCGAGATGCATCTCGATCCGCGACCGCACCTGATTGAACAGCGCGACATGGCGCCACTGTGTCGGGTCGAAATCGGCGCCGATCAGCCGGTTGGCGTGGCGCAGGACGTTGCGATTGAACGCCGCGGTGACGCCGAGCGCGTCGTCGTAGGCGTCGACCAGCTGGTCGACCGGCTTCAGCAGGTCGACACCGATCAGCAGACCGCCCCCGCCGGACCGGGCACGGATCCGCTCGAGCAGCGCCAGCGCCTGCGGCGGCGTGAAGTTGCCGATGCTCGAGCCCGGATAGAAGAACAGCGGCACGCCCGCTTCGCCGTCGACCATGCCGGCGAAGTCCGGCAGCGGCAGCGAATCCGAGAAATCCATGCCGACACCGGCCATCGCGATCTCGGGATGCGCGTCGGCGAGCCGTTGCACCGCGCGCCGGACGAACTCGACCGAGATATCGACCGCGACGTAGCCGGCCGGCCGCAGCGAAGCGAACAGCGACGCGGCCTTGGCGCAGTTGCCGGCGCCGAGGTCGATCAGTGTGCAGCCGGCGCCGACGCTGGCGGCGATCTCGCGGCGATGCTGCTCGAACACCGCCACCTCGGTCCGCGTCGGGTAGTACTCGTCGAGCAGCGTGATCGCCTCGAACAGATGCGAGCCGAGCTCGTCGTAGAAGAACTTCGGCGCGATCCGCGGATGCTGCTGCGAAAGGCCGTCGATCAGTTCGTCGCGCGGTGACACCTGGCGCGAACCGGCATCGATCTGACAGAAGCGCGGGGCGCCGCGGTCGGTCGACCGGCGACGCCATTCTTGCAGCTGGATTGCGGCTTGCGGCACTGAGCGTCTCCCTCGGAGGTGGGCGGGGCAGGGCCGCCGCCGGCGCGGCGACCCGAGCCGCGGGCGAAGCAACCCCCGTGCCCACCGGATTGTAGACTGCCAGCGACGGTGCCGGGCTCGCGACGCCGCAGCGGCTCCGGTTCGCGCCCGCCGCCTATTTCAGCAGCCAGACCAGCCCCATCGGGATCACCGGCAGGTAGGTGACCAGCATCAGCACCAGCACGCACATCACGAAGTGCGGAATCAGCACGCGGGTGATGCCGCCCATCGAGACCCGGGCGATCTTGGCGGCGACGAACAGCGTGCCGCCGACCGGTGGCGTGAACAGGCCGATCGCGAGATTGCAGGTCATGAT
>JBFWQR010000227.1:0-8236 GCA_050249335.1 Lautropia sp.
GCGAGCGCCAGCAGCCGCCGGGTGATGCCGGCGCGGTTCATGATCGCGCCGGCCAGCACGAAGAACGGGATCGCCAGCAGCGGATACGAGTCGGTGACCGTGACGATCTTCTGCACGAAGATGTTGCGCGGCATGCCGCCGTAGACCAGGAAGAACGACAGCGCGCTGATCGCGATCGCGAACGAGATCGGCGTGCCGAGCGCGAACAGCACGCACATCAGGATCGCCGGCAGCCAGTCAGCCAGCATTGGTTTCCCGATCGGCGGCGATGTGCCAGCGGTGTCCGGCCAGCACCTGCAGGTAGCGGATCGCCATCAGCAGGAAGCACAATGCGACCGGCCCGTAGAGCCAAGCCAGCGGGATCTGCAGCACCGCGCTCGGCAGGTCGGTGGTATCGAACGCGAACCGCACGCCGAACCAGACCATGAACCCGAAGAACGCGAGCAGCAGCACGTGGTTGAACCAGATCACTGCGGTGCGCAGCCGGCCGGGCAGCCGCTCGACCAGCAGGTCGATGGTCGGATGCAGCTTGTACTTGATGCAGGCGGCGGAGCCGAAGAAGACCACCCAGGCGAAGCCGAGCGTCGCGATCTCGCCGGCCCAGGCGGCCGGCTGCGCGAGAATGTAGCGGGTCAGCACACCCCAGCCGACCGACAGCACGACGACCACCACCGCGGTCGCCGCGACGATCTCCTCGAACTGGTCGATCACCCAGGCGAGGCCGCGCGGCGCACGCGGCGCCGGCGGCTGCCCGGCGGCAGCCGTCTCTGGTGGCACGGAACTCATCGGCGCGAGCTTACTTCAGCTGCGCCATCACGGTCTCGTGCAGATTCGGCGACCATTTCGGGAACGCCTTGTAGACCGGCATCGTGGCCTTCTGGAAGGCCGCGGTGTCGACGTCGGAGACGATCGTGACGCCGGCGGCCTTGAACTTCGCCGTGTAGTCGTCGTTCATCGCCAGCGTCAGCCGGGTCTGCTCGGCGCCGCCCTTCTCGCCTTCCTCCAGCAGGATCTGCTGGACGTCGGCCGGCAGGCTGCGGAAGTACTTCAGGTTGATCGGCCACATCGTGAACGCCATGAAGTGTCCGGTCAGCGAGATCACCTTGCGGGTCTCCTGCAGCTTCGAGCCCCACAGCGACCCGAGCGGCGCCTCGGCCGCCTGCACGACGTTCTGCTGCAACGCGTTGTAGATCTCCGACCACTGCACGGTGGTCGGCCGGCCGCCCATCGCCTTCAGCGTCTCGATCCACATCGGGTTCGGCGGCACGCGCACGGTGACGCCGGCCATGTCGGCCGGATTGCGGATCGGCTTGTCGGCGATCATGTGGCGCTGGCCGAAGAAGCCGTTGACCATGATCATCTTGAAGCCGGCGGCCTCGAGCCGCTTCTCGATGCCCTGGAACCACGGCGACTTGACCAGCCGGACATAGTCCTCCGGGGTCTTGACCAGGTACGGGCCGTTCAGCACCGAGACGTCCGGCACGAAGTCCGACATGTAGCCGGGGTCGGTCACGTTCATCACGTTCGCGCCCTGGCGGATCATCTCGTTGACTTCCTTGCCGGGGCCGAGCTGCTCGCTCGGGAACACCTGGATCTGGACCCGGTTCTTGGTCCGTTCGGCGACGTTCTTGGCGAAGAACTCGGCGGCGAGGTGCGCCGGCTCGGTCGACGACAGCGAGTGCGCGAAGCGCAGCTTGATCACGTCCTGCGCAGCGGCACGGCCGATGCCGAACACGAGCGGCGCGGCAGCAACGGCGGTCAGGCCGCGGACAGCGGAACGGCGGGTGATGCTCATCAGGGTCTCCTCTCCGAATCGGCTCGGGGTTGCAGAGGCACGCGGTCGCCGCGCGCCCGACTTCGCCGCCGGTCTCGGCCGGCGGGCACCAGAATGCTCAGTCGGCAGTCACGCGCTTGCCGCGCTGCTTGGCTCCGGCGTAGAGAATCTGCATCTGCCGGTCGATCACCGCCTTGTGGCGCGCGACCGCCGCCGGATGCATTTCGGACTCCGGATCCTGCTCGTGCTCGAAGTGATGATAGTCGTCGACGCCGCGCACCAGCAACGCGCTTTCCTTGATGCCCGAAGTCTGGTGCACGTAGGTCGGCACATAGCGGATCGCGAATCCGACGCGGCGCAGGTCCGGCGAGCGGTTCGCCTCCGAGCCGTGAAAGATCAGCACGTGATGCAGCGACATCTGCCCCGGTTCGAGCACGACGTCGACGGCAGCCGACTCGTCGACGGCGACCTTGAGCTCCTGGCCGCGCGACAGCAGATTGGCCTCGGCGAACGTGTCCTGGTGCGCGACCTGGGTCCGATGGGTGCCGGGCACGACCCGCATGCAGCCGTTCTCGCGGCGCGACGGCGTCAGCGCGACCCAGGCGGTGACCACGTCGGGCGACGACAGCCCCCAGTAGGTGGCGTCCTGGTGCCAGGAGACGTAGCTCGGATCGCTGCGGTCCTTCGCGAAGAACTGGCCGCCCCAACAGAACAGGTTCGGGCCGAGCACGTCCTCGACCGCATCGAGGATGGCCGGGTGCCGGACGATCGCGGTCATCCAGGGAAACAGCAGGTGCGGCTTCTGGCCGATGCGGCCGGCGAGCCGACCGCCGTTGGCCGCCTCGACCGCCTCGAGGCGGCGCAGGTTCTCGGCGGCTTCGGCCGCCGGCATCACGTCGATCGGAAACAGGATGCCGTCGCGCCGGTAGCGCTCGACCGCGTCTGCCGACAGCCGCTTGCCGCCGCTCGCGGTACCGGCCGGATCCGGGGCCGGCTTCGAATCCATCGCGCCCATCGATGCCGCACTCGCCTTTTTCATCAGTAAAAGGTATTTTCAGACTTGAAAAAGTGCGCTGTCAATCACGCACCGCAACATGACGAGGCCGCCGATGACCGCCGGACGCCCCCCGAAGCCGGACGCCGCCAACGGCTCGACCTACACCGCGCCGGCGCTCGAGAAGGGTCTCGATATCCTCGAGCTGCTCGCCGATTCGCCGGCCGGGATGACGCAGAACCAGATCGCCGCGGCGCTCGGCCGCTCGATCGGCGAACTGTTCCGGATGCTCGAGGTGCTCGAGCGGCGCGAATACCTGACGCGCAGCGGCGGCGAAGGCCGCTACCGGCTGACGCTGAAGCTGTTCGACCTCGCGCATCGGCTGCCGCGGATCAAGCGGCTCGCCGCGGTCGCGCTGCCGCTGATGCACGAGCTGGCCAACCTGACCCGGCAGTCGAATCACCTGGTCGTACACCACGACCGCCGGATCCTGGTGGTAGCCCAGGTCGACAGCCCGGAAGCGATGGGCTTCGCGGTCCGGATCGGCGGGCACTTCCCGTTCCGGATCGACCGGGTCTCGGCGCGGACGCTGACCGCGTTCCAGCCGCCGGCGATCCAGCAGGAGCTGATCCAGGAGCTGATCGACAATGATCCGGCGGCGCCGTCGCGACGGACGCTGCAGCGAATGCTGGCGCAGATCCGCGCGCGCGGTTTCGAAGAGAACGAAAGCGCGACGCTGCCCGGCATCACCGACATCTGCTGCCCGATCCTCGGCCGCGGCGGCCACGCGGTCGCGACCCTGACGCAACCCTGGCTGCGCCAGCGCGATGTCGCCGTGACGCTGAACGAGGCGCGCGAGGCGCAACGCGCGACGGTCGCCCGGATCTCGCAGGAGCTCGGCGCCGACGAGCTGTCCTGAGCCGGCGACGGACAAGCCGGCGCCGGCTACCCGGGAGCCGTCGTTCACCCCACGGTGCCTCGCTACCGGCCTGTGACGGCCTCTCCATCGTCCGACAGCCTCTAGAATCGGACCGCCCGGCCGCCGCCGGCCGCCGGCGCACGTCCATCCCGCAGCGTCCCTCAGGAGCATCGATGTCGACCAACACCCTCGCGGCCCGATTCGGCAGCGGTCAGGCGGTACGCCGGATCGAGGACGAAGGCCTGCTGACCGGCCGCGGCCGCTTCACCGACGACGTCGTGCCCGACGGACAGCTGGTGCTGCAGTTCCTGCGCTCGCCGTATCCGCATGCGCGGATCGTTTCGATCGATACCGCGGCGGCGCGCGCCGGCGACGGGGTCGTCGCCGTCTATACCGGCGCCGACCTCGCGGCCGCCGGCGTCAAGCCGTTGCCCGGCGTCGCCGGCTTCGTCCGGCCCGACGGGTCGGCGCCGGCATCGCCGCCGCGGCTGGCGATGACCACCGACATCGTCCGCTATGTCGGCGATCCGCTCGCCGCCGTGGTCGCGATCAGCCGCGAGGCGGCGCGCGACGCGATCGAGGCGATCGCGGTCGAATACGAAGAGCTGCCGGCGGTGGTCGACCCGCGCGCCGCGATCGCCGCCGGCGCACCGCTGCTGGTGCCGGCGGCCGGCGACAATGTCTGCGCCGAGCTGCGCCACGGCGACGCGGCCGCGGTCGATGCGGCATTCGGTCGCGCCAGCCATGTCGCCCGGATCGCGATCGTCAATCAGCGGCTGGCGCCGGCGTCGCTCGAGCCGCGCTCGGTGCTCGCCTACCTCGACGACGGCCGGCTGACGGTGCGGCTCAGCAACCAGATGCCGACCGGCATCCGCGACACGCTGGCGACGGTGTTCGGCCTCGACAAGGAAGCGATCCGCGTCGTCGTCGGCGACGTCGGCGGCGGCTTCGGCATGAAGACCGGCCTCTATCCGGAAGACGCCGTGGTGGCCCATGCCGCGCGGACGCTCGGCCGGCCGGTCAAGTGGGTCGCCGATCGCGGCGAGGAGCTGCAGTCGGCGGTGCACGGCCGCGACGTGCTGTCGGACGCCGAGCTCGCGCTCGACGGCGACGGCCGGATCCTGGCGCTGCGGGTGCGCTCGCTCGCCAACGTCGGCGCCTACGCGACCGGCGTCGGCGTCGCGATCCAGCTGCTGATCGGGCCATGGGTCTCGACCAGCATCTACGACATCCAGAGAATCGATCTGAAGTTCACCGCGATCCTGACCAACACCGCGCCGACCGGCGCGTATCGCGGCGCCGGCCGGCCCGAGGCGATCTACCTGATCGAGCGGCTGATGGACGAGGCGGCCCGGGTCACCGGCCTGCCGCGGCCGGAGATCCGCCGCCGCAACATGATCCGGCCCGAACAGCTGCCGTACAAGAATCCGATGGCGCAGACCTACGATTCCGGCAAGTTCGAGCAGGTGATGGAACAGGGGCTCGCGCTCGGCGACTGGAACGGCTTTCCGGCCCGGCTCGCCGAAACGGCGCGGCGCGGCCGGCTACGCGGGCTCGGCATCGCGACCTTCCTCGAGTGGACCGGCGGCAACGTCTTCGAGGAACGCGTCGGCGTCACCGTCGCCGCCGACGGCTTCATCGAGATCGCGTCGGCGACCCAGGCGATGGGCCAGGGTATCGCGACCACGCTCGCGCAACTCGCGGTCGACGTGTTCGGCGTGCCGATCGAACGGATCCGGATCGTGATCGGCGATACCGATCGCGCGACCGGCTTCGGCAGCGCCGGTTCGCGCTCGCTGTTCACCGGCGGCTCGGCGGTGCAGGTCGCGTCGCAGCGCACCGTCGAGCAGGCGAAGCTGCTCGCCGCCGACGAGCTCGAGGTTGCCGCCGGCGACATCGAGTACCGCGACGGAGAGTTCCGCATCGTCGGCACCGATCGCGCGATCGGCCTGTTCGAGCTCGCCGGCAAGCAGCCCGAAGCCGCGATCCGGCTCGACTCGACCAGCAGCGTCGGCGGTCCGACCTGGCCGAACGGCTGTCATCTGTGCGAAGTCGAGATCGACCCGGAAACCGGCCGCATCGAGGTCGTCAGCTACGCCTCCGCCAACGACGTCGGCCGGGTCGTCAACCCGCTGATCGTCACCGGCCAGCTCGAGGGCGGCGCGGTCCAGGGCATCGGCCAGGCGCTCTGCGAGGCGATCGAATACGACCCCGCTTCGGCGCAGCTGGTCACCGGCAGCTTCATGGACTACGCGATGCCGCGCGCCGACATCGTCGGACCGATCGCGACCGTGCTCGACCAATCGTCGCCGTGCCTGCTGAACCCGCTCGGCGTCAAGGGCGTCGGCGAGCTCGGCACGATCGGCGCGACGCCGGCAGTGGTCAGTGCGGTGATCGACGCGCTGACGCGCGCCGGGCATGGAGAAGAGGCCCGGCGGTTGCAGATGCCGATCACGGCGCCGAAGGTCTGGGCGGCGCTGCACGGGCTCCGGTGATCAGCGATAGAGCAGCTGCGGCAACCACAACCCGATCGCCGGAAACAGATACAGCAGGAAGATCGCGAGGATCTGGATCCCCATGAACGGCATCATGCCGAGGAAGATCTGGTTCAGCGTCACGTGCTTCGGCGCGACGCCCTTCAGGTAGAACGCCGACATCGCGACCGGCGGGCTGAGGAACGCGGTCTGCAGGTTCAGCGCGACCAGCAGGCCGAAGAACAGCGGATCGACATCGAAGTGCGCGAGCAGCGGCAGGAAGATCGGCATGAAGATGACGATGATCTCGGTCCACTCGAGCGGCCAGCCGAGGATGAAGATGATCACCTGCGACAGGATCATGAACTGGGTCTTGGTCAGATCCAGGCTCAGCACCCACTGCTCGACCAGCGCCTGACCGCCGAGCAGCGCGAATGCCGCCGAGAAGATCGCCGAGCCGACGAACAGCCAGCAGACCATCGCCGAGGTCTTCGCGGTCAGGTACGCCGACTCGCGCAGCACTTCGTAGTTGAACCGGCGATAGGCGGCTGCGAGCAGCATGCCGCCGAGCGCGCCGACCGCGGCCGCCTCGGTCGGCGTGGTCAGGCCGAATACGATCGAGCCGAGCACTGCCAGGATCAGGACCATCAGCGGAAAGAACGACGTCAGCAGCATCTTGAACACTTCGAGCCGCGCGAACGTCAGGAACGCGTAATAGGCCACGATCGCGGCCGCCAGCAGCACGAAGCCGATCCACCACCAGGTCGGCGCCGGCTTGCGGGTCTCGCCGGCTTCGCTCGCCGCTGCGGCCGGCGGCTCGGAAGCGGCGTCGGCAGCGGCCGGTGCTGCGGCGCCGGGCGGCTCGGCGACCGCGCCGGCCGGCTCGGCCGGCGTCTCGGCGCCGGGCGGCTCCTGCAAACCGCCCGACGACTCGGCCGGCTCGTCCCCGCCCGGAGGCTCGGCGAGCCCGCCCGACGGTTCGCCGCTGCTGCGGGTCTCCGAGCCGATCGGCGCGATATCGTAGACCTCGACTGCGGCGACCGTCGTCACCGCCTGGTACGACCACAGCGCCAGCGCCACGAACAGCACCCCTGGCATCAGCACGATCGCGAGCTGGCGCAGCACGTGGCCGAGCGGCACATCGCGATTGCGCTTGCCCTTGAGCGCAGCGAGCAGCCGCGGGATCACCGGCTGCCCCGGCGTGGCCGGCATCCGCTCGGTAGCCGGCGGCAGATCGACGCGCCGCTCCTCGAGCGACAGCGGCGGCGCCGACTTCGGATTGATCTTCGCCATGATGATGACGTAGATCACGTAGAGACCGGCGAGCATGATGCCGGGGAAGAACGCGCCGGCGTAGAGCTGCACGACCGAGACGCCGGCGGTGGCGCCGTAGACGATCAGCAGCACCGACGGCGGAATCAGGATGCCGAGGCAGCCGCCGGCGGTGATCGCACCGGCCGCCATCTGGGTGCTGTAGCGGGCCCGCAGCATCGCCGGCAGCGCGAGCAGGCCCATCAGCGTGACGACCGCGCCGACGATGCCGGTCGCGGTCGCGAACACCGCGCAGGTCACCAGCGTCGCGACCGCGAGCGATCCCGGCACCCGCGCCATCGCCAGGTGCAGGCTGCGGAACAGCTTCTCGATCAGGTTGGCGCGCTCGACCAGGTAGCCCATGAAGACGAACAGCGGGATCGCGATCAGCACGTCGCTCGCCATCGTCTTGTAAGCCGCCTGCACCATCAGGTCGAGCGTGTGAGTCACGTCGCGGTTGTAGGCCAGCCACGTGAAGATCATGCCCATGCCCATCAGCGTGAACGCGGTCGGGAAGCCGAGCATGATCGCGACCACGACCATCGACAGCATCAACAGGCCGAGATGGCCGTCGGTGATCTTCTCGGCCGAGGCCAGCACGTAGAACGCGCCGGCGACGACCAGCGCCATGAAGGTCAGGCCGAACCAGAGTTCCTTGCGGATCTTCATCGTGCGCTCCCCGCCCCGCCGGCGGTGCCGGCGGCCGGCGCCGGCGGCACCGCAGCGGCGGTACCGCCGGCATCCAGGTCGCGGTCGAGCTTCTG
>JBFWQR010000228.1:0-8097 GCA_050249335.1 Lautropia sp.
TCGAGAGCGACCGAACGCTTGCCGCGGTGGAACACGAATGCGTGGGCGCTCAGGTCACCATAGATCTCGCCGAGCGTTCGCCCCCAGTCTCCCTCGATCGGCTCGATCTTGATGACATCGGCGCCATGCTGCGCCAGCAGCATGCCTGCATGCGGTCCGGCGACCCCCATGCTGAAATCGACGACCTTGATCCCCTCCATCGCGCCTTCGTTCATTGCATCCGGGCTCCTGCACGAGCTGTCTTCGAGATTGGGCGAATTCGTCCGATCGGGGTTCCGGGGCGTCAGCTGCCGCTGAAGCGAGGCGCTCGTTTTTCCATCAGTGCCGCGATGCCCTCCCGGTGATCGCCGGTCATCGAAGCCCGCGCCTGATGCGTGGCCTCCAGGTCCAGGGTATCGGAAAGGCTCGCGGACTCGGAGCAGAGCAGGTTGCGTTTCATCAGTCCCTGCGACACGCCAGGGCCCGATGCGAGCCTGCGGGCGAACGCCATGCTGTCCTGCAGCAGGTCCTCGTCGCTGCAGGCCTTGCTGACCAGGCCGATCTGCTGCGCGACGTCCGCGTCGATCCTGTGATCGCAGAACAGCATCCGACGGGCCCATTCGGGACCCACGAGTCGCGGGAGCGCCCAGGTGGCGCCGAAATCACCTGACCCCGCGATGCGCGCGAAGCCGGCGAGGAAGTAGCTGGAGCGCCCCGCGTATCGGAAGTCGCAGGCGAGAGCCAGCCCCATGCCGGAACCGATCGCCGGCCCGTTGATCATGGCAATGAAGATCTTCGGGGAGCGCCGGATCGCGAGGACGAGGTCGTGCCTGGCCCTGAGGACCTCCACCCGCCGCTCCAGCGGTGCGTTACCGAGCCCGCTGGCGAGCCCCTGCGTATCCGCTCCCGCGCAGAACGCCCTGCCCGCACCGGTGAGCAGGACCGCGCCCACCGCCGGGTCTGCGCTCAGGCTGGAGATCGCCTCCTTCAGATGGGCGACGAGCTCGTCGTTCAACGCATTCATGCGGTGCGGACGACTCATCGTCAACAGTGCGACACGATCGGTGACGACCCGGTGCAGGACCGGACCTGCTGCGCTCGGACGGGCTGCGACGGCGTTGTCCGCTGGAATGGTGTCTCTCATGATTCGTCACTCGTAATTTTACTCACGAGTCAGTCTTCTAACGATAAAGTATGGTGGGCGAATCTGAAATTGGCAAGCGTGCCGTTCCGTGCCGTTCTCCAAGAGAAATCACCTACATTTCGATTCGGCTGACGACTTGACGCGAACTGATCGAGCCCGGCACAATACTTATTCGTTGATAGATTGACTCATGAGTAGAAAAATCTCTCAGGGGTCTGCTCGTGAACGTGACCGAGAGCCGAGGGGTGAGCGTGCTTCGTCAAGTGGAATCAGCGGTGCCGGAAAGGCAGTCCTTCGACCGGGAAAAGCAGCTCAATGACAAGCGCGAGGCCATCCTCAAGGTCGCAGGGCGATTGATCAGCAAGCACGGCTTCGCCCACGTATCGCTCGATCAGGTCGCGGCGGAGTTGAGCATCGCCAAGCCGGCGATCTACTACTACTTCAAGAGCAAGGAACAGATTCTCTTCGAGTGCTTCAACAGAGCATTCGGCGTCGCCGAGCAGGCGATGAGCGAGGCCGAGAGCCTCGAGGGCAGCGGGCGCGAGCGGTTCGAGTACTACATGAGACGCTATCTGGAAACCCAGCTTGGTGGTGCCGTTCCGACGCTGCCGCTGCACGACCTGAAAGCGCTCTCCCCGTCGTTGCGGGCGAAGGTCGAAAGACGCCGCAAGGACCGCCGCGACCGTCTGCGCGTCATCGTCTCGCAGGGGGTCGATGACGGCTCGTTGCGGCCGTGCGATCCTGCCCTCGTGGTCAGCGCCTGGGGCGGGACGGTCGGATGGATCGTCGAGAGTTTCGATCCGCGCGGCAGCCTGGAGCCGGCGGACATCATCGAGGAGATCGTCAACCTGTTTCTTCGCGGCGTGGCGGCGGCCCCGCCTCGGCCCAGCAAGGGGAAAGCCTGATGGCAGCGAACATCGAAGCGACAGCCAAGCCTGCCAGGGCAGTGCCCGTCGGCGCCGAGGTGCTCACCGACGACGAGCTGTTCGAAATGAACGTGCACCAGGGGTTCCTCGCCGCCGCGCGCGGCTACTGGCGCACGGCGGTGTATCGCGCGGTGATCGCCGAAGCGCGCGAGGTGGCGAGCCCGGACACTCCGGTCGACGAGATCGAGTCGCGTATGGCCGGCCGCCCCGCGTACTTCCTGTACGCCTGGCTGGAGCGGCACCTGCAGCAGGCAAGGTATGGCGGCCGGGGTGGCGTGATGACTGTCGCCAGGCAGCATCGCGATGCCCTGGGCAGCCTCTTTCCTGCCGGCGGTAAAGGCGATACGGCGGCGCCCGCCCACATCCGGGCTCTCGACATTCATCAGCACCCCGGAGGGCTGAGTGCGGCCATCGAGAACGCTGTCGCGCACGAGTGGTACCACTGCGGCCCCTCCTTCTCGGGAGTGGGGACCGAAGGCATGGTCGACTTCTATGTCGCTTCCGTCTCGAAGCTCCTCCCTCGGGGCGGCAGCGTTGTCGATGTGGGATGCACGCTGGGAAGGATGACGCTGGCGTTGAAGAAGGCGCTGCCCGGGGCGCGGGTCACCGGCGTCGACGTCTGCGAGCCCGTCATCCGCGTGGCGCGCGAGAAGGCGCGCCGGCTCGGGCTCGCAGTGGACTTCAGGGTGGCCGATGCCGCCGACATGCCCTTTCCCGACGCCAGCTTCGACGTGGTGGCATCGCATTGGCTGTTCCACGAGCTGCCGGCGGCGCTTCGGGAAAGAGCGGTGGACGAAGCCTACCGCTTGACCCGGCCGGGCGGGCATGTGGTGATCTTCGACATGTACCGTTGTCCCGGCGGCAATCTCGCGCTCTGGCTGCAGAAGGGCTTCTCGGTGAGGAACAACGAACCCTTCTCGATCGGCTTCTCGAACATGGACCTGAAGGCGGCGCTGGAGCGACGCGGCTTCCGCGACGTGAGCGTGTCCGATTTCAATCCTGACGATAACTCGGTGGGAACCGCGACGGCTCTGCCGCCGGCAAGGACGCACTTCACCACGCTGGTGTGCGCACAGCGCCCGCCGGCGTCGTGAGGCCCCATCCAACATGGCGGAGAACGGCATGGCCGACGAACGGAACCCCTGGCAAGGGGCGATTCAGTCAATCAACCAGGATTCGGGCCGGTTGCTCGGCATGATGCTGGCGCTGGCGGCGGACGTCTACATGCTGAAGGCCGAGGTGTCCAGGCTGCGCATCGCCCTCGCTCACAAGAACGTGATGGAGCCGGCAGATCTGACCGCTGCGGCGGACAGCGCCGACTTCGCCGCCTGGGACAGGAAGGAGCGATCCCTGTCGGTGGAGTCATTGCTCGAGCCCTGGCTGCATCCGGACAAGGCGCCCGACCTGCTGTCCATGATGCTGCAGGAAGAATCTGCGACCGCGCCGATTCCGCCACCGCGGCGGGAAACCGCATGAATCTGACGTTCTCGGCGCAGGATCAGGCCTTTCGCCTGGAGGTTCGGCAGTTCATCGACGCGAACCTGCCCCACGAGATTCGTGAGCGGCTCCGGCGCGGATTTCCTGCCCGCAAGCAGGACATCTTCAAGTGGCATCGAATCCTCCACGGGCGTGGCTGGGCCAATCCTGCGTGGCCGGTGGAGCATGGCGGCCCCGGCTGGACGCCGATGCAGCAGATGATCTTCTTCGAGGAGTTGTACACCACGCCGGCCCCGGAGCCGATGAACTTCAATTCCAACATGGTCGGGCCGCTGTTGATCCACTTCGGCACACCGGAGCAGCAGCAGCGGTTCCTCCCCAAGGTCGCGAATCTGGACTACTGGTTCTGCCTGGGGATGTCGGAGCCGGGCGCGGGCTCGGACCTGGCGGCGCTGCGCACCCAGGCATGCCGGCAGGGCGAAAGCTACCTCGTCAACGGGCAAAAGATCTGGACTTCGACGGCGCAGCACGCGAACTGGATGTACTGCATGGTGCGAACCGACACAACGGGGCGGCCGCAGTCGGGCATCTCCCTGCTGCTGATCGATATGGAGACGCCCGGCATCACCGTGCGTCCCATCATCTCGATCGACCGTCGCCACCACTTCAATGAGGTGTTCTTCGACGACGTCGTCGTTCCCGTCGAGAACCGGATCGGCGAGGAGAACCGGGGCTGGGAATATGCCCGGTATCTGCTCGGCCGCGAGCGCGTGGGCATCGCGCGGATCGGGATGACGCGCGCGCAGCTGGCCCTTGCCGACAGGCTGCTGGAAGGCGGTCACGACGACCTGTCCGTCGGCGAGGATCTGGATTTCCGGCGCCGACATGCGCTGATCGCAGCCGAGCTCGCGGTCCTCGAGATCACGCAGTTCCGCGTGGCCGCTCAGGCGGGTGCCGGCGGCGAGGTCTCCGCCGCGCTGGCGTCGTTGCTGAAAGTGGTGGGCTCGCAGGCGCTCCAGGATGCCAGCGAGCTCGCGCTCGACATCGCAGGACCCGCGGCGCTTCCCGTCCTCGGCGAGCCGGAGCCCTCCGAAGACCCTCATGACTGGCTCGAGGCCCCGCGGGCGGTCTCCAACGCCTACGCCTTTTCCAGGGCAGCGTCGATCTACGGTGGATCCAACGAGATCCAGAAGAACATCATTGCCAAGACGGCGCTGGGGATCTGAGTGGATTTCGACGTCAGCGAGGACATCCAATCGCTGGACGACAGCCTGCGGCGACTGCTGGCCGAAAGGTACACGTTCCGTCAACGCAGGCAGTACCTGGCGCAAGCGCCCGGCTGGAGCCGCGACGTGTGGAAGGCGTATGCGGCGCTGGGGGTGCTCGGGCTGACCGTCCCGGAGCGCTGCGGCGGATTCGGCCGTGGATGCGCCGAGACCATGCTCGTCCTCGGCTCTCTCGGGCGCGCGCTAGCGCTGGAGCCGGTGTTGCCCCATCTCCTGTGCATCCGGATCCTGTCATTGGCCGATCGAGCAGACGCAAGGGTGCGGGAGCTGCTCTGCACTTCGGTTGCGGGCGACCTCGTCATGGCGTGGGCGCACCCCGAGGGGACCGCGCGCAACCCGCGCCGCACGATGAATACCACCGCCAGCCGAGAGAGCGGCAGCGACACGGCCTGTCGCATCAGCGGCATCAAGCACCTGGTGCTCGCCGGGGACACTGCCGACTGGCTCCTCGTCAGCGTCCGGATCGGAGACCGCCCGGACGCCCCGATCGGCATCGCTCTGGTCAACGGCGCCGCCAGGGGCGTCTCGCGCCGGCCGTACGAGCTGCAGGACGGCACCCGAGCGGCAGACGTGCGCTTCGACGACGCCCCGGGGGAGCTCGTCGTGACCCCCGAGCGTGCCCGGGACGCGCTGGCGCAGGTTCACGCCACCGGCGTGGCCGCCGTCTGTGCCACTGCGGTCGGCGCAATGGACGGCGCCCTTGCGACGACGGTCGCCTACACGCGGGTGCGCAAGCAGTTTGGCCGTGCCATCAGCGAGTTCCAGGTTCTCCAGCATCGGATGGCGGAGATGTACATCGGCCTGGAGCAATCGCGCAGCGCCGCAATGCTGGCCGCATCGGTTGCGGATCACGGCGATCCGGAACGATCACGCCAGCTGAGCGTCGCCAAGCTGGTCGTGGGTCGGCACGGGCGTTTCGTCTGCCAGCAGGCCGTGCAGTTGCACGGCGGCATCGGCATGACCGAGGAATGCGTGGTCGCGCACTATCTTCGGCGTCAGCATGTGTGCGAAAGCCTCTTCGGCGATCCGTACCATCATCTGTCCCGGCTGGCGTCCTCCGCCTGCCCGTCCGCGCTGCCAACGAGGGCGTTCGCATGAGCGGCCCCTTGCAGGGCCTGTCGGTAGTCGAGTTCGCCGGCCTCGGCCCCGCGCCGTTCTGCGGCATGTTGCTGGCCGACATGGGGGCGCGTGTCGTTCGCATCGAACGTCCGGCGGCGACGCCCCCGGTACGCGGCATTCTGGAGCGAGGTCGCGAGTTCGTGGCGCTGGACCTGAAGCGGCCCGAGCACGTCGAATCCGCGATGGCGCGAATCGCCGATGCCGATGTGCTGATCGAAGGGTTTCGCCCCGGGGTGATGGAAAGGCTCGGACTCGGCCCGCGCGAATGTCATGCGAGGAACCCGCGGCTGGTCTATGGCCGCGTGACGGGCTGGGGGCTGGACGGCCCCCTTTCCGACGCTCCGGGGCACGATATCAACTACGTTGCGCTCACGGGCGCACTGAACGCGATCGGGACGGCCGACAGCGGGCCGGTGCCACCGCTGAACCTGCTCGGCGACTTCGGCGGAGGCGGCATGCTGCTCGGGTTCGGCGTCGTCTGCGCGGTGCTGGAGGCTCGCCGTTCCGGCAGAGGGCAGGTGGTCGATGCGGCGATGATCGACGGAGTCTCCCTGATGATGGCCTCGACGTACGCGGCCAAGGCCGCCGGGCGCCTGCGCGACGAGCGTGCATCCAACATGCTCGATGGAGGCGCCCATTTCTATGGGGTCTACCGTTGCGCCGACGGCCTGTGGATCAGCATCGGCAGCATCGAGCCGCAGTTCTATTCCTGCCTGATCGAGAAGCTCGGATTGGATCCCGAGGAGTTCGCAGGGCAGATGGACCGCCACCGCTGGCCCGTCCTGAAGCGCCGGCTGCAGCAGATCTTCGCGTCGCGCAGCCGGGCCGAATGGTGCGCCCTGCTCGAAGGCAGCGATGCGTGCTTCGCGCCGGTGCTCGACATGGACGAAGCCCCGCTGCACGCCCACAATCGGCAGCGCGGAACCTTTGTGCAGGTCGAGGGCACATGGCAGCCCGCGCCAGCGCCGCGCTTCGATCGGACGCCCGCCCGACGCCCCGGCACATAGGCCCCGCCCGGCCCGAGACGGGCCAGCGGACGACGTCGCCGCCCCTACCGCAATCCTTCGGAGAGAACCGGACTCCCGAGCCGATAGAAGCTCGCGGCGGTGCCATAGAAGAGCTGGCGCCGCTCCGATTCAGATAGATCCTTTGTCATGAGCTTGAAGGAGTTCCAGAGGACACCATAGGAGCAGGACACCTTGTCGGCCGGGAAATTGCTCTCGAACATGCAGCGATGCGGCCCGAATTGCTCGATGCAGAAGCGATAGTACGGCGCCGTCGCGGCGCAAAGCTCATGCGAGCTTGGCGGGCAGGGCCTCATGTGCCACCCGAAGCCGAACCGGGGCATACCCAGCCCCCCCAGCTTGACGAACACGTTGGGGCAGGTTGCGAGCTCCGCCATGCCGCGACGCCATGACTCCATCACTTCCTTCCGCTTGCCCGCATACGGGCCCACGCCGAGAGGTGCTCCTGCGTGATTGACAGCGATGGCCACGTCCGGACAAGCGATGGCGAGAGATTTGAGTTCCGGCAACTGGTGATGAAACAGCCATGCATCGAACGTGAGGTCGTACTGACGAAGGCACGAAACGCCCAGCCGGAACTTTTCGTCCATCAACCAGCCTGGCCGAGGATCGAACGCCCCATTGCTGATTTCCGGGCTGGGATCCCAGGTGACGCGGCCGCGGATGCCCCGGAAGTGTCGAGGACTGGCGGCGAGGTGCGCTTCCAGCACTCGCGACACCTCCGTGCCGAGTGCGAGATTCGCGTAGCCTACGATTCCCGCGGCCACGCTGGCTGCTGCCCCTGCGCCGCTTCGAGGGACGACGGACTCCACGAAGATCGTCTCACCGACAGGTTGCATTTCCGTCGCACCGTCCTGCGCATACCCACTGCCGCATTCGACGTAAACCGTCGAAACGACGTCGTGCCCGCTTGCCAGGTCCTCGACCAGCTCGTCGAGCAGATACCGACCGTGCAGCGTCCAGAGGTGGTGATGGGGATCGCAAATGGGAAGCCGTGGATCGAGCACGTCCTCGACCACCTGGGCCAGCCACTCGGGTTTCACGGACTCCATGTGTCGGCTCCAAGCCATGGGCGATATTCAACGATCACCCTTACAGGGACCGCGCGATCAGCTCCTTCATGATCTCGTTGGATCCGCCATAGATCTTGCCTACCCTCGCATCCACGTACATGCGGGCAA
>JBFWQR010000229.1:0-8091 GCA_050249335.1 Lautropia sp.
CTTCCGATCTGCCAGCACGTTGCCGGCAAGCATCAGGTACGGCACGCTGCCGGCATAGACGGCGCGGACGTCGCTCTTGCCGTGCGCGACCATCCAGTCGATGACGTCGTCGAGCGCGTCGAGCCCGAGCGCGAGCCGCTGGCCGATCACGTTGCAGTCGGGGTCGGCGGCGGCGAGCAGCTCGGCCTGCGTCGCGCGCGCCAGCGCGAGGATCGCCATCGCGGTCTTGCCGCCGTCGCGCAGCGTCTTGCGGCCGACCAGATCGTTGGCCTGGATCGCGGTGGTGCCTTCGTAGATCGTCAGGATCCGCGCGTCGCGGTAGTACTGCGCGGCGCCGGTCTCCTCGATGAAACCCATGCCGCCGTGGACCTGGACCCCGAGCGATGCGACCTCGATGCCGATCTCGGTCGAGAAGCCCTTGACCAGCGGCACTAGGAATTCGTAGAACGCCTTGCTCTGCGCGACCGTCGCGGCGTCCGGCGACGCATGCATCGTGTCGCAGGCGGCCGCGGCAACATAGCCGAGCGCGCGCGTCGCCTCGGTCAGCGCGCGCATCGTCATCAGCATCCGCCGGACGTCCGGATGGTTGATGATCGCGACCGGCCCGCTCGAGCCTTCGACCGCGCGGCTCTGGACCCGCTCGCGGGCGAACGCCGCCGCCTTCTGGTAGGCGCGCTCGGCGATCGCGACGCCCTGCATGCCGACCGCGAACCGCGCCGCGTTCATCATGATGAACATGTACTCGAGCCCGCGGTTCGGCTCGCCGATCAGCTCGCCGACGGCGCCGGCACCGACCTCGCCCTTGCCGTCGCCGTAGACCAGCACCGCGGTCGGGCTCGCCTTGATGCCGAGCTTGTGCTCGAGCGACGCGCACCAGACGTCGTTGCGCTGGCCCGGCTTGCCGTCGTCGCCGGTCAGAAACTTCGGCACCAGGAACAGCGACAGGCCCTTGACGCCGGGCGGCGCGCCGGCGATCCGCGCCAGCACGAGATGGACGATGTTCTCGGCCATGTCGTGCTCGCCGTAGGTGATGAAGATCTTCTGGCCGAAGAGCCGGTAGCGGCCGTCCGGCTGCGGCTCGGCCCGCGTGCGCACCAGCGCCAGGTCCGAGCCGGCCTGCGACTCGGTCAGGTTCATCGTGCCGGTCCAGCGGCCTTCGAGCAGCGGCGGGATATAGGTCTGCTGCTGCGCTTCGGTACCCGCGGTCAGGAGCGCCTCGATCGCGCCGTCGGTCAGCAGCGGGCACAGCGAGAACGACAGGTTGGCGCTGTTCAGCATCTCGTTGCAGGCGGTGCCGATCAGCTTCGGCAGCCCCTGGCCACCGAACGCGACCGGATGCTGGACACCCTGCCAGCCCGATTCGCCGAACAGCTTGAACGCGTCGCGGAAACCCGGCGCCGTCGTCACGACGCCGTCCTTGACGGTCGTCGGCTGCGTATCGCCGGCGACGTTCAGCGGCGCGACCACCTCGGCGTTGTAGCGGGCCGCTTCGGCGAGGATCGCATCGACGGTGTCGTCGCTCGCCTCCTCGAAGCCCGGCAGCGTGCGCAGCGCAGCGAGCCCGGCGAGCTCGCGGATCACGAAGCGCATATCGGCGAGCGGAGCGGTGTACGTCATCGGGATCTCCAGCAGTCTGCCGGGCCAGGCACGGAGCGCACCGAGCGCTACAGCGCCTTGACCATCTCCGGCACCGCGGTGAACAGATCGGCGACCAGGCCGTAGTCGGCGACGCCGAAGATCGGCGCCTCCTCATCCTTGTTGATCGCCGCGATCACCTTGCTGTCCTTCATGCCGGCCAGGTGCTGGATCGCGCCCGAGATGCCGACCGCCACGTACAGCTGCGGCGCGACGATCTTGCCGGTCTGTCCGACCTGCCAGTCGTTCGGCGCATAGCCGGCGTCGACCGCCGCCCGCGACGCGCCCAGCGCCGCGCCGAGCTTGTCTGCCAGCGGCTCCATCACCGTCTTGAAGTTCTCCGCGCTGCCGAGACCCCGGCCGCCCGACACGATGATCTTGGCCGCCGTCAGCTCCGGCCGCTCGCTCTTGGCGACCTCGCGGCCGACGAACGACGACAGGCCGCTGTCGGCGACCGCCGCCACCGTCTCGACCGCCGCGCTGCCGCCCTCGGCGGCGACCGCGTCGAACGCGGTCGTGCGCACCGTGATCACCTTGACCGGATCGCTGGCCTGCACCGTCGCGATCGCGTTGCCGGCGTAGATCGGCCGCTGGAACGTATCCGGCGAATCGACCGCGACGATGTCGGTCAGCTGCGCGACGTCGAGCTTCGCGGCCACCCGCGGCATCACGTTCTTGCCGTTGGCGGTCGCCGGCGCGAGCAGGTGGCTGTGCCCCGGCGCCACCGCCAGGATCTGGAGCGCGACGTTCTCCGCCAGCTGGTCGGCCAGGTGCGGCGCGTCGGCGACCAGCACCTTGGCGACCCCGGCGATCTTCGCCGCCGCCTGCCCGGCCGCCGCGCAATTGCCGCCCGCCACCAGCACCGTCACGTCGCCGCCGATTCTCTGCGCCGCCGCGACCGTGTTCAAGGTCGCCGGCTTGATCGATTCATTGTCGTGTTCCGCTATCACCAGTACCGTCATTCTCTCGCTCCGGATTCGTTGTCGGGCCGCGTCGGAGCGGCCGTCGGATATTCTCGCCTTCGGTCGATCGACCTTCGCCGGTCGATGACCTCGCCGGTCAGATGGCCGCGCCGGTCAGATGACCTTCGCCTCGGTCTTCAGCTTGCCGACCAGCGCAGCGACGTCGGCGACCTTGACCCCGGCCTTGCGTCCCGGCGGCTCCGATACCTTCAGCGTCTTCAGCCGCGGCGCCGGATCGACGCCGAGATCGGCCGGTGTCAGCTTGTCCAGCGTCTTCTTCTTCGCCTTCATGATGTTCGGCAGCGTCACGTAGCGCGGCTCGTTCAGCCGCAGGTCGGTCGTCACGATCGCCGGCAGCTTGACCTTGATCGTCTCCAGCCCGCCGTCGACCTCGCGCGTCACCGTCGCCGTGCCGTCGGCGATCTCGACCTTCGAGGCGAACGTCGCCTGCGGCCGCTCGGCCAGCGCCGCCAGCATCTGCCCGGTCTGGTTGGCGTCGTCGTCGATCGCCTGCTTGCCCAGGATCACCAGCTGTGCGCCTTCCTTGTCCAGCACCGCCTTCAGCAGCTTCGCGACCGCCAGCGGCTGCAGCTCGGCGTCGGTCTCCACCAGGATCGCCCGGTCCGCCCCGATCGCCATCGCCGTGCGCAGCGTCTCCTGGCACGCCGTCAACCCGCACGACACCGCGATCACCTCGGTCGCCACCCCCTTCTCTCGCAGCCGCACCGCCTCTTCGACCGCGATCTCGTCGAACGGATTCATCGACATCTTGACGTTCGCGATGTCGACCCCGCTCTGGTCGCTCTTGACGCGGACCTTCACGTTGTAATCGACGACGCGCTTGACGGGGACAAGAATTTTCATGAGGCAACCTGATCGTTGATCGGTGGATGGCCGCCCGCCCCAGGCGGAACGGCAGGCAGCCCGCGATTATATCGGCGCCGGCTGCCGCGGCGCGCGGACGGCGCTTCGGCACTGGCGCGGCGACTTTCAGGCCGGGGCGTCGACCTTCAGCACCAGCTTGCCGAAGTTGGCTCCCGAGAACAGCATCCGCAGCCGCTCGGGAAAGGTCTCGAGACCGGCGACGACATCCTCGCGCGAGCGCAGCCGGCCGGCCTGCATCCAACCGGCGATCGCGTGGACTGCCTCCGGATAGCGCGCCGCATAGTCGAACACGACCATGCCCTGCATCCGCGCCCGGTTGACCAGCAGCGACAGGTAATTGGCCGGCCCGCGAACCGGTTCGGTGTTGTTATATTGCGAGATCGCCCCGCAGATCACGATACGAGCGCCGCGCGCGAGCCGGGTCAGCACGGTGTCGAGGATCTCGCCGCCGACGTTGTCGAAGTAGACGTCGACGCCATCCGGGCAGTGGGTGCGCAGCGCCGCCTTGAGGTCGCCGGCCTTGTAGTCGATGCAGGCGTCGAAGCCGAGCTCGCCGGCAACGAAGTCGCATTTGGCCTGCCCGCCGGCGATGCCGACCGCGCGGCAGCCGTGGATCTTCGCGATCTGGCCGACGGTCTGGCCGACCGCGCCGGCCGCGCCCGAGACGACGACGGTCTGGCCCGGCTGCGGCGCACCGACGTCGAGCAGCCCGAAGTACGCGGTCATGCCCGGCATGCCGAGCGGATTCAGCCATTTCTCGGGCGGCGCCAGCCGCGGATCGACCGCGGTCAGCGCACGGACCGGGCGGGTCGCGTACTGCTGGACGCCGAGCTCGCCGGCCACCATGGTGCCGGGCGCGAGCGCCGGATCGCCGGATGCGATCACCGTGCCGATGCCGCTGGCGCGCATCACGTCGCCGAGCGCGACCGGCGCGATATAGCTGCGGCCCTCGTTCATCCAGCCGCGCATCGCCGGATCGAGCGACAGCATCGAGACCGCGACCAGCGCCTCGCCGGCGCCCGGCGGCGTCACCGCCGCGTCCTCGATCCGCCAGCAGCCGTCCCCTGGCACTCCGTTCGGCCGTGCCGCGAGCAGGATCCGGCGATTGCCGGCCGGCTGCGGCGATGCGGCGCCCGCCGCGAGTCCGTCGTTTGTGGTCCTGGTCATCCGGCGGTCCTGGTCATCTGGCGGTCCTGATCATCTGGCGGTTCTGGTCTGGCGGTCCCCGTCGTCAGGCGATCGTAGTCACTGCGAGCCCCCTTTCTTCTTCCGGTCGAGGAACGCCTGCACCCCGGCCTGCGTGGCCGGGTCGATCATGTTGCAGGCCATGGTCTGGCCGGCCAGCTGGTAGGCGGCCTCGTTGCCCATCTCGAGCTGGCGATAGAACAGCGCCTTGCCGGCCCGGATCGCGACCGCCGGCTGGGCGGCGATCCGCGCCGCGAGCCGCGCCACCTCGTCGTCGAGCGCCGCCGGCGCCGCGACCCGGTTGACCAGGCCGTGCCGCTCGGCGGTCGCGGCGTCGATGAATTCGCCGGTGACCAGCATCTCGAACGCCTGCTTGCGGCCGACGTTACGCGACAGCGCGACCGACGGCGTCGCGCAGAACAGCCCGAGGTTGACGCCGGAGACCGCGAAGCGCGCCTCGCTGCTCGCGATCGCGAGGTCGCAGGCGGCGACCAGCTGGCAGCCGGCCGCCGTCGCGATGCCGTGCACCCGCGCGATCACCGGCTGCGGGATCCGGCGGATCGTCAGCATCAGCCGGGTGCAGCGCTCGAACAGCGCGCGGTAGTAGTCGAGCTCCGGACGGCTGCGCATCTCGCGCAGGTCGTGGCCGGCACAGAACGCGGTGCCGCGACCGCCGAGCACGACGACCGAAACCGACGGATCGCGGCCGATCGCCTCGAGCGCCGCGGTGATGCGGTCGATCATTGCGTCCGACAGCGCGTTGTAGGCGGCCGGCCGATTGAGCCAGACGGTCGCGACCGCACCGTCGCGAGCGAGCTCGACCAGATCGGCCGTGGCCGGGTCGGCCGCGGCCGCGGCCGCGGTTGCGGCCGCGGTTGCGGTTGCGGTTGCGGTTGCGGTTGCGGTTGCGGTTGCGGTTGCGGTTGCGGTTGCGGTTGCCATGGTGGCAGTTGCCGCGGTGGCAGTTGTCGCAGGGATGGTTGTAACGGGGGCAGTCGCGGCAGCGGCAGCGGCGGCACCTTCGGCAGTACGGCTGGTCATGACGGCATATCCTGCAAGACGGGCCGGCGGGCCGCGGCGATCGACGGATGGCCGGCGGCGACGGCCGGCGACCGCGGCGGCGATGCCGCACAGGCGCAACGACTCGCCCAGCGACCCCGACCGACCGTCGGTCCACCTCCGGCACGGCCGGACCGCTAGATTACTATGGGCCGACCTCCCGCATCGCTTCCTCATGATCGAACGAATTCAGGACGTCGCCGCCCAGGTCGGTTCGCTGGTGGTCGGCAAGCACCCGCAGATCCGGCTGGCGCTCGCCTGCCTGCTGGCCCGCGGCCATCTGCTGATCGAAGACCTGCCCGGCGTCGGCAAGACCACGCTGGCGCATGCGCTGGCGATGACGCTGGGGCTCGACTTCAAGCGGGTCCAGTTCACCAACGACCTGCTGCCGGCCGACATCACCGGCGCGACCATCTATCGCCGCGAGACCGGCCAGTTCACCTTCATGCCCGGGCCGGTGTTCTCGCAGCTGCTGCTCGCCGACGAGATCAACCGCGCGTCGCCGAAGACCCAGAGCGCGCTGCTCGAGGCGATGGAAGAGCGCCAGGTTTCGGTCGACGGCCGACCGCACCGGCTGCCGCGGCCGTTCTTCGTGATCGCGACGCAGAATCCGCAGGATCAGATCGGCACGTTCCCGCTGCCCGAGTCGCAGCTCGACCGCTTCCTGATGTGCATCGAGCTCGGCTACCCGGACCCGAAGTCGGAACGCGCGCTGCTCGAAGGCCGCGACCGCCGCGATCTGCTCGCGACGCTGCAGCCGAAGCTCAAGCCCGAGGACCTGCTGGCGATGCAGCAGGCGGTCCACGAGGTCCGCGCCCAGCCGCCGCTGATCGACTACGTGCAGAACCTGCTGACCCAGTCGCGCCGCTCGCCGGCCTACGCCGAAGGGCTGAGCCCGCGCGCCGGGCTGGCGCTGCTGCAGGCGGCGCGCGCCTGGGCGCTGCTCGACGGCCGCAACCATGTGCTGCCCGACGACGTCCAGGCGGTGATCGTGCCGGTCGCCGGCCACCGGCTGCGGCCGGCCAAGGGCGCGGCGACCACGCATCGCGCGCGTGCGGAACTGGTCGCCGAGCTGGTCAAGGCCGTCGCGGTCCCGTAGGCTGCCGGACCATGGCAAGGCATCGCGCGGCGGACGATAGCGCGGCGGACGACAGCCCAGCGGGGCCGCACGATGGCAGCAGTCCCTGACGGTCGCCGGCCGTCGCGACTGTTCCTCGACGAAGGCAGCGACAGCCCGACCCACCGGCTGATCGAGCGGATCGCGCTCGCGATCGGCCGGCGCAACCAGCCGACCCGCGGCGACGTCGTGCTCGATCGCCGCCGCATCTACATCCTGCCGTCGCGCGCCGGACTGCTGTTCGCCGGCGCGATGGTCGCGATGCTGCTGGCCGCGGTCAACTATTCGCTGGCGCTCGGCTATGTGCTGACCTTCGTGCTGACGTCGATCGGCCTGGTATCGATGCTGCACACCTATCGCAATCTGGCCGGCCTGGTGCTGCGGCCCGGCCGCACCGACTCGGTCCACGCCGGCGAGCTCGCCGAGATGCACCTGACGTTGATCAATCGAAGCCGGCAAGCCCGCTACGCGGTGCAGATCGAATCGCCGGCAAGCGCGGCGCCGGTGATGCACGACGTCGCCGCCGAGGCCGAACGGATCGCCGTCGTGACGCTGCATACCAGCCGGCGCGGCTGGATGCCGGCACCGCGCTTCCGGCTGTCGACCACCTTCCCGCTCGGCCTCTGGCGCGCCTGGAGCTACTGGCATCCGGCCACCCGCGTGCTGGTCTGGCCGCAGCCCGAGACGCCGGCGGCGCCGCTGCCGGCCGCGGTCAGCGACGGCGGCGAGTTCGACGATCGCAGCCACGGCGACGACGACTTCAGCGCGATCCGCCCGTACCGGCCCGGCGATTCGCTGCGCCGGCTGGCGTGGAAAGCGATGGCCCGGACCGCCGACGACGAGCCGCTGACCAAAGCGTTCGCCGGCGGCTCCGGCGGCGAATTGCTGCTCGACTGGAACCAGCTGCCGGCCGGCATGCCGGACGAGGCGCGGCTGTCGCGGCTGACCCGCTGGGTGCTGCGTGCCGACGCCGAGGGCCAGCGCTTCGTGCTGATACTGCCCGGCCAGCGGCTCGATGCCGATGCCGGCAGCGGCCATCGCGGTGCGTGCCTGGAGGCACTGGCGCTGTGCGGCCGCACCGGCCACACCGGCGGCAGCGGCAGAGGATAGCCCGGTGACCGATCGCGATCCCGTCACCGGCCGGCCGGCCGCGCCCGGCGGTCGGCGCGTGCTCGGCATTTCGGTCCGGGCGCTCGGCGGCCGGCTCGGCACCGTCTGGGAGCGCGACCGTCGCGACACGCTGTTCCT
>JBFWQR010000230.1:0-8088 GCA_050249335.1 Lautropia sp.
CGATGCGCCGAGCCCGCGGCAGACCGCCTTGACCTCGTCGAGCGGCAACGGGTCGGCCCAGGCAACGCGCTTCTGCATGCCCGGCCGGCCCATCAGGCTGGTTGCGGAATCGTCGGGCATCCGCGCGATCTCGACCGCATCGCGAATCACGCGGCTGCCGACCTCGGCGCAATCGATCAGCCGTTCGGGCCGCGCGATCAGCTTCAGCGACTGCGACCAGGCAGCGGCCGACAGATCGATCGCGCGAACCGTCTTCGCAGTGATCGGCCGCAGATACGGTGCCCACGGGTTCCGCTCGGCATCATCGCCATCGCGGCTCGCGGCGGCGTCCGCGCCGACGGCCGCGGCCGCGTCACCGCGGCCGGCCGCAGCCGGCGACGCATCGGTCAGCGACAGCATCACCGCGACCAGTGCGATGCCGTCGGCGATGCAATGATGGATCCGCGCGACCAGTGCTTCGGTACCGTGGTAGTTGGAGACCAGATGCATCTGCCACAGCGGTCGCAGCGGATCGAGCGGCTGCGACGCGAGTTCGCCGACCAATGCCTGCAGCTCGGCGTCGCCGCCCGGCGCGGGCAGCCGATGTTCGATCAGATGGCGATCGAGCTCGGGCTCGCCGTCCTCGACCCACCAGGCGCCGGCCGGGTCGATCTCGACGCGCTGACGGAAGCGCCGATGCGCGAGCAGCCGCGTTCGCAGCAGATCGCGCAGCGGCGCGGCTCCGACCGGCGACTCGAACACCTCGATGCCGATGATCATCATCCGGTTCGATGCCGAGTCCATCCGCAGCCAGGCGGTGTCGACGCCGGACATTCGCTCACGTCTGCGCCGCACCGCCGTCGCCATCGCCGATCGCCTCCCCTGTGATTCGCGCCGACCGTTTCGGTGCCGACCGTTTCGGCGCCGACCGTTCGGCGCCATCATGCGACGCGGCAGCGCTCCGTGACCAGCGTCAGAAAACGTTGCGGGAATTCCCTAGTCGGTTGTGCTGGTGCACTGCTTGTATCCTGTGTCGACGTATTGTGCTGCAGGCCGGCACAAACGCAAGGAGATCGGGACATGTCAGCACTCGCCGCGGCCTTCGAGAAAGCCCAGCAGGAATCGAAGAATCTGTCCGAGCGGCCGGACAACGCGACGCTGCTGCGCATCTATGCGCTCTACAAGCAGGCCACCGTCGGCGATGTCGAAGGCAAGCGGCCGGGTTTCTCCGACATGGTCGGACGCGCCAAATGGGACGCGTGGAACGGGCTCGCCGGTACCGAGCAGGCCGATGCGATGCAGCAGTACATCGATCTGATCGAGGAACTGAAGGGCTGACGCAGCGCGGCCCGTCCCGCCGCTGATCGCCGACCGGCGGTAGACCCGGACCGCTGCATCACCGCCCTGACCGTGCTGCATCACCGCCCTGACCGGTGCGCCAGCGCGCTCCGGGGAGGCAGGTGCCGCGCCGGATTCGCACGACCGCGATTCGGTCGCCGATATCGACCGTTCGTGTCGGAACGGGTGGTCCGTGCCGCTTGCGATCGACACAATCCGATACCTGGCGCTGCAACGGCATTACGCCGAGCGCATCCGGAGTGTCGGAGTGATCGAGTCCCGTCGTCGTTGCCCGTTCCTGCTGCTGATGGCGCTGAGCCTGCCGACAGTGGCCGTCAGCCTGCCGCTTGCCGCATCCGCGCAGGCCGCGGTCGGCCTGGCGGCGCAGCAGGACACGGCCGGCGACGCCACGCATTCCGCCGCCGGCGGCATGGCGCTGACCGCCGGCGGCGGTGCCTCGGTGCTGGCCGTGCAGAGCCAGGACGGCATCCGCGCGCACCAGGCGCAGCTCCGGGCCCGTCAGCTCCGGTTGCGTGACACCCGCAGCCCGACGCTGCCGCGATTCTCGAGCGGTGTCACCGTCAGCGACGACCAGGCATCGATCCCGCTGCGGCTGCAGGATTCGCCGGGCAGGCGCACACTGGCGCAGAGTCCGTATCAGCGCTTCAACAGCTACACGCGCGGCGACCTGCGCAGCGACAGCGGCGACACGAACGGTGCCGGCCTTTCGACCACCGACCTGACGGTCGGCACCGACTACAGCTATTCACCGGACGCGACCATCGGCGTCGCGGTCGGCCGGCTGTCGACCCGCGAGGCGTTCGGCACCACGCTGTCGACCTATCTGACGGTACAGCCGGTCGAGCGGATCTATCTCGACGTCAGCCTCTCGGTCGGCCGCCACCAGGCGCGCGCCGACGGCGCCGCCGCCGACGGCATCAGCCGCGGCTTCAGCGTCGCGCTGAATCATCCACGCCAGGTCGGCCATTGGACCGTCGCGCCGTATACCCGCTACGACCATCTGATCGCCGATGTCGACGGTGCCCTCGACGGCGGTAGCACGACGCTGCCGGTCAGCCGCGACGTCAATGCCGTCTCGATCGGCAGCATCGCCGAGACCAGCTGGTCGTCGCCGTTCGGCGCGCTGCGTCCAACCGTCGTCGTCGAACTGCAGCGCGAAGCGATCGCGGTCGCCGGTGCCGGCGACGCGGCGGTGGTTCAGACCCATGGCACCTTCGGTGTCGGCATGACCACCCGCGTATCGCGCGACATGTCGGCGTTCGCCGAAAGCCGCTATACCCAGTCGGCTACCGCCGACTTCGACCGGCAGGTGATGCTGGGGGTCAAGCTGGCGTTTCGCTGACTACCCGAAATATCGGTCGAAGTTGTCGTTGATCGACTGCTCGATCTTCGGCTTGAATGCCGATAGCAGGAAGCCGAGCTTGACATGCACATCGACGCGGTCCTTGGCCACCTTCATCCGGCCATCGACGCCGGCGCGGGTGATGGTCAGCGTGTTGCCGTCCCAATCGCAGTCGCAGTCGAACTCGTCGGCCAGCTCCCTGGCGATCCGGTTGGCCGCGGCCTTCGCCTTCCGCAGGCCGAGCGCATGATCCCGATGCAACATGATGTCGGCCATCGGCCCTCCTCCCCTGTCGACTGGCTCCTGGCGGCGCGCCGGCCGCGTCAGCGCGCCGGCGTCGCGACCGGCGTCAGCAGCGGCCGGCCGCTGAAATGCTCGGTCAGGTTGCGCGCCGCCAGCATCGCCATCCCCAGCCGTGACGACCGCGTGGCGCTGCCGATGTGCGGCGTCAGCACGACGTTGTCGACCGTCAGCAGCTGCGGATGCAGCGCCGGCTCGTTCTCGTAGACGTCGAGACCGGCTGCCGCGATCCGGCCGGCGGCGAGCGCCTCGGCGAGCGCGGCGTCGTCGACGATGCCGCCGCGCGCGATGTTGATCAGCGTCGCGGTCGGCTTCATCGACGCCAGCTCGGCGGCGCCGATCGTGTGATGAGTCTGCGCCGAGTAAGGCAGGACCAGCACGACGTGATCGGCCTCGGCGAGCAGCCGTTCGCGCGAGACCTGCTGCGCCCCGAGCTCGCCGGCGTTGGAGGCGGCGCTGCGGTTGGCATAGAGGATCTTCATCTCGAAGCCGCGCGCGCGGCGCGCGATCGCCGAGCCGATCCGGCCCATGCCGATGATGCCGAGCGTCGAGCCGTGCAGGTCGGCGCCGAGGAACTGATCCCAGGCCCAGCGCTGCCAGTGCCCCTGCCGGAGCCAGCGCTCGGACTCGGTGACGCGGCGCGCGGTCGCCATCAGCAGCGCCCATGCCATGTCGGCGGTCGCCTCGGTCAGCACGTCCGGCGTGTTGCTGACGACGATGCCGCGCCGGCCGCAGGCGGCGAGGTCGATGTGGTTGTGGCCGACCGACCCGGTCGCGACCATCCGCAGCCGCGGACAGGCGTCGAGCAGCGCCGCGTCGACCTTGTCCGACGCGACGACATAGAGCGCATCGCAATCGGCGCCGAGGCGCCGCAGCTCGGCGGCATCCCAGAGGATGTCCTGCGGATTCGTGGTGACCTCGAACACCGTCTGCAGGTGCGCGATCACCTCCGGAAACACGCTGCGCGTCACCAGCAGGCGGGGACGGCCGGAACCGGCGGCGGGTCTGGCAGGAGATGGAGCAGCGGTCATCTGGGCTCCCGGCTGGTGGTCTCGACTGGGTTGCTGGGGTCGGGCGCGCGCCGCTACGCCGGAATCTGGAATACCTGCCGCAGGTACTGCAGGTAGGCGGCATCGTCGCACATGTTCTTGGCCGGGGTATCCGACAGTTTCGCGACCGGCTGGCCGTTGCAGCGAACCATCTTGATAACGATCTGCAGCGGCGTATAGCCGAGATCGTTGGTCAGGTTGGTGCCGATGCCGAACGCGACGATCGCGCGGTTGCGAAAGCGCCGGTACAGGTCCTTGATCAGGTCGAAGGTCAGCGCATCCGAGAACACCAGCGTCTTCGACGCCGGCTCGATGCGGTTCGCCGCATAGTGCGCCAGCAGCCGCTCGCCCCAGGCGAACGGATCGCCGGAATCGTGCCGGGCGCCGTCGAACAGCTTGCAGAAGTACATGTCGAAATCGCGCAGGAACGCCTCGAGGCCGTAGACATCGGCGAGCGCGATGCCGAGGTCGCCGCGGTACTCCTTGGCCCAGACCTCGAAGCCGAAGGTCTGCGAATCCCGCAGCCGCGGCCCGAGCGCCTGGCAGGCCTGCAGATACTCATGCGCCATCGTGCCGAGCGGCACCAGACCGTGCTTCATCGCGAACAGCACGTTCGAGGTCCCGGCGAACGCGGCGCCGAGCCGTGCCTTGCAGGTCTGCAGCACCTCTGCGTGCCAGTGCTGCGAGAAGCGCCGGCGCGTGCCGTAGTCCGCGATCCGGATCCCGGCCATATCGGGGTCGTCGACGATCGAGCGGATCTTGGCGTCGAGCCGCCGCCGCCCCTCGTCGTAGTCGGGGTCGGCGACAGTGGTGCGGAAATAGAGCTCGTTGACGATCGCGAGCACCGGAATCTCGAACAGGATCGTGTACAGCCACGGCCCCTTGATCGTGATGTCGATCTCGCCGTTGCCGGCGGCCGCCGGCGTCACCGCGATGTACTTGCGGTTCATCTGGAACAGGCCGAGGAAATCGACGAAGTCGCTCTTGATGAAGCGCAGCTGGCGCAGGTAGGCGAGCTCCTGCTCGTCGAAGCGCAGCGTGCAGAGGCTCTCGAGCTCGCGCTCGATCGCGCCGATCAACGGCACCAGGTCGGCGCCGGCAGTGCGGCACTTGAAGCGATACTCGACCTGCGCGCCCGGGAAGTGATGCAGCACGACCTGCATCATCGTGAACTTGTACAGGTCGGTGTCGAGCAGCGAGGTGATGATCATGCCGGGATTCTAGACCTCCCGCCCTGCCGGCATGGCCTGCCGAGGTGCCGACGTGCCGATGCCGGGCCGGTGGCAACCGGGGCCGCCGGCCCGGCATCGGCCCCGGGGTGCCCGCGCCAGGACGCTCGTCGTAGCCGCTCCCGGGGCGCCCGGGGCAGCCGCTGCCAGGCGCGGCCGCGCGCAGCCGGTTAAACTAGGCGTCTGTCACCAGCCCGCCGGCGAGCGCCGGCACGAACCAGCCCGAGCCGACCCCGATCAGCCAGATCGACCGGATTGCCCGCCCATGACGCACATCGTCCTCGAATCCTGCATCCGCTGCAAGTACACCGACTGCGTCGATGTCTGTCCGGTCGATTGCTTCCGCGAGGGTCCGAACATGCTGGTGATCGATCCCGACGAGTGCATCGACTGTGCGGTCTGTATCCCGGAGTGTCCGGTCGAGGCGATCAAGGCCGAAGAAGACGTGCCCGCCGACATGATGGCGCTGATCGCGCTCAACGCCGAAAAGGCCAAGACCTGGCCGAGCATCACCCGGACCAAGGAGCCGCTGCCGGACGCCGAAGAGTGGAAGGACGAGACCGGCAAACTGAAGTACCTCGAAGGTTGAACGCCGGGGCCGGAGCGGCCGGGCGGCGCCCGGACGGATCGCAGACGGGTGAACCGCGGCGGGCAGCCGGTGCCCGAAACGTGAAGAATTGCCGCATGTTCGTGTCAAGACCCCTGAACCCGGCGGCAAGCGCGACCGAATGCCTGCCGGCCGCTGCCGCCGGCACTAGCGTATCGGTCAGCCGGTGTCGGCCGCGCCGGGCGCTGTCGCCGCGGTCGGCAGGCTGTCAGGCGCCCGCCGGGCGATCACCGTTGCCGCCGGAATGCGGCAGGAGAGAACGATTCGATGCTCTATCAGGTTCATGAAGCGCAGCGAGCGATCCTGACGCCGGTGTCCGGCTGGGCCGACGCGATGAGCCGGCTCTACAGCAGCCCGTACAGCCCGTTCAGCTACCTGCCGCTCGCGACCCGTGCCGCCGCCGGCTTCGAGCTGCTGCATCGGGTCGGCAAGGAGTACGAGAAGCCGCCGTTCGGTCTCGCGACGACCCGGATCGACGGCATCGATGTCGCGGTCTCCGAAAAGGTCGAGATCGCCAAGCCGTTCTGCCGGCTGCTGCGCTTCGAACGGCAGCTGCCGGCGCGGCTGGCGGCGCACGCCAAGGACCCGACGGTGCTGGTGTTCGCGCCGCTGTCGGGCCACCATGCGACGCTGCTGCGCGATACCGTCCGCGCGATGCTGCCCGATCACAACGTGCTGATCACCGACTGGATCGACGCGCGGATGGTGCCGCAGAGCGAAGGCAACTTCCATCTGCACGACTACGTCGCGTACTGCATCGAGTTCATCCGCCATCTCGGACCCGATGTCCATCTGATGTCGGTCTGTCAACCGACCGTGCCGGTGATGGCGGCGGTGTCGGTGATGGCGACACTGAAGGACCCGAAGCTGCCGCGCAGCATGACGATGATGGGCGGGCCGATCGATCCGCGCCGGAGCCCGACCGCGGTCAACGACCTGGCGACCAACAAGCCGTACCACTGGTTCGAGCGGACCGTAATCCATCGCGTACCGGGCCGCTACCCGGGTGCCGGCCGCCGCGTCTACCCGGGCTTCCTGCAGCATGCTGGCTTCGTCGCGATGAACCCCGACCGGCATGCGCAGTCGCACTGGGACTTCTATCTGAACCTGGTCCGCGGCGACCTCGAGGACGCCGACAGCCACCGCGGGTTCTACGACGAGTACAACGCGGTGCTCGACCTGCCGGCCGACTACTACCTCGAGACCATCCGGACGGTGTTCCAGGAGTTCCGGCTGCCGCAGGGGACCTGGGAGCTGCCGTTCGAAGGCAAGCGGATCCGGGTCGCACCGGAGGACATCCGCGACGTACCGCTGTTGACCGTCGAAGGGGAGCTCGACGACATCTCGGGCGTCGGTCAGACCTCCGCGGCCCACGATCTCTGCACCGGCATCGCGCCGGCGCTGCATCAGCATCTGCTCGCCAAGGAAGCCGGCCACTACGGCATCTTCAGCGGCCGGCGCTGGCGCGAGATCATCTATCCGTACATCCGCGATTTCATCGCCGATGCTGCCCGCAGCAAGCGCCGGACGCGCTGATCCGCGCCCGATCGCCGGGCCTGCCGCTGCCGGGCTCGCGCAGCGCATCGACGCGCTGCTGCCGCAGACCCAATGCCGCCGCTGCGGCTTCGACGGCTGCCGCCCGTATGCCGACGCGATCGCCGCCGGCAGCGCGCCGATCAACCGTTGCCCGCCCGGCGGCGACGGCACGATCGCGGCGCTGGCGGCGCTGCTCGAGCGACCGCGCCTGCCGCTCGATCCGGCCTGCGGCGCGCCGCAGCCGCACCGCGTCGCGCGGATCGAGATCGCCGGTTGCATCGGCTGTACCAAGTGCCTGCGCGCCTGCCCGGTGGACGCGATCGTCGGCGCACCGAAGCATCAGCATCACGTGCTGGCCGATCGCTGTACCGGCTGCGACCTGTGCCTGCCGCCGTGCCCGACCGACTGCATCGTGATGGAGCCCCGGCCGCTGTCCTGGGATCAGGCCGCGGCGGCTCGCGGCCGCCGTCATCACGCGGCACGTCGCGAGCGTCTCGATCGTGCCGGACCGGACGCGGCGGCCGCGGCGTCGGCGCCGCCGGCCCTGCCCCCCTCGCCAGCCCTATCTTCCTCGCCGGCCCTGCCAGTCTCGTCAGCCACGCCCACCCGCGACCCGCTGGTCGCCCTCGCGCTGCCGGCCGAGCGGGCCCGGCGTCTCGCTGCGATCCGGGCCCGGGCGCGGGCCGA
>JBFWQR010000231.1:0-7968 GCA_050249335.1 Lautropia sp.
GTGAAATTGGTAGACACGCTATCTTGAGGGGGTAGTGGCGAAAGCTGTGCGAGTTCGAGTCTCGCCGTCGGCACCAGCAACCCGATCGAACGGCGCACTGCCCGATTCCGTTCGATCATTTCCAGGCAACCCCACGACGTGGATCTAGCCAACTACCTGCCGGTCCTGCTGTTCATCGTCGTCGGCGGTATCGTCGGCGTTGCGCCGATGGTGGCCGGCAAGCTGCTCGGCCCGTCACGGCCGGACGCGCAGTAGCTGTCGCCGGACGAATGCGGCTTCGAGGCGTTCGAAGACGCGCGGATGCAGTTCGACGTCCGCTATTACCTGGTGGCGATCCTGTTCATCCTGTTCGACCTCGAGATCGCGTTCCTGTTTCCGTGGGCGGTGTCGCTCGACACCATCGGCTTCATCGGCTTCCTCGCGATGATGGTCTTCCTCGCGATCCTGGTCGTCGGCTTCGTCTACGAATGGAGCAAGGGCGCGCTGGATTGGGAATGACGATGTTCGGGCACGTTTGGCGCGGATCGGCCGGCTGCCGCGCACCGCGCGCGAGTGAGCAATGAGTATCGAAGGTGTATTGAACGAAGGTTTCGTCACGACGAACCTCGACAAGATCATCAACGCCGCACGGACCGGCTCGATGTGGCCGATGACGTTCGGCCTGGCCTGCTGTGCGGTCGAGATGATGCACGCCGGCGCCGCCCGCTACGACCTCGACCGCTTCGGCGTGCTGTTCCGGCCGAGCCCGCGCCATTCGGACGTGATGATCGTCGCCGGCACGCTGTGCAACAAGATGGCGCCGGCACTGCGCCGCGTCTATGACCAGATGCCCGAGCCGCGCTGGGTGATCTCGATGGGCTCGTGCGCCAACGGCGGCGGCTATTACCACTACTCGTACTCGGTCGTGCGCGGCTGCGACCGGATCGTGCCGGTCGACGTCTACGTGCCCGGCTGTCCGCCGACCGCCGAGGCGCTGATGTACGGCGTGATCCAGTTGCAGAACAAGATCAAGCGTACCAGCACGATCGCCCGATGACGACCGCTCTGGATCAGTTGCAGGCTGCCCTGCTGGATGTGCTCGGCGGGCGGGTCCGCGCGCTGACCGTCGCGCTCGGCGAGATCACCGTCGAGATCGATGGCGCAGACCAGATCGCGGTCTGCACCTTGCTGCGCGACGATCCGCGGCTCGGGTTCGAGATGCTGATCGACCTCTGCGGCGTCGACTATCAGGGCTACGGCGCGGGCACCTACGACGGCTTGCGGTTCGCCGTCGTCAGCCATCTGCTGAGCGTCCGGCACAACTGGCGGCTGCGGCTGCGCGCGTTCTGCGCCGACGACGAGTTTCCGGTGATCGCCACCGTGACCGGTGTCTGGCCGGCGGCCGGCTGGTACGAGCGCGAGGCGTTCGATCTGTTCGGCATCGTCTTCGACGGCCACCCGGACCTGCGCCGGATCCTGACCGACTACGGCTTCGTCGGTCATCCGTTCCGCAAGGACTTCCCGATCTCCGGTTACATGGAGATGCGCTACGACGACGAGCAGAAGCGCGTGATCTATCAGCCGGTCACGATCGAGCCGCGCGAGAACGTGCCCCGGGTGATCCGCGAGGAAGGGTACGGGGCGGAGCGGGTGATGCCGGCTGCTGCGGCACCGGCGGCGTCTCCGGCTCCGGTGGCGCCGAAGGCGGGGTGAGGGGCGATGGCTCTGCTGAAATCGAGCTTGGCGATCGGCGCTCCTGGCCGATGGAAGCGCCTCGAGCGGCTTGCCATGGCTGAGGTCCAGAACTGCACGCTCAATTTTGGCTACGGCCGGCCGGCTGCTGCGCCGGCCTTAACTTGCGCTGCGCGCAAGTTAGCCTTCGCCGAAGTTCAGCTTGTCGGCGTGCGCGCATTGGTGCCGGAAGCGGCGGCGGTGGCTGTCCATGGCTGAAATCAAGAACTACACGCTGAACTTTGGCCCGCAGCACCCGGCGGCGCATGGCGTGCTGCGGCTGGTGCTCGAGCTCGACGGCGAAGTGGTCCAGCGCGCCGACCCGCATATCGGGCTGCTGCACCGGGCCACCGAGAAGCTCGCCGAAACGCGGACGTTCCTGCAGACGCTGCCGTACATGGACCGGCTCGACTACGTGTCGATGATGTCCAACGAGCACGCCTACGTGCTCGCGATCGAAAGGCTGCTCGGTCTCGAAGTGCCGTTGCGCGCTCAGTACATCCGCGTGATGTTCGACGAGATCACCCGGATCCTGAATCATCTGCTGTGGATCGGCGCGCACGGGCTCGACGTCGGTGCGATGGCGGTGTTCCTCTATGCGTTCCGCGAGCGCGAGGACCTGATGGACTGCTACGAGGCGGTCTCCGGCGCGCGGATGCATGCGGCCTATTACCGGCCCGGCGGCGTCTACCGTGATCTGCCGGACGCGATGCCGCAGTACCGCGCCAGCAAGGTCCGCAATGCCCGCAGCCTGGCGTTGATGAACCGGGACCGGCAGGGCTCGCTGCTCGATTTCATCGAGGCGTTCACCAACCGCTTTCCCGGCTACGTGGACGAGTACGAGACGCTGCTGACCGACAACCGGATCTGGAAGCAGCGGCTGGTCGGCATCGGCGTCGTCGATCCCGAGCGCGCCAAGGCGCTCGGCATGACCGGGCCGATGCTGCGCGGCTCCGGCGTTGCCTGGGACTTGCGGCGGACGCAGCCGTACGAGGTCTACGACCTGCTCGATTTCGAGATTCCGATCGGAAAGAACGGCGACTGCTACGACCGCTACCTGGTCCGGGTCGCCGAAATGCGCGAGAGCAACAAGATCATCAAGCAGTGCGTCGAGTGGCTGCGCAATCACCCGGGCCCGGTGATGTCGGACAACTTCAAGGTGGCACCGCCGTCGCGGGTCGCGATGAAGTCGAACATGGAAGAGCTGATCCACCACTTCAAGCTGTTCACCGAAGGCATGCACGTGCCGGCCGGAGAGGCCTATGCGGCGGTCGAGCACCCGAAGGGCGAGTTCGGCATCTACCTGGTGTCCGACGGCGCCAACAAGCCGTACCGGATGAAGATCCGCGCGCCCGGCTTTCCGCATCTGCAGGCGCTCGACGAGATGTCGCGCGGCCACATGATCGCCGACGTGGTGACGATCATCGGGACGCAGGACATCGTGTTCGGCGAGATCGACAGATGATGAGGACGCCCCCCGTTGGCGCCTTCGGCGCCGGCCCGGCCCTCGGCCGGAGGCCGACGGCGTTCGGCAGGCACGGACAGTCCGCAGGGACTGTCCGTGTCCGGCCTCACCCCCCACTGGGGGGCGCCGTCAGCGGACCGGCAAAGCCGGATCCGCGACGACTGCAAGGTTTGCAGCCCGTCGTTCGGGAGGACGCTTGATGAGCGTGTCATCGAGGGCAAGGCCGGCGCAGCCATTGCTGTCGGCCGACGGCTACCAGCGGATCGACCGCGAGATCGCCAAATATCCGGCCGAGCAGAAGCAGTCGGCGGTGATGGCCGCGCTCGCGATCGCGCAGGACGAGATCGGCTGGGTCTCGCCGGCGGTGATCGACGACATCGCCCGCGTGCTCGGCATGCCGCCGATCGCCGTGTACGAGGTCGCCACCTTCTACAACATGTACAACCAGGAGCCGGTCGGCCAGTTCAAGATCGGCGTCTGTACCTGTCTGCCGTGCGCATTGCGCGACGGCGCCAAGGCCGGCGAGTATCTGAAGGACAAGCTCGGCATCGACTACGGCGAGACCACCGCCGACGGCCGTTTCACGCTGATCGAGACCGAGTGCCTCGGCGCCTGCGGCGACGCACCGGTCTGTCTGGTCAACAACAAGCGGATGGAAAGCTTCATGGACAACGCCCGGCTCGACGCGCTGCTCGCCGAGCTCGGCAGCGCGGCCGCGAGCCCGGTTTCGGGCGCGATGCCGGTGGGCGCAACGCCGGCGGGTGCGGCCGGTGCGACGGATCGAGGGACGAACTGATGGGTGCGCGCGAACTGCTGATCGACGCCCGGGCCCAGGAGACCTGCTTCCACGGGCGCCATATCGACCCGCAGATCCTCGCCGGTCTGACCTCGCCCGACGGCTGGCATCTGAAGGACTACGAGGCGCGCGACGGCTACAAGGCGCTGCGCCGGATCCTCGGCCAGGATGGCAGCACGCCGATGACGCCGGAGCAGGTGATCGCCGAGGTCAAGGCTTCGGCGCTGCGTGGCCGCGGCGGGGCCGGCTTTCCGACCGGGCTCAAGTGGAGCTTCATGCCGCGGCAGTTCCCGTCGCAGAAGTACCTCGTGTGCAATTCGGACGAAGGCGAGCCGGGCACGTTCAAGGACCGCGACATCCTGCGCTACAACCCGCACATCGTCATCGAAGGGATGGCGATCGCGGCCTACGCGATGGGTATCACGGTCGGCTACAACTACATCCACGGCGAGGTCTGGAGCGTCTACGAGCGGTTCGAGGCGGCGCTCGAAGAGGCGCGTGCCGCCGGGCTGCTCGGTGACCGGATCCTCGGCTCGGACTTCAGCTTCCAGCTGCACGCGTTCCACGGCTACGGCGCCTACATCTGCGGCGAGGAAACCGCGCTGCTCGAATCGCTCGAAGGCAAGAAGGGCCAGCCGCGCTTCAAGCCGCCGTTCCCGGCGAGCTACGGCCTGTACGGCAAGCCGACCACGATCAACAATACCGAGACCTTCGCCGCGGTGCCGTGGATCATCCGCAACGGCGGCGTCAAGTTCCTTGAGGCCGGCAGGCCGAACAACGGCGGCACCAAGGTGTTCTCGATCAGCGGCGACGTCGAGCGGCCCGGCAACTACGAGATCCCGCTCGGCACGCCGTTCGCCAAGCTGCTCGAGCTCGCCGGCGGCATGCGCCATGGTCGCAAGCTCAAGATGGTGATCCCGGGCGGCTCGTCGATGCCGGTGCTGCCCGCCGAGATCATGATGGCGTGCGACATGGACTACGATTCGATCGCCAAGGCCGGCTCGATGCTGGGTTCCGGCGCGGTGATCGTGATGGACGAGACGCGCTGCGCGGTCAAGTGCCTGGAGCGGCTCTCGTACTTCTACTTCGAGGAAAGCTGCGGCCAGTGCACGCCGTGCCGCGAAGGCACCGGCTGGCTGTACCGGATGGTCCACCGGATCGAGCACGGCGAAGGCCGGCCGAGCGATCTCGACGAGCTGAACCGGGTCGCCGACAACATCCAGGGCCGGACCATCTGCGCGCTCGGCGATGCCGCGGCGATGCCGGTGCGGGCGTTCCTCAAGCACTATCGCGACGAGTTCGCGCACCACATCGAACACAAGTCGTGCATCGTGCCGACCTATCTGTGAACTGACATGAAACGACCCCCACGCTCGCTGCGCTCGCTGCCCCCCGAGGGGGCTTGTCAGTGGCTTCGGGCGGCCGGGCGCCACTGACATGGTCGAAGTCGAGATCGACGGCAGGAAGGTCGAGGTTGCCGAGGGCAGCATGCTGATGCATGCGGCCAATGCGCTCGGCATCTACGTGCCGCACTTCTGCTATCACAAGAAGCTGACGATCGCGGCCAACTGCCGGATGTGCCTGGTCGAGGTCGAGAAGGCGCCGAAACCGCTGCCGGCCTGCGCGACGCCGGTCTCCGCCGGCATGAAGGCGTTCACCAAGTCGCCGAAGGCGATCAAGGCGCAGCAGGGCGTCATGGAGTTCCTGCTGATCAACCATCCGCTCGACTGCCCGATCTGCGACCAGGGCGGCGAGTGCCAGCTGCAGGACCTCGCGGTCGGCTACGGCGACCGCGCGTCGCGCTACGGCGAGGAAAAGCGCGTCGTCTTCCACAAGAACCTCGGCCCGCTGATCGCCGCCGAGGAGATGGCGCGCTGCATCCAGTGCACGCGCTGCGTCCGCTTCGGTCAGGAGGTCGCCGGCGTGATGGAGCTCGGCATGGTCGGCCGCGGCGAGCATTCCGAGATCCTGAGCTTCCTCGGCCGTACCATCGATTCCGAGCTGTCGGGCAACATGATCGACGTCTGCCCGGTCGGCGCGCTGACCAGCAAGCCGTTCCGCTTCCAGGCCCGCACCTGGGAGCTGACCCGACGCCGTTCGGTCGCACCGCACGATTCGCTCGGCTCGAACATCATCGTGCAGGTCAAGCAGGAGCGCGTGCTGCGGGTGCTGCCGTTCGAGAACGAGGCGGTCAACGAGTGCTGGCTGTCGGACCGCGATCGCTTCTCGTACGAGGCGATCGATGCGCCGGATCGGCTGCTGGCGCCGATGATCAAGCAGGACGGCCGCTGGCAGGAAGTCGCCTGGGAGACCGCGCTCGACTATGTCGCGCATGCGCTCGGCGACGTTCGCGCGCGGCACGGCGCCGAGTCGATCGGCCTGCTGGCGTCGCCGAACTCGACCACCGAGGAGCTCTACCTGGCCGGCGCGCTGATGCGTGGCATCGGCTCGGACAACGTCGATTTCCGGCTGCGCCAGAGCGATTTCTCGCTCGATGCGGCGCGTGCCGGCGTGCCATGGCTCGGCCATGCGATCGCGGACGTCGGCACGCTCGATGCGCTGCTGATCGTCGGCTCGTTCCTGCGCAAGGATCATCCGCTGCTGTCGGCCCGGGTCCGGCAGGCGGCCAAGACCGGTACCCGGGTCCTGTCGGTCCAGGCGATCGAGGAAGACTGGCTGATGCCGATGGCGGCGCGGATCACCACCGCGCCGGACCGCTGGGTCACCGCGTTGATCGAGGTGCTGGTCGCCTGCGCCCGCAGCAAGGAAGGCGCCGCGGTCCCGGACATCTATCGCGGCATCGAGCCGTCGGCCGAGGCCGCTGCGGTCGCCGCCGCGCTGGCCGCCGGCGACGCCAAGGCGATCTGGCTCGGCAACGCGGTCGTCCAGCATCCGGCCTACGGCGCGATCGCCCGCGTCGCACAGGCGATCGCGGAGCTGACCGGCGCGCGGCTCGGCGTGATCGGCGAGGCCGCCAACACGGTCGGCGGTCATCTGGTCGGCGCGCTGCCGAAGGCCGGCGGTCTCAATGCGCGCGCGATGCTGGCGCAGCCGCGCCAGGCCTATCTGCTGTTCGGCATCGAGCCGTCGCTCGACTGCGGCGATCCGGTCGCGGCGAAGGCGGCGCTCGGCGCCGCCGGCACCGTCGTCGCGGCGACCGCGTTCAAGTCCGACGAGCTGCTCGAACTCGCCGACTGCCTGCTGCCGATCGTGCCGTTCGCCGAGACCGGCGGCTCGTACATCAACTGCGAAGGGCGGCTGCAGACGTTCAACGGCGTGGTCCGGCCGCAAGGCCAGGCGCGGCCGGGCTGGAAGGTGCTGCGCGTGCTCGGCAACGGGCTCGACATCGCCGGCTTCGACTTCGACAGCGTCGAGGAGGTCCGCGCCGCGGCGCTCGAAGAATTCCTCGCCGCGACCGCAGCGGTGCCGGCCGCGACCATCCAGGCCGACCCCGCCGTCGCCGCCACCGGCGGCGACGAGGTCGTCACGCCGGCGATGGTCGCCGTCAATCACGGGCCGTCGCGGCCGGGCGGCGGCCGGCGGGCGGCACGCCCGGTGAGCGCCGACGGCCGTCATTTCGAGGCACGGCTCAACAACGCCGCCGGCGGCGCCGCGCTGCCGCCGCCGGTGCATGCCAGCGCGCCGCTGCAGCGCCTCGCCGACGTGCCGATCTATTTCGCCGACGCGCTGGTACGCCGCGCGCCGAGCCTGCAGCGGACCGCCGACGCGGCCGCGCCGGCCGCCTGCGCCAGCGGCGCGACGCTCGAACGGCTCGGCATCGCCGACGGCGACGCGGTCCGCGCGGTGCAGGGCGGCGGCAGCGCGCTGCTGGTCGCGCACCGCGATGACCGGCTCGCCGACGGCGTGGTCCGGATCGCCGCCGCGCATCCGTCGACCGCCGGCCTGCCGGCGCTGTTCGGCGCGTTGACGCTGGAACCGACATGAGCCCGAGCGCACGGCCGCCCGAAGCCGGGCTCGCGTCCCCCCGGGGGGGACC
>JBFWQR010000232.1:0-7872 GCA_050249335.1 Lautropia sp.
GCTTCCGGACTCCCGCTGACTGCCGCGGCGGTCGCTGCCGGTGCGCCCGTGGCCGACGAGCCGGACGGCATCCACCGTCGCGCGGTGCCGCCGTCGGCGCCGGCGCTGCGCCGGCCCGGCCAGCGGGCGCCGGGGTTCTGGCCGCTGGCGGCGTTCTTCGGCCTGTTCCTGCTGTTCATGTACGGGCCGGTGATCACGATCTTCGTGCTGAGCTTCCAGGGGCCCGACGGTGGCCTGACGTTCCCGCTGCGCGGCTGGTCGGCCACCTGGTACCGGCAGCTCTGGGAGGGGCTCGGCGTCGTCGACATCGGCGCGGCGCTGCGCCGCTCGCTCGCGCTCGGGATCGCGGTGATGCTGCTGACGGTGCTGCTGTCGGTGCTCGCCGGGCTGGCGTTCCGCAAACGCCTCGCCGGCGGCAACGCGTTGTTCTACGTGACGGTCGCGAGCCTGATCATGCCGTCGATCATCATCTCGCTCGGCATCGGCCTGGCGTTCCGGCTGCTCGACAGCGGCATCAAAGCCGCGCTCGAGGCCGTCGGCGCCACCACGGCGCTCGAGAACTTCGGCACCAGTCTCGGCCTTGCGACGTCGGCGCTCGGCGCGCACCTGACCTGGACGCTGCCGTTCGGGCTACTGATCATGTTCGCGGTGTTCAACCGCTTCCAGCCGGCGTACGAGGAAGCGGCGCGCGACCTCGGCGCGACGCCGTGGCAGACCTTCTCGCAGGTCGTGCTGCCGCTGATCGGCCCGTCGGTGGTCGGCGTCGGCATGTTTGGCTTCACGCTGTCATGGGACGAGATCGCGCGGACGTCGCAGGCGATCGGCGACGTCAACACGCTGCCGCTGGAACTGCAGGGCCTGACGACGACGGTGACGACCCCGGCGATCTACGCGCTCGGCACCGTCACGACCGTGGTCTCGCTGCTGGTGATCGCGCTGACCTTCGGCGGTGTCGCGGCGCTGCGCCGGTTGCGGCGCCGCTGATCGCCGCGGCGCCGGTGACGCCCGCCGGGACCCTGGGGGCCGCGCCGCCGCGGTCGGTTACACTGCCGGCGACCATGCCGGCGACCGATCGGGCTTCGTTGCTGCGCCAGGACAGCGGGCGCAACCGGCTGATCGGCATCGGGTTGCTGTCGGTTGCGGTGTTGCTGTTCTCGCTGCTCGATACCGCCGCCAAGTGGTTGTCGCTGACGGTGCCGCTGCTGCAGATCGTGTTCCTGCGCTTCCTCGGGCATGTCGTGTTCACCGCGGCGTTGCTGGCGCCGCGCCACGGTCTCGACCTGGTCCGGACCCGTCATCCGTGGCTGCAGTTCCTCCGGGCGATGCTGCTGCCGCTGATGACGGCGATGAACTTCTGGGCGCTGCAGTATCTGCAGCTCGCCGAGACCGGCGCGATCATGTTCCTGGCGCCGATCATCATCGCGCTGCTCGGCGGCCGGCTGCTCGGCGAACGGCTCGACGTCGGCCGCTGGATCGCGATCGTGGCCGGCTTCGCCGGCGTGCTGATCGTCCTGCAACCCGGCAGCCGCGGCTTTCATCCGGCGATGCTGGTGTCGCTGGCGCAGACCACGCTGTATGCGGTGTTCATTCTGCTGACCCGGATGCTGGCGGCGACCGACCGGCCGGAGAGCTCGAACTTCCTGTCGGCGCTCGGCGCGACCGCTGTGATGGCGCCGTTCGCACTCGCGGTCTGGCAGACGCCGGCCTCGGCGCTCGAATGGCTGGTGATCGCATCGACCGGCATTGCCGGTGGTCTCGGCCACTATCTGCTTGCCTGGGCGCCGCGCTTCGCGCCGGCGTCGACGATCTCGCCGTTCCTCTACCAGCAGATCCTCTATCTGAGCCTGCTCGGCTATCTGGTGTTCGGCGACCTGCCGCGCCCGGCGGTGGTGCTCGGCGCGCTGATCGTGATCGGCAGCGGACTCTACCTGGTCTATCGCGAGCGCCGGGTTGTGGTGGTGACGCCGCGTTGACCGGGACGGGCCCGGCACGCGGCGCCGGCGGTCGAGCATGGCGCTTTGAGCCAGGCGCCGGCGATGCTAAATTGAGCCGTTCCGGGAGGCTCCGATGAGTTTCGCATCACCGGGTCTGCTGTGGCTGCTGGCATTGGTGCCGCTGCTGGTCGCGCTGTACCTCTGGTTGCTGCGGCGCGCCCGCGCCACGGTCTATTCGAACCTCGCGATCGTCCGTGCCGCGATCGCTCCGGGGCGGCGGTTCCGCCGGCATGTGCCGCCGCTGCTGCTGCTGTTGGCGCTGATCGTGCTGGCGATCGCGATCGCGCGGCCGAGCGCGTCGATCGTATTGCCGGCGCAGTACAAGACCGTGATTCTCGCGATCGACACGTCGGGCAGCATGCGCGCGACCGACGTCGAGCCGACCCGGATCAGCGCCGCGCAGAGCGCCGCCAGGAATTTCGTCCGGGACGTGCCGAAGGACGTCCGGATCGGCATCGTCGAGTTCGGCGCGACCGCGTCGATGGTGCAGGCGCCGACGTCGGACCGCGACGCGCTGACCGCCGCGATCGACCGCTTCATCCTGCAGCGCGGCACCGCGACCGGCAGCGGGCTCTACGCCTCGCTCGCGATGATGTTCCCGGACGCCGGCATCGATCTCGAGCGGCTGGTCGGCGGCCAGGGCGCGAGCCGCGTCGAGCCGGCGAACCGGAACGCCCGCGACCGGCCGCTCGGCGCCGCCGAACCGCGCCAGCCCGCGCCGGTGGCGCCGGTCGCGCCGGGCTCGTACGAGGCCGGCGTCATCATCCTGCTGTCGGACGGCCGCCGCACTACCGGCCCTGATCCGGTCGATGCCGCGCGCATGGCCGCCGAGCGCGGGGTGCGGGTCTACACGGTCGGATTCGGCACCCGCAACGGTGGCGCGGTCGATTTCGGCGAGTATTCGTTCTACATTCGGCTCGACGAAGAGACCTTGAAGGCGGTCGCCGACATCACGCGCGGTCAGTATTTCCATGCCGGTACCGCCGCCGACCTGCGGCAGGTCTACGAGGATCTGCGCAACAAGCTCGTGCTCGAACGTCGCCAGACCGAGCTGTCGGCGCTGTTCAGCGCCGCTGGCGCGCTGCTCGCGGTCATCGCCGGTGCGCTGTCGGTGCTGTGGTTCGGGCGGGTCGCCGCTTGACGACGCCGGTGGGTGGCCCCGCTGGTGCCGGTGCCGGCGTCCGCGCCGGTAACGCGGCGGGCGTCCGACCATCGAAGGAACCGGCGATCACCGCCAGCGACGTTCTGGCGCTGGTCGCGGCCGGCCGCATCGCCGCCGGCGACGCGCACCGCGCGCTGCAACTGGCCGGCTGCACGCCGACGGCCGACGGCTGGCACCGCGCGCTGTCGCGCCTGTTCGCGGTGCTCGCGCTGGCGCTGATCGTCTCGGGCGTCGTCTGCCTGGTCGCCTGGAACTGGGCGGCGCTCGGTCGCTGGGGCCGCTTCGGACTCGCGCAGGCGGTGCTGCTGGCACTGCTGGCCGGCGCAGTCTGCGCCGGGGCCGGCCGCCCGCTCGGTCACTGGCTGCTGATCGCGGCGATCGCGCTGATCGGTCCGCTGCTGGCGCTGTTCGGCCAGACCTACCAGACCGGCGCCGACCTCCACGGCTTGTTCGCTGCCTGGGCGCTGCTGGCGCTGCCGTGGGTGGGCGCGAGCCGCGCGCCGGCGGCGTGGCTGCTCTGGCTCGCGATCGCCGAGGCCGCGCTCGGGCTCGCGGTCTTCACGTTCGGCGTCTGGTTCGAGCCATGGCTGCGGCTCGCCCGGGTCGGGCTGCCGGGCTGGTTGCTGATCGCCGGCTGCAACGCGGTCGCGCTCCTCGCCTGGGAGCTCGCCGGCGACCTCGGTCTCCGGCTGCGCGAATTCGCCGGCCGCAGCGGGCCACGCGTGCTGGCTGCGGTGCTGGTCGGCGTGCTGGCCGCGATGACGGTGCAGGCGCTGCTGCCGGGGGGGCCGCGTATCGATGGCGCGCCGCCGGCGCTGGCCGTCGTGCTCGCGGCCGGCTACTACGTCTATCGGCACCGGCAGGTCGATCTCGCGATGCTGGCGCTCGGCTGGCTGGCATCGACCGCAGTGGCGCTGGCGCTGCTGGCACGCGTGCTCGGGCAGGCCGAGATCTCGCCGTGGTTCGGCCTGCTGCTCGGTGCCGCGGTCCTGGTGGCGGCGTCGGCATTCGGTCGCAACTGGCTTGCCGAGGTCGCGGCCGCCAGCCGTGGCGACGCCGCGTCATGACGACGCAGTGGCAGGCTTTCGGCGAGCGTCTGGCCGGGGCCGGCATCGTCGCCGATCCGGTGCTGCCGCCGCGCGCGCCGTCCGACGCGCCGTGGTACGCGCAGGTGCTGGCCGGCATCGCCGCCTGGATTGCCGCGGTACTGCTGTTGGCATCGCTCGCCGCTGCGGCGTTGCCGCTGCTCGAGCCGGCGGCGGCCCGCGCGGTGATCGGCGCTGCGGTCTGCGCGCTGTGCCTGCGCGCCGGCCGGCAGCCACGCAGCGCATTCGGCACCCAGTTCGTCAGTGCGCTCAGCCTCGCCGGCGCGGCACTGCTGGTTTCGGCGGCCGTGTCGGGGCACAGTGGATCGCTCGAGCAGGTGCTGCTCGCCGCTGGCGTCGTCGCCGCGGTGCTCTGGTGGTTCAATCCGGAACCCGGCCATCGTCACGTCAGCGCGATCGTGCTGGTCGCGGCGCCGGTGCTGCTGGCGGTTCGGCACGGGTTCGCGACCATCGCGCTCGGGGCGATCGCGATCGGCGCCGCGCTGGTCTGGCTGCGTCAGCCGGCCGCCGCAGCGGCCGGTCGCGACCAGCCGCTGCGCGCGCGGGGCGTCGCGCTGGCCGCCGCGGTGCTGCTGCTGCCGGCGGCCGGCGAGCTGCTCGAGCCGTGGTCGGGAATCGGTGTCAGCCGCACAGACGTCGCGGTCGACGGGGCCGGTCCCGGTGGCCGGCCCGGCGTCGACACCGCGCTGCTCGCCGTCGTGCTCGGTTTCGTCGCGGTGGCCGCCGCCCGCGCGACACGATCGGCGGCTGCCGGCGCCCGGTTCGGGCTGGCCGATGCCGCCTGGCCGATCGCCGGCATCGTCGCGCTGGCGGCAGCGAGCTGGCAGGTGCCCGGCGTCGTCGCCTGCCTGCTGGTATGGACGCTCGGCCAGTCGGCCGGCCGGCCGCTGTTGACCGGAGCCGCATGGCTCGGCCTGGCCGGCTACCTGTTCCAGCTGTACTACCAGCTCGAACTGACACTGGCCGCCAAGGGCGTCGCGCTGCTGCTCACCGGTACGGCGCTGCTCGCGGCCCGCTTCGTGCTGAATCGCCGCTTCGGAACCAGGCGATGACCGCAGCCGCCGCACCGGCCGTACCGACCGCCGCGACCGCACCGACCGCGCGCTGGCAGACCTGGCTCGCGCTGGCCGGTGGGCTGCTGGTCTTCGGCGGCTACAACCACGCGATCCTGCGCAACGAGTCGCTGCTCGCCCGCGGCGACGTCGTCCGGCTGGAGCTCGCGCCGGTCGATCCGCGTGCGTTCCTGACCGGCGACTACATGCGGCTCGACTACGCGCTGGCGCGCGAGGCCGCCCGCCGGCACGATGCTGCGGCGAGCGGCCGCCGGACGCCGGACGCCGCCGCCGCGGCCGGCCGCGACGCGTTCGCGATCGTGGCGGTCGATGCGGATCGCGTCGCCCGGCTGGTCCGGCTGCAGCCGGCGGCCACGCCGCGAGCGGCCGGCGAGCACGCGCTGCTGGTGCGCTTTCGTGCCGGCCGCGCGCGGATCGGCACCGACGCCTGGTATTTCGAGGAGGGTACCGGCAAACGGCTCGAGGCGGCCCGCTACGGCGAGTTCCGGGTCGGCGCCGACGGCCGTACGCTGCTGACCGGGTTGCTCGACGCCGGGCGGCAGCCGTTGCCCTGACCGGCAGCTTCGATCGCTGCGCCCCGCCGCGGACGACCGTCGAGGCCAGGCCGGGTGCCGGATGGTTCAGCGGCGAAGCGACGATAGAATCGCGCGATGGCAGCCCCGGCGACGATCCATCGCGCCCAGCTCGCGCTGGCCGACACCGACCGCGGCTACTACGCCGACCATGCGCTGACGCTCGCGCGTCATCCGTCCGAGACCGAGGAGCGGTTGATGGTCCGGCTGCTCGCGTTCGCGATCCACGCGCATGACGACCTCGCGTTCGGCCGCGGCCTGTCGACCGACGACGAGCCCGACCTGTGGCGGCGCGACCCGACCGGCGCGATCGTCGAGTGGATCGAGGTCGGCCTGCCGGATCCGAAGTGGCTGCGCAAGGCGGCATCGCGCGCCGGCCACGTCGTCTCGATCGCCTACGGCCCGCGCGCCGCGGGCTGGTGGGCACAGCAGCGCGACGCGCTCGAGCGCTTCGAGCATCTGACCGTGCTGCTGCTGCCGCCGGCGTCGACGGCCTCGCTGGCCGGGCTCGCGGCACGTTCGATGCAGCTCAGTATCACGATCCAGCAGTCGACCGCGTGGATCGCCGACGCGACTCGCAGCGTGGAGGTCGGCTGGACCGTGCCGAAGGCCGGCATCCCGCGCGGCTGACTACGGGCGGCCGGTTTCGTGGCCGATGCAACAACCGGTGCAAGCGTCGATCCGGCGGACCGGCTGTCGGACGCGGTTCCGCGGCTTTCCGACCCGCCGCCAATGGCGTCTCCGGCGGGCAGAGAAACGCCCTGTTAGCATCCGGTCACGATGCCGCCGACCCTGCCGCCCCCGCCGCCGTTCGGACGGCGCTGATCCCCGATGTTCAACTTGCCGAACCTGCTGACCTGGCAGCGGATGCTGGCGATCCCGCTGCTGGTCGCGGTCTACCTGCTGCCGTGGGAAGGCTGGTCGATCCATTCGCGCAATCTGGTCGCGACCATCCTGTTCGTCGCTGCCGCGGTCACCGACTGGTTCGACGGCTGGCTGGCGCGCCGGCTCGGCCAGCAGACCGCGTTCGGCGCCTTCCTCGATCCGGTCGCCGACAAGCTGCTGGTCTGCGTCGCGCTGGTGATGCTGCTCGATCTGCAGCGGGTCGCGGCGGGCATCGCCGCCGTCATCATCGGCCGCGAAATCGCGATCTCGGCGCTGCGCGAATGGATGGCGACGATCGGCGCGCGCCGCAGCGTCGCGGTCAACTGGGTCGGCAAGCTGAAGACGGTGTCGCAACTGGTCGCGATCCCGCTGCTGCTCTATCACGACCGGCTGTTCGGCTGGATCGACAGCCAGCGGCTCGGTACCTGGCTGATCAACATCGCCGCGATCCTGACGCTCTGGTCGATGGGCTATTACCTGAAGCAGGCCTGGCCGCAGCTGCGCACCGGCCGGACGCGTAGCGGCGGTTCGAGCGCTTGAGGGCTCCGGAGGCCAGGAGCCCGGGCGGGCTCAGGCAGCGCGTTCAGGCAGCGTCAGCGATCAGGCAGCGGCAGCGACGCTCAGGCAGCGCGGCGGCTGATTCGGACAGCGGCGGGGCGGTATCAGATGGAGGCGGGGGTCGGAATCGAACCGGCGTACACGGCTTTGCAGGCCGCTGCATGACCACTCTGCCACCCCGCCGGGTCGCGGCGATCGCAAGTGGAGCGGGAAACGAGACGTTTACTAGGGCAGTAAGTCGTTGATTCCCAAGCTCTTTCTTCGCCGAGGTGGCCAGCGAAGACCTAGATTGTAGCCTATTTTTTCGTCCCCGCCAACAAAGATCGTCCAAAGAGTTCCACTGGCATCCATAGACCCACACCCAGCACACCAGACCCGCAGTCGTCACAACGTCATCGGCGACGGTCTCGAACTGGCCGCCCGTGCCCCTGCTCTCAGTTCCCGCATCCGCTTCCGCGATGACGCCCAGGCCGATCCTCTCGGTGCCGGCCCAGTTCGGATGCCATCTACGAGCCGCATGCA
>JBFWQR010000233.1:0-7824 GCA_050249335.1 Lautropia sp.
GGGGCTGCTCCTAGTACGAGAGGACCGGAGTGGACGCACCTCTGGTGTACCTGTTGTCACGCCAGTGGCATCGCAGGGTAGCTAAGTGCGGAAGAGATAACCGCTGAAAGCATCTAAGCGGGAAACTTGCCTGAAGATGAGATCTCCCTGGGGACTCGATCCCCCTGAAGGGTCGTCCGAGACCAGGACGTTGATAGGCCGGGTGTGGAAGCGCAGTAATGCGTGCAGCTAACCGGTACTAATTGCCCGTGCGGCTTGACCCTATAGTTTTGCGAGTCGAGCACGTCTCGATACCGCCGATCGATCGCATGCAATGCAGCGAGTCGTTCACGCAATCACAGTTGTCGTTCGCGAAGAATCGTTCATCGAATCGCGGACGGCTGCGTCGACTACCACCGAATCGGACCGGCTGCCGACAGTCATGCGCTTCGCTCGAAGCGTTGTCGGTCAACCGGTCGACCAGTAATGCCTGATGACCATAGCGGAGTGGAACCACCCCTTCCCATCCCGAACAGGACCGTGAAACGCTTCAGCGCCGATGATAGTGGGCAGCTCGCCCGTGAAAGTAGGACATCGTCAGGCAAACCCAAGCGAAAACCCCGGAGCTGATGCTCCGGGGTTTTTTGTTTCGGGCATGCGGATCGCTTCCGGCCGGTCCGACGCCACCGACCCGGACGGTCGGGGTATGTTCGATCAGGATACGTTCGCGATCAGGATACGTTCGATCAGGGTATGGTCGACGGATCCGCCGCGAATCCCATCTGGTTGCGTGGGGTGACGGTCGGATTGCCGATCGGGCCGCTCAGTTCGAATACGGTCCACAGCGTTCCCGGCTGGTTCGGAACGAAGAATACCTGCGGCGTCGCGACCCCCGGCAGATAGAGCTCGACCTTGGCGCCGGAGCCCGCCATTGCCGTGCTGGTCGACGACTCGAGGTTCGTGAAGTCATGCACCGAGTATCGATAGAAGCCGCCGGCGTTGAGCTGGGTCAACGTCATCGTTTCCGGGCCGTACGAACTGATGTCGTCGACGTCGAGAACCGCGAATGGCGCTGCGTTGGCGTCGCCCACGCCGCTGTCCGGGAAATAGACGTGGAAACGGCCGGGCCCGGTCGCGTCGGGCCCGGTCAGGTGCGCGTCCAGATCCTCCGGCGTGCTACCCCAGGTCAGCACGATCCGGATCTGCTGGCTGTCGGCCGGCGAGCAGGCCAGGTCTTGAGCGAGGCTGCTGCCTGCCCCGACGGTGATCGACGTCCGCGTGCAGGAGGAAAAGCCGCTCGGCAGCGTGGACACGGTATAGACACCGGCCGCCAGGGACGGAAAGTTGAAGCCGCCGAGACCGTCGGTCGTGGTCGACGCGAGTGACGCCTGCTGCGCGGCAGCGTCGCCCTGGCCGCTGTACAGATTGACCGTGACGCCGCTGAGCGGCACGTTGTCGCGGGCATTGCGGACGATACCGGTGATCGAGCCGGGCGGACTGCCCGCCGGCAGCAACAGAATCGGCTCTGCCGTCGTGACCTGCGAATTGGCGGCGGGGCCGATGTTGTCGTTCAAGATCACCGTGGTGCCGATATAGCCGTCGCGGCTGACGGCGATGGTGGACTGGGTTTGCGCCCCAGGCTGGACCGGCAGCGTCAGCAGGTAGCTGCCGTCGGCGTCGGTCGTCTGCGCAGCCGATTCGCCGTTCCGTTGCACGCTTGCATTGGCCAGCCGCGCTCCGGTCACGGCATCGACCACGATGCCGGTGATCTGGCGCGTCGTGGCACCCGGGACGGTAATCGTCGCGGTGGTGGAAAAGTTGCCCAGGCCGGCCGTCAAGGTCGTCGAGCCCGCCGCCAGCCCGGTGACGACGGCATCCCCGGCCTGCTGCGTCTGGAGCCGGGCCACGCGCTCGTCCTGGATCGCGAACGAGAACCCGCTGGCCGTCACGACCGCGCCTGCGGCATTGAGCGCCTCCGCCTTGAAGCTCTGGTTGGCGCCGGGCGCGATCGTCGCGCTGGTGGGGGTCAGCCGGATGCCGACGATCGGGTCGTTCGCTCCGCCGCCTCCGCCTCCGCCGCTGCCGCCGCTTTCGCTCCCGCCTCCGCAACTGGCAAGCGATCCGAACGCCGCAGCCAGCAACAGGATCGTCCAGAACCGGAACAAGCTACCGTGCTGCATGACACACCTCGTCGAGGAAGCCGGGCACGAACTCTCGGGAGCAGGCAGGTTGATGCCGTCACGATCGACGGCGAAGTCAGATGGATCGGCGCCGAAGAGGCGCTGAAAAAGAGACGCTGGAAAAGAATACCTACGAAAGGGCGCCTTTTGCAATAGTCACCGAAACGCGAAAGCCGATGGATCGTCGGTGTCAGCGGCGCGATGCCCCGCAAGTCCTCACGGCATCAGGACCCAGGCGGTACCGGCGTGCCGCGCCTCGAGGCGCCGGTGGGCTTCGCCGGCTTGCGCGAGCGGCAGCGCCGTGATCGTGGGTGTGGCGATGGCACCGCTGCCGAGAGCGTGGAAGGCCCGATCGAACAGGCGCGAGGCGCGCTCGCGGTCTTCGAGGTAGTCGAACAGGATCGGTCGGGAAACGGTCAGCGATCGAGCGGCCAGCGTCGGGACCTCGATCGGTGGGCAGGGCCCTGACGCCTGGCCGAAGATCACCAGGTGCCCGCAGCGGGCGAGGCATCGCAGCGAGCCGGCGACGGTATCGTGGCCGACCGAGTCGTAGACGGCGTCGACTCCGCGGCCGTCGGTCAATGCGAGCACGTGCTCGACGAAGTCCTGCTGGCGATAGTCGATGACATGATGACAACCGCTCGCGCGCGCGAGCTCGGCTTTTTCCGCGCTGCCGACCGTGCCGATCACGACGGCACCGTGCCGATTGGCTGCCTGCGCCAGCAGCCGGCCGACCCCGCCGGCCGCGGCATGGATCAGCACTTGCTCGCCGCGGGCCGCTTGCCTGACGCAGGTAGTCAGCACCTCGACGGTGAGGGTACGCACCGTCATCGCGGCGGCGAGCGCATCGTCGATGTTGTCGGGCAATCGCCAGGCGAGCGAGGCCGGCAGGTTGCGGTGGGTCGCGTAGGCGCCATAACGCGCCGTCACGTAGACCACGCGGTCACCGGGCCGCCACTGGTCCACCCCGGCGCCGACGGCCTCGACGACCGCGGTCGCCTCGATTCCCGGAACGCCGGGCAGCGCGAGCGTGCGGTACGTCCCGCAGCGCACGTAGACGTCGTGAAAGTTGACCCCGATGGCAGTCTGTCGCAGGCGCAGTTCGCCGGCTGCGGGTGGCGGCAGGTCGATCGGTTCCAGCCGGAGTGCCTCCGCGGGTCCGTGGGCTCGCAGAACGATCGCGCTCGGCATCATCGCACTCCGGTCAGTGTCAGGTCAGTCTCAGACGCATTCCTGCTGGTAGCGCGGCCGCGATCGACCCGTGCTCTGGAGCGTCGGCCGGCGAGATGGTATCGCAGGCGCCCTCGAGGACGCCGGCACCGTCCCGCCGATTCAACGGTGGCCGCGTGCGCTCGCGACGGACTTTGAGATACTGACGTCATGTGGCGTTGCCTGATCATCGAGGACGACCCGGTCAATGCGCGTTATGTCGCCGACGGACTGCGTGAGCTCGGCCACACGGTGGCGATCTGCCCCGATGCGCTCGACGGGCTGCAGGCGGCGATCGGCCAGGGCTGGGACGTCATCGTGCTCGACCGGATGCTGCCGAACGGTATCGACGGCCTGTCGATCCTGGCGTCGATCCGCGGCGTCGGCCGCAAGACGCCGGTGATCGTGCTCAGTGCGCTCGGTGCGCTCGACGAGCGCGTTCGCGGCCTGCAGGCCGGCAGCGACGACTATCTCGTCAAACCATTCGCCTTTTCCGAGCTCAGTGCCCGGATCGACGCGTTGATACGGCGTTCCAAGGCCGGTCCGGAGCCGGTCCGGCTGGAGCTGGGCGATCTGTGCATCGATCTGGTCAAGCGCCGCGCCGAACGCGGCGGTCATGCGATCGCGCTGCAACCGCGCGAGTTCCGGCTGCTGGCGTTCCTGATGTCCAATCAGCGCCGCGTGCTGACCCGCACCATGCTGCTCGAGTCGGTCTGGGATTACCGGTTCGATCCGCAGACCAACGTCATCGATGTCCATATCAGCCGGTTGCGGCAGAAGCTCGACGTCGGCAGCCGGCAGCCGCTGATCCATACGGTGCGCGGTGTCGGCTATCTGATGGGCGAGGCCGGGGACGTGCCGGCCGATGGCGCGCCAGGCAGCGGCCCGGCAGGCAGCGGCTCGCCGGGCAATGGCTCGCCGGGCGGTGAGGCGCCGGCGTCCGATCCGTGACGCGCCGCTCGATCCCGGGTTCGCACCGCGGGCTGGCTGCCGTGTTGCACCGGCTGCGGGTACCGTTCGAGCTGGTCGGCTTCCGGCTCGCGGTCAATTACGGATTGCTGGCGATCACCACGATGCTGGCGTTGATCGCGGTGTTCTATCTGCAGACCGTCGGGGTATTGCGGCAGGGCAATGCGCGGCAGATCAATGCGACGACCCAGCGGCTGGTGCATCAGTTCCAGCGCGGCGGGCAGAAAGACGTGATCGCGACGATGCGCGAGATCACCGTCGATGGCATCGATTCCGATACCGAGCTGCTGCTGCTGTTCGATCCGCAGCAGCAGCGCGTCGCCGGCAACTTCGAGATCGCTGCTGCCGATCTGGCCGGGCCACCCTTCCGGATCATCGAGCGGGAGATCGTGCACAACCAGCGCAATACTCAGGGGCAACTGCTCGTCACCAAGCTGCCCGACGGATCTTCGCTGGTGGTCGGCCGCGAGATGAGCGACCAGAGCCGGATCGAATCGTTGGTGCGCAAGGCAACCGCGGCAGCGGCGCTGGTGGCGATGCTGCTGGTGGTCGGTGGTACCTGGCTGTTCCGGGCGACACTCGAGCAGCGGGTCGAGGCGATCCGCCGAACGACGCGGCAGATCGGCAGCGGTGATCTGTCGCGACGCGTACCGCCGGCGGATCAGGAAGACGAGTTCGTGCGGCTCGACAGCGACATCAACGCGATGCTCGACCGGATCGAAGGTCTGATGGATGGTGTCCGGCACGTCTCGAACACGATCGCGCACGAACTGCGCACGCCGCTGGCACGGATCCTCGCCGGCCTGCGTACCGCCGACCGCTCCGACAGCACGGTCGAGCGACTGCGCGACGCCAATCGCACCGCGGTCCGCGAGATCGAGGCGCTGACGCTGCTGTTCGAGAAGCTGCTGCAGATCGCCGAAGCCGAGTCCGGCGCGCGGCGGCAGGCGTTCGCGGCACTCGACGTCCGTGCCATCGTTCGCGATGTCGTCGAGCTGTTCGAGGCGGTCGCCGAGGCCCAGGGGTCGACGCTGAAGGGTTCGGCGGGCGGTATCGCGGCGGGCGGTGTCATGGCGAGCGGTGTCATGGCGAACCGTATCGGGGCAAACCGTATCGGGGCGAACCGTATCGGGGCGAACCGTATCGGGGCGAACCGTATCGGCGCGAATCGCATCGGAGCGCATCGTATCGGGGTGAAGGGTATCGTGGCGAGTGGTATCGGGGCGAGCGGTATCGCGGCGGCCGTCGACGAACCGGTGCCGCTGACGGTGCTCGGCGATCGCGATCTGCTCGCCGGCGCGCTGGCGAACCTGATCGAGAACGCGCTGAAGTACGGCGGGGCCGGCGCGACGATCCGCGTCGACGCGGTGTACGACGACGGCGAGATCGTGCTGACGGTCGCCGACGACGGGCCGGGGGTGCCCGACCAGGAGTTGGGTCGGCTCGGCACCCGCTTCCATCGGCTCGATCGCGGTGCGCCGGGCTTCGGGCTCGGCCTGACCAGTGTGCGCGCGGTCGTGCTGCTGCATGACGGCAGCCTGCAGTTCGCCGATGCGGGGCCCGGACTGTTGGTCCGGATGCGGCTGCCGGCCTACCAGACTTAGCGGGCACCGTCGCTTTAGCGCGCACAGCCGCCGCATCGGGTCCGCCGACCCGGTGCATTACCGAACCGTAATGTATCGGTCATGTTGCCGTGCTCGGCGGCCGCCTACGATCGCCCAGCGGTCGAGCAGCCACTCGCCGACCGGCATGGACCCGGAGCCGGTGCAGGCGGCCGGACCGTCAACGGCTGCGCGGTCGCGCGAGAGGAGACTGGTCGTGACAATCAGGAATCATCGGGACTTCTGGTCCGGCGTCATGTTCGTCGTGTTCGGCGCGCTGTTCGTCGTCTGGTCGACCGACTATGCGTTCGGTTCGGCGCAGCGGATGGGGCCGGGCTACTTCCCCACCGTACTCGGTTTTCTGTTGATCGTGATCGGCCTGATGGTCGGACTGTCGGCCATCAGCCGCAGCGCTGTACCGGTCGCGCTCGAACCGGTCGGCTGGCGGGGCCTCATCGTGGTGCTCGCTGCGGTCGCACTCTACGCCTATCTGCTGCCGCGCGCCGGGTTCCTCATCGCGCTGGCACTGCTGGTGCTGGTCAGTGCCGCCGGCTCCAAGGAATTCAACCGGCGCGAGACGCTGATCTCGGTGGTCGTGCTCGCGATCGCCAGTTACCTCGTCTTCGTCAAGGGTCTTGATCTGCAGTTCTCGGTCTGGCCGACGTTCCTGCACTGATCCCACCGTTTCTCACCATCTTCGAGGTCGATCGATGGAAGTTTTTTCCAACCTGGCGCTCGGCTTCACGACTGCCGGGACCTTTGAGAATCTGTTCTACTGCTTCATCGGCTGCCTGCTCGGCACGCTGATCGGGGTGCTGCCCGGGATTGGCCCGCTCGCGACGATCGCGATGCTGCTGCCGATCACCTACCAGCTGTCGGAGCCGACCACCGCGCTGATCATGCTCGCCGGCATCTACTACGGCGCGCAGTACGGCGGCTCGACCACCGCGATCCTGGTCAATCTGCCCGGCGAGTCGTCGTCGGTCGTGACCGTGCTCGACGGCTATCAGATGGCGCGCCAGGGCCGCGCCGGCCCGGCGCTGGCGATCGCGGCGATCGGCTCGTTCTTCGCCGGCTCGGTCGCGACCTTCATGCTCGCCGCGTTCGCGCCGCCGCTGGCCGAGGTCGCGTTCAAGTTCGGCCCGGCCGAGTACTTCTCGCTGATGGTGCTCGGCCTGATCGCCGCGGTCGTGCTGGCCAACGGCTCGGTGGTCAAGGCGCTGGCGATGGTGATGCTCGGCCTGCTGCTCGGCATGATCGGCACCGACGTCAACTCCGGCGTCGCGCGCTTCTCGTTCGACATCCCGGAGCTGACCGACGGCGTCGAGTTCGCGGTGGTCGCGATGGGCATGTTCGGCTTCGCCGAGATCATTCTGAACCTCGAGCAGAAGGAGGATCGCAGCATCCTCGCCGCCAAGATCCGCGGCCTGTTGCCGACGATGGCAGACATGAAAGCCTCGGCGATGCCGATCGTGCGCGGCACCGCGCTCGGGTCGTTGCTCGGCATCCTGCCCGGCGGCGGCGCGGTGCTGTCGTCGTTCTCCAGCTATGCGCTCGAGAAGAAGCTGTCGAAGCATCCGGAGCGCTTCGGCAAGGGTGCGATCGAAGGCGTCGCCGGGCCGGAAGCCGCCAACAACGCCGGCGCGCAGATGTCGTTCGTGCCGATGCTGACGCTCGGCCTGCCGACCAATGCGGTGATGGCGCTGATGATCGCGGCGATGATGATCCACAACATCCAGCCGGGTCCGCAGGTGATGACCAGCAACCCGTCGCTGTTCTGGGGCCTGATCGCCTCGATGTGGATCGGCAACGTGATGCTGGTGATCCTGAACCTGCCGCTGATCGGCATGTGGATCAAGCTGCTGACGGTGCCCTACCGGATCCTC
>JBFWQR010000234.1:0-7821 GCA_050249335.1 Lautropia sp.
ACGACGCGGGCCCGGCGGCCGGACCCGACCGGCAGCCGATGCCCGGGTGTGTGAACGCCCGGGCATCGGCGTTCCGGCCGGCATGACGATCGAAGCAGTGACGAACAAGGCGAGTGACGAGCGGAAAGGCGATGGCAGCGAAGCGCGACTACTACGACATCCTGGGCGTGGCAAAGTACTCTTCCGAGGAAGAGCTGAAGAAGGCCTATCGCAAGCTCGCGATGAAGTTCCACCCCGACCGCAATCCGAACGACGCGAAGGCCGAGGAGAAGTTCAAGCAGGCGAAGGAAGCCTACGAGGTGCTGTCCGACCCGAGGAAGCGCGAGGCCTATGACCGCTTCGGCCATGCCGGCGTCGAGGCCGCTGCAGCCGGCGGTGCCGGCGGCGGCCAGGGCTTCGGCGGTTTCGCCGACGTGTTCGGCGACATCTTCGGCGACATCTTCGGAGGCGGCGCGCGCGGCGCCGGCGGCAGCAATGTCTATCGCGGTGCCGACCTGCGCTACGCGATGGAGGTCACGCTCGAGCAGGCGGCCAACGGCTACGAGACCGAGATCCGGGTTCCGTCCTGGGACAACTGCACCACCTGCAAGGGCAGCGGCGCCAAGCCCGGCACCAAGCCGACCACCTGCCGCACCTGCGGCGGCCAGGGCGTCGTGCGGATCCAGCAGGGCTTCTTCTCGGTCCAGCAGACCTGCCCGACCTGCCACGGCAGCGGCAAGACGATCCCCGATCCGTGCGAGACCTGCCAGGGCGCCGGCCGCGTCAAGCGGACCAAGACGCTGCAGGTCAAGATCCCGGCCGGCATCGACGACGGCATGCGGATCCGCTCGGCCGGCAACGGCGAGCCGGGCGTCAACGGCGGGCCGGCCGGCGACCTCTATGTCGAGATCCGGATCAAGGAACATGCGGTCTTCAAGCGCGACGGCGACGACCTGCATTGCGAGGTGCCGATCGCGTTCACCACGGCGGCGCTCGGCGGCTCGATCCACGTGCCCACGCTGGGCGGCAAGGCCGAGATCGAGCTGCCCGAAGGCGTCCAGAACGGCAAGGTGTTCCGGCTGCGCTCGAAGGGCATCAAGGGGGTCCGCTCGGCGCATCCCGGCGATCTCTACGCGCATATCACGGTCGAGACGCCGGTTCGCCTGACCGACAAGCAGAAGCAGATCCTGCGCGAGCTCGATCAGAGCCTGGCGGATGCGCGGCACAGCCCGCAGACGCGCAGCTGGAAGGACCGGGTCAAGGAGTTCTTTCAGTAGGACTAGAATCACGGCAGCGGCGGACGTCGTCGCAGCGCCGGTCCGACTGGGCATGCCGTGAGCCAGACCACCAATTCCGAGCAGTTCGATCGTGCCCGCCGGGTTCTCGTCGGCGGCGTCAATTCGGCGGTGCGGGCGTTTCGCGCGGTCGGCGGCACGCCGCGCTTCATCGCGAAGGCCGACGGCGCCTACATGTGGGACGTCGAAGGCAGGCGCTACGTCGACTATCTCGGCTCGTGGGGGCCGATGATCATCGGCCACGGCCATCCGCGGGTGGTCAAGGCGGTCCAGGAAGCGGCGCTGCGCGGCCTGTCGTTCGGCGCGCCGAACGTGCTCGAGACCGAGCTCGCCGAAGCCATCTGCGGCCTTTATCCGCATGTCGATCGGCTGCGCTTCACCAGCTCCGGCACCGAGGCCGCGATGTCGGCGTTGCGGCTCGCGCGCGGCTATACCCGGCGCAACAAGATCATCAAGTTCGAGGGCTGCTATCACGGCACCGCCGACAGCCTGCTGGTCAAGGCCGGCAGCGGCGCGCTGGCATTCGGCATGCCGAGCTCGGCCGGCGTACCCGAGGATCTGGCCCGCCACACGCTGGTCGCGCAGTTCAATGACCTGGCGAGCGTCGAGCAGCTGTTCCGCGCGCATCCGGACGACATCGCCTGTCTGATCGTCGAGCCGGTCGCCGGCAACATGAACCTGATCCCGCCGGCCGATGGATTTCTCTCGGGGCTGCGCGACCTCTGCGATCGTTACCACGCGATCCTGATCTTCGATGAGGTGATGACCGGCTTCCGGGTCGCGCTCGGCGGCGCGCAGGCGCGCTACGGCATCGCCCCGGACCTGACCGCGTTCGGCAAGGTGATCGGCGGCGGCATGCCGGTCGGCGCGATCGGCGGGCCGGCGCTGCTGATGGACCTGCTGGCGCCGCTCGGCCCGGTCTATCAGGCCGGCACGCTGTCCGGCAACCCGATCGCGATGGCGGCCGGCATCGCGACGCTGGAGATCATCGCCAAGCCCGGCTTCTATGATCGGCTCGAGACGCAGATGAAGCGGCTGATCGACGGCCTCAACGCCGCCGCCGCCGAAGCGGGCGTGGCGTTCTCGGCGCAGGCGGTCGGTGCGCTCGGCGGCCTCTACCTGCGCGCGCAGCCGCCGACCTGCTACGGCGAGGCGCAGGACCAGGACATCGAGGCGTTCAAGAAGTTCTACCACCTGATGCTCGACGGCGGCGTCTACCTGCCGCCGTCGCCGGTCGAGGCGTTCTTCCTGTCGTCGGCGCATACCGCGGCCGACATCGATTTCACCCTCGACGTCGCGGCGCGGGCGCTGCGGCAGCTCGGATGAGCGCCAGCGGGCCGTCCCCGAGGCGCTCGGCTTCGCAGTCCGCAGGACGGACGATAGTCCGGTGAGCGCCGCCGCACGTCCGCCCGGAGCGGCGGCGCCGGAGCCGCCGCTCAGCGGCGCGTTCCTGCGGGTGCTGGTGTTCGGCTGTGTGATCCTGCTGCTGTCGAACGGCGCGCGCTCGTCGTGGGGGTTGTTCCTGCCCGAGCTGACGCAGGCGCGCGGCTGGTCGCGTGAGACCTTCAGCCTCGCGATCGCGCTGCAGAATCTGATCTGGGGGCTCGGCGGCTCGCTGCTCGGCGCGATGGCCGACCGCTGGGGTGCGATGCGCACGCTGATGCTCGGGGCGACGCTCTATGTCGCCGGCTTCGTCGGCACGCTCTACGCGACCACCGGCGCCAGCCTCAACCTGACCGCCGGCGCACTGGTCGGCCTCGGCATCGCCGGCACCGCATTCGGCGCGGTGTTTACCGCGGTCGGCAAGCTGGTGCCGCCGTCGCGGCGCAGCTGGGCGTTCGGCATTGGCACCGCCGCCGGTTCGTTCGGCCAGTTCCTGTTCCTGCCGCTGACCGCCTGGCTGATCCGCGACTACGGCTGGGCGACCGCGCTGGCGCTGCACGCCGCCGCGGTCGCCGCGATCCTGCCGCTCGCGCTGGCGATCCGCGGCGATCGCGAGGCCGGGCAGGCGCAGGCCGGCTCGGCGACGCTCGGCGGCGCGCTCCGGGAAGCAGCCGGCGACCGCAACTTCCATCTGCTGTTCTGGGGCTACTTCGTCTGCGGGCTGCAGGTCGTGTTCATCGGCCTGCACCTGCCGGCTTACCTGACCGACAAGGGCATGCCGCTCGATCTCGGCGCCAAGGCGATCGCGCTGGTCGGCCTGTTCAACGTGGTCGGCTGCCTGGCTTCCGGCTGGCTCGGCGTGCGGGTCCCGAAGACCTGGCTGCTGACCGGCATCTACGTCGGCCGCTCGATCGCGATGGCGGTGTTCCTGCTGGTGCCGCTGTCGGCGTGGTCGGTCTACGTCTTCGCCGCCGTGATCGGCGTGCTGTGGCTGTCGACGGTGCCGCCGACCAACGCGCTGCTCGGTCAGATCTGGGGCGTGCGCAATTTCGGCCTGCTGGTCGGCATCGTCTTCTTCGGCCACCAGATCGGCAGCTTCCTCGGCGCCTGGCTCGGCGGCCGGATCTTCGACCTGACCGGCTCCTACGATCTCGCCTGGGCCGGCGCGATCGCGTTCGGCGCGTTCGCGGCGCTGATGCATCTGCCGATCGATCAACGGCCGATCGGCGAGCGCCGGGCTGCTGCTGCGGCGGCGTAGAGGCTTCGGCAGCGCGGAGAGGCGGCGGTCAGTGCAACTGCTGCGAGGCCGGCGCGAAGCTCGCACGTGGCCGGCGCCGGCCGCGGAACACCGTCTGCATCACCCGCGACGTGCCGATGATGATCATCTGGCGATCGAGCGTGTGGCTGCCGTCCTCGGCGATGTCGAGCGTCACGTCGGCGCCGATCGCGCGCAGGCCGCGATGGGCGCGGACCGCGTGCACTGACGTGACCAGCGTATCGAGCGCGCCGTGGATCAGGTGGACGGTCGCCGAGACCTGTTCACCGCTGACGATCGGCCGTGCCAGCTGGCCGGCGTACGAGACCACGATCGCCGCCAGGTCCGGCCGGCTGCGCGCCAGCTGCAGCGCCAGCGTCGCGCCCTGCGAGAAACCGATGACGACGGTGCGAGCGGCGCCGATGCCGGAGCGCGCCTGCGCCAGCAGGATCCGGTCGGCCAGCTGCAGCGCCGCATCCTCGATCCGCTGGCGGCGGTCGGTCGCGGTCCCGCTGCCGTCGAACCAGTCGTAGCCGTCGATGCCGGTTGCCGCAGCGAACCCCTGCATCAGCACCGCGGTGGCACCAGGGAACTTCAGCTGCCAGCGATAGGCGATCGGCAGGAACACGTCGGGTGTCGAACCGGCCCCGTGCAGGAAGATCAGGAGGCGCGGCGCCGCCTGTGCCGAGATCGGCGGCAGCTCGAGCCAATGGCTCCGCGGGTCGTGGCGCTCCGACATCGATCAGATGATATGCCGGCCGAGCCACCAGGCGATCGCCGCCATGAACGCCGACGCCGGAATCGTCAGGATCCAGGCCCAGACGATGTTGCCGGCCAGGCCCCAGCGGACCGCCGAGAACTTCTGCGCCGAGCCGACCCCGACGATCGCGCCGGTGATGGTGTGGGTGGTCGAGACCGGGATGCCGAAGCCCGATGCGACGAACAGGCTGATCGCGCCGCCGGTTTCGGCGCAGAAGCCGCCGACCGGCTTCAGCTTGGTGATCTTCTGGCCCATGGTCTTGACGATCCGCCAGCCGCCGAACAGCGTGCCGAGACCGATCGCGAGGTAGCACGACCAGACCACCCACTCGGGCAGGTGGTCGGGCGTCGTGACGTTGGCCGCGATCAGCAGCAGCCAGATGATGCCCATCGTCTTCTGCGCGTCGTTGCTGCCGTGGCCGAGGCTGTACATCGCGGACGAGACCAGCTGCAGCCGCCGGAACCAGCGGTCCATCCGGCGCGGCGAAGTTCGAAAGCACAGCCACGAGACCGCCAGCATCATCAGCGAGCCGAGCACGAAGCCGAGCAGCGGCGAGACGATGATGAACGCGGCGGTCTTGCCGATGCCGGACCCGATCAGCGAGCCGGTACCGACCTTGGCCACGGTCGCGCCGATCATGCCGCCGATCAGCGCATGCGACGAGCTCGACGGAATGCCGAAGTACCAGGTGATGATGTTCCAGGCGAGCGCGCCCGACAGCGCGCCGAAGATCACGTAGTGGTCGACCACCGCCGGGTCGACGATGCCCTTGCCGACGGTCGCCGCGACCTTCAGGTGGAACAGCAGGTACGCCAGCACGTTGAAGAACGCCGCCCAGGCGACCGCATGATGCGGCTTCAGCACGCCGGTCGAGACCACGGTGGCGATCGAATTGGCGGCGTCGTGGAAGCCGTTCATGAAGTCGAACGCGAGCGCCAGCGCTACCAGGAACACCAGCAGCCAGAGCCCGATCTCCAAGCCTTGCATCGACGGCCCGTCAGGCGTTCTCGAGCACGACGCCTTCGATCGTGTTCGCGACGTCATCGCATTTGTCGGAGACTTCTTCGAGCAGCTCGTAGATCGCCTTGAGCTTGATCAGCTGCCGGACATCGGTCTCGTCGCGGAACAGCCGCGACATCGCGGACCGCATGACCCGGTCGGCGTCGGACTCGAGCCGGTCGATCTCGGCGCAGATCTTCAGGATCTGGTTGGCGTTCTCCATGCTCGACAGCAGGTTCACCGCCGCCTTGACCCGCTCACAGCACATCTGGTTGATGTCGGCGAGCTGCTGCGCCTCGTTGGTGATCCGCTGCAGGTCGTACAGCATCGCGGATTCGGCGACGTCCTGGATCAGGTCGAGAATGTCGTCCATCTGCGTGATCAGCTGATGGATCGATTCGCGGTCGAACGGCGTGATGAAGGTCTGATGCAGCAGCGCCACCGTCTCGTGGGTGTAGCGGTCGGCAGCCTTCTCGATCGCATCGATCGCTTCGATGTGCCTCTGCCGGGCGTTGGTGTCGGCGTACTGGTTCATCAGCCCGACCAGCTCGACGCTGCCGATCGCGATCTGGTCGGCATGCTGGTCGAACAACTCGAAGAATTTGCCCTCGCGGGGCATCAGGCGGCCGAACATGGCTTGGTGGATGGCGTGCTGGGTAGAGGACGGAAACCGCGCCGGGATCGCCGGGCCGCGGACCGCAAGGCGGGCGGCGAAGGTTAGCAGAATTCACGGGCCGGCGCTGCCCCGGCGCCGGGCTCGGTCGGCGGCGCGGCGCTGCACGCAGGCGAGATAGGCGGCGCCGTCGGGCGGCGTCTGACCGCGCTGTGACCGCCACAACATCTCGCCGAGGCACTCCATGACTTCGTGCACTGCCTCGTGCGATGAACCGAGCCGGTCGGCGAGCCGCCGATAGGCGGCGCGGATACCCGGCGGCTGGTCGACCTGCAGCTGCTCGCTGATCGCCAGATGCAGCGACAGATGCAGGAACGGATTGCCGCGGCCGCCGTCGGCCGGGTACTGCGCGGCGAGCGCGCGGTCGAGATCGTCGAGGTCGGTATGATACTCCGGATGCTCGCGGATCCAGTCGAGCGCGATCGTCTCGAGCGGCTCGAGCGGCAGACCCTCGCGATGCTTGCGCCAGACCGCGCAGAAGAAGCGGCGGACATCGGCCGGTTGCGGCTGGAACAGCACGGTCGGGATCGCAGCGCCTCAGACGGCTCGGTCGAGCACCGAGCGCGCCGGCGGCGGCGGCGTCTTCGGCCGGTACGGGCACAGATCGATCACCGGGCAGCGCCAGCACTCCGGCCGGCGCGCCTTGCAGATGTAGCGGCCGTGCAGGATCAGCCAGTGGTGCGCATGCAGCCGGAACGGCTCGGGCACCGCCTTCAGCAGCTTGCGTTCGACTTCCTCGACGGTCTTGCCGAGCGCGAGCCCGAGCCGGTTGGAGACCCGGAAGATATGCGTATCGACCGCGATCGTCGCTTCGCCGAACGCGCAGTTCAGGATCACGTTCGCGGTCTTGCGGCCGACGCCGGGCAGCGCCTCGAGCGCGGCGCGGTCCGCCGGCACCTCGCCGCCGTGCCGTTCGAGCAGCAGCCGGCTCGCCTCGACCAGGTGCTTTGCCTTGGTCCGGTACAGGCCGATGGTCCGGATCGCCTCGGCGAGCCGGTCGACGCCGAGCTCGACGATCGCGGCCGGGGTGTTGGCGGTCGGGAACAGCAGCCGGGTCGCGGCGTTGACGCTGCGGTCGGTCGCCTGCGCCGACAGCAGCACCGCGGCCAGCAGTTCGAACGGCGTCGACCAGACCAGCTCGGTCTGCGGCTGCGGATTGGCGGCCTGGAACCGCTCGAACAGTTGCCAGCGGCGTTCGGGGGTCATCGGTTGCCGTGGCCGTCGGCCCGCGCCCGGGCCCGGATCGCAGCGAGACGCCGGGCCCGCTCGGCCGGCAGCGCGAGGGCGACCAGCGGGTCGCGGGTGGGCGAGGCTGACGAGACTGGCAGGGCCGGCGAGGAAGATAGGGCTGGCGAGGGGGGCAGGGCCGGCGGCGCCGACGCCGCGGCCGCCGCGTCCGGTCCGGCACGATCGAGACGCTCGCGACGAGCCGCGTGAAGACGGCGGCCGCGAGCCGCCGCGGCCTGATCCCAGGACA
>JBFWQR010000235.1:0-7794 GCA_050249335.1 Lautropia sp.
CGCTACGACTACAACTACCAGATGGGCATGGGGCATTCGCGCCCCGTGCCCGGCCTGCGGCAGGCGATCGAGGGCGGCGACACCACCGAGCAGAACGCGCGCATCTACTACCGGCGCTGGAAGCACCTGATGCAGGGCAGGAGCTGGGACGAGCTGATGGCAGACAGCCGGTCTGCCGATCAGCCGGGGAGTACGCGGAACGTGAAGGTGTCGGCATGAGTGCGGCCCGCGACGACCGTATCGATGCGTTGCTGTTGCAGCGCGAGATCGAGGCGTTCTACTACGCCGAAGCGGATCTGCTCGACGAGCGACGCCTGTCCGAGTGGGTGGAGTTGTTCACGGACGATGTCCGCTACTGGATGCCGCTGGTGCGCAACGTGCAATTCCGTCGCGACGCCATCGAGTACTCGCGCGAAGGAACCGACAATGCCTGGATCGACGAGGACAAGCGGACGCTGACTCAGCGCGTGCAGCAGATCGCGACCGGGATCCACTGGGCGGAGGAGCCGCGTTCGCGGATGTCGCACCTGATCACCAACGTGCGTGTGGTCGAGTCGACGCCGGCTGTGGCCGACGCCGCGCAGGTGAAGACGACCTGCCGTTTCCTGGTCTACCGGAATCGGATGGAGACCGAAACCGAGATTCTCGTGGGCAAGCGCCACGACGTGCTGCGTCGTACCGATGCGGGCTGGCGGATCGCGCGCCGCGAGATCTACATCGACCAGAACGTCCTGATGTCCAAGAACCTCACGACCTTCTTCTGATGTCGCCGGTGACGCAGGCGCACCACGGCCCGATTTTCTTCCTTCAGCCGAGAACTCCATGAGCCAACGTCCCATCGCCATCGTGTCGGCCTCGCCGCCGGCGGACCTGCTGAACCGGATCAGCGAACGCTTCGAGATCTTCAAAGTCCCGGTCGGCCAGTCCGTGGAGGCCGCCGTACCGGCCGAACTCGCCAGCCGGGTCGTCGGACTGCTGTGCACGCTGCGCACACCGGTGGGCCGCCCGCTGTTCGATGCCCTGCCGGCGCTGCGGGTCGTTTCCAACAATGCCGTCGGCTTCGACAATATCGACGTGGATGCGGCCACGCGCAGCGGCGTGCTGATCTGCAACACGCCGGGTGTTCTCAACGACGCAGTCGCCGACCTGACCTTCGGCCTGGTCTTGTGCCTGGGGCGAAAGCTGGTGCAGCTGGATCGTTTCGTGCGTGACGGCAGCTGGAGCAAGGGGGCTGCTCCGCTGGCCGCCGATATCGCCGGAAAGACGTTGGGCGTGCTGGGCATGGGCCGCATCGGCCGCCTGGTGGCGCAGCGTGCACGCGCCTTCGGCATGCAGGTCACCTATCACAACCGCAATCGCGACAACGACGCGGAGAGCCAGGGGCTGGCCAGCTACGTCACTCGCGAGGCGCTGTTTCGTGAAGCCGATTTCGTCTGCGTGCTGGTGCCGTTGAGCGACCAGACCCGCAATTCCATCGGCAAAGCCGAATTCGAGATGATGAAGAAGACGGCCTTCTTCGTGAATACGTCGCGCGGGACGGTGGTCGACGAGCAGGCCCTGATCGAGGCGCTGCGCAACGGCACGATCGCCGGTGCGGGCCTGGACGTGATGGTGAAGGAGCCGCTGCCGCCGTCGAGCCCCCTCTGCGACATGCCTAACGTCGTGCTGTTGCCCCACGTCGGCAGCGCCACCGTCGAGACCCGGCGGGCGATGGCGGAGCTGGCAGTAGACAACCTGATCGACGCCGGCAGCGGTGTGCAGCCGCGTGCCATGGTCAACCCCGGCGTCTGGCCGGTACGGCGCAGCGGGGCCGTGCATGCGTGATCGCGCGAGCGCAGGCGCGACGCAGCAGCCCCGGGGCCTGGACGACGGTCTCACGCACTATGGAGACCGGGATTTCGCGAGATATCTGCGCCGCTCCTTTGCCAAGTCCATGGGCTATTCGGACCTGGCACTGTCGCGCCCACTCGTGGGCATCGCGGGTGGAGAGAGCGACTACAACAACTGCCATCGCCATTTCCCGGAGCTGATCGCCGCCGTCAAGCGCGGCGTGCTGATGGCGGGCGGACTGCCGCTGGAATTCCCGACGATCTCCTTGGGCGAGGCGTTCCTGCATCCGACCAGCATGAAGTTCCGCAACCTGATGTCGATGGATGTGGAAGAGATGATCCGCGCCCAGCCCATGGATGCGGTGGTGCTGGTCGGGGGTTGCGACAAGACGGTTCCGGCGCAGCTCATGGGCGCTGCGTCTGCCGGGAAGCCGGCGCTTTCCGTCGTGGCAGGGCCGATGATGACAGGCCGCTTCGAGGGCGAGCGGCTGGGCGCCTGCACCGACTGCCGGCGCTACTGGGGCAAGCACCGCGCCGGCGAGGTGTCCAGCGAACATATCCGCATGATCGAGGGCAACCTGGCCACCACAGCCGGCACCTGCGCGGTCATGGGCACGGCCAGCACCATGGCCTGCATCGCCGAAGCCCTCGGCATGACGCTGCCGGGCACGGCCGCGATTCCCGCCGTGCATGCCGATCGGCTGCGCGCCGCGGAGGAGAGCGGACGGCGCGCGGTCGACCTGGGCCGCAGCGGCTTGCTGCCCGGTCACTTCATCAACGAGAAGTCCGTGGACAACGCGTTGACCGTCCTGCTGGCGCTGAGCGGCTCGACCAACGCATTTCTGCATCTGACAGCGATCGCGGGGCGTCTCGGCATCACGGTCGATCTCGAGCGGCTGAACCGGTTGTCGGAGATCACGCCCGTGCTGGTGGACCTCAAGCCGACCGGCGAGCACTATATGGAGGATCTGCATGCTGCCGGCGGCGTTCCAGCCGTCATGCGCGAGCTGCGCCAATTGCTCCACCTGGATTGCGTGACCGTCGGCGGGTCGACGGTGGGTGAAATCCTGGATACCGCGCCGCCGTGGAAGAACGGCAACGTGATCCGGTCGGTACGGTCGCCGCTCAGCCCGCGGGGCGGCTTGCTGGGGCTGCGCGGCAGCCTGGCACCGGACGGTGCGTTGATCAAGCGCGCGGCCGCCGACGAGCGCTTGTCCGAGCACGAAGGCCGTGCGGTCGTGTTCGATACGCTGGAAGACCTGGCGGCGCGCATCGATGCGCCCGACCTCGACGTGGAGCCCGACGACATTCTCGTGCTGCGCAATGCCGGCCCCAAGGCCGCCGGCATGCCCGAGGCCGGCTACCTTCCCATTCCGGCCAAGCTGGCGCGCCGGGGCATCAAGGACATGGTGCGTATCTCGGATGCCCGCATGAGCGGAACCGCTTACGGCACGGTGGTCCTGCACGTCGCTCCCGAAGCCGCGGCCGGCGGGCCGCTGGCGCTGGTTCGCAGCGGCGATCGGATCCGGTTGTCCACTTCGCGGCGCAGCCTCGATCTGCTGGTCGGCACCGACGAGCTCGAACGCCGCCGAAGCGACCTCCAGCCGCCCTCGGCTGCGCCGCGGCGCGGCTACGACGGCCTGTTCCATGCCCACGTGCTGCAGGCGGAGCACGGTTGTGACTTCGACTTCCTGCGGGCAGACGGAACACTGGTACCCGGCCCGTCCCGGGAATAGCAGCCTCGCCGGGAAGAGCCGGCTCGCAGCGCAGACGTCTTGCCGCGGCGGCGAAACGCCGAGGTCGATCCGGCATACTAGCTGCCTCACGGATCGAGGCGATGCACGCGGCGGAGGCGTACGATGGCAGGCTTGTACTATGAACAGTTCGAGATCGGTCAGCGGTTCGTCCACGATGTCCGGCGCACGGTCACCGAGACCGACAATCTGCTGTTCAGCGCGCTGACCCACAATCCGGCGGCGATCCACCTCGATGCCGAGTATTCGAAAGGCACCGAGTTCGGCCGGCCGCTGGTCAACAGCGTCTTCACGCTCGGGTTGATGGTCGGGGTCTCGGTCGGCGAGACGACGCTCGGGACGACGGTCGGCAATCTCGGCTGGGACGAGGCGCGCTTCCCGAAGCCGGTGTTCGTCGGCGACACACTGCACGTCGAGACCGTCGTGCTCGAAAAGCGCGAGAGCAAGTCGCGGCCGCAGAACGGCATCGTGGTGTTCCAGCATACCGCGTTCAACCAGCGCGACGAGATCGTCGGGGTCTGCAAGCGGACCGCGTTGATGCACCGCAAGCCGGCAGCCTGACGGCCTGCGACCGGCTGCTCGACCGTCCATCGTTCCGCCTTGTTACGGGAGTCCGAGATGTCCGATGCCGCGCCGCTGCGCTCGCTGCTGTTCATTCCCGGCGACAGCGACCGCAAGCTCGCCAAGGGTGCCGGTTCCGGCGCCGACGCGCTGATCCTCGATCTCGAGGATTCGGTCGCCGCCTCGCGGACCGCGGTCGCACGCGGGTTGGTCACCGACTATCTGCGCGCCCACCCGGGGCCGCGCCGGCAGCAACTGTGGGTGCGGATCAATCCGTTGTCGACATCATCCGCGTTGCCCGATCTCGCGGTGGTCGCTGGCGCGCCCGACGGCATCCTGCTGCCGAAGGTCGACGGTCCGGCCGATGTGGTCCGGCTCGGGCACTATCTCGACGCGCTCGAGGTCCGCGAAGGCATCGCGCCGGGTTCGATCCGGATCATCCCGATCGCGACCGAGACCGCGCCGTCGCTGTTCACCCTCGGGTCTTACGCCGGCTGCTCGGCGCGGCTCGCCGGCATGACCTGGGGCGCCGAGGACATCGCCGCCGCGCTCGGCGCCACCAGCAATCGCCGGCCCGACGGCAGCTACGATACGGTTTTCGAACTTGCCGGCGCGCTGTGCCTCGCCGGCGCGGTCGCTGCCGACGTGCAGCCGATCGACACGATCTTTGCCGACTTCGGCAATGTCGCAGGCCTCGAGCAGGAGGCGCTGACCGCGCGCCGCCGCGGCTTCACCGGCAAGATGGCGATCCACCCGGCGCAGGTCGCGCCGATCAACGCGGCGTTCACGCCGTCGGCCGAGGATCTCGATTGGGCTCGCCGCGTGGTCGCCCTGTTCGCGGAGAACCCGGGCGTCGGTACGATCGGCCTCGACGGCAAGATGCTCGACATGCCGCACCTGAAGCAGGCGCGACGGGTGCTGGCGCTGGCGACCCGGCCGGGGTAGGGCCGCGGCCCCGGCACGGCCTCTGCTGGAGCGCGGTGCGGGGATTACGACACGTGGCCGGCGCTGGCTGGGCTACGATTGACCGCGAGGCGGTGGTGCCGGTCGGCGCGGGGCGAGAGCTCCGGGGCGTCGCGCTCCCGCGGTTCTGCGAGGGGACGGCGATGGCGGTAACGATGGTGCGATCGGGCTTCGGTAAAGCGGGCGGCCGCCCGGACGACGGTGCCGGCGATGGCGGAACGGGTGACGGCGGCACGGGTGGTGGCGGCATGGGTGGCGGCGGCACGGATCGTGGCCGGGCCGGAGGCGCGGATGGCGGCGGCGTGACACGGCGTAGCCGCGGCCGTTGGAGCCGCCTCGCGGCAGCCGTCGCCGCGAGCGTTGCGGCCGCGACGCTGGTTGCCTGCGGCGGCGGCGACCGGGCGCGGTTCGGTACCGAGGGCGCCGCCGGCCTGTGGGCCGGCAGCACCGTCGAGTCGAGCGGCACGCTCGATGGCGTCGTGCTGGAGACCGGCGAGTACTGGCTGGTGTTCGGCGTCGGCGGCGTCGCGCGCAGCCTGGTCGTCGGCAGCGGCGGGGTCAGCGGCGGAACCTTCCAGTCCAACAACGGCAACGACTACTTCTTCGGCCAGGCTGCTCCGTTCGCATCGAGCGTCGCTGCCGACGTCTCGCCCGAGAATGCGCTGCGCGGCAGCGTCTATCTGGCCAACCGGCTCGAACGCTTCGACATGCGCTATGTGCCCGACTACCGGTTTCCGGCCAATCCGAACCAGATCATCGGCATCTGGCGCGGCACCGCGACCACGCTCGGCACCGTCGGCGACATCGTCTTCACCGTCGCGCCCGGCGGCGACTTCGCCGCGACCTTGTCGGGTTGCGAGTACTCGGGCCGGATCACGCCGAACCGCAACGGTCGCAACGTCTTCGACTTCACGTTCGCCAATCAGCCGAGCTGCCAGTTCGTATTCGCTGCCTCCGGCGTCGCGGTCGCGAGCAGCGGCCGGTTGGTGTTTACCGGGACCACGCCGAATCGGGGCGATGTGTTCTATGCTGTGACGCAGGCTTCGGCGCAGTGACGGTGGCGGTTGGCGCCGGGCAGCGGCGACGCCCGCCACCCGGCCCAGCCGCTCCAGCCGCCGTTTCCCGGCGGCGAACCATGCAAGCGGATTCAGCCGGGGCGCCGAAACGGCAGCATCCGCTGCAGAAACCGCCCATCGCTGTCGATATGCTTCTTCAGCACATGGCCGACATGCCAGGCGACGACGACCAGCGCGACGTAGGCGAACAGCACGTGCAGGAACCATGACCAGTTGGCGAGCGTCGGGATCTTGCCGATCGGGTTCGGCAGCCGCCATTGGCTGAATAGGTTGACGCCGTAGTCGCCCGCCATCACGAACAGGTAACCGGTCAGCGGCAGCGCCAGCAGCATCAGGTAGGCGAACAGTTCGAGCCGGTGCGACAGCCGGCGTTCGTTCTCGGTCAATAGTGGCGACCAGGCAGGCAGCGGCGTCAGGTTGCGCCACACGGTGCGGACCACCATCAGCACCAGGATCACCAGGCCGATCGACTTGTGCCAGTCGTACAGCAGATTCTGGCCCATCCCGAGGACGGTGTCCTGGCCGACCCGCGTCATCAGGTTGGCGCCGACATACTGGTGCAGGAACAGCAGCAGCACGGTCCAGTGCAGCAGCTTGGTCACCGCGCCGTAGCGATGCGGCGTATTGGCGAGCGGCATCGAGGCTCTCCATCGGAAGTCGCCGGCGGCGATTGTGGCAGACCGCCAGCGCGATCGGAAGGCGTGCCGGTGGTCCGGAGCGACGGTCGACCGGCGGTTCACCGTGAACCACTACACTGCGGGCTCGCGCCGATTCCGTCGCCGCCATTCGCCGCCAGCCGCTCGCATGAGTTCGACGCTTCCTTCCAACCTGCCCGATCCGGCGCCGCCACCGCACCGCGCTGCAGCCGTGTCCGAGGCGGTCGCCGCTGCAGCGGCCGCCCCGGTGGCAGCGTCGCGCCTGCCGGCGGCCCGGCGCGATCGCGAAGGGCGGCTCGCGATCGATACCCGTGCGATCCTCGCGCTGGCGTTGCCGCTGTTCCTGAACTCCGGCATCCAGGCGGTGCTGAACCTGACCGATACCTGGTTCATCGGCCGGCTCTCGGCGACCGCGGTCGCCGCGGTCGCCGCGATCCATTGGATGATTCTCGGGTTGCTGTTGCTGCTCGGCGGCGTCGCGATGGGGGTGCAGACGACGGCGGCCCAGGCGTACGGGGCCGGACGGTTCCACCGCGCCGGCCGGGCGGTCTGGAGCGGCGTCTGGGCCTCGCTGCTGTCGATCCCGGTGTTCGCCGGGCTCGCGATCGCCGGGCCGGCCGCGCTGCGCTCGCTCGGCTTCGACGCCGAGATCGTCCGGCTCGCCGCCGAATTCTGGATGCCGCGGATGGGCGGCGGCACGCTGGCGCTGCTGCTGTGGGCACCGCTGTCGTTCCTGTACGGCACCGGTCAGGTCCGGACCGCGGTGATGATCAACCTGGCCGTCGCGGCTGCCAACATTCTCCTCAACGAGCTGCTGATCTTCCGCCTTGGGTTCGGGATCGCCGGTTCGGCAAGGGCGACCAACATCGCCATCGCGATCGGCTTCGTGATCGCGATGGCGGTGCTGACGCGGTCGCGATCGCAGCGCCGCCGCTATGCGACCCATCTGCTGTGG
>JBFWQR010000236.1:0-7655 GCA_050249335.1 Lautropia sp.
ACAGAACTACCGCTCGGTGCAGCCGGTGCTCGACGCTGCCAACGAACTGTTCGCACGCGCCCGGCGGCGCCAACCGAAGACACTGATCGCGAGCCGCGGCGGCGGCGCGCGGCCGCGGCTCGCGGTCGTCGCCGATGAACGCGCCCAGGCCGATCACGTGATCGACGCGGTGCTGGCGCGGCGTGAAGCGGGCGTGCCGCTGAAGCGGCAGGCGGTGCTGTTCCGCAGCAGCCATCACAGCGATGCGCTCGAGGTCGAGCTGGCCCGCCGCGACATTCCGTTCGTCAAGTACGGCGGGCTCAAATTCCTCGAGGCGCAGCATATCAAGGACGTGCTGGCGGTGCTGCGCTGGGCCGACAATGCAAGGAACGGCGTCGCCGCGTTCCGTGCGCTGCAGCTGCTCGACGGCGTCGGCCCGGCCACCGCGCGGCGCTGCTTCGAGCACGTCGCCGCCGCCGGTCACCGCTTCGACAGCCTCGCCGGCTTCGTGATGCCCGACGCCGCCGGCGAGCACTGGCCGGCGCTGCGTGCCTTGCTCGCCGCGCTCGGTCGTGCCGGCGCCGGCTGGGCCGGGCAGCTCGAGCAGGTGGTCGGCTGGTATCGGCCGCTGCTCGCGCGGCGCCATGACGACGCCGAGGTCCGCGCCGCCGACCTCGACATGCTGGTCGCGCTGGCGCCGCAGTTCGCGAGCCGCGAGCGGTTCCTGACCGAACTGACGCTCGATCCGCCGGCCGCCTCCGGCGACCTCGCCGGCGACGCCGCGCGCGACGACGATTACCTGATCCTGTCGACCGTCCATTCGGCCAAGGGGCAGGAATGGGACGCGGTCTACGTGCTCAACGTCACCGACGGCAACTTCCCGAACGAATTCTCGGTCGGCTCCGAAGCCGGGCTCGAGGAGGAGCGACGGCTGCTCTATGTCGCGATGACGCGCGCCCGCGATGCGCTCGAGCTGATCGAGCCGCAGCGCTTCTTCGTGACCCAGCAACCGCGGTTCGGCGACCGTCATGTCCGCGGCGCGCGCAGCCGGTTCCTCGAGCCGGCGCTGCTGGCTCGGCTGGAGATCGCCAGCGCCACCGCCGACCGACGGGCCGGCATCAGGGCCGATGGTGGCGGCAGCCGGCCGGCAGCGCCGCGCGTCGATGTCGCCGCCCGGCTGCGCGGCCTCTGGTAGGGGGCGTCTCCGGAGTTCCGCCCCGTTCCGCTACGCTTGGTTCCGCTGCGCCCGGTTCTGTCGCAGCCTCATCCGGCCGGTGCCGATAGCTCCTTGCTGCGTTCCGCCGCCGCCGCGACCGCCGCGACCAGGCTGGCGCGGACCTGCTGGGCGTCGAGCACCGCGATCGCCGCTGCGGTGGTGCCGCCCGGCGAAGTGACCCGTTGCCGCAGCGTCTGCGGCGGCTCGTCCGACGCGAGCGCGAGCAGCGCGGCGCCGCGGACGGTATGCAGTGCCAGGTCACGGGCCGCCGCCGGATCGAGCCCGCCGGCGATGCCGCCTTCGATCATCGCTTCCATCAGGTAGAACGCGTAGGCCGGCCCGCTGCCGCTGACCGCGGTCACCGTGTCGATCAGCGGCTCGCGGTCGACCGTCACCACCGCGCCGGTCGACGCCAGGATCGCCGCGGCCAGCGCGCGGTCGCCGGCGGCGAGTCCGGGCGGCGCGTACAGGCCGGAGATGCCGGCGCCGATCAGCGCCGGCGTATTCGGCATCGCGCGGACCACCCGCGGATGGCCGCCGCTCGCCGCGACGATGGTCGCGATCGTGGTGCCGGCAGCGATGCTGACCAGCACGGCTTGCGGCCACTGCTGGAACAGCGGCCGGCAGCCGGTCAGCGCGGCTTCGGCCTGCTGCGGCTTGACCGCCAGCACGATCGCGTCGGCGGCGAAGCGGCTGCTGCCAGCGCCGGCATCCTTCGCCGCGGCGACCTCCGCCGGCCCGGCAAAGACCGTGACGCCGAGCCGTGCCGCCAGCGCGGCGCGCGCCGCGCTGGCCGGCTCGATGACGCCGATCCGCGCCGGCGGCACGCCGGCGGCGACCAGGCCACTGATCATCGCGCTGGCCATGTTGCCGCCGCCGATGAACAGCACGCTGCGGCCGGCGAGGGCGGCCGCGGACGATGAAGCTGCCGTGGCAGCGGTCGGGGCGGGGTTCGATGCGGCGGGTGCGGGCATGGCAAAACTCCTAGCGCGGCGGCATGTCGGGCGGTCGGGGTGGCTCCTGCGGTTGCGGCTGCCGCAGTATCTGCCGCGGTCGCAGGCCGGTGGCGAGCAGGGTGATGAAGTAGAGCGCGGCACCACCGGCCACGATCGCGAGCACGAGGCCGGCGCGCAGCCATGGCGATGCGCGCAGTGCGATCCAGTCGAAGCGTGGCTCGACGATCGCCAGCGCCGCCGCGAGCACCGCCACGGCGATCAGTACCCGGACCGCGAAACCGGGCCAGCCGGCGGCAGCGACATAGAGACCGCGCCGGCGCAGGCCCCTCAGCAGCCAGCCGGCGTTGAGCCAGGCGCCGAGCGAGATCGCCAGCGCCAGGCCGGCATGCGGATAGCCGAAGAGTCCGAACAGCGGCACCAGCGCGGCGTTGAACAGCTGCGTGCAGATCAGCACGATGATGCCGATCCGCAGCGGCGTCCGCACGTCCTGCTTGGCGAAGAAGCCCGGCGCGAGGATCTTGACCGCGGTCAGCGCGAACAGCCCGGCGCCATAGGCCGCGACCGTCCGCGACGTCATCGCGACATCGTGCGGATCGAACGCACCGTAATGGAACAGCAGCGCGGTCAGCGGCGTCGCCAGCAGCGCCAGGCCGACCATCGCCGGTGCCGCGAGCAGCAGCGACAGCCGCAGCCCCCAGTCGAGCATCGCGCTGTACTGCGCGGCATCGCCGTCGGCGCTCGCCTGCGACAGGCTCGGCAGCAGCACGGTCGCCATCGCGACGCCGAGCAGCGCGGTCGGAAACTCCATCAGCCGGTCGCCGAAGGTGATCCAGGACACGCTGCCGGCCGCCAGCCACGACGCGATCTGGGTGTTGATGATCAGGCTGATCTGCGCCACCGAGACCGCCAGCAGCGCCGGTGCCATATTGCGCAGGATCCGGCGGACGGTCGGGTCGCCGAGCGCCCGCCACGGCGCCAGGCGGATCCGCGGCAGCATGCCGATCCGTGCCAGCGCCGGCACCTGCCACAGCAGTTGCGCGATGCCGCCGATCAGCACGCCGGCCGCCATCGCGTAGATCGGCGGATCGAAATGGCGCGACAGCACAGTCGCCGCGAAGATGAACGCGAGGTTCAGCAGCACCGGCGCGAACGCCGGCACCGCGAACTGCCGCCACAGGTTCAGGATCGCCGAGCCGAGCGCGACCAGCGAGATCAGCAGGATGTACGGGAACATCCAGCGCGTCAGCGAGATCGCGACCGAATAGGTGGCCGGATCCTGGTGCAGTCCGCTCGCGACCAGCCAGACCAGTGCCGGCGCCGCGACGACGCCGACTGTCACGACCAGCAGCAGCGTCCAGAACAGCACCGTCGCGACCGCGTCGACCACCGTCCGGGTCCGGTCCGGTTCGCCGTTGCGGGTTTCGGCCAGGATCGGCACGAACGCCTGGACGAACGCACCCTCGGCGAACAATCGGCGCAGCAGGTTCGGCAGCCGGAACGCGACGAAGAACGCGTCGGTCATCGCGCCGGCGCCGAACGCCGCCGCGACCAGTGTCTCCCGGACCAGGCCGGTGATCCGCGACAGCAGGGTCAGGCCGCTGACGGTCGCGGCGGCACGCAGCAGGTTCACCGGGACGGTCTGCCGGCTGCGGCGCCGCCGGGAGGCAGCGCGCGAGAAGGACGGGCCACCCCGGTGGGCCTTGTTCGATCGGCCGGCATCGGGCTATAATAGCCGGCTATTCGCATGCGACAGGCATGGCGCAGCGCATGCTGCGCTGATGCCACGATCGCGCAACGGCCGGCTGCGGCGCAGTAGCGCAGCAGCCTGGGTCCGGCGCAACCGGGGCCGCGGCGCACCCACAGGACGGATTCGAGAATGGCCAATATCGCATCGGCTCGCAAGCGCGCGCGCCAGTCAGTCAAGCAGAATGCCCACAACAGCAGCTTGCGGTCCAGGCTGCGCACCGCGATCAAGGCGGTCCGCAAGGCGGTTGCCCGCGGCGACCAGGCCGCCGCGGCGATCCAGTTCAAGTCGTCGATGAGCGTGATCGATTCGATCGCCGACAAGCGGATCATCCACAAGAATGCCGCCGCGCGCCACAAGAGCCGGCTGGCGTCGGCGATCAAGGCAATGGGCGAGCCCAAGACGGCCTGATCGCCGCTGCCTGATCACCGCCGCCTCATGGCCGCTCGCTGCCTGATGGCGGCCGCTGCCTGATCCTCCGTTTCGGTCCGTCCAGACCGCCGACCCCGGCCATCGGTCCGGGACTTCTGATCCGAGCAATCTCGTCCGGCCAGTCCGGCTGGGCAATCGGGTCGACGCGTCTCCTCAGACTGCCTGCTCAGGGCAGGGCAGCCTGTTCGACCCCCCTCGGCCACCGGTCAAGGCTGCCTGATCTCGACGCTGCCGACCACCGGCTACCGACGGTCGACCCTCGACCTCGACCCCCGATCTCCGATCTCCACGCGAGCCAGCGTGCCGGGCAGTCGTACCAGGTTCGGTACGACGCTGCTGCACATCGCTTCGCCATGGATCGGCGACGGTGCGACCGTCCTTGGCGACGGCGCGATCGTGCAATGCGCATCGCTCCTTCTCTTGACACGGAAACCGCGCGCTTCGTAAACTGACTATATTCAGAACAATATTCTGAATATTGGAATAATACGCTGTGCCAGCGGCTCGCCTCAGCGCGACGAAGCGCTCGGCGATGCGAGAAGGAGACTGCAATGAAGGCGACCCGAAGAATGAAGGCGACCAGAAGAGTGCTCGGCGGATTCCTGCTCTCACTCGGTCTCGTGGCCGTTGCGGTGCCGGCTGCCGGGCAGTCGCAGGCGGCCGCGGCCGATTTTCCGTCGCGGCCCGTCCATATCGTGGTTCCGTATGCACCCGGCGGCAGCGCCGACAAGCTGACCCGTATCGTCGCCGAGCGCCTCGCCGCATTGTGGGGACAGCCGGTGGTCGTCGAGAACGTCGCGGGCGCCAATGGCATGATCGGCGCGGCCAAGGTAGGCCGGTCGGCGCCAGACGGGTATACGCTGCTCGAGCACGGCGAGAACCTGACGTTGAACTGGCTGACGACGCGCGAGCAACCGCGTGAAAAGGATCTGCTCCCGATCGTCAAGGCGGTGGTCAATCCGCAGATCCTGGTCGTCAATCCGGGGATCGGGATCAACACCCTGGGCGACTATCTGGAGCGCGCCAAGGCGAAGCCCGGCACGATCGCGCTGGCTCTCGGCGGAAGCGGCGGCATCGCCCATGTCTCGCATCAGATGATCACGCAGCAGACCGGCGCCCAGGTCAACTACGTGTTCTACAAGGGCGGCGGACCGGCCACCGTCGATGTGATGGGCGGGCATGCCGATGCGACGCTCGTCTCGCTGGCGTCCGTCACCGAGTTCGTGCGCGCCGGTCGGCTCAAGGCGCTGGCGGTGACGACATCGTATCGTTCGCCGGCCTTGCCCGATGTGCCGACGATGCACGAGGCGGGTCTGAAGGACTTCGTCGTCGAGAGCTGGAACGGCTTTCTGGCTCCTGCCAACACGCCGGCGGCCATCGTCGACAAGATCAATCGGGACATCATGAAGACGCTCGAATCGGCCGAGGTTCGCAAGCAGCTCGATGCGATGGGATTCAAGGTCGCCGGCGGCCCGCCGGCGGATCTGGTCAAGACGATGGCCGACGATGCCCGCCGGTTCGCGACGGTCGTCGACGTCGTCAAATAGGCGTCCGACGACGTAATGGCAGTCATGGCGCAAGACGATCGCCCGGTCCGGTTCTCCCTGTACGAGCAGCTGCAGGTCGGCGACAAGCTCGGCCCGCTGGAGTACGACTTCACCGAGGCGCATCTGCAGCGCTACCGGCTGGCAGTCGGAGACCCGGAAGCGGTCCATGCGATCCACGCCAAGCGGCACATCGCCGCCCTCTATATGCAGCGGTTTCCCCAGGCATTGGTCGCCGGCCTGCACAACTGTCACGAGACCGAGTACTTCGATCGCCCGCGACCGGGCGATCGACTGGTGGTGACCGGAGAGGTCGTCGACAAATACGTCGCCAAGGACAAGCCTTATGTCGTCTCGGTTGCCGAGGTCGCGCGCAGCGACGGCACGCTGATCGAACGGATCCGCGAGACCTGGATGTGCGACCTGGCGGCGGCCGGACGCAAGTGGTGGTGAGCAGCATGGACATCCGCGCCCGGGCGTACCCGAACGGCTTCGAGCTGCCGGCATTGACCAAGCAGCTGACGCTGGAGTCCTTTCATGCGTTCGAAGAGGTGATGCCGAGGCCGCGCAACCTGCACAACGACGAGCAACTGGCCAAGGAGTCGGGCCTCGGCGCCACGGTCGGTTCCGGCACGATGGTGATGTCCTTCCTCGATCAGTTGATGCAGTCGAGCTTCGGCGATCGCTGGCACCGCACCGGCAAGTCCCGGATCTATCTGCTCCGGCCGCTGCTGGCCGGCGACACGCTGGTCATGCGCGCCAAGGTCTGCGGCCGCCTGCCGGAAGCCGGTGGTACCCGGATCGTCTTCGATGTCACGGCACACGGCGACGGGGAAAAGCTGATCTCGACCGGAACCAGCTCGGTCGTCGTTCCTTAGCCGCTTGGCCTGCCTCAGCCTGCTGCGCCCGGCCTGCGGCCGCCTGCGCTCCGAACCACCCCATTGCGTTGATCAGGAATCGTGTCGATGGCAGTTGCGAGTTTCGAGTGGAGTGATCCTTTTGGCATTCACGATCAGCTCACGGAGGAGGAGCGGGCTGTCGAGGCCGCCGCGAACGAGTTCGCGCGCACCCGACTGCAGGGCCGAGTCGCTGGCGACTTCCGGCACGAACGGTTCGATCGAGCGCTGATCCGGGAGATGGGCGAACGAGGCTTTCTCGGGCCGACCCTCGCCGGCTATGGCTGCGCGGGTGTCAGCGCAACCAGCTACGGGCTGATCGCCAGGGCGCTGGAAAGCGTCGACAGCGGCTACCGCTCCGCGATGAGCGTACAGTCGAGCCTGGTGATGCTGCCGATTCACGACTTCGGCAGCGAAGCGCAGCGCGAGCGCTACTTGCCGCGGCTCGCGACCGGCGAACTGATCGGATGCTTCGGATTGACCGAACCCGATCATGGCTCGGACCCGGGCCGGATGGGTTGCCGCGCCGTCGAAGCCCGCGGCGGTTACGTGCTGCGCGGAACCAAGACCTGGATCTCCAATGCGCCGGTTGCGGACATCTTCGTCGTCTGGGCAAAGGACGAGTCCGGCGCGATTCGCGGCTTCGTGCTCGAGCGCGGCATGGAGGGCCTCAGCTCGCCCCGGCTCGAAGGCAAGTTCAGCATGCGGGCTTCCGAGACCGGCATGATCGTGATGGACGACGTGCACGTGCCGGCCGAAAACCTGCTCGCCGGCTCCCGAGGGCTCAAGAGCCCGTTTCATTGCCTCTACAGCGCCAGGCTCGGGAGCGCCTGGGGCGCGCGCGGCGCCGCTCAGGCGTGCTGGGAGACGGCCCGACAGTTCGTGCTG
>JBFWQR010000237.1:0-7618 GCA_050249335.1 Lautropia sp.
GATCGATGACGGTGCGGTCGGTGATCGCCCGCATCGCGCCCGACGCCATGACCCGTTCGGCGCGGTGCGATTCCGAGAACGCCAGCATTACCCGCCCTGCCGACGACGCATGGACCGGCAGCCAGGTGCCGGCGCGCCAGCCGGTATCGACGAAGAACGGCCCCTCGAAGCCGAGCAGGTACAGCGCATTGTCGCCGTCGAGCACCGACAGCCGCGCGCTGTGGCCGGTCTGCGCGACCAGTTCGCGCATCACCGGCATCGCTTCGCGACAGAGCCGGTCATACGTGATGAAGCGCGAACCGAGCGCGAACATCCGGACCCCGACCGAGTAGCGTCGCGATTCCGGGTTCTGCACCAGCAGCCCTGCCTCGCCGAACGCCGCCAGCACCTTCGAGACCTGGCTCTTGGAGAGCCCGGCGCGCTCGGCGAGCTCGCCGACGCCGTAGTCGCGCTGCTCGCCGGCGAACATCATCAGCAACCGCAGCGCGGTACGCAGCGACTTCATGCCCTCGGTGCCGCCGTCGGCAACGCCGGCCCCCCGCTCCGTCTGCTCGGTCAAGGCTGTCCTCGTCATGGTTGATCGAGCCGGTCCGGCCTGGCGCCCGCCCGGACCGCGGCCCATGCGTTCACCCGTGCTTCTTGCCGGCCCGCCCGAGCGGCACTTCGCCGCGTTCGATCTGCGCGGCATAGTCGCACAACTTCCAGCCGGTCTGGCCCCAGGTGGTGATGCCGCACACCGCCATCACCTGCATGCATGCCTCGGCGAGCTGCGCGGCGGTCAGCCCTTCGCGCATCGCCGCGTGCAGATGGTTCTTGGCGCCGTCGAGGTTGCCGGTGACGACGTCGAGCAGCACGTAGACCAGCTCCTTGGTCCGCACGTCGAGCGCCGCCCGCGGCGGGTGCGCCATGATGTAGCGGCGGGTCCGCGCGTAGCCGACCAGCGCCTCCGGCGCATAATCGGCCATCGCCCGGATCGGATCGGGAAGGTTGCCGAGCGTCGCCATGAAATGCGCCTTGACCTCGTCGACCTCGGCTTCGAGTTCGGGGGTCGTGGCGACGCCGGCGATCCGTCCGGTCTTGCTCTTGGCCGACTTGCCCTTCGGCGCTTCGCCCCGCTGCGGTTTGCTTTTCGATCTGCTTGCGTTCGACATTACCAGGCCTGCTCAAGGAGTTGGATGATCGCGTCGACCGATTCGGTCCGGCGCGGGTTGAAGAACAATCCACGGTCGTGAAAGGTATCGGCGGCGATCGCCGGCAGCAGCTCGCGCGCGAGACCGGTGTCGCGCAGCCGGGTCGGCACGCCGGCGTCCGCCTGCAGCCGGCGCACCGCCGCAATCGCGGCATCGGCAGTCGGCTCGGCGCCCATCGCCTGTGCCAGCAGCGCCAGCGGACCGGCTGCCTCCTCGCGGTTGTAGGCGATCGCGTACGGCAGCATGATCGAGTTGGCGACGCCGTGCGACAGCCCGCCGCGCGCGCCGAGGCAGTGACAGACCGCGTGATGGATGCCGACCCGCGCGTTCGAGATCACCATGCCCGACAGATGCGCGGCGGTCAGCACGCCGCCGCGCGCCGCGACGTCGGCCGGATCCGCGACCATCGCCGGCAGCCAGCGCGTGAACAGCCGCGCGCCCTGCAGCGCCAGTGCTTCCGAGATCGGATTGCGCAGCCGCGAATAGAGCCCCTCGGCGCAGTGCGCGAAACCGTTCATCGCGGTCGACGCCATCAGCGTCGCCGGCACCTCGACGTTGGCCTCGGGATCGAGCACGATCAACCGGCTCGCCAGCGTGTTGTCCCAGAACAGCAGCTTGCGCCCTTCCCGGTCGCGCAGGCCGAGCCCTGGCGTGACTTCGGCCGCCGACGCAGTCGTCGGCACCGCGATCACCGGGATCTTCGGCGCCGGCAACGGCGTCGGGAAAAAGCGATCGGGCGGCTCGAAACGCGAGGCATGCGCTTCGATCTCGCCACCCTCGCCGAGCAGGATCGCGATGCCCTTGGCGGTATCCGACGCGCTGCCGCCGCCGACCGCGACCAGCCCGTCGACCCGCGCGGCGCGGGCGGCGCCGGCTGCCTCGGTGACGCCGACCGTCGACGAATGCTCGACGACGCGGTCATAGCGGGCGACGACGCGTTCGCCGAGGCCGGCGGCGATCCGTTCGAACATCCGGCTGGCGCGGGTACGGCCGCCGCAGATCAGCATCAGCCGGCGGCAGCCGAGCGCATCGATCTCGGCCGGCAGCGCGTCGATCGCGCCCGGCCGCATCAGCACCCGCGCGCCGGTGTTGCGATAGTCGATCCAGTCCGGCGGCGGCATTGTCACCTGGCTCACTGGGCTACCCTCCGCGCTGCGCGCTCATGCCATCTCCGCGACCGCTTCGGTCGCCGCTTCCTCGACGACCCGGCCCGAAGGCGGCCCGGTCAGCGTGGTCCGCTGCAGCACCCGCGGCTCGGCATGGTGATGGTCGGCGACCGCCTGGTGCAATGTGCAGCGGTTGTCCCACATCACGATGTCGTGCGGCCGCCATTGATGGCGCATCGTGAACTCGACGCGCGACTGGTGGCGGAACAGGAACTCGAGAATCGCGTCGCTCTCGTCCTTGCTCATCCCGACGATCTCGGTGGTCACCGCCTCGCTGACGTAGAGCGCCCGGCGGCCGGTCTCGTCATGGACACGGACCACCGGCTGCGCGATCCGCGGATTCGCCTTCTTCATGTCGCGGACCTGGCCCTGGTCGAGGTTCTTCAGGTCCTTGGTCTTGGAGAACAGCTCGTGCACCGCGGTCAGCGGATCGATCAGCTTGCGAAACGCCGGGCTCAGCGTCTCGTAGGCCAGATACTGGTTCGCCCACATCGTCGTGCCGCCGACCTTCGGCATCTTGACGCAGCGGAGCAGCGAACCCATCGACGGATGCGCGGTGAACGACAGGTCCGAATGCCAGTGACGCGCGGCATTGCGCGTCTCCGACGGCTTGCCGTCACTGGTCTCGTTCGACAGCAGGAAGATCTCCGGGTAGCCGGGGAGCCGGTACGGGATCAGCGGATACGGCTCGACCGGACCGAAGTAGCGCGAGAAGCGGACGTGCTCGTCGGGCGTCACGTCCTGGTCGCGGAACAGCAGCACCAGGTGGTCGAGCCAGGCGGCACGGAGCGCGGCGACGGTCGCGGCATCCAGCGGACGCTTCAGGTCCACGCCGCGGATCTCGGCGCCGATCGCAGTGGTCAGCGGCACGACTTCGATCGACATCAGGCAGTCTCCTCTTGAATCAGCCGCAGGCACGCGAGCAGCGCGGCGACATGCGGCGTCGGAATTCCGGTTTTCGCACCCAGCTCGGCGAGCGCGCCGAGGATCGGCTCGACCTCCATCGGTCGACCCGCCTCGCGATCCTGCAGCATCGACGGCCGCGCCAGCGGCACCTCGGCCGCACGCGCCAGCCGCTCGTCGATCGACATCGGCACCACGACGCCGAGCGCCTGCGCGACCGCCGAGCATTCGCGCATCAGTTCGACCGACAACGCGCGGGTCGGCGGGAATGCCGCGAGCCGGCCGATCGCCACGCCGGTCAACGCGCTGATCGGATTGGCGTAGATGTTGCCGAGCAGCTTCGACCACATCGTCGCGCGGACGTCGGTCTCGGCCGAGGCCAGGCCGGCGGCCGTGAAGGCTGCGATCAGCGCCGCGACCCGCTCGGTCCGGTGGCCGTCGAGCTCGCCGAGCGGGAAGCGGTCCGACGGCGCCGCCAGGTAGCGGACCACGCCGGGTTCGGTCACCTGTGCCGACTTGAACGCGAACATCGGCACGGTGCGGTCGACCGGCAGCTCGGCGATCAGCCGGCCATCGGGATCGACGGCCCGGATCGGCTCACCGGCGAAGCGGCCGGCGCTCTTCTGGAAGTACCACCAGCCGACGCCGTTGTGCACCGGCACCAGCAGCTGCGCATGCCGCGCGACGCGGCCGAGCGCCGGCGCGACCGGCAGCAGCTGATGCGCCTTCAGGCAGACCAGCACCACGTCGAATGGCGTGCCGGCAGCCGCAGCGGCCGCGTCGATGTCGGCATGCGTCGCCAGCGGCACGCGTGCCTCGCTGCCGTCGCTGCCGATCAGGTGCAGGCCGGCGCGAGCCAGCGCTTCGCGGTGCGGACCACGCGTGACGACATGGACGTCGCTGCCGGCCTGCGCCAGCCGCCCGGCGAGGAAGCCGCCGATCGCGCCGGCGCCGACGATCAGGAAGCGTTTCACTTGCCGGCCCAGCGATCCTGGTTCGACGCGTCCCAGAACACCACCTTGCGATGGGCCCAGTCGGCGATCAGGTAGAGCGTCACGCCGATCACGCCGAGCAGCAGCAGGATCGCGAATACGCCCGGTGTATCGAGCCTGAACATCAGCTGGCTCATCAGGTAGCCGAGCCCGGCCTCGGCGCCGACGAACTCGGCGGCGATCGCGCCGAGCAGCGAAAGCACCACCGCGGTCTTCATGCCGGCGAAGATGAACGGCGCCGCCGACGGCAGCCGGACCCAGACGAACTCGCTCCAGACCCCGCCCTTCAGCGACCGGATCAGCGCGATCCGGTCGGGATCGACCGCCCGCAACCCGACGATCACGTTGACCAGCACCGGGAACACCGCGACGATCATCGTGATCAGGATCTTCGACTCGATGCCGAAGCCGACCCAGATCATCATCAGCGGCGCCAGCGCGATCTTCGGCATCGTCTGCAGCGCCAGCAGATACGGATAGACCAGGATCTCGAAGGTCCGGGACAGCGCGATCGGCGCACCGATGCCGACGCCGACCAGCACGCCGAGCACATAACCGATCACCACCTCCTTCGCGGTGACACCGAGATGGCGCTGGAACGTGCCGTTGGCGAAACCGGCGACGGTCGAGTCCCATACCTGCGATGGCCTCGGCAGGATCATCTGCTGGATCTCGAACACGCGAACCGACGCCTCCCAGGCGCCGAGGATCAGCACCAGCAGCAGCAACGGGCCGCCGTAGCGGAGCAGGCGATCCCGGTTCATCGGGTGGTCTCCTGGGCGTAGAGGTGGCCGCGGACTTCGCGCGAATACTGCATGAAGCGCTCCGAGTCGATCGCCGCGACGCTGCGCGGCCGCGGCAGGTCGACCTTGATGTCGGCGATGATCCGGCCGGGCCGCGCGCTCATCACGACGATCCGGTCGGCGAGGAACACCGCCTCGCTGATCGAATGCGTGACGAACAGCACGGTCTTCGGCCGCAGCATCCAGATCCGCTGCAGCTCGGCGTTCATCGTCTCGCGGGTCAGCGCATCGAGCGCGCCGAACGGCTCGTCCATCAGCAGCAGCGCCGGATCGTGCGCCAGCGCGCGCGCCATCCCGACCCGCTGCTGCATGCCGCCCGACAGTTCGCTCGGATAGCTGTCGCCGAACTCGGCGAGCCCGACCGTCTTCAGCAGTTCGTCGGCGCGGGCCCGCCACTGCGCCCGGTCCGGCCGGCGCTGCACCCGCAGCGGCAGCAGCACGTTGTCGCGGATCGTCAGCCACGGCAGCAGTGTCGCGCTCTGGAACACGAAGCCGATATCGTCGCGCGGCTCGCCGACCGTGGTGCCGCCGATGCTGGCGCGGCCGCCACCGGCGCGGACCAGCCCGGCCAGCACCTTCAGCAGCGTCGACTTTCCGCAGCCGCTCGGACCGACGATCACGCAGAACTCGCCCTCTTCGACGGTCATGCTGGCGCCGGTCACCGCGGTGAAGCGTTCGCGGCTGCGGGTCTGGTAGGTGACCGAGAGGTCGCTGATCTCGATGAACGACCGGCCGGCGTCCCTGGCAGCGGAGGTATCCGCGACGGCGTTCACGGCGGCTCGCGTGCCGGCACTGGCGGCGCCGGCAGCCGCAGCGTCGACGCGGCTGACCGAACGCAGTTCGGGTGAGGTGTTTGCGGTCATTGCGATTCCTGCAGATCCGGATCCGTGACGAATGCGGCCGCCCGGTCAGGCGGCGCCATCGACGCGATAGCGCGCCAGCTTGCCGGCGTCGATATGGACACCGAGGCCGGGTGCGGCGCCGGCGATCAGATGGCCGTCGACGACCGTGACCGATTCTTCGAGCAGGTCATGGCCGGTGTTCAGGTGGAACGTCAGCTCGGCCGGCTGCTGCGCGGTCGCCTGATGCGCGACCGCGAAATGCAGGCCGGCGACGATGCCGAGCGTGCTGTCGCCCTGACTGGCGATCACATTGCGGACCCGCCGGGCCGCGCACTGCGCGATGATGTCCCGGCTGCCCCGGAAGCCGGTCCGCGCGGTCTTGATCGCGACCACCTGGACGAAGCCGTCGTCGAGCTCGCGTGCGGTCTCCTCGGCATTGCGGCAGCTCTCGTCGCCCATGATCGGGACGCGGGTGTGGCGCGCGAGGAAGGCGCGGCCCGGCCGGTCGTCGCGGTGCACCGGTTCCTCGGCCCAGACCAGGCCGACCTCGTAGCCGGCATCGAGCACCCGGACCGCGTCGGCGCCGTTGAGCCCGGAGTTGCCGTCGACGTAGAGCGTCGCGTCGGGCAGTGCGCGGCGCAGCGCATGCAGCATCGCGACGTCCTGCACCGGGTCGATCCCGACCTTGAGCTTGAAGCAGCCGATGCCGTGGCGTTCCCGGACCGCGATCGCCTCCTCGGCCATCGCCGCCGGCGGCCCGTAGCCGCAGATGTAGGTAACCGCGACCCGGTCGCTCCAGGCACCGAGCAGCCGGTGGCACGGCACGCCGAGCGCCTGACCGATCAGGTCGTGCAGCGCGATGTCGATCGCACCCTTGACCGTGTTGTTGTGCTCGACCTCGGCGAGGCCGGCGCGGATGCGCTCGACCGCCATCGCGTCGGCGCCGATCAGCAGCGGCCCGAACCAGCGATGCACCGCCTCGACCATGCCGCGCTGCGATTCGCCGTAGAAGAACGGCCGCGACGGCGCCTCGGCGATGCCGACCAGCCCGCCGGCATGGACCCGCAGCAGCACATGCTCGGTGACGTCGAGCTGGCCGCCGGCGAAGCGCACCGACTTGGCGAGCGGCAGGCTGAACGGAATGCACTCGACCCGATCGATCCGCAACATCATTGCACCCGCATCCCGTCGATCCGATCCCAGGCGAACGCGAGGCCGAGCCCCGGCGCATCCGGCGGGCTCAGGCAGCCATCGGCGAGCGCCGGCACGCGCTCGAACAGCACGTCCCACCACGGCACGTATTCGAGCCAGAAGCCGTTCGGCACGGCTGCCGCCAGGTGCACCGAGATCTCCGGAAACACGTGCGGCGTCACGCGCAGCCGGCGCGCGTCGGCGAGCGCGGCGACCCGCATCCATTCGCTGACGCCGCCGACCCGCTGCAGGTCCGGCATCACGATGTCGACGCAGCCGCCGTCGAGCAGCCGCGCGAAGCCGGTCAGACCGTAGTCGTTCTCGCCGCCGCAGACGGGAATGTCGAGCCCGGCCGCGACCTCGGCGAAACCGGCGAGATCGTCGAACGCGACCGGATCCTCGATCCAGGTCAGGTCGAAGCGCGCCAGTTCGCGGCCGGCGCGGATCGCCTGCGCCGGCGACCAGCCCTGCACCACGACGACCAGCAGCGTCACGTCCGGGCCGATCGCGTCGCGGATCGCACCGACCCGG
>JBFWQR010000238.1:0-7566 GCA_050249335.1 Lautropia sp.
ATCTGGCTGACCGCGTCAGCGACGCTGCGGCGTCGGCACGGAGGCCCGCGATCGCGGGCCTTTTGTTTTTCGGATCGGAGCGAACGATGGTTGCAGCGGCGATGGATTCCGGATCGGGTACGCTGAAGGCGCGGATCACCGACGACATGAAGGCGGCGATGCGCGCCAAGGATGCGCCGCGGCTGACGGCGATCCGGCTGCTGCTGGCGGCGATCAAGCAGAAGGAGGTCGACGAACGGATCGTCGTCGACGATGCGCAGGTGCTCGGGATCATCGACAAGCTGATCAAGCAGCGGCGCGATTCGATCGAGCAGTTCCAGCGCGCCAACCGGGCCGATCTGGTCGCGCAGGAGACGCTCGAGCTGCAAGTGCTGTCGGCGTACCAGCCGGCGCAGGCGAGCGCCGACGAGATCGCCGCGGCGGTCGCGGCCGCGGTCGCCGAGACCGGTGCCAGCGGGCTCGGCGACATCGGCAAGGTGATGGCGATCCTGAAGCGGAAACTGGCCGGCAAGGCCGACCTGTCGGCCGTGTCGGCACAGGTGCGGGCGCGCCTGGCATCGTGAACCGCTGATTCACGAGCGCCGGTCGCGGGCGGCCGGCATGCGCGGCGTGTCGGGGTCGTGACGACGGAGCAGGGAAGCAGCAGTTGATTCCGCCGGCCTTCATCCAGGAACTGCTCGGGCGCGTCGACATCGTCGATGTCATCGGCCGCGCGGTCAAGCTGAAGAAGGCCGGCGCCAACCTGCAGGGGCTCTGTCCGTTCCACAACGAGAAGTCGCCGTCGTTCACGGTGTCGTCATCGAAGCAGTTCTATCACTGCTTCGGCTGCGGCGCCCACGGCAGCGCGATCGGCTTTCTGATGGAGCACCATGGCCTCGGCTTCGTCGAGGCAGTCCACGACCTCGCCGGTAGTGTCGGCCTGACCGTGCCCCAGGAGCCCGGGCGAGGGCCGGGCGGGCCGGGCGGGGGTGACATCAGGCCGGCATCGCCGGGCCTGCCGGCGCTGCTCGAGCGCGCCGGTGCCTACTACCGGCAGCGGCTCAAGGAGACGCCGGCGGCGATCGAGTACTTGAAGGCCCGCGGGCTCGAAGGCCGCACCGCGGCGCGCTTCGGCATCGGCTATGCGCCGTCCGGCTGGCGCAGCCTCGAGGCCGCGGTACCGGACTACGCCGATCCCGAGATGGTCGCCGCCGGCCTGGTGATCAGCGGCGACGACGGCAAGCGCTACGACCGCTTCCGCGAACGGATCATGTTCCCGATCCGCAATACCCGCGGTCAGCTGATCGGCTTCGGCGGCCGCGTGCTCGGCGACGGCGAGCCGAAGTACCTGAACTCGCCGGAGGGCCCGCTGTTCTCGAAAGGTCGCGAGCTCTACGGCCTGTTCGAGGCGCGCGACGCGATCCGCGCGCGCGACTGCGTGCTGGTGGTCGAAGGCTATATGGACGTCGTCATGCTGCATCAGCACGGCTGCGAATACGCGGTCGCGACGCTCGGCACCGCGACCACCGCTGCGCATCTGACCAAGCTGCTGCGCCAGGCCGAGCGGGTGGTGTTCGCGTTCGATGGCGACGCCGCCGGCCGCCGGGCCGCCTGGCGTGCGCTCGAGAACGCGCTGTCGCTGCTGTCCGACACCAAGCGGCTCGATTTCCTGTTCCTGCCGCCTGCTCACGATCCCGACAGCTTCATCCGCGAGCATGGGCTGGCGGCATTCGAGGCGCTGGTGGCGCAGGCGCTGCCGCTGTCGCTGTATCTGCTGCGCGAGTTGACCGCGCGGGTCGATCTCGGCACGCCGGAAGGGCGGGCGCGGCTGCAGGCCGAGCTGAAACCGCTGGTCCAGGCGATGCCGGAGGTGGCGCTGCGCGGCCAGATCGTGCTCGAAGTCGCCGCCAGAGCGCAGGTCGACGCCGGCGAACTGATGCGCTTCCTCGGTCTGCGGCCGGCGCTGGCGCCGGCCCAGCCATGGCAGCGGCCGGCGGCCGGCGGCGGCCGTGGCGGAGGTGGCTTCGGCGCCGACCCTCGTTTCGGCGCCGACCGCCTCGGCGCCGACCGCCGTGGCGGCCCCGATGCCCGTTTTGGCGGCCGGGACCGCTTCGGCGCCGGCCGTTCCGGTGCCGACCATTCCGGCCGTTCCGGCGCCGACTGGTTCGGCGCGCCCGGCCGGCCCGGATTCGCCGGTGGGCGCGCCGACGGCGCCCGGCCGGGCGCCGGCCTGCGCGGCCGCGCCGCCGCGCCGCCGACGCTGGCGCAGCAGTTGAAGCTGCTGCTCGCCTACCATCCGGCGCTCGCGCACGACCCGTTCGACCCACGTTTCGTGCCCGAGGAAGTGCAGCAATGGCACCGCCGGATCGCGGCGCTGCCGAGCGGCTCGAATTTTGCCGCGCTGCTGGAAGGGTTGCGGCTCGAGTCGCCGGCGCTGGCGCAGGAGCTCGAGCAAGCCGACGCGCGTGATCCGGGCCTGACCGGCTCGATCCCGTTCGATCAGGCGCGCAGCGACTATCGGGCGGCGCTGGTCCGGTTGCAGCTGCAGTCGGTGAATGCCGAAATCACCGCACTCGCCGAGCAGGGGCTTGAAAGCGCTGCGGCGCGGACCCGATATAGCGAACTGACGGCGGCGCGTCAGCAGCTTTCCGACGTGGCAAATCACTGATAAAATTCGAGGTTTTGTTCATCCGGGGCCGGGTCAGGTCAAAGCCAGGCACGCTGCGAGCGATCACCCGATGAAACTGCCAGCGCCGTCCGTGCGCAAACCAGGAACGTCGACGCCGAAGTCGACCCGAGCGTCGTCGAGCGGCCGGCCGTCAACCGGTTCCGGCCGCGAGACGTCTTCCAGAAGGGGCGCCGGCGCGTCGTCCCGCACAGAGAACCCAAGGGCATCCGTGAAGCAGAACTTGAAACCGGCGAGCAGATCCAAGACCAAAGCGACCGAATCCGGCCGGGCGGCAGCCAAACCGAGCGGCAAGTCGGTGGCCAAGACCGCCAAGGTGGCCAAGCCGGCCAAGCCGGCGGCCAAGTCGGGCGCGGTCGCGCGCAAGGCGCCGTCGGCGGCCAAGCCGGCGTCGCGTCCGGCCGCGAAACCGGGGGCCAAGCCGGTCGTGAAGGCGGGTACGAAGCCGGCCGGCAAGATCGCGGCCAAGCCGGCGGCGAAGCCGCAGCCGAAGGCCGCGGTGCCGGCGGCCGCGAAGTCGGTCGCCAAGGTGGCGGGAGCCGGGGCTCAGCCGGCAACGAAAGCGGAAGCCGGCAGCGCCGCGGCCAAGGCCGTCAAGGACAAGTCGCTGCTCGCCGCCGCAGCAGCCGGCGAAGCCGCCGGTGACGCCGGCGCCGAGCGTTCGCGTGGCCGTCCGGGCCGTCCGTCGAAGACCGACGGAGCCCGGAAGCCGGCCGGCCGGCGCGCTGCCAAGACCGACCTCGACGACGACGACGGCCTTGCCGGCGGCGACGACTTCGAGGCGCTCGAGGACGATGAAGTCGGCGATGCCGAAGAGGTGATCGAGGTCGAGGAAGAGGTCGAGGTCGCCGCGCCGACTGCCAAGCAGAAGGCGAAGGACAAGCGCGCCAAGGAAAAGGCGCTGATCAAGGAGGCGCTCGCCAACGCCAAGCAGGGCGTCACCGAGGAAGAGCTCGAGGCGCGGCGCAGCCGGCTCAAGCAGCTGATCAAGCTCGGCAAGGACCGGGGCTTTCTGACCTACGCCGAGATCAACGACCATCTGCCCGAAGGGCTGGTCGAGGCCGAAGCGATCGAGTCGATCATCGGCACGTTCAGCGACATGGGCATCTCGGTGTTCGATCAGGCGCCGGACGCGGACACGCTGCTGATGGCCGACCGCACCGTCACCTCGTCGGACGACGATACCGAGGAGGAGGCCGAGGCCGCGCTGTCGACGGTCGACTCCGAGTTCGGCCGCACCACCGATCCGGTCCGCATGTACATGCGCGAGATGGGTTCGGTCGAGCTGCTGACGCGCGAAGGCGAGATCGTCATCGCGAAGAAGATCGAGGAAGGCCTGAAGGACATGATGCAGGCGATCTCGGCGTGTCCGACCACGATCGCCGAGATCCTGCTGCAGTCCGACCGCATCCGCGCCAAGCAGATCCGCGTCGACGAGGTCGTCGACGGGCTGATCGACCTGGCGGCCGACGAGGAGATGTCGTTCGGCCCGTCGCGCGAAGAGGCCGACATCGACGACGATGACGAGGAAGCCGTCGCGGCGATGAACAACGCCAAGCTCGAAGAGCTCAAGCAGGCAGCGATCGGCCGCTTCGACCAGATCTCGCACTGGTTCGAGAAGATGCGGATCGCCTACGAGCGCGAAGGCTACAAGTCGAAGGGTTATCTGAAGGCGCAGTCGGAGGTGCAGGATCAGCTGATGGCGATCCGCTTCACCGCCAAGATGGTCGAGAAGCTCTGCGACATGCTGCGCGCGCAGGTCGACGAGGTCCGCACGCTCGAGCGTTCGATCCTCGACATCTGCGTCAACCGGGTCGGCATGGACCGGATGCACTTCATCCAGACCTTTCCCGGCAACGAGACCAACCTCGCGTGGGTCGAGAAGCAGCTCGCGACCAACCCGCCGTATGCCGACGTGCTGGCGCGCAGCGTCCCGGACATCCAGGACCTGCAGCAGAAGCTGATCGACCTGCAGGCGCGCGTCGTGCTGCCGCTGCCGGACCTGAAGGACATCAACAAGCGGATGGCGATGGGCGAGATGAAAGCCCGCAAGGCCAAGCGCGAGATGACCGAGGCGAACCTGCGGCTGGTGATCTCGATCGCCAAGAAGTACACCAACCGCGGCCTGCAGTTCCTCGACCTGATCCAGGAAGGCAACGTCGGCCTGATGAAGGCGGTCGACAAGTTCGAGTATCGGCGCGGCTACAAGTTCTCGACCTACGCCACCTGGTGGATCCGCCAGGCGATCACCCGCTCGATCGCCGACCAGGCGCGCACCATCCGGATCCCGGTGCACATGATCGAGACGATCAACAAGATGAACCGGATCAGCCGGCAGATCCTGCAGGAGACCGGCCAGGAGCCGGACCCGGCGACGCTGTCCGAGAAGATGGAGATGCCGGAAGACAAGATCCGCAAGATCCTGAAGATCGCCAAGGAGCCGATCTCGATGGAGACGCCGATCGGCGACGACGACGACTCGCATCTCGGCGACTTCATCGAGGACACCACGACGCTGGCGCCTTCGGACGCCGCGCTGCACGACTCGATGCGCGACGTCGTCAAGGAAGTGCTGGATTCGCTGACCCCACGCGAAGCGAAGGTGCTGCGGATGCGCTTCGGCGTCGAGATGAGCACCGACCACACGCTCGAAGAGGTCGGCAAGCAGTTCGACGTCACCCGCGAGCGGATCCGCCAGATCGAGGCCAAGGCGCTGCGCAAACTCCGCCACCCGAGCCGCGCGGACAAGCTGAAGAGCTTCCTGGAAGGGCAGTGACGGCTTGTGCGGCCGCGTCAGCGGCCGCACAAGCGAGTCGATCCGAAGGGTAGCGCGGTTGTGCGGCCGCGTCAGCGGCCGCACAAGCGAGTCGATCCGAAGGGTAGCGCGGTTGCGCGGCCGCGTCAGCGGCCGCACAAGCGGGTCGGTCCGAAGGGTAGCAGCGGTTGCGCGGCCGCGTCGGCGGCCGCACAAGCGGGTCGATCCGAAGGGTAGCGCGGTTGCGCGGCCGCGTCAGCGGCCGCACAAGCGGGTCGACTTCATGCGGTCGCAGGGCGGCACCGCATCAGCGCCTGCCGCCGGCAAACGGCGACGATTTCACGGCGCTGGTTGATCGCCTCGTGTTCGAACTCGACGATCCCGGCGCCTGGGCGCGATTTGCTCTCGCGCTTGGACAGCACGCGCGTCGTGCTGCGCAGCGTGTCGCCGTGGAAGACCGGCTTGGGGAAGCGCACATCGGTCATGCCGAGGTTGGCCACCGTCGTTCCCAACGTGGTGTCGTTGACGGTCATGCCGATCATCAGCCCCAGGGTGAAGAGGCTGTTCACGATCCGCTGGCCCCATTCGGTGCCTGCGGAGAAGTGCTCGTCCAGATGCAGGGGCTGCACGTTCAGCGTCAAGGTCGAGAAGAAGACGTTGTCCGCCTCCGTGACGGTTCGTGTCCAGGCGTGCTCGAAAACCTGTCCGACCACGATGTCCTCGTAGTAAAGACCTGCCATGGCAGACCATCTCCTGGTTCGCCCGAGCCGAGTGCCCAGGCGGTGTGGATGGGGGCGGAAGGGAGTGGGAGTCGAACCCACACAAGATTGCCGAGCGACCTTCACCGGGTTTGAAGTCCGGCCGCCCCACCGGAGGCGATTCCCTTCCTCTAAACGAAAAACGTCAGCCGCGCCTGGCCTTGACGAACCGGGCGGTACGCCTGGCGTCCGTCAGCGCGTCCTTCAGCCAGCCGGGGAAGCCGGAGCGCACCTGGCCGATGGCCCAGATGCCGGGAACGGTGGTCTCCAGCCCGTCGTCCACCTGGAGATAGCCGCTCTGGTCGCGCTCGACTTCGGCCGGCGCGATGCCGCTGTTGGGCTCCAGACCGGCGAGGACGAACAGGCCCGGCGCGGCGATATCCCGCTCGTCGCCCCGATCGCCGCGAACGCGGACGCCGGTCATGCCGCCGTCGTTGCCCAGCACTTCCTCGATGCTGGTCCGGGGATGGAAATGAATGCGAGGCTGCGCGCGGGCGCGCCGGATGAAATCGGCACAGGCCGCGGGTTCGGCGCCTTCGTGGACGACATGCACGGCGCTGCAGTCGCGCGCCAGCAGCAGCGCGTCCTGCAACGCCCAGTTGCCGGCGCCCGCCACGACGACCGGCGCCCCGGCGAACAGCGGTGCGTCGCAGTCGGCGCAGTGCGAGACACCGCGGCCTTCGAACTCGGTTTCGCCGGGCACTCGCAACTTCCTGAGCCGTGCACCGCTGGCGATGACCACGAACCTGGCCGTGTGCTCCGAGCCATCGGTGCGAACCTCGAAACCTTCCGGCGCGGCCCGGACCGCAGTCACCGCGGCGGTCATGCTGCGCACGCCGGCCTTCTTGTTGCCGGCGGCCAACGTGCCGGCATAGCCGATGCCGGACGCGCCGCGGGCTTCTTCGAACTGCTCGAGCTCGTTGACGTTGACGACCAGTCCGCCGAAGAACTCGGCCTCGAAGCTCGCGACGCCGAGGCCGAGTCTTGCGGCTTCGCCGGCGCAGGCCAGGCCGGCAACGCCTTCTCCGACGACGATCAGATCATGGGTGGGGGTCATTCGATCCGGGCATGAACGCCGCAGTTTCGGCCGGCGCAGGTTAGTCCACCCGATGGCCGCGCGCAATACCGAAACTCTTTCTCCGGCCGGTTCCGCTGTACGCATCAATGCCGTCGCGCGAGCGGAGCCGCCTCTTGCCGACGGATCGGTTATGCTGGCTCGGGCCGGGATCGGACCTGGACCGGCCTGCCTTTCGCCATGCCGCAAAAAACTCCCTCCGCGCTGTTGCAGCCCGGCAGCGTTCCCGACCTCGGCTCCCGCGATCTGCAGGCCGTGTGCACCATTGCCGAATGCGGCAGCTTCATGGCGGCCGCCCTCACTCTCAACGTAT
>JBFWQR010000239.1:0-7559 GCA_050249335.1 Lautropia sp.
CACTTGTCCACGCCCAGCACCGACGCCAGCTGGGTCAGCCCCATGACCGGATTGGCGGCGCCGAAGGCCTCCAGCATCTTCATGGCCTTCTCGACCGAGCGCACCATCAGCGGGCGTGGGGTTTTCGATTCCGCGGCCGGGGTCTCGACGTCGCTGTTGCCGCTCTTTTGCTGTCTCGCCAAATTGACTCCGCGCCAGCCGGCCGAGTGCCTCGATACCAAATTCAATAGATTGTAGCTTCATGCAATGCGGGGCGATTCAGCAGTATCGCTACCGTTCTGCCGCTACCGGGGCAGGGGAGCTCGAGCGATTCGGCGACCCCCGACGGGGATCCGGGATTGACACTGCCGCGCTCCTTCGGCTAATAATCAATACTAAGTCCTGTATTGCAATACACGAGTATGATTTCGGAGCGACCGCGCAAGCGTGCGGTGGCATCCACCATCGAGTGACCACGGGCGGAGTCGGTTGCGCGCATCGCCCCCTGCAGGAATCCAACCATGAACGTCGCTCAGGCCGTCGCTGCCATCCTGAAGAAGGAGGGCGTCGATTTCCTCTTTTGTTACCCGACCAGCCGGATCATCGACGAAGCCGCGCTGCAGGGCATCCGCCCCCTGGTGGTCCGCCAGGAGCGGACCGGACTGCACATGGCCGACGCGCTGTCCCGGATGAGCTCCGGCAAGCGAATCGGCGTGTTCGCCATGCAGCACGGACCCGGCGCGGAGAACTCGTACGGCGGCGTGGCCCAGGCCTATGCGGAGTCCGTGCCGATCCTGGTCATTCCGCAGGGCTACCCGCAGCGGATCGCCCCGATCAGTCCGAACTTCAGCTCGGCGACGAGCATGCGCGACGTCAGCAAATCGGCCGAAGCGCTCGCCGTTCCGGCCGAGGTGACCGCGGTGATGCGCCGGGCCTTCAGCCGGCTGCGCAACGGGCGCGGCGGACCGGTGGTGGTCGAAGTGCCGAGCGATCTCTGGGGTGCCGAGTCGCCCGCCCCGGACGCCTATGTGCCGGTCGCGCCCAGCCGCTACGGGCCCGCCCCGGACGACATCGCCAAAGCGGTCGAGCTGATCGCCGCCGCGAGGTCACCGGTCATCTACGCGGGCCAGGGCGTGCACTGGTCGCAGGCCTGGAGCGCGCTGCGCGAGCTGGCCGAGCTGCTCGCCGCGCCGGTGGCCACCACCTTGTCGGGCAAGAGCGCTTTCCCGGAGGACCACCCGCTGTCTCTCGGCTCGGGCGGACTGGCCTATCCCGCCGCCGTCAGGAAGTTCCTGGCGGATGCGGACCTGATCATCGGCATCGGCTGCAGCTTCACCGAAACCGTCTTCGCGGTCCCGCTGCCGTCGTCGGGCCCGCGCATCATTCATGCGACGCTGGATCCCGACCATCTCGGCAAGGACGTCAGGGCAGACGTCGGTCTGGTCGGCGACGCGCAGCTGACACTGGCGGCGCTGATCGACGCGCTGCGGGCACGGGGACATCGCAGCGATCGCGGTGCCGAGGTCGCGGCGCGGATCAAGTCCGTGCGCGATGCCTGGCTCGCGGAGTGGATGCCCAAGCTCACCTCGGATGGGACCCCGCTGTCGCCCTATCGCGTCATCTGGGAGCTGATGAAGGCGGTCGAGGGCCGCAAGACGGTCATCACCAACGACGCCGGGCGGCCGCGTGACCAGCTCTCGCCGTTCTGGATCGCGCGCGAGCCGCTGGACTACATCGGCTGGGGCAAGACCACTCAGCTCGGGTACGGCCTCGGCCTCGCGATGGGCGCCAAGCTCGCCCGCCCGGAGAGCCTGTGCATCAACGTCTGGGGCGACGCGGCGATCGGTTTCACCGGCACCGACCTCGAGACCGCGGCACGCGAGCGGATCCCGATCCTGTCGGTCCTCTTCAATAATCAGGGCATGGCCACCGAGCTCGCCAACATTCCGAACGCCATCGCGCGCTACGATGCGGCGCGGATCACCGGCAACTATGCCGACATGGCGCGCGCGCTCGGCTGCTACAGCGAGCGGATCACGTCCCCCGACCAGATCCAGGCGGCGCTCGGGCGCGGAATCTGCCAGACCGAGGAAGGGCGGACCGTGCTCCTGGAATTCATGACCGCCCAGGAAAACGTCTTCTCCCGTCCCTGACCCGACGCTCCGGGCGATGACGCTCGGCCGCTGCCACAACATCGAGGACTTGCGCCGGCAAGCGCGGCGACGCCTGCCGCGCGGGCTGTTCGAGTTCATCGACCGGGCCACCGAGGACGACGTCGCGCTCAGGCTCAATCGCGCCGGCCTCGAGCGCATACGGCTCGCGCCGAGGATGCTGGTCGACGTGGCGGCCCGGACCACGGAGGTCGAGTTGTTCGGCAGGCGGCTGGCCATGCCGGTGGTGGTGTCGCCGGCCGGTCCGGCCGGCTTCTTCTGGCACAAGGGCGAGCTCGCGCTCGCCCGCGCCGCGGCCAGAGCCGGCGTGCCGTTCACGCTGTCGACCTACTCGACCACGGAGATGTCGGAGATCATCGAAGCCGGCGCGATCCCGTGGTTCCAACTCTATCTCTGGCAGGACCGGACCCTCTCTTTCGCGTTACTGGACAAGGCGCGGACGATGGGCTTCGAGGCGCTGGTGGTGACGGTGGATACTCCCGTGCTGGGGCAGCGCGAATACCTCCATCACAACGGCTTCCTGCCGCCGTTCCACGCTTCGCCCAAGGCGCTGTTCGACATGCTGCTGCATCCGCGCTGGCTGGCCGGCGTCCCGCTGAGATATGCCCTCGTCACCGGTTGGCCGCGGATCGTCAACATGCCCGAGTCGGCCGGCGGCAGTCAGGCCGACGCCGACATCGAACGACGGACCACACTGTCGCAGACCACGACCTGGGAGGAGCTGGCCCGCGTGCGCGACCGCTGGCCGGGCACGATGATGGTCAAGGGCATCCTGCGGGAGGACGATGCTCGGCGGGCTGCCGAGCTCGGCTGCGACGCCGTCGTCGTCTCGAATCACGGCGGCCGCAATCTGGACGCCGCAGTCAGCCCGATCGACGTGCTGCCCGCCATCGTCGCGGCAGTCGGTTCCCGCATGACGGTCCTGATGGACAGCGGCATCCGCCGCGGCAGCGATATCGTGAAGGCTCTGGCGCTCGGTGCGAGCGCGGTGCTGGTGGGCCGGGCTCCGCTCTACGGCGTCTCGGTGGCCGGCGAGGACGGTGCGCTGCATGCGCTCGCGTTGCTGCAGTCGGAGCTCACCCGTACCATGGCACTCACGGGTTGCTCGCGCATCGCGGACATCACCCCCGATCTCGTCTTCCAACCTGCGTGAATCGCCGTATGAACCGCATACCGCTCCTCAACTACCTCGAACCGCCCGACGCCGGGAACCAGCATGCCGCGCCGCTGCTCCTGCGCAATCTCGCCCTGCTCGACCCCGTCGCCGGCGAGCTGCGGACCGGCGTCCAGGTCCTCGTCCAAGGCGGGCTCATCGCCGCCGTGGGCAGGGACGTGCCGCACGTCGCCGACGCCCGGGTGATGGACCTCGGTGGTCGCACGCTCATGCCGGGCCTGATCGACCTGCACCAGCATCTGCTGGGCGAGACGCTGCCCATGTTTCCGCGGATGCTGCCCTCGCTGGCGACGGCGCGTTCCAGCCAGGTGATGATGGGCATGCTGTCGCGAGGCTTCACGACGATACGCGACGCGGGCGGTGCCGACCACGGCCACAAGCGGGCGGTCGAGCTGGGCCTGTTCATCGGGCCGCGGCTGTTCGTCGCGGGACGGGTCATCAGCCAGACCGGCGGCCACGGCGACTCCCGCTCGACGGCGGACCTGCGCGAGCCGCCGGCATGCTGCGCGACCTTTCCGGGCATCGGGCGGATTGCCGACGGCGTGCCGGAAGTGCGCAAGGCGGTCCGCGACGAAATCCGGCTGGGAGCCGACCATATCAAGGTCATGGCGGGTGGGGGTGTCGGCTCGCAGGCCGACCCGATCGGGCACCTGCAGTACTCGATGGAAGAGCTCGAAGCCGCAGTCGACGAGGCCACGCGCTCTCATACCTACGTGATGGCGCATGTCTACAGCGCCGAGGGCGTGCGGCGCTGCGTCCAGGCCGGCGTGCGCACGATCGAGCACGGCAACCTCATCGACGATCGGACCGTCAAAATGATGGCCGAGGCCGGAACTTATCTGGTGCCGACGCTGATCGCCTACCGGGCGATCAAGGAGAACGGCGCCAACATGAACTTTTCCGAGACCAGCCTGGCCAAGGTGGACGAGGTGCTGAGCGTCGGTACCCGATCCCTCGAGCTCGCGGCCGCGGCCGGCGTGAAGATGGGATTCGGCACCGACGTGCCACGCTGTCCGGAACGTCAGTCGGAGGAATTCCTGATTCGCGGCGAGGTCCTGCCGGCGGCGGACGTGATCCGCAGCGCCACGGTCATCGGCGCCGAGATCCTGCGCCAGGAGGGCAAGCTCGGCATCATCCAGCCGGGCGCCTTCGCGGATCTGCTGGCCATCGACGGCAATCCGCTCGAGGACCTCGGGCTGCTGACGGGGCAGGGCGAGCACATGTCGCTGATCGTGGCCGCAGGCCGCGTGCTGAAGGACAGGATCTCGGATACGTTGTCCTGAGCCCCGGACACGCTGTCCTGAGCTCCCGGGCTGTCATCGGCCCGGCGGCGGCAGGCAGCCCGCGGCCGCGGCGCGATGCCGCAGCAGGCCTGCGATGGTCCGAATGGTGGGGATCTCCACACCGAGCACGTCCGCCAGCTCGAGCACGCCGCCGTAGATGGCCTCGTACTCGATGCGCCGGCCAGCCTCCAGGTCCTGCAGCAGGGATGTCTTGTGATCGGTCGCGGCCCGGCGCCGCTCATCCATGTCGACGGTCACCGGCATGCCGAAAGCGGCCGACAGCACCGCGGCCTCGTCGGCCAGCCGCACGAGCAGCGGAGCCAGCGCGGCATCGCTCCACATCGCTCTCGTCCTGGAGCCGGTCAGCGCGCTCACGCCGCTGTGCGCGATATTGACGGCGAGCTTGCGCCACACCTGCGGTCGGGGATCGGCGACGTGCCGGGCGTCGAAGCCGGCACGGTGCAAGGCCGCGGCGAGCGCCAGGAGCCGCGGATCGTCGGGTGCATCGGGCGAGCCCAGGTCGATCCGCTGTCCCGCGATGTGCCTGATGTGCCCGGGCGCCTGCAGGGCGACCGCGGTATAGAGCGTACCGGCGCCGATGCTGCCCGGCGCGAACGCGGCGGCGAGCCGCCCCCCGGGATCCGTGCTGGCAAGTTGCACGCCATCGGGCAAGGCGGCCAGTCCGCGGAAGAACCACCATGGCAGCCCGTTCTGCAGGAACACGGTCACGCCGCGTGGCTGCTGCAAGGCGGCGATCCGCTCGGCGGCATCGGCCAGCGCGAACGACTTCAGCGTCACCAGCACGACGTCCGCCGGCCGCAGCGCACCGGCATCGTCGTTCGCCTCGACCATGACGGTCGTGCACGCGCCCTGCGCGTCTTCCACGGTCAGGCCGTTCCGGCGGATCGCGTCGAGATGCGATCCCCGCGCCACCACGGCGACGTCCTCGCCCGATCGCACCAGCCGCGAGGCGAGGACACCGCCGACCGCGCCCGCGCCGAATACGATCACGCGCATGCCGAAGGCTTGCCGACTACTGCAGCGTGATCCCGGCATCGGCCACGATCTTGCGCCACTTGGTGGTCTCCGCACGCACGAAGCGGTCGAGATCCTCGGGCGTGCCGCCGGTCGGGTCCACCCCCATCTCGCCGAACTTGCGCAGGATCTCGCCATCCTTCAGGAAGTCGTTGGTGAGACGGTTGAGCCTGTCGATGATCGGCCGCGGCGTGCCGGCAGCGGCTACCAGCACCTGCCACGATGTCGCCTCGTAGCCGGGCAGCGCCTCGGCGATCGCCGGAACGTCGGGCAACGCCGGCGAGCGTTCCTTGCTGGTCACGCCGATCGCATGGACCTTCCCGGCCTGGATCAGCGGCTTGGCCGTCGACAGCTCGGTCTGCGCGACCTGCAGGCTGCCGGCGACCAGATCCGCGAGGACCGGCGCCGAGCCGCGGTAGGGAACGAGATTCATCCGGGCGCCGACCATCGAGCTGAACAGCTCGAGGCCGAGGTGCGACATCGAGCCGATGCCCGAGTTGCCGGCCGACACCTTGCCCGGATGGCGCTTGACGTAGTCGGCCAGCGCTGCCGTGGTGCGCGGCTCGAACGAGTCTGCCACCGTGATGATGTTGGCCACGCGAATGACATCGCAGATGTTGGCGAAGGCCGTGTCGGTATCGTACGGCATGCTCTTGAAGATCAGCTGGTTCATCGACTGCGTGCCGTTGGTTCCGAAGAACAGCGTGTAGCCGTCGGGCTCGGACTTGGCGGCCGCTTCTGCCCCGATGTTGCCGCCCGCGCCGGTCCGGTTCTCGACGACCACGGGTTGCCCGAGCCGCACGCTCAGCCAGTCGGCCAGCATGCGTCCGATGCGATCGTTGCCGCCGCCGGCGGCGAAGGCGATGATCATCCGGATCGGACGCGAGGGATAGGTCGACTGGGCCGACAGCAGCGACGGAAGGCCTATGCCCGCGGCGGCGAGGCCGCCGGCGAGCAAGCGCCTGCGCGTGGACGAGCCGAGGGCGATACGATTCGCGAGATCTTCATGCATGGGCTTCTCCGTAGCTCAGGTCGGGCGGTCTTCCAGGATCATCGACGCCGCCTTTTCGCCGATCATCATCACTGCCAGGTGGGTGTTGGCGCTGACGTTCGAGGGCATCACCGAGGCATCGACCACCCGCAGGCCATCGACGCCGCGCACGCGGCAGCGTGAATCGACCACGGCGAGCGGGTCGTCGCTCGCGCCGATCCGGCAGGTGCCGCAGACATGATGGACGTGCGCGGTCACGGCCCGGACGATGGCCAGAAGCCGGTCGCGGTCGGCGGCGAGCGCGGCCGGATTCACGACGCTGTCACCTAGGAGCCGGCGACGCACCCCGGCGGAGCTGTCGAAGACGCCGCTGATCAACGCGGTCCGCAGGCGATTGAAGAGCGTCGGGGTTGCCATCCGGCCCGCCAGCGCCTTGTCCGGCAGGAAGACCTCGTTCCGCGTGGCGGCGACCCCCGGATCGGCGAACAGCTCCATCACCCGCCCGAGGCCATCGACCATCCGCTCCGTGTCTCGCGGATCCGCCAGCATGTTGAAGCGGATCACCGGCGTGGCCGAGGGGGATGCGCCGTTCAGGCGCACTTCGCCGGTGGCGAACGGTTTGTACAGGCACAGCCCGATCGCGCCGATCCGCCTGCCCAACGCATGCCAGGCGGTCCGGTTGATGGGGAATATCTGCATGTCTCCCGGTGGGCAGCCCGCCAACCCGGACGAGTAGCGCAGCACGGTGAACGCCCATGAAGCCGCTGCGGACGACTGGACGGCGCGGCGTGGAAGATGCGTCGCGACGAGGATCATCAGATGGTTGTGCAGGTTCCGGCCGACCCCCGGCACATGCGCGACCACCGGAATGCCAGCGCGCTGCAGGTCGGCGGCATCGCCGATGCCCGAACGCATCAGCAGCACGG
>JBFWQR010000240.1:0-7453 GCA_050249335.1 Lautropia sp.
TCCAGTTCATTAATATGGAACTGGACCGGGAACGACTTGTCAATCATCACATCCGTACTTAGTATTTGTCGTTCCGGATACCGCGGTATGTATTCCGTAATATGGATCTCGGCGAAACACTTGGCATGGCGCGTACGGCGCGGCAGACAAGTGCGACGACAGTCCGACGTTCATCGCGTTCCGGCGGCACCTCGCGCCCGCGCATCGCTCGCGAAGACGACGACGCGGTCGGCAGTCACTACCTCACGACCGACCAAGGAGACCAAGATGAGGCAAATTCTTTCCGCGCTTCGCGTGGCCCTGACGAGTGCGCGCCTGTTCCGGGACTCCGTCGCGGATGGGTTCGACCTCACGCGCCTGGGCGTCCTGCTGCTCGTGATCGCGGGTGTGACCGCGCCGCGCGCGGGCCTGGCCAGCGATCCAGCGCTGATCGCCGCGGCGAAGAAGGAAGGCGCACTGGTGGTATACGGCTGCGATCCTCCGCAGACGCCGATCTACCTCGACGCCTTCAAGAAGAAGTATCCCGAGATCAAGGTGAGCTCGTACATCGCGGGCTGCTGGCAGCTCTACAACCGCAACGAAAACGAACGCAAGGCCAAGGCCCAGGCGGCCGACGTGTTCTTCGCGCTCGAGGACGTGCTCTCGCGCATGCAGAAGGAGAACCTGCTCGAGCGCTACGCTTCGCCCGAGCTCGAGCACTTTCCCGCTTACGCCAAGCCCGAGGGCAAGGCGTACGTGCGCGTGAAGACGCTGATTCTCGGCATCGCGAGCAACCCCTCGTATCTCAAAGGTGTCGAGCCGCCGCGCGATTGGCCGGACTTCGCGAACCCGCGCGATGACTGGCGCAATCAGATCACCTACTACGATCCGCGCACCTCGTCGGCCGCCTTCACGCTGCTGGCGACGCTCCACCAAAACCTGGGCGAGGCCAGGACCGCCGAGATCTATCGCGGTCTGGTGAAATCGGGTGCCGAACTCACGCCAACCACGCCGGCCGGCGTAGCCAAGCTGCTGTCGGGCGAGAAGCCGCTGATGTTCTATATCGTCAACAACCACTACAGCGGCGCGGTCGCCAAGGGTGCTCCGGTGCAGTTCATCGTGCCGACCTCGGGCACGGTCGCGATGCCGTTCTCGGTCGCGCTGCTCAAGGACGCGCCGCATTCGGCGGCGGCCAGGCTGTTCATCGACTTCATGATGTCCGAGGTCCAGGGCATCGTGCAGAAGGCCAACGAATATCCGTTGCGCACGGGCGTTGCCACGCCGCAAGGCATGCCGGACCTGTCGAAGGTCAAGCTGATGCCGGTGGATATCGACAAGGCGCTCGAACAGCAGGCTCAACTCATCAAGTTCTGGCAGGACACGACCGGTATCCGCTAGCCACGAGGGCGGGCGCGTTACATGTCGATCAAAGTCGAGAACCTCGGCAAGGCATTCGAGGTACAGGAGGTTCTCAAAGGCGTGAGCGAGACCTTCGCCGAAGGTCGGATCTCGGTGCTGCTCGGGCCCAGCGGGTGCGGCAAGACCACCACCTTGCGCTGCATTGCGGGCCTCGAACGCCCGACGCGCGGCCGTATTTCACTCGGCACGCGGGTGGTCTATCAGGATGCGCCGGCGGTCTGGATCCCGACCGAACGACGCAACCTCGCGATGGTGTTCCAGTCGTACGCGATCTGGCCGCACATGACGGTGTCGGAAAACGTCAGCCTGCCGTTGCAGGCCGCGAAGGTCGACAAGCCGCGCATTGCCAAAGCGGTGCGCGACACGCTCGAGATGGTGGGGCTCGCGGCGTATGCCCACCGCAGCGTCACCCAGCTCTCGGGCGGCCAGCAACAGCGTGTCGCGCTCGCGCGCTGCATCGTGTCCGAAGCGCCGGTCATTCTGATGGACGAGCCGCTCAGCAATCTCGACGCGAAGCTGCGGGTCGCGATGCGCGGCGAGATCCGGCAACTGCAGCGCAAGCTCGGGCGCACGATCCTGTTCGTCACTCACGATCAGGAGGAGGCGTTGTCGATCGCCGACAGCCTCTATCTGTACCGCGAAGGCGCAGTCGTCCAGCATGGCAACGCGCGTGAACTCTATGAGCAGCCGCGCACACGCTACGCGGCCGAATTCCTCGGCCGCGCCAACATCCTGGCCGACTTCAGCTGGAGCGAGAACGCGGGCGTGCCGGTCTACCGCCTCGGCGATGCTGCCGTGCTGCCCGCCAGCGCCACGCCGCCGGCGCCGGGCAGCGTGCTGTGCATCAGGCCGGAGAAATGGCGCATCACGAGCCCGCTGGCCCGGGATGCCGTGCGCGGTTCGATCGTCGAAGCGAGCTTCATCGGCGATCGAACCGAGTACCTGGTCGAAACCTCGTTCGGCCGGCAACTGGTCGTCGCGCTGACCGACGAGACGCATGCGGTGGGCGAAGCGGTGGGCCTGAGCGTCGGCGCCAGAGACATCCGCCCGGTCGAGGCTTGATCCGATGAGCGCGGTCGGCGGCACGCTCGCGTCGAAGTTGGAGTATCGGGCGCCGCTGGCGCTCGCGATCGGCGTGCTCGCGCTGTTCATCGTGGTATTCGTGCTCGCGCCGCTGATCGCGGTGCTGTATCGCGCAGTCATCGCTCACGATCCGCAACAAGGCTGGCATCTGACCTTCGCCTACATCGCCAAGGTCGTGACCGACGATCTCTATTGGGAAGCGCTCGGCAACACGTTGCTCGTGGCCGGCGGCGCCGCGGCGCTCGCGACCTTCGTCGGCGCGATGTTCGGATGGATCTTCGCGCGCACCGGCACGCCGGGGCGCAGCGTGCTCGAATCGATCAGCCAATTGCCGATCTTCATCCCGCCGTTCGTCGGTGCGGTGTCCTGGGCGCTGCTGTCCGCGCCGCGCAGCGGCATCCTGAACAAGCTTGCCGCCGGCGCCGGTCTGCCCGAGCTGTTCGACGCGTATACGCGCATCGGCATGGTGTTCGTCATCGGCATCTATCTGGTGCCGTACGTGATGATGATCGTCGCCGCCAGTCTGCGCAGCATGGACCCGAGCCTGGAGGAGGCCGCGCAGGTTTCGGGCCTGTCGGTGTGGCAGACCGCGCGACGCGTGACCATGCCGCTGCTCGCGCCTTCGATCCTGTCGGGCGCGGTGCTCGCGTTCACGATCGCGATCGGATTGTTCGGCACTCCGGTGGTACTCGGCTGGTCGCGCCAGATCCTCATGCTCACGTCGCGCATCTGGATCAGTTCGCAGGAGACCCCACCCGACTACGGCGTGATGGCGGTGCTCGCGATCTATCTGCTGTTCCTGTCGAGCATGGCGGCGGCGATCCAGGTGCGCATGCTGCGCGGGCGCGCCTATACGACGGTCACGGGCAAGGGATTCCGGCCGCGCCTCGTCGAGATCGGCGCATGGCGCTGGGTCACGTTCGCGCTCGCGGTGCTGTACCTGATCCTCACGATCGCCGCGCCGATCGGGGTGCTGTTCGCCGCTGCGATGTCGAAGTACACCTGGTCGGGCAGCTATTCGTTCGCGACCATGATCGAGTACCTGACCTCGGACGATGTCTGGTTCACGATGAAGAACAGTATCGGGATCTCCGTGGCCGCCGCGACGATCGCCTGCTGCCTCGGCATCCTGGTCGCATGGACGGTGATCCGCACGCGCGTTCGCGGTCGCCAGATGCTCGAGTTCCTCGTGCTGTTGCCGATCTCGGTGCCGGGCATCGCGTTCGGCGTCGGGTTGATGCTGGTCTGGGTGAACCTGCCGGTCCCGGTCTACGGTACGTCCTTGATCATCGCGATCGCATTCATCGGACGGTTCACGGCCTATGCGGTGCGATCGGTGTCGGCCAGCCTCGTGCAGATCCATCCGGAGCTCGAGGAGAGCGCCCGCATCTGCGGATTCGGTGCAATGCGTACCTTCCTGCGCATCACGTTTCCGCTGGTGCTGCCGAGCGTCGTGGCGGCCTGGCTGCTGCTGTTCAGCTTCTTCATGACCGAGCTGTCGATGGTCGTGATCCTGTACACGTCCGAGAACCGCACCTTCTCGCTGCTCGCGTTCGAGGCATGGAATGTCGGCGATTTCTCTCGCCTGGCCGCCTACTCGCTGCTTCAGCTCGCGGTCGGCCTGCTGTTCCTGCTTCTCGTGAACACGATGTTCCGCAATCGATCGGTGCAGCGCAAGCCGCGATTGCTCAGTCCCAACTAAGCCGCTGACGCGGCGTCTACCTGGAGAGCATGGTGAAACCTAGGAATATGTTGATGGATACGATGAAGTCCGGGCGGACTGCATTGGGCGTCTGGTGCAACGATCCGGAAACCGTCGAGCTTTGTGCTCACATGGGGTTCGACTGGATCATGATCGACATGATGTTCACCGGCATGGACTTCAACATCGTGCAGAACATGATCCGTACCTGCGAAGCGGCCGGCGTCACGCCGGTGGTGCGCATGCAGACCAATCCGTGGCACGGCTATGACGCGCGCGTCGGCGTGGATCTGTCGCGTCTGCAAGGCATCGGCGCCGAATACGTGCTGATCTCGCATTCCGGGATCAAGGAGATCAACGAGGCGCTGGAGATTGCCAAGGACTGGCATCGGCGCGCATTGTGGATCCATCCGTTCTCGAGCCGCGAATGGACGCAACGCACCGACGAGATGGCCGCCGGCACATACATCATTCCGCACATGGAAAGCCAGGGTGCGATCGATGACTTCGACGCGATTCTCGATCATCCGGATCTGAAGATGTTCTTCTTCGCGATGACCGATCTGAGCAAGGTGCTCGGCGGGAATTCGAAGAAACCCAACTTCGACAGCCCGGAGTTATGGGCGATGGTCAACAAGGCAGTCACGAAAGCGCGTGATCGCGGCATCATGGTCGGCGCGAACACCAGCTATGCGTACACGCTCGCCGAGATGCGTCAACGCGTCAAGCGGCTGCACGATGCGGGCGTCAATTTCATCATGGTGCAGGGCGCGCAGTTCCTGCTGCAGGTCGCGCTGATGGAGTTCATGCCGGGCGTGCGCAAAGATCTCGGGCTCGATCCGAACTGAATGACTAGCGCGTTGCGGCGCGTCGCAGCCGGTCGGCGACCGCGGCCCATTGCGGCGCGTCGGCCGGCGCTTCGACCAGGATGCGCGCGACCCCGAGCCGATCGAGCTCGCGCAGCGACGCATACAGCATCCGAGCCGTCGCGTCGACGTCGGCCGGCCGCTCGCGCCAGAGCACGCCGTCGTCGCTCCCGGCGACCGGCGCGGCGCTCCAGACCGCGACCCGCTCGCCGGCGGCGCGCGCCGCGGCGACGCGCTCGGCGAGCCGCGCCGTCGGCACCAGATCGAGCGGCGTCACCGGCGCGTAGTGCGACGGCAGCGAACCCGATACTCGCGGTGCCGCGCGATCGGGCGCGGCGACTGCCGCGCCGAGCACTGCCGCGAGCCGATCGGCGCCGATCGCGCCGGGCCGCAGCAGCACCGGCGTGCCGCGCGACAGGTCGACGATCGTCGACTCGATGCCGACCGGCGCCGAGCCGCCGTCGAGCACCAGCGCGATGTCGTCGCCGAGATCGGCGCGGACATGCGCGGCGCTGGTCGGGCTGACCCGGCCGAAGCGGTTGGCCGATGGCGCGGCGAGGCCGGTGATGCCGAGCGGTGCCAGCCGCTGCAGCAGCGCGCGGGCGAGCGGATGTGCCGGCGCGCGCAGGCCGATCGTCGGTTGGCCGCCGCAGGCCCAGGCCGGCGCGTCGGCCCGCCGCCGCAGCACCAGCGTCAGCGGCCCGGGCCAGAATGCGTCGGCGAGCCGCTGCGCCTCGGCCGGCCAGTCGGCCCACTGCCGAGCCCGTTCGGCGTCGAGCACATGGACGATCAGCGGATGATCGGCCGGCCGGCCCTTGATCCGGTAGATCGCGGCAACGCCATCGCGGTTCGCGGCATCGGCGGCGAGCCCGTAGACGGTCTCGGTCGGCAAGCCGATCGCCTCGCCGGCGGCGATCCGTGCGACCGCCTCGGCGAGCTCGGCTTCGGACGGCCGTGGGCTCGTGCTCATCGCTGGGCTTCCTGCGGTGGACGCCGTTGCCCCACTAACCGTTGCCCGGCTCATGGCGCCCGCTGCGCCACCAGCGGTGCCAGCACCGCTGCCTGGCGGCGCGCGCCGGCAAGCGTCGGCGCGATGATCGTCAGGTGGCCCATTTTGCGACCGGCGCGGGCCTCGGCCTTGCCGTACAGATGCAGCTTGGCGCCGGGCTGCGCCAGCACCGCGGCCCAGTCGGGCTCGCGCCGGCTGCCGCCGGCGAGCCAGGCGTCGCCGAGGATGTTCAGCATCAGCGACGGCCACAGCGCATCGGTGGCGCCGAGCGGCAGCCCGGCCATGATCCGCGCCTGCTGCTCGAACTGGCTGGTCACCGCCGCATCGATCGTCCAGTGGCCGGAGTTGTGCGGCCGCGGCGCGATCTCGTTCGCGACCAGCCGGCCATCGGCGAGCACGAAGAACTCGACGCACAGCACGCCGACGTAGTCGAGCCGCGTCGCGATCGTCAGCGCCGCGTCGCGCGCGCGCGCGGCGAGCGCCGCGTCGATCGCCGCCGGCACCGTCGTCGTCGACAGGATGCCGGCGCGGTGCACGTTCTCGCCGACCGGCCAGGTCACCGCCTGGCCGTCGAGCCCGCGCGCGACGATGACCGAGACCTCGCACGCGAGCTCGAGGCGGCGTTCCAGCACGCACGGCGGCGGCGCGGCGCCATTGGCGAAGCCGGCCAGCGCGGCACGCGCCTCGGCGACGGTCGCGACCCGCGCCTGGCCCTTGCCGTCGTAGCCGAGCCGCGCGACCTTCAGGATCCCCGGCAGCAGCGCGTCGGCAGCGGCCAGGTCGTCCAGACCGTCGAGATCGGCGGCGCCATGCACCGCGCGATGCGGCGCCACCGGCACACCGCAGCCGGCGAGGAACGCCTTTTCCTCGATCCGGTCCTGCGCGACCGCGACCGCCGCCGCCGACGGCGTGACCCGGACGCGCCGGGCCAGCGTCGCCAGCGCGGCCGCCGGCACGTTCTCGAACTCGGTCGTCACCGCGCTGCAGAGCGCGGCGATCTCGGCGAGCGCGGCCGCATCGAGGTAGTCGGCCTGCAGATGGCGTTCGGCGACGCCGCCGGCCGGGCTGCCGGGATCCGGGTCGAGGACGCAGACGCGGTAACCGAGCGATTGCGCCGCGGCGCAGAACATCCGGCCGAGCTGCCCGCCGCCGAGCACGCCGAGCCAGCTGCCCGGCGCGAGCGGCCCGCCGCCCTGCCCGGCCACGACAGCGGTCACGGCAGCGTCATCGCCGCCGCGGCCCGCGTCTGAGCGGCGCGGAAATCGGCCAGGCGCTGGGCCAGCGCCGCGTCGCCGCCGGCGGCGAGCAGCGCGACGGCGTACAGTCCGGCATTGGCCGCGCCAGCCTCGCCGATCGCAAAGGTCGCGACCGGGATGCCGCGCGGCATCTGCACGA
>JBFWQR010000241.1:0-7396 GCA_050249335.1 Lautropia sp.
CTCGCGGTGCGCCGGCAACTGTCCTACCGCAAGGTCGGCTTGCGGTATCTTGACCGGATCGGAGAGGTGATGCGCACCCGCGCGGACGCCGTGGTCACCGGCTGAGCGGTCACGAGGAGGGCATCGGATGCTGGAATACGTCGCGGAAGCGGTGCAACGGGTCGAGGACGATCCGGCCATCGATTCGGCGGCGGCCGCGTACGCCGCGCTGCGGCCGCTCGGCCTCGACGACGTCGGATTGCTGCTGCTCGGCATGCCGGATCCACGCTATCCGAAGCTGTCGGGCCTGCTGCCGGCGATGGCGAGCGACGAGGTCCAGCGCAACTGGACCGGCAACTGCGGTGTCGCGTTGCTGAAGCAGACCACCAGCTTCGTCCGCTTGGTGTCCTACAACTATGCCCGGCTGACCGGCCGCAGCCTGGACGGTGCCAAGATCCTGGACTACGGCTGCGGCTACGGGCGGATGGCCCGGCTGATGTACTGCTTCACCGAACCGGCGAACTTCCACGGCGTCGACCCGTGGGATCAATCGATCGAGCTGTGTCGCCGGGCCGGGCTCGATACCAACTTCGCGGTCTCGGACTATCTGCCGAATCACCTTCCGGTCGGGGACGTCGCGTTCGACCTGATCTACGCGTTCTCGGTTTTCTCGCATCTGTCCCAGCGTGCGACACTCGCTTCGCTCGATACCTTGAGCCGCTATATCGCGCCGTCGGGCATCCTCGCCATCACGATCCGGCCGATCGAATACTGGAATCATGATCCGCACACCAACCGCCAGCAGCAGCGCGCACTGATGCAGACCCATCGCGCCGAGGGGTTCGCGTTCCAGCCTCACAATCGCGCGCCGATCGACGGCGACATCACCTACGGCGATACCTCGATGACGCTGGACTGGCTGGCGCGGAACTGCCCGGCCTGGGAGCTCTGCGCCACCGATCATTCGATCGACGACGAATACCAGCGCTATGTGTTCCTGCGAAGGGCCCGCTCATGAAGGAGTGCTCCAAGTCGATTGCACGGCGTCTTGCCGACCCGAACTTCTCGGCCCGCTATTTCGTCGGCCGCGGCGTCGATATCGGCGGCAAGCCGGATCCGCTCGCGCTGTACGTCGGGCTGTTCAACCGGCTCGAGGCGGTTCGCACCTGGGACCTGGAAGACGGCGACGCGCAGCACATGACCGGCGTCGCGGACGATTCGATCGATTTCGTCCACAGCAGCCATTGCCTCGAGCATCTGCGCGAACCGGTCGAGGGCCTGAAGAACTGGTTTCGCGTCGTGCGCCCGGGCGGGCATCTGATCGTGACCGTCCCGGACGAAGACCTGTACGAGCAGGGCGTGTTCCCGAGCACCTTCAATCGCGACCACAAGTGGACGTTCACGATCCACAAGCCGAGCTCGTGGAGCGATCGCTCGCTGAACGTGCTCGACCTGCTGCGCGGTCTCGGGCCGGCGGCCGAGATCCTGCGCGTCGAGCTGCTGTCGGCCACCTACCGGTTCGACCTGCCGCGCTACGACCAGACGCTGACGCCGGTCGGCGAATGCGGCATCGAGTTCATCGTGCGCAAGCGGCCTGCGGCCGAGGTCGCGGACAAGGGGCGCTGGCGGCGGCCGGCCGAGCAGCCGTCGGCCGAGCTGCGCCGGCAGCTGAACCAGTATCGCGATGACCTGCGGACGCTGAAATCCGCCAATCAGGCGGCGCCGCCATTCACCAATGAGCAGCCGCTCTGAGTCCGTTGCCGATGGCGCAGCACGCGGCGGCACGCCGGCCGGATCCCGTCTGGTCGTCCGCGCGCGCGCGCCGCTGCGGCTGGGCCTCGCCGGCGGCGGTACCGACGTTTCGCCGTACTGCGACCTGCACGGCGGTTGGGTGCTGAACGCGGCAATCGACCGCCATGCCTACGCGGTGATCGAACCGCTCGACCAGGCGATGGTCCGGTTCGACGCGGCCGACCAGGACCGGCAGGTACACCTGCCGCTGGCGGCGCAGTACCCGCTCGACGGGACGCTGAATCTGCACAAGGCCGTCTACAACCGGATCATCGGCACCTACCATGGCGGCGAGCCGATCCCGCTCGCGCTGACCACGCACTGCGATGCGCCGGTCGGCTCCGGCCTCGGCTCCTCGTCGACGCTGGTGGTCGCGATGATCCGTGCCTTCGTCGAGCTGCTGAACCTGCCGCTGGACGACTACGACGTCGCGGCGCTCGCCTACCAGATCGAGCGGGTCGACTGCGGCCTGCAGGGCGGCCGTCAGGACCAGTACTCCGCGACCTTCGGCGGCTTCAATTTCATGGAGTTCAGCGCCGGCAACCGGGTCGTCGTCAATCCGCTGCGGATCAAGAACTGGATCCTCTGCGAGCTCGAGGCGTCGATCGTGCTGTTCTATACCGGCGTCTCGCGCGAGTCCGCCAACATCATCGCCGATCAGAGCAGCGGGATCCGCGACGGCGCGGCGCAGGCGGTCGACGCGATGCACGGCATCAAGCGCGAGGCGCTGCGGATGAAGGAGTGTCTGCTGAAGGGGGACTTCGCCGGCCTGGTCGCTTCGATGCGCGACGGCTGGGAAAGCAAGAAGCGGACGGCCCGTTCGGTGTCGAACTCGCGGATCGATGAGATCTACGCCGCAGCCTGCGCCGCGGGCGCGCTCGCCGGCAAGGTCTCCGGCGCTGGCGGCGGCGGCTACATGATGTTCTTCGTGCCGTCCGAGCATCGGATGGCGGTGGTACGGGCGCTCGAGCGGTTCAACGGTCAGGTCAGCAACTGCCACTTCACCAAGCACGGGACCCAGGCCTGGAGGGTATTCGGATGACGGCGATCGCGGACCGGATCCAGGAAAGCGCCGATCTTTTGGCCGGTATGGCCCGCGATGATCGCCTGGCGAGCTGCCTGGCGGCCGTGGTCGACGCCTGCGTCGCGGCCCTCGCCGGCGGCGGCAAGCTGCTGTTCATGGGCAACGGCGGCAGCGCGGCGGATGCCCAGCACCTGGCCGGCGAACTCGTCAGCCGATTCGCCTACGACCGGCCCGGTCTGCCGGCGTTCGCGCTGACCACCGATACCTCGGTCATGACGGCGATCGGCAACGATTACGGCTATGAACGGCTGTTCGCCCGACAGGTGCAGGCGGTCGGCCGTCGCGGCGACGTCGTGTTCGGCCTGTCGACCTCGGGCCGCTCGCCGAACGTGCTGGCCGGCCTGCAGACGGCACGGGAGCTGGGGCTGATCACGGTCGGGATGACCGGCAACCAGAAAGCCCGGATCGTCGAGCTCGTCGACCATGCGATCGAGATTCCGTCGCACCTGACGCCGCGGATCCAGGAGGGCCACATCGTGGTCGGGCATCTGATCTGCGGCATGATCGAAGAACGCGTCTTCCCCCGGCAGCCGTGAAGGCGATCGTCCTGGCCGGCGGGTTGGGCAACCGGCTGCGCTCGCGGGTTCCCGACCTGCCGAAGCCGATGGCCCCGGTCGCGGGCCGGCCCTTTCTCGAGCATGTCCTCGATCCGCTGGTCGCGGCCGGGATCGGTCCGATCGTGCTGTCGGTCGGTTACCGGGCGGAATCGATCCGGGACCACTTCGGTCAGGCGTACCGCGGCGCGGCGCTGGCCTACGCGGTCGAGACCGAACCGCTCGGCACCGGCGGTGCCATTGCGCTCGCCGGCGCGGCGACGCCGGACGAGCCCTGTCTCGTCGTCAACGGCGATACCTATCTCGACGTCGATTTCGCCGCGGTGGTCGACTGGTATCGCCAGTCACCCGAACGCTTCGCGATGGTATTGACCCGGGTACCGGACGTCGCTCGCTACGGTGCCGTCACGACGGTCGCGGGCCGGGTGGTGCAGCTGCACGAGAAGGGCGGCCATGGGCCGGGGCTGATCAATGCCGGCGCCTATCTGTTGCAGCCTCGGGTATTCGGCGATTTCGGCCTGTCCGGCCGCTTTTCGCTGGAGTCCGATCTGCTGCAGCCGCACTGCCGCGAACTGGCGCCGCGGGCCTATGTCACCGATGCGTTCTTCATCGACATCGGCATACCCGAGGACTTCGACCGTGCGCAGACGCTGTTTGCCGGCGGCCGCGGTCCCGCGATCCCCCGGGAGGTGTCATGATTCGTTGGTTCAGCACGCGGGCGGCGCTGGCGAGGCATCTCGCGGTGATCGGCCCGATGGCGAAAGCCGCCCAGGAGCTCGCCTATGCGCATCGCGGGCAGACCGGCTGGTGCGCGGCCTGCCGCCGCATCGCGGCGTTCAAGCTGCTCGGCCCCACCGACGAATGGACCAGCCTGCGCGAATGCCTGGTCTGTACCTGCGGCATGAACGGACGCAGCCGCATGCTGATCAACGTGTTCGAGGACGAACCTCCGACCGGCCGGTTCCTGATGTTCGAGCGGGTTACGCCGTTCTTCGGGGTCGTCCAGCAGCGCTATCCGTTCGTCGAGGGTTGCGAATTCTTCGGGGCCGACGTGCCGTCCGGCGAGACGCGCAGGCTCGGCGACATCGACGTGCGCCACGAGAACATGCTCGGGCTGTCGTTCGACGATGCGTCGATCGACTATCTGTTCCACGGCGACGTGCTCGAGCACCTCCCGGACATCGACCGGGCGCTCGCCGAATGCCGCCGGGTCCTGAAGCCCGGCGGCACGATGCTGTTCACTTGTCCGGTGGTCAACGTCGATCGGCATAACGTCCGCTGTCGAGTCGTCGACGGCAGGCTGCAGCATGTCTTGCCGCCGGCCTACCATGGCAACCCGATGGATGCGAGCGGATCGCTGGTCTTCACCGAGCCGAGCTGGCAGATGCTCGATGACCTGGCCCGGGCCGGATTCGCGTCCGTCGAGGTCGGCCTGCTGCTGGACCCATTCCAGGGGATCCTCCGCGACGGCAATCCCTATGACGACTACAACATGTGGCCGGTGTTCTTCCGGGCGCGCAAGTCGTGAGCGCCGGCGCGGCGACATCGTCTGGCCCCCGTCTCGGCCCGGCGCGGGGCCGTCCTTCTGGCGCGCAGCCTCCTAGGCCCGGCCTCGATCGCGTACGGGCGGCTACCCGAGGATGATGTCGACCGCAGCCGCGAAGTCACGTGCGACCCGATCGGGTGCGACGTCGCAGAGCCGGTCGGCACCGGCCTGGCCGGTCTCGACGAGAATCGTCTGCGTGCCCGCTGAACGGCCGGCGGCGATGTCGCTGGTCGAATCGCCGACGGTCCAGCTGCGCGCCAGGTCGAGCCGCAATTCCCGGGCCGCCGCGAGAATCAGGCCGGGCAGGGGCTTGCGGCAATCGCAGGTCGCGATCCGCGGCCGTCCGGAGCCGCCGCGAGTCGCATGCGGACAGATCCGGATCGCATCGAGCCGGGCACCGTCACGCGCCAGCGCGACGGCGAGCTTGCGGTGGATCGCGTCCATCGTCTGCCAGGTGCATTCGCCGCGACCGAGAATCGCCTGGTTGGTGACCAGTACCGTGACCCAGCCGGCATCGGCCAGGCGCCGCAGCGCGGCGCCGGCGAACGGAAAGACCTCCAGCTCCTCGGGCCTGCGGACATAGCCGCGATGAACGTTCAACGTGCCGTCGCGGTCGATGAAGACCGCCGGCCGCGGATCGGCGCCATCGCCCGCCGGCCGTGCGCCGGTCGCGCCGCCACCGGCATCGCTCGCCGGATTCACGACGCCCGTGCCTGCCTGCGCAGCATGGCGCGATACTGCCAGAACGACGGCGTGCACCAGTAGCGCAGCATGTTGCGCAGGTGCCAGGATGCGTAGCGCAACGAGCGGTGACTGCGCTTCTGCGCGTCGTGGACGACGCGGGCTTCGGTCTGCTGGCGCAACTGGTAGCCCGCGACCCGCAGGCGGGTGCAGATGTCGACGTCCTCGATGTAGAGGAAGAAGCGTTCGTCGAAGCCGCCGATCCGCCGATACGCATCGCTGCGGAACATCAGGAACATGCCGGCGAGCCAGTCGGCGGCGCCGAGCTGATTGCGGGGCCGCAGCTTCTGCGCGATCAGTTCGGCCGGGGTATAGAGGCGGCGCGCGGTGTTCTCGACACTGCGCTCGGGCGACAGCACCAGCGGCCCGGCGACGCCGAGCCGCGGATCGGCTTCGAACGCACGCAGCAGCGCCGGGAACGGATCCTCGAGCAGCACGATGTCGGGATTGATGATGCAGAACCAGGGCTGCGAGGTCCGGGCGAACGCGGCGTTGTGGTTCTCGCCGAAGCCGCGGGGCCGCGGATTGTCGATGACGGTCAGCCGGGTGCGGCCGATGTCCAGCTCGGGCGGCGCCGCCTCGGGCAGGTTGCGGGTGTAGATGATCTCGCTGACCGCCGGCGGGCGCAGTGCGGCGAACGAGCGCAGGAAATTGCCGGCGATCGCCGCCTGGCCGTGGCTGATGACGGAGAGCGCGATCACGGCCGCGCGTACGATGATGCCGTCGCCGGAACATCTGCCATTCTGTACCTCTATCGTCGCCAGATCCCGCCAGCCCGGACTCTCCAGGCGATGCCGGTTCCGGCCGGAATGCCGATTCCGGCCGGAAAGATTCTGGCCGGAATATACGTCGATTCGCCGGTCCGCACGAACCGCTCCGGATCGCCATCGACCCCCGGGCGGCCGGCGCGTCGTTGTCTACAATGACCCGACTGGTCGACGAGGCCCATGAACCGCATCCGATCGCTTTGGCAAGCCGCGCGCGCGTCGAGCCGTTTCCGTGGTGGCCTCGTCGCGCTGTCCGGGCATCTCGCGGTCGTCATCCGGCGGGATGGCTGGCGCGCCGTCGCGGACCGGATCGGCCTCAGGTCGGCGCAACACGGAGCAGGCGCGCCCGACGAGGGCGAGCGCTATCGCGCCTGGGTCCGTCTGCGCGAACGGCGGGACCGGGCACTGCTGCACGCCGCGGCCGCCGGTTCGGGCGGATCGCAGGTCCAGCCGGACCGATCGAATGTCCCACCGGGCCGATCGATCGCCATCGCGGTGCTCGTGCCGTGGCGCCGCGAGACCGACGTGCATGACCTGCGCCGCACGATCGATTCGGTGCTCGCGCAGTGTGCGGGCACTTGGGACATCAGAGTGTTGCGGAAGGCCGATACCGAGGCTCCCGCCGGCATTGCGGACGGCCCGGTGCGATTGATCGACTGGGAGGCCACCGAGCCGCTGGGCGCCGCGCTCGAGCGCGCGCGGTCCTCCAGCCGCGCCGATCTGGTGTGCATGGTCGAGCCCGGCGACCGATTGCATCGCATGGCAGGCTACTGGCTCGCCGAGGCATCGGCGCGGCACGGTCAGGCCGAGATCATCTACCCGGCTTCGGATTCGATCGGTGCGGATGGCCAGCGCTGCCTGCCCTATTTCAAGCCTGCTTTCGATCCGGATCTGCTGTTGTCTCACGACTACCTGAGCGGATTGGCGGTCTACC
>JBFWQR010000242.1:0-7328 GCA_050249335.1 Lautropia sp.
AAGCCAAGAAGCCCGTGCGATTCCTGATGGCCAAGCTCGGTCTGGATGGCCACGACCGCGGCGCGCTGAGCATCTGCCTGGCACTGCGCGACCACGGTGCCGAGGTGATCTACACCGGCCTGCGGCAGACGCCGGAGGCGGTCGCGCGGATCGCCGTCGACGAGAACGTCGACGTCGTCGGCGTCAGCTCGCTCGCCGATGCGCATCGGACGCTGGTCCCGCGGCTGATCGACGAGCTGAAGCGTCGCGACGCCGGCGACATTCCGGTGCTGCTCGGCGGCTTCATCCAGCCCGAGGACATCCCCGAGCTGAAGGCGCAGGGGGTCGTCGAGGTCTTCGGTCCGGGCTCGAGCCTGGACGAGATCGTCCGTTTCGTATTCGCAACCGCGCACAAGGCGCGACACTGAATCGAGGAGAAAGTCAGATGACGGTAACCGAAGCGCTCGCCCGTTTCGTGGTCGAGACGAAGCTGGAGGACTTTCCTCCCGACGTCGTCAAGACCGGGCGCGATCTGCTGCTCGACGGCATGGGCGCGATGGTGCGCGGCCCGGACGAGCCGATCAGCCGCAAGATCATCGCGCACGTCAAGGAGATGGGCGGCGCGCCGCGGGTCGGCGTGCCCGGCGCCCGCTTCAAGACCTCGCTGACCGATGCGCTGCTGCTCAACGGCACCACCGTGCATTCGATCGAGCACGAGGCGGTCGGCAAGCACACCGCGTCGTCGCCGATGTCGCTGATCCCGGCGGCGTTCGCGGTCGCCGAGCACTACGGCCTGTCCGGCAGGTCGGTGCTGGAAGGGTTCGTGCTCGGCTACGAGGTGCAGGGCAAGGTCGGCATGGGCTGCCCGTCGAGCAGCAGCCGCGGCTGGACCGGCATCTGCTTCCCGCTCGGCGTCGCCGCCTGCGCGAGCAAGATGATGGGGCTGAACGTCGAGCAGACGCGCTGGGCGCTCGGCATGGCGACCGACCTGGTCGGCGGCGCCCTGCGTCACTGCGGCTCGATGGCGCACTTCATCGGCATGGGCGGCTTCCCGGGCCGGCACGGGATGACCGCGGCGCTGCTCGCGAAGGAGGGCGTGACGGCGGATCTCGACATGATCGACGGCCCCGGTGGCTTCGGCGAGTGGCTCGGCGGCTATGATGCGGAGATCATCGCCGGCTCGCTCGGCAAGCCGTACTACGTCGTCTCGCCGGGCACCGCGGTCAAGAAGTACAACTGCTGCTTCGGCATGCACCGGGCGCTCGACGCGCTCTGGGAGCTGATCATGGAGCACGACATCCGCGCCGAGGATGTCGCGAAGGTCCGCGTCGACGTGTCGTCGTACGTGACCAAGCTGATCCGCTATCCGGAGCCGAAGACCGGCGAGGAGGCCAAGTTCAGCTTCGAGCATGCGTTCGCGGTGCTGCTGGTCGAGCGTCCGGCCAACCAGATCACCAGTCCGAAATCGTTCTCCGACGAAGGCGTCGTCGATCCGCGCTACGTCGCGGTCCGCAAGCTGGTCGAGGTCGCGGTGACCGATCAGCCCGGCGGCCGTACGCTGGTCGGCAAGGCGATGCCGGTGACGATCACGATGAAGGACGGCCGGACCTTCCAGCGTGAATCCCCGATCCTGAAGGGCAGCGGCGACAATCCGCTGACCGACCAGGAGCTCGCCGACGTGTTCCGCGAACATTGCAGCGGCTTCATGTCGCGCGAGCAGACCGAGCGCGCGCTGCACCTGCTCGGCCGGCTCGAAACGCTGCCGGACACCCGGGAGCTGATGCAGATCGTGACCTACGGGCGCGAAGGCGTGCCGGACGCGACCGCTCGCCGCAGCGAGCCGGCTCGCGCCGAGGCCTGATCGCAGGTCTTTGCAGGAGTTCGACGATGAGCGACGCGACGGACGACGAGAACAGCGGTTCCGCCTTCGCACGGGCGGTGGCGGCATGGTCGGATTCGCGCCAGGCGGAATTCGCTGCCGAACGGCAGCCGTCGTTCGAGTCGTCGTCCGGGATCGAGATCCAGCGCGCCTACACGCCGCTCGATCTCGCCAGCCGCGGCGTCGATCCGCTCGCCGGCATCGGCTTGCCCGGCGAATTCCCGTATACCCGCGGCATCCATGCCGGCGGCTATCGCAAGACGCTGTGGGGCATCCAGCAGTACGCCGGGCATCCGACGCCGGAGATGTCCAACAGGCTGTGGAAGACGCAGGTCGATGCCGGTGCGACGCATCTGCTGATCGCCTACGACCTGCCGTCGCAGCTCGGCTACGACCCGGACGCGCGGCAGGCCGAAGGCGAGGTCGGGCGGGTCGGCACCTCGATGAGCTCGTTCGCCGACTGGCAGATCGGCTTCGACGGGATCCCGGTCAAGGGTCTCTACGTCGGCCAGACCTACAACGCGCCGGCCGCGATCGGCCTGGCCAACTACCTGTGCATCGCCGAGCAGCAGGGCGTGCCGCGCCGGGAGCTGCGCGGCAACCTGCAGAACGACCTGCTGAAGGAATACCAGGCGCGCGGCCTCTACGTCTTCCCGCCGGCGGCGTCGCTGCGGCTCGCGACCGACATCGCCGCCTACACGGCCGAGCACATGCCGCAGTTCAACGGCATCGACATCTGCACCTATCACCACGCCGAGTGCGGCGCGACGCCGGTGCACGAGGCGGCGATCGGGCTGGCCAACGTGATCGCGTACTACCAGCACGTGATCGAGCGCGGCATGACGGTCGACGAGGTCGCGCCGACGGTGCGCTTCCTGGTCGCCTGCGATCATGTCGCGTTCTTCGAGAACATCTGCAAGGTCCGCGCGATGCGCCGGATCTATGCGCGGATCATGCGCGACCGCTTCCACGCGAAGCGGCCGGAGAGCCTGCAGATGCGCAACTACAGCGGCAAGGGCGGTTCGACGCTGTATCGCGAGCAGTATCTGAACAATATCGCCCGCTGCACGCTCGCCGGGCTGTCGGCGGTCTTCAGCGGCAGCCAGTCGATCGGTATCCGGTCGTACGACGAGGCGTTCGGCATCGCCAGCGAGGATGCGATCCTGACCAGCACCCGGGTCCAGCAGATCCTCGCCTACGAGACCGGCATCCCGGATACCGTCGATCCGCTCGCCGGCTCCTACTTCATCGAGAGCCTGACCAGCGACATGGAGCAGGCGATCCTGGCCGAGCTCGACAAGATCGAGGCGCGCGGCGGGGCGCTGCAGTGCACCGTCGACGGCTACATCCGCAACCTGCTGATGCAGGACGGCTATGCGCGGCAGCGCTCGATCGAGCGCGGCGACACGGTGATCGTCGGCGTCAACCGCTTCCGCAGCGAGGGCGCGGAGGACCGTCCGACCAAGGTCTACCGGACCGATCCGTCGATCGAGGTCGAGCGGGTCGAGGCGGTGCGGCGGATGCGCGCGCGGCGTGACAACGGCAAGGTCGCGCGCTGCCTCGACGCATTGAAAGGGCTCGCGCTGGAGCCGCCTTCGCGCAGCAACAACATGATGCCGGCGATCATCGAGGCGACCCGCAGCTACTGCACGGTCGGCGAGATCACCGGGCTGCTGCGCGAGGTCTGGGGCGAGCATCAGGGCTTCAGGCTGTGACGTCCGCCGGCTGCCGGTTCGGCTGACGCTTCGCCGCCGATGCCTTCGCCGCGCGTGCTGTCGATCCGCGACCGGCGCCGGCTCGGGCAGACGCTGTCCCGACTGGCCGACGCCGATGTCGCCGAAGCGATCGCGTTCTGGGAGCAGCACGCCGGGCAGCGGACGCCGGCGGCGCCCGCGGCGCGGCGCATCGGCTTGACCGGGCCGCCCGGCGTCGGCAAGAGCACGCTGCTCGGCCCGCTCGCGGTCCGGCGCCGGCGCGCCGGCAACGGGGTCGGCGTGCTCGCGATCGATCCGAGCAGTCCGCGGGCCGGCGGCGCGATCCTCGGCGATCGGGTCCGGATGGACGAGGTCGCCGGTATCGACGAGGTCTTCATCCGTTCGGTCGCATCGCGCGCGGCGCTCGACGGCCTGGCGCAGAACACGCCCGAGCTGCTGGCCGCGATGGACTCGGCCGGCTTCGACGAGGTGCTGCTCGAAACCGTCGGCGTCGGCCAGGTCCAGTACGCGGTCCGCGATCTGGTCGACACCGTCGTGCTGGTGCTCGCGCCCGGCAGCGGCGACATCGTGCAGGCGGCCAAGGCCGGCTATCTCGAGCTGGCCGATCTTCTGGTCGTCAGCAAGGCCGATCGGCCGGAGGCGGTGCGCCTCGCCGACGATCTCGCGGTCGTGCTGCATGCCGGATCGGGGCGCGGCGGGCCGATGCCCCCGATCGTCAAGGTCTCGCAGCACGAGCCGGCATCGATCGACGCGCTGTCGGCCGCGATCGATGCGCATCAGGCCGGGCTCGCGGCCGGCGGCGGGACGCTGCAGCGCCAGCAGCGGCGCGCGGCCTATCGGTTGCTCAGCCTGCTCGAGCGGCTCGTCGCCGAGCGTTGCAGTGACGCCGACGAGCGCCTGCTGGCGCTGCCGCTGCGCGATCAGTTGCGCGCAATCGTGCAGTCGCTCGAGCGTGACGCGCGCTGCCTGCCCGGCAGCGCGCCCGGCATCCCGGGGCCGCGGACCGGCGGATAGCGGCTGCGGACCGGCGGATAGCGGCCGCGGGGCGACGGCCGCGCCCGCCCGGCCGGCCCGGCGATCGGACGCGCCGATGTCGGGCTCATTCACGGGTCATTCAGCCCTGCCAGACCGCCCAGCCGAGTTCGCGGAACGCCTGCGCCAGCTCGACTTCCATCGCGAGCGCGGCCCGATACGGCATCGGGTTGTAGCATTCGTAGAGATCCGGTCGCAGCCGGACGCCGAACTCGCGGACATAGCGATTGCCCTTGTGGCCCGCCTTGTGGTTGGCGAAGCGCTGCGCCGGCGTGAGTCCGGTCGAGCCGACATAGACGCACGGCAGGAAGCGGTCGAAACGCGGGTTGGCCGCGACGAACCGGCGGTCATAGAGCACGTCGGCGTGCAGCTCGATGACGTAGACGCTGTGGTGGTAACGCGGCATGGTGCGACGGGCCAGGGCCTGGCGGGTCCCGCGTCGCGGGTTCCGCCGATGCCGGTTATTCTCTCGGATTAACAGGAGGGTCCGATGCCGCGCTTCGCCGCGAACCTGTCGATGATGTACACCGAGGTGCCGTTCCTCGAGCGGTTCGCCGCCGCGGCGGCCGACGGCTTCGAAGCGGTCGAGTTCCTGTTTCCGTACGAGCACTCGCCGCAGCAGCTGCGCGAACGGCTCGACGCCAGCGGGCTGCAGCAGGTCCTGTTCAATACCGTGCCGGGCGACTTCGCCGGCGGCGAGCGCGGGCTCGCCTGCCTGCCCGGGCGCGAAACCGAGTTTCTCGCCGGCGTCGATCGTGCGATCGAATACGCGCAGGTGCTCGGCTGCCCCCGGCTGCATGCGATGGCCGGGCTCGCGCCGGCCGGCGCCGAGCGCGCCGCCCTCGGCGCGACCTATCGCTCGAACCTGCGCGCCGCCGCGCAACGCTGCGCCGACGCCGGCCTCGAGCTGCTGATCGAGCCGATCAATCCGCGCGACATTCCGGGCTATTTCCTGAACACGCAGGCCGACGCGCATCGGCTCGTCGCCGAGATCGGCGCGCCGAACCTGAAGGTGCAGATGGACCTGTACCACTGCCAGATCGTCGAGGGCGACCTGGCGATGCGGATCCGCCAGTATCTGGCCGGCGTCGGGCACATCCAGATCGCCGGCGTGCCGCAGCGGCACGAGCCGGACGTCGGCGAGATCAACTACCCGTACCTGTTCGACCTGCTGGACGAGCTCGGCTACCCGGGCTGGATCGGTTGCGAGTACCGGCCGAAGGGCGTGACCTCGGCCGGGCTCGGCTGGGTGCGGCGCTGGCTGCCGGCGCGATGAGTACTCCGACGGGCGCCTCCGCTCCGGCGCCAGCCACCTTGCGCTCGCTGCCGCTGATCGGCCGCGGCAAGGTCCGCGACAACTATGCGGTCGGCGCCGACCGGCTGCTGATGGTCACCAGCGACCGGCTGTCGGCATTCGACGTCGTGATGAACGAACCGATCCCGGACAAGGGGCGGGTGCTGAACACGCTCGCGCTGTTCTGGTTCGACCGGCTCGCCGACGTCGTGCCGAACCACCTGACCGGCATCGCGCCCGAGTCGGTCGTGGCGCCGGAAGAGGCCGCGCTGGTCCGCGGCCGTGCGATGGTCGTCAAGCGGCTGGCGCCGATCCTGGTCGAGGCGGTCGTCCGCGGCTATCTGATCGGCGGCGGCTGGAAGGAATACGGCGAGACCGGCGCGGTCTCCGGCATCCGGCTGCCGGCCGGGCTGCGCCAGGCCGAGCGGCTTGCCGAGCCGATCTTCACGCCGGCCGCCAAGGCCGCGGCCGGTGAGCACGACGAGAACATCTCGTTCGACCGGATGGTCGCGGTGACCGGCGGCGCCGTCGCCGAACGGATCCGGCGAGTCAGCCTCGAGCTGTACCGCCGCGCCAGCGACTACGCGGCAACCCGCGGTATCCTGATCGCCGATACCAAGTTCGAGTTCGGCCTGGATGCCGCCGGCGACGTCGTGCTGATGGACGAGGTGCTGACGCCGGACTCGTCGCGCTTCTGGCCGGCCGACGGCTACCGGGTCGGCATCTCGCCGCCGAGCTACGACAAGCAGTTCGTGCGGGACTATCTCGAGACCGTGCCGGGGTGGAACAAGAAGCCGCCGCCGCCGCCGCTGCCGGCCGAAGTCGTCGCCGCGACCGCCGCCCGCTATCGCGAGGCGCTCGAACGGCTGACCGGCCGGCCGCTGGCCGCCGATTGAATGAGCCAGCAAATGAACGCAACCGCGACCGCCCCGAAGATCGGGGTCGTGATGGGCAGCAGCAGCGACTGGGACGTGATGCAGCACGCGATCGCGATCCTGAAGCAGTTCGACGTGCCGCACGAGGCCCGCGTCGTGTCGGCGCACCGGATGCCGGACGCGATGTTCGAGTATGCCGCGACCGCTGCGCCGCGCGGCCTGTGCGCGATCATCGCCGGCGCCGGCGGCGCCGCGCATCTGCCCGGCATGCTGGCGGCCAAGACGACGCTGCCGGTGCTCGGCGTGCCGGTGCCGAGCCGGCATCTGCAGGGGCAGGATTCGCTGCTGTCGATCGTGCAGATGCCGCGCGGCATCCCGGTCGCGACCTTTGCGATCGGCGAGGCTGGCGCGGCCAATGCCGGACTGTTCGCCGTCGCGCTGCTCGCCGCCGGCGGCGACGCGGCGCTGGCCCAGCGCCTGGCCGATTTCCGCGCCGCTCAGACGCGGGCCGCGGCGGCGATGACGCTGCCGTGACCGCTGTCGTGGCCGGGCAG
>JBFWQR010000243.1:0-7108 GCA_050249335.1 Lautropia sp.
CGCCGCGATCGTGTAGGACCAGGCCGCGAAGGTCATCACCAGCATCGCCTGCAGCATCACGGCGGCCAATCGCGAGCCGCCGCTGACGCTGACGCTGGCACCCTGGAGCAGCGTGTTCCACCACGATACCGAGAAGTAGATGATCGGCACGTTGACGACGCCGACCAGCACCAGCACCGCGCCGGCACGGTCGGCGCGCTGCGGATCCTCGATCGCGCCGGTCAGCGCCAGATAGCCGAGATAGAGGAACAGCAGGATCAGCGTCGAGGTCATCCGCGCGTCCCATGCCCAGTAGGTGCCCCAGGTCGGCTTGCCCCAGATCGCGCCGGTCCACAGCGCGATCGCGCACATCAGCGCGCCGGTCGGCGCCAGCGCCAGCGTCATCATCGCCGACAGCCGCGCGCGCAGCACCAGCGTCAGTACTGCGTAGCCGGCCATCACCAGATAGACGAACATCGCCATCCACGCTGCCGGCACATGGATGAAGATCACCCGGTAGACCTCGCCCTGCTGGAAATCGGTCGGCGCGACCGCGAAGCCGAGCCAGAGCCCGACCACGGCCAGCACGGCGGCGATGCCGGCGAACCAGGGGATCAGCCGGCCTGCGAGCGGGTAGAACGTCTGCGGCGACGCGAAACGAAAAAGACTCACAGAAACCAATCTCCGCGCTGCGCGCGCCGTGTCGAGCGCTCTGCAGCGCCGCACGCGCCTGCGCCGGCTTCACGGCCTGACGGGGCGCTCATTCGAGCGAAGTCCGCAGGCCGAGCGCGATCACCGGCGGCGCGCCGACCAGGGTCAATAGCATACCAGCGCCCAGCAGCGCCAGATTCGGCCGCGCCGACAGGCCAGCGCCGTGCATCTCGACCGCGCCGGCGCCGAAGATCAGCACCGGTACGAACAGCGGCAGGCACAGCAGCGTGATCAGCGTGGCCGCGCCGCGCAGGCCGAGCGTCAGCGCCGCCGCGATTGCCCCGATCGCCAGCAGGGTCGGGGTGCCGAGCAGCAGCGTCAGCATCAGCAGGCCGCCGGTGGTCCAGTCGAGCGCCAGCGCCTGCGCCAGCAGCGGCGTGATCAGGATCAGCGGCAGTGCCGAGACCAGCCAGGCGGCGAGCAGCTTGCCGGCGACCAGCGCGGTCGCCGAATGGCCGCTCGCGAGCATCTGCTCCAGGCTGCCGTCCTGCTGGTCGTGCTCGAACAGCCGCGGCAGCGCCAGCAGCAGCGCCAGCAGCGCCGCGACCCAGATCACGCCGGGACCGATCCGCTGCAGCCATTCGGTCTGCGGTCCGACCGCGAACGGGAACATCAGGCACGCCAGCACGAAGAAGCCGATCAGATTCATCGTGTCGGAACGGCGCCGCAGCGCGAGCCGCAGGTCGCGCCGCAGCGCCCAGCCGAACGGCGACAGCGGCCGTGCGTCAGCGCTCAGAGGAGGTGATATGAGGTGTCTCATGCCGCCACCGGTACCGCGTCGAGCGCCAGCCGCCGGGTCGGGCGGCCGGCGAGCAGCGGCAGGTGGGTCGCGACGATCGCGGCGCCGCCGCGGGCCAGGTGCGCGGCGAGCAGCGCGTCGAGCCGGGCGGCGCCGTCGCGGTCGAGCGCCGCCGACGGTTCGTCGAGCAGCCACAGGCGGCGCGGATTCGGCAGCGCCAGCCGCGCCAGCGCCAGCCGCTGGCGCTGGCCCTGCGACAGCCGGCGCGCCGCCAGTGCCTGCGCGGGACCGAGGCCGACCGCGTCGAGCGCCGCCTGCAGCGCCGTCGCGCCGGTCGGCGAGCCGTCGAGCGCGGCAGCGAGCGCGAGATTCTCGAGCGCGGTCAGTTCGCCTTTCTGGCCGCTGGCGTGGCCTTGATAGAGCGCGTCGCGGCGCAGCCGGCCGCTCGCCGGCGCGAAGCGCGCGCCGGCCCAGTCGATGGTGCCGGAACGGACCGGCGTCAGCCCGAGCAGCGCGCGCAACAGGCTCGACTTGCCGCTGCCGTTCGGCCCCTGCAGCTGCAGCAGTTCGCCGGGCGCGAGATCGATCGCGAGCGCGGCGAACAGCGTCCGGTGCCCACGCTCGAGCGTCAGGTCGCGGACCTCGAGCCGATCGCTCATCGGGCACCGCTTCTCATGGCAGCACCCGGTCGATCCGCACCATGACATCGGCGGCGCCCGGCGCGACGACGGCGCTGCGGCCTTCGAGATCGCCAGGCGCGGGCGCGGCCGTGCCGCTGGCCGAGACCCGTGCGACCACGATCACGCGCGACTGCGTCGACAGTTTCGCCATCGGGCCCATTGCATCGGCGTCGCCGAGCTCGAACGCATAGGGCAGGTCGGCGAGCCGGATCCGGCGCACCGCCGCCGGCGGTCCGACCGGCTCGCCGCGCTCGTCGACCGCGCGGGCGACGATGAACACGGTCCGGTCCGGCGTCGCCGTAGCGGCACCGGCGAATGCCGCACCGAGTTCGACGCGGCCGCGCAGCGAGGCGCCGGCGCTGGATGTGACCGGGGAGGCCGGCGGCGACTGCGGTGCCGGCGTCGGCGCCGGCGCGCCGGCCGTCGCGTCCGGTTCGGCGCGCGCCGTGCCGGGCCGCTGACCGCCGCGGATGTCGGCGATGAAGCCGCTGATCGTCGCATGCTGTTCGCTGTCCGGCGGCAGCTGGGCCAGCAGCGTTTCCCAGTAGCCGAGCGCGGCCGCCGGATTGCCGTGGGTGACCTGATAGGCACCGGCCAGTGCCAGCGCTTTCTGGTTCGACGGGTCGCGGCGCAGTGCGTCCTGGATCAGCTCCCATGGGCGGCCGGCGAGCCGGGTCGGCGCGCGCTGCGCGATCGCATCGGCGAGATCGACGCGCACTTGCGCCGCCAGCGCGGCATCGTCGGTCGGCAGCGTCAATGCGCGTTCGAGCGCGGTCAGCGCAGCGGCCGCATCGCCCTGCGCCAGCCGGGCGCGGCCGAGCAGCAGCCAGCCGTCGATCGCATTCGGATCGGCGGCGAGCCGCGCCTCGAGCTGCCTGATCGCGCCGGCGAGCGTCGGGGTCGCGGCGAGTTCGGCGAAGCCGGGTTCGACCGCTGCCGGCAATCCGGTCACGCGATAGAACGCGATCGGCGCGGCGAGCAGCGTGCCGGTCAGCAATGCCGCGAGCACCCAGCGCGGCCGTGCCACCGGTACCGCGGCGTCGTGACCGGCGGCGCCACGGACTGCGGCGGGCGCCAGGTCATCGAGCGCGGTGCTGGTGAATTCCAGCACCAGCCGTTCGCGCTCCGGCGAGCCCGCCGGCAGCGCCGCCAGCTCGCGGTCGAGCTGGGCCCGGCGTTCGGCGACGATCGTGCGATTCAGTTCGGCGGCGTGCTCGTCGCCGGCGACCGGCCGGCCGTGCCGCAGCAGCGGCCAGACGACGTAGGCGGTCGCCGCGATCGCGAGCGGCACCAGGACCAGCAGCAGGAACGTCAGTGCCGACAATGCGCGGGGGCGTCTGGTTGGTTCACGTTCAGCGCTCGCGCAGCGCTTCGCGGACCTTCAGGATCGGCTTCAGCACGTAGTCCATCACGGTCTTCTCGCCGGTGCGGATCTCGACCGACGCGGTCATGCCGGGAATGATCGGCAGCTCCTTGCCGCCGGCATGCAGCATTGCCGACTGGGTGCGTACCAGCACCCGGTAGTAGCTGTCCTCTTCGGCCTTGCGCTCTTCGCGCAGCGTGTCCGGGCTGATCAGCTCGACCTCGCCGTCCAGGCCGCCGTAGATCGCGTAGTCGTAGGCGGTGACCTTGACCGTCGCCGGCAGGCCGGGCCGCAGGAACGCGACGTCGTGCGGCCGGATCTTCGCTTCGACCAGCAGCTGATCCTCGAGCGGCACGATCTCCATGATGTCCTGGCCGGGCTGGATCACGCCGCCGCGGGTGTTGACCCGGATGTTCTTGACGGTGCCGCGCACCGGCGCGGTCACCACGGTTCGCTTGACCTGGTCTTCGCGCGCGGTCAGGATCTCCTGCGTCTGCGCCAGCTCGGCCTCGACCTTGCCGAGCTCGTTGGCGGCGTCGACCCGGTACTTGTTGACCCGCTCCTGGGTCTGCATCTGCAGGTCGTTGAACTGCCGGCGCAACCGCAGCAGCTCGGTCTCGGCGACCAGCCCCTTGGCGACCATCGGCTGGGTGATCGCGATCTCGCGCGCGATCAGCGCGCGGGTCGACGCCGCGGTCGCGACGCTCTGGTCGAGCGCGAACTTGCGCGCGTTGTAGGTTTCGGTCTCGTTCTTGACGACCTCGGCGTCGCCGAGGACGTCCGGCGGGAACTGCAGCTCGGTGCCGCGCGATTCGGCGCGCAGCCGCGCCGCCGCCGCCTTCAGGCTGATCGACTTGCTGTAGCCCTCCTGGTAGGACGAGCGGGCCTTGGTCTCGTCGATCCGCAACAGCGGCTGGCCGGCCGCGACCACGTCGCCTTCGCGCGCCAGCATCTCGGCGAGGATGCCGCCTTCGAGCGACTGGATCACCTGCTCGCGTGACGATGCGATGATCCGCGCGTCGCCGCGGGTGATCTCCTCGAGCCGGCTGTAGTAGGCCCAGGCCGCCGCGGCGGCGAGCAGCCCGACGATCAGGAACAGCAGCAGCGCCGAGGTGCCCTGGCGATCGTTGACCATCGCCTGCTGCATGTCGCGCATGTAGTCGAAATCGCTGCCGCTGCCGCGATAGGCCGGTGCGGCGAACGAATCGCGCGACGGCAGCGCGACCGGCATCTGCTGCGCCGAGGTTTGCTGCACCGGCGTCTGCGGCGCCGGCGCGACCGGCCCGCCCGGCGCGACGCGTACCGGCAGGCCGGGCTGGCCGGTGCCGGTCGGGGGGGCGCTGGTTGCTTCGGCCACGGCCGTCACCTCCTGGCTCCCTGGATCTTGCCTTCCTTCAGCGCCTGCAGCACGGCTTCCTTCGGCCCGTCGGCGACCCGGATGCCGGCATCGAGGATCACGACGCGGCTGACGTAATCGAGCAGCTGCAGCTTGTGCGTCACGTAGATCAACGTCCGGCCGGCGCACAGCCGCGCCAGCGCGTTCATCGCCATCGCCTCGGTGGCGTTGTCCATCGCGCTGGTCGGCTCGTCGAGCAGCATCACGGTCGGGTTGGCAAGCACCGCGCGCGCCAGCGCGACCGCCTGGCGCTGACCGCCCGACAGCCCGAGCCCGCCTTCGCCGATCGGCATGTCGTAGCCCATCGGATGCGCGCTCGCGTACTGGTGGACGCCGAACGCATCGGCGACCCGCATCATCGATTCGTCGTCGACATGCGGGCTGCCGGCCTTCAGGTTCTCGCGCAGCGTGCCGAACAGCAGCCGGACGTCCTGGCCGACGTAGAGCACGTGACGGCGGACGTCGGCCGGCTCGATCTGCTGCAGCTCGATGCCGTCGAGCTTGACCTGGCCCTGCTGCGGCCGGTAGAGCCCGGACAGCACCTTCAGCAGGGTCGACTTGCCGCTGCCGATCCGGCCGAGCACCGCGATCCGCTCGCCGGCCTGGATGTTGATCGTGACGTTCGATACCGAGTCCGGTGCCTGCGGCCCGTAGCGGAACGAGACATTGGCCGCCGACAGATGGCCGATCGCCGCCGGCTTGTGCAGATAGCCGCGGTTCGGCTCGCGGTCGGTCGGCGTCGCCATGACCCGGTTCAGCGATTTCAGCGCCATCCGCGCCTGCTGGTAGCGCACCGCCAGCGCGGTGATCGACGCCGCCGGCGCGATCGCCCGGCTCGACAGCAGCACCGCGCCGATCAGCGCGCCCATCGTCAGCTTGCCGTCGCCGATCAGGTAGACGCCCCAGACCACCATCACGACCGTGCACAGCGACTGCAGGAAGTTGGTGAAGTTGCTGACCATCGCGGTGACGGTCCGGCTCTTCATCGCGCTGCGCGAGGTCAGCGCGGCGGCGCGCTCGTACTTCGCCTGCATCTGGCTTTCGACCCGCAGCGCCTTGATCGCCTCGGCGCTCTCGAGCGCCTCGACCAGGATGCCGTGCTTGACCGAGCCTTCGCGCAGGTGCTCGTTGACGTAGCGCGACAGCGGGAACTGGGCCAGCCCACCGACGATCATCAGCACCGGCACGCAGGCGAGCGGCACCCAGAACAGCGGCCCGGCGATCATGTGGATCACCCAGACGAACAGCAGGATGAACGGCAGATCGGTGATCGTCGCGAGCGTCGCCGAGGTCGCGAAGTCGCGGACCGATTCGAATTCGCGCAGCGTATTGGCATAGGCGCCGGCCGACGGCGGCCGGATCTCGAGCCGCGACATCAGCGCCTGGCGGAACAGCGCCGAGCCGAGCAGCAGGTCGGCCTTCTTGCCGGCGTTGTCGAGCAGCCAGCTGCGCAGGTTGCGCGACAGGTACTCGAACACCATCGCGACCGTGACGCCGGCGGCGAGCGTCCACAGCGTCACGTACGCCTGGTTCGAGATCACCCGGTCGTAGACGTTCATCGTGAAGAACGTGCCGGCCAGCGCCAGCACGTTGACCAGCAGCGCCGCGGCGGCGGCCTGCAGGTAGTAGCCCTTGAAGCGCCAGATCGTGCCCCAGAACCAGTCGCGCTCGGTCGAGCGCGGCTGCACGATGCTGCGATCCTCGACGACGATGGTCGGCCGGATGAAGATCGCGGTGCCGATGTAGCGTGCTTCGAGCTCGGTCAGCGGCAGCTCGATCTCGAGCGCGCCGGGCTCGCACGGCAGGATCACGACCCGGCCTTCGGGCTTGCGGGCGAGCAGCAGGCAGGCCTTCTGGGCGTCGAGCAGCAGGATCACCGGCAGCAGCAGGTCGGAGATCTGCTCGATCCGCCGCTGCTGGATCCGGACCTTGCAGCCGTTGGCCTCGGCGATCCGGGTGAAACCGGCCGGCTGCAGCGGGCGTTCGTGCGGAATGCCGGCCGCCAGGGCGTCTTCGCTCTTGTTGGTGCCGAACAGCGCGAGCAGTTGCGACAGCGCCGTCAGCAGCGGGTCGGGCAGCGGCTGCTGCGGCGCGCGCAGCGGCGGCGCGGTCGCGGCGGCGGGCTTCGCGGCGCCGGCAGTGGCCGCCGCGGTCGTGGCCGCTGGCGCCGTGGGCGCGGTCGTTGCAGCTGCAGTCGCCGCGGCTGCTGCCGTCGCGGTGGTGGTGGCTGCCGTGCCCGC
>JBFWQR010000244.1:0-6945 GCA_050249335.1 Lautropia sp.
GCCGGCCATCGCTGGTTCCGCGAACAGGTCAAACGGGTGTTCGACGACCGCGCCTGGTCGGCCGGAGCTCCGGCGCGATCGTCAGGCGCCGGCGCGGCGAGCGCACGCCCACCGGCTCCCGGCTTGCCGAGCGCCGGCTAACTCGACACCGGCCCGGCGAGCAGGAGCGCGCCGGGCTTCGATCGCTGAGCGCCGTTCAGGTCCACCTGAGCAACTTTCACTGGCCGGCGCGAACACCCGCTGTCTACGATCCCGTCATGGAGACGAGGATCGCGCCCGCCGACGCGCCGGCGCCGGCACGCGGCGACACCACTGCACGGTCGACCGCATGACGCCGCGCTACGACGCCGCCGCATTGCGGCGATTCGGGGCCGCGCTGGTCACCGCGGCCGGTGTCCGGCCCGACATGGCCGAGGCGATGGCCGACGTGCTGGTCGAAGCCGATCTGATCGGCTATCCGACCCACGGCCTGGCATTCCTGCCGTCGTACCTCGATCGGATCGCGCGCGGCAAGATGGCGAAGGACGGCGAGATCACCGTCGTCGCCGATGCCGGCGCCACCTTCGCCTGGCAGGCCAACCGGCTGCCGGGCGCCTGGGTGATGCGGCGCGCGATCGCATCGGCGATCGCGCGGGCGCAACGCCATCCGGTCGTCGTCGCAACGATCGCCAACGGCACGCACCTCGGCTGCCTGCAAGTCTACCTGCCGGCACTGACCGAGCGCGGCCTGCTGGCGATCGTGTCGGCGACCAACCCCGGCATCGCGTCGGTCGCGCCGTTCGGCGGCGTCGACCCGGTGCTGACCAGCAACCCGATCGCGATCGGCATCCCGACGCCGGGCGACCCGATCCTGATCGACGTCTCGACCTCGCTGGTGACCAACGCCGCGGTCGCCGGCCATGCGGCAGCCGGCACGACCTTCGACAGCGATTGCCTGCTCGACCACGAGGGCCGCCCGACCCGCGACCCGGCGGCGCTGGCGAGCAAGCCGCCGGGCACGATCCTGCCGCTCGGTGGCACCGACTTCGGTCACAAGGGCTTCGGCCTCGGTCTGATGGTCGAGGCGCTGACGCTGGCGCTGCCCGGCGCCGGCCGTGCGACCGCGACCGACGCGTTCGGCCAGGGCGCCTTCCTGCAGGTGATCGACCCGCGCGGCTTCGGCGGCGCCGACGCGTTCCTGGCCGAGACCGGATGGATCGCCGAGCGCTGCCGCGCCAGCCGCGTGCCGGCCGGCGCGCCGCCGGTCCGGATGCCCGGCGAACGCGCGCTGCAGCGGCGCGCCGCGGCGCTGCGCGACGGCGTGCCGCTCGCCGCACCGGTCCGCGACCGGCTCGCCGCCGCGGCCGGCACCGCCGGCATCGCGTTTCCCGATCCGCTCTAGGGCCCGTTCACCCTGGCGGCGACAACGACCCACACAACGACCTGGAGACACGATGAAACGGCTCGTCGGACCCCTGCTCTGCCTGCTCGCGCTGGCCGCGGTCGCCCCCGGCCTCTCGGCGCAGAGCCCGCCGTCGGCGCCGATCCGCGTCGTCATCGCATTCCCGCCGGGGGCCGCGCACGACATGCTCGGACGCTCGATCGTCGCGGAGTTCGGCAAGGGCTATGCGCCCGGCTCGATCGCCGAGAACAAGCCCGGCGGCGGCACCGTGATCGCGACCAGCGACGTCGCGCGCGCCACGCCCGACGGCCGCACGCTGCTGATGGTCGGCTTTCCGTTTCCGCTGATCAACAGCATGCACACGCAGAGCAAGATCGACGTGCTGCGCGATTTCGTGCCGGTCGTCAACGTGATGCAGGCGCCGAATGCGCTGATCGTCCGCGCCGACTCGCCGTTCAAGTCGCTACAGCAGCTGCTGGCGCATGCGAAGGCGAACCCCGGCGTGGTCAAGTACGCGTCGGTCGGCGACGGCAGCTCGCCGCACCTCGGCATGGAGCTGCTGAAGCAGCGCGCCGGCGTCGACATCACCATGGTGCCGTACAAGGGCAGCGCGCCGGCGTTGACCGATCTGATGGGCGGCCATGTCGATGTGATGTTCGACAACCTGCCGAACGTGGTGCCGCGCTTGCAGAACGGGCAGCTGCGCGCGCTCGCGATCACGTCGGCGGCGCGCTCCAGCACCGTGCCCGACGTGCCGACGATGGCCGAAGGCGGCGTCGCCGACTACGTGATGAACATCTGGTTCGGCGTCGCCGCGCCGGCCGGCACGCCGCCGGCGACGGTCGCGGCGCTCAACGCCGAGATCAACCGGATGATCGGCCGGCCCGACTTCAGCGAGCGCTTCACCCGCGGCGGGCTGGAGATGGTCGGCGGCACGCCGGATGCGTTCGGCAAGGTGATCGCGCAGGACGTCGCGCTGTGGAGCAAGGTGCTCGACGCGCTCGGGCTCAAACAGAAGTGACGACGCCTCCCGAAAGCGGAATGGAAAACAGAGACAGGAAACGAACGCGATGGATCTCGGGATTTCCGGCAGGCGCGCGCTGGTCTGCGCCGCGAGCAAGGGGCTGGGACGCGGTTGCGCCGAGGCGCTCGCCGCCGAAGGCGTGAACCTGGTGATGGTCGCGCGCGGCGCCGAGGCGCTCGAAGCGACCGCGCAGGCGATCCGCGACGCCCACCGCGTCGAGGTGGTCACCGTGGCCGCCGACATCACGACGCCGGCCGGCCGGGCCGCCGCGCTCGCGGCCTGCCCGCAGCCGGACATCCTGGTCAACAATGCCGGCGGCCAGCCGGGCGGCGACTTCCGCAGCTTCAAGCGCGAGGACTGGCTGACCGCGGTCGACGCCAACATGGTGACGCCGATCGAGCTGATCAAGGCGACGGTGGACGGGATGATCGAGCGGCGCTTCGGCCGGATCATCAACATCACGTCGCGCTCGGTGAAAGCGCCGCTCGCGCACCTGCCGCTGTCCAATGGCGCCCGCGCCGGCCTGACCAACGTCCTCGCCGCGTTCGCGCGCCAGGTCGTGCCGGCGAACGTGACGATCAACAACCTGCTGCCCGGCCTGTTCGATACCGATACCTACCGCAAGCGCAACGTCGCGCTGGCCAAGGCGACCGGCAAGCCGATCGAGCAAATCGACGCCGAGCGGCTCGCCGAGGTGCCGGCCGGACGGCTCGGCACGCCGGACGAATTCGGCCGCGCCTGCGCATGGCTGTGCAGCGTGCATGCCGGCTACGTCACCGGGCAGAATCTGCTGCTCGACGGCGGCAACTACGCCGGAGCGCTCTGAGGCGGGGAGAAAGACATGAAGAAGACGATACGGCTGCTGTCGTTGCTCGCGCTTTGCGTCTCCGGTGCGGCCTTCGCGCAGGGAGAGGCCTATCCCGCCCGGCCGGTGACGATGGTGATTCCGTTCCCGCCGGGCTCGATCTCCGATGTCATCGGCCGCGCGGTGGCCGAACGGCTGTCCAAGGGGCTCGGCCAGAGCGTGATCGCCGACAACCGCCCCGGCGCGAACGGCGGCGTCGCCGCGTCCTACGTGGTCCGCACGAAGCCCGACGGCTACACGTTCATGATGGCGAGCAACGGCATCATCACGCTGAACAAGCTGCTGATCCCCAACATCCCGTATGACCCCGCCGATCTCGCGCCGCTCGCGCTCGGCGCGGAAGTGCCGGCGGTGCTGGTCGTGCGCAAGACGCTGCCGGTGAACGACCTCCGCGGACTGATCGATCTCGCGAAGCGCGACACCGGCATCACCTGCGCCAGTGGATCGGCCACCGCGCAGGTCGCCTGCGAGACGCTGAAGAACGTCACCGGGAGCAACATCGTGACGGTGCCGTACAAGGGCGAGCCGCTGGGTCTCACCGACGTGGTGGCGGGACAGGTCGACGCGATGGTGCTGAACCTGCCGGTCGCGGTTCCGCAGATCCGTAGCGCCAACGTGAAGGCGCTCGCCCTGGTGGGCGCGCGCAAGGTCGACACGATGCCCGAGATCCCGCTCGCGCGGGATACGCTGCCGGACTACGTGATGCCGAACGGCTGGACCGGCTTCTTCGCGGCGGCGGCGGTGCCCGCGCCGATCCGCGAGCGACTGTCGAAGGAGCTGATCGCCGCGCTCACCGCGCCGGAGATCAAGGAGCGCGTCGAAGCGACCCCCGGCACCGTGCTGTCGGCGGAGACGCCGACCGAGCTCGCGGGCCGCATCGCGAGCGAGAACGAGATCTGGGCGCGCTTGATCAAGGAGGCCAAGGTACAGATCCAGTAGCCACCGGCTGCGCCGCCGCGCCGGCGGCTACAGCACGTAGCGCGACAGATCCTCGTTCGCCGCGGTCTCCGCGAGCCGCGCTTCGACGAACGCCGCGTCGACGACGACCCGCTCGCCGCTCTTGCCGCTCGCCTGGAACGAGACGTCCTCGAGCAGCCGCTCGAGCACCGTGTGCAGCCGACGCGCGCCGATGTTCTCGGTCGTCTCGTTGACGCCGAACGCGATCTGGGCCAGGCGGCGGATGCCGTCGGGCTGGAATTCGAGCGTCACGTCCTCGGTCGCGAGCAGCGCCTGGTACTGCTTGGTCAGGCTGGCATCGGTCTCGGTCAGGATCCGTTCGAAATCGCCGACCGACAGCGATCCCAGCTCGACGCGGATCGGGAAGCGCCCCTGCAGCTCTGGAATCAGATCCGACGGCTTCGAGAGGTGGAACGCGCCCGACGCGATGAACAGGATGTGGTCGGTCTTGATCATGCCGTAGCGGGTGTTGACCGCGGTCCCCTCCACCAGCGGCAGCAGGTCGCGCTGCACGCCCTGACGCGAGACGTCGGCGCCATGGATGTCGCTGCGCGCGGCGATCTTGTCGACCTCGTCGAGGAACACGATGCCGTTCTGCTCGACGTTGGTGAGCGCGCGGGCCTTGACTTCCTCGTCGTTGACCAGCTTGCCGGCCTCCTCGTCGACCAGCTGCTTCAACGCATCCCGGATCTTCAGCTTGCGCGGCTTGCGGCGTCCCTGCATGCCCTGGAACATGCCCTGCAGCTGCTGGGTCAGCTCCTCCATGCCGGCCGGGCCGGCGAGCTCGACCGGCGGCATGCCGGTGGCGAGCTCGATCTCGATCTCCTTGTCGTCGAGCTCGCCCTCGCGCAGCCGCTTGCGGAACTTCTGGCGCGCGGCCGAGTCCTCGCCGCGCGGCGCCTCGTCACCCGAGCCGAAACCGATCGGGCTGCCCTTGGAGGACGACGGCAGCAGCACGTCGAGCACACGCTCCTCGGCGGCATCGCGGGCACGCGAATCCAGCTTCTTCTTGGCCTGGTCGCGCTCCTGCTTGATCGAGGCCTCGACCAGGTCGCGGATGATCGAATCGACGTCCTTGCCGACATAGCCGACCTCGGTGAACTTGGTCGCCTCGACCTTGATGAACGGCGCATTGGCGAGCCGCGCCAGCCGCCGCGCGATCTCGGTCTTGCCGACGCCGGTCGGCCCGATCATCAGGATGTTCTTCGGCGTGATCTCGTGGCGCAGCGGATCGGCGACCTGCTGGCGGCGCCAGCGGTTGCGCAGCGCGACCGCGACCGCGCGCTTGGCCTTGTCCTGGCCGATGATGTGCTTGTCGAGCTCGGAGACGATCTCCTGCGGGGTCATCTGCATTACAAGGTCTCGATCGTGTGGTGCTGGTTGGTGTAGATGCAGATGTCGCCGGCGATCGCGAGCGATTTGGCGACGATCGTGCCCGGGTCGAGCTCGGTGTTCTCGAGCAGCGCGCGCGCCGCGGCTTGCGCGTAGGCGCCGCCGGAACCGATCGCGATCAGGCTCTGCTCGGGCTCGAGCACGTCGCCGGTGCCGGTGATGATCAGCGAATGCTGCTTGTCGGCGACCGCCAGCATCGCCTCCAGCCGGCGCAGCATCCGGTCCGTGCGCCAGTCCTTGGCCAGTTCGACGGCTGCGCGCATCAGGTTGCCCGGATACTTCTCGAGCTTGGCTTCGAAGCGCTCGAACAGCGTGAACGCGTCGGCGGTGCCGCCGGCAAAACCGGCGAGCACCGAATCATTGTGCAGCCGGCGCACCTTGCGCGCGGTGCCCTTGACGACGACATTGCCGAGCGTGACCTGGCCGTCGCCGCCGAGCGCGACCTGGCTGCCCCGGCGGACCGAAACGATGGTGGTCATGGCGGATTCCGATGAAGGATTCGAGTGGAGTCCATCGCCAGATGGGGACGTTGCGACGCGGCGTCAACCCCGCCGGAGCGGATTCCTACTACGCCATCCGGCCGAGGCCTGGTGGGCCGAAGCCGGTCAGCCGAAGCCGGTCGGCCGAGACCGGGCGGCCGATCTCGGTCATGGCGGTCCCGGAGCTGGTTCAGCGAGGATACCGCATGTCCTGCGGACCCGCCGAGTCACGCAGCAGCATCCGGAGCGTCGACAGGCTTTCTAGCGCCTGATCGACCCGCTCGCTACGCGTTGCGGCCCGTTGCCCGCCGGCCGAGCGCCGGAACGATCGGTTGTCCCGGCCGGGGTGGCCGCGCCCGTTCAGTGCGCCCGCAGATGCAGCTCGGCCATCTCGTGGATGCCCATGACCATCAGCAGGCACGCGACCAGGTAGCTGAGGTCGCGGAACGCGAGCGTCTTGCCGGCCGAGCGCAGCGCCGAGACTTCATTGAGCAATTCACCGGTGGCGACGAAGTCGATCCGGCGCAGCCGGCGACAGTCGATCGTGATTTCCGGGCGCGATTCGGCATAGCCGCGCAGCGCCCGGAAAGTCGCGTCGGGGCGGCCGTCGATCTCGCCTTCGAGCGGGAACGCCTCCTCGCTGGCCACCGCCACCGGCTGGCTGCCGGACGTCGTCGACGCCGCCTCCTGCAACCGGATCGCCTTCGGCATCGGCTCCCAGGACGGCGGCGACACCTCGTAGGTGACGCAGTATTCGATCGCCAGATCCTCGAACGGCTGCTGCTCGCCGAGCAGGCGCAGCGTTTCGAGCAGCAACAGCCAGCAGGCATCCGACGGATCGCGCCGG
>JBFWQR010000245.1:0-6911 GCA_050249335.1 Lautropia sp.
CAGCGCATAGGGCAGCGCGAACGACAGCACCGGGCGGATCCAGGCGGTCAGCGACTGGCCGCTGGCGAACCAGATGACCATCTCGGAATCGCGCCAGGCCCGCGACAGCACCATCAGGATCGACAGGAACACCGTCAGCACCAGCAGCACCGGAATGAAGCCGATCGCGTTGAACGCGATCAGCGGGATCACGTCGGCGCTGCCGATCCGGTCGCTGGCCGCGCGGCCGAGGAAGCGGATCAGCGACGTGGTGACCATGATCGTGAACAGCGTCGAGAACATCACGCCGGCGACGCTGTTCAGATCGCGGCGCAGCGACTGGCTGAAGATCATCGCGCGAGGCTGGCAATCATCGCGCTAGTTTACCCGCCGGCCCGCCTATAATCGGACGCTCCTCGCGCCCTTCACGGCAGCCGGACCACCACGGCCATCAACCCATCCCGCAGCGACGATGCAATTCACCCTGAAGCCCTCGCTTTCCGATAAGCCTCGCAGCCAGTGCCTGATCCTGCCGGTCCAGGCAGGCCGGCTCGGCGCCGCCGGCAGCGCGGTCGACGCCCGGCTCGACGGCGCGCTCGCGGCCGCGCTGAAGTCCGGCGATCTCGCCAAGAAGGCCGGCTCGACGCTGCTGCTGCGCGGTGCCGGCGGGCTCGCGCGGGTGCTGCTGGTGTCGGTCGGCGACGGCGAGACCGTATCCGAGAAGAGCTTCCAGGAAGCGGCCCGCGCCGCGATCCGGGCCGCGGCTGGCACCGGCGCCGCCGAAGCGCTGTCGTGCCTGCACGACGCGCCGGTCACGCAACGCGAGATCGGCTGGCGGCTCGCCCAGACCGTGCTGATCGCGCGCGAGGTGCTCTACCGCTTCGACGGCTTCAAGTCGGGCAAGGAGACGCCGCCGCCCGCGCTGCGCGAGCTCGGGCTCGCGGTCGAGAAGCCGCAGCAGGCCGCGGCGCGCGAGGCGGTCGCACAGGCCGAGGCGATCGCCGACGGCATCGCGCTCGCCAAGGATCTCGGCAACACGCCGCCCAACGTCTGCCATCCGACCTATCTGGCGGCCCGCGCGCGCGAGCTCGCCCAGCGGTTCAAGCTGAAGTGCGAAGTGCTCGACGTGCGCCAGATGACGGCGCTGAAGATGGGCGCGCTGCTGGCGGTCGGCCAGGGTTCGGCGCAGCCGCCGAAGCTGATCGTGCTCCAGCATCTCGGCGGACCGGCCAGGCAGGCACCGGTCGTGCTGGTCGGCAAGGGCATCACCTTCGATACCGGCGGCATCTCGCTGAAGCCGTCGGCCGAGATGGACGAGATGAAGTTCGACATGTGCGGCGCCGCCAGCGTGCTCGGCACGATGCAGGCGGTCGCGCAGATGAAGCTGAAGCGCAACGTCATCGGCGTGATCGCGGCGGCGGAGAACATGCCGTCGGGCACCGCGACGCGGCCCGGCGACATCGTCACGACCATGTCGGGCCAGACCGTCGAGATCCTCAACACGGATGCCGAGGGGCGGCTGGTGCTCTGCGACGCGCTGACCTACGTCGAGCGCTTCAAGCCGGCGGCGGTGATCGACATCGCGACCTTGACCGGCGCCTGCGTGATCGCGCTCGGCCACCACCATGCCGGGCTGTTCTCGCCCGAAGACGCTCTGGCCGACCGGCTCGGTACCGCCGGCCGGGACGCCGGCGACACCTGCTGGCGGATGCCGCTCGACGAGGCCTACCAGGAGGCGTTGCGCTCGCCGTTCGCCGACATGGCCAACGTCGGCGGCCGCGCCGGCGGCGCGATCACCGCGGCCTGCTATCTGGCACGCTTCACCAAGGCCTACCGATGGGCGCATCTCGACATCGCCGGCGTCGCCTGGAAATCCGGGACCAACAAGGGGGCCACCGGCCGGCCGGTCGGCCTGCTGGCGCGCTATCTGATCGATCAGGCCGACTAGAGTGAAACGCCCCCCGTTGACGCCCTTCGGGCGGGAGCCTTCGGCCGGAGGCCGAACGCGCTCTGCTGGCACGAACAGTCCGCAGGGACTGTTCGTGTCCCGCTCCGCCCCCACCACTGGGGGGCGCCGCCAGCGGCCGGGCGGAGCCCGCTCCGCGGCGACTGCTTGGCTCGACCTGTTTCATGCGACGCGAGTGCTGCGTGGCGGCATGGGAAACTGAAATGCAGCCGGCTCCGGCCGGTGGCGGGCGTTCGCGATGACGCGGGTCGACTTTCATTTCAACGTGCCGGACACCTTCGACTACGGTTGTCGACTGGTCCGCAAGATCCGCCGCACCGGCCAGCAGACGGTGGTGTTCTGCGACGACCCGGCGCGGCTCAAGCGCTTCGACGTCGCGCTCTGGAGCTTCGCCCCGCTCGAGTTCATCCCGCACCTGATGGCGTCGCATCCACTGGCGGCGCAGACACCGGTGCTGCTGACCGCCGGCGCGGCGGAACTGCCGGCGACGCACTATCAGGTGCTGGTCAACCTCGGCACCGAACCGCCGCCGTTCTTCACGCGCTTCGAACGGGTCGTCGAGATCGTCGGCACCGACGATGCCGAGCGCGCCCAGGCGCGCACCCGCTACCGCTTCTACAAGGACCGCGGGTACCCACTCGAATCGCATCAGGTGGCGGCATGAGCGTACGGCCGTCCGAAGCTGGCGTACGGCCGTCCGGAGCCGGGCTCGCGTCCCCCTCGGGGGTGCGGCCGGCCAGTCCCTGCGGACCGGCCGTGGCTGCCGCACGCCCTCGGTCTCCGGCCGAGGGCCGACCGGCGCGCAGCGCCGAGGGGTCGACATGAGCGGCGCCAGGGCCGGCGACGAGCCCCGGACCCCGAGCGCGGCCGGCGGCGGCCCGCCGGCGCGCGGGGCCGGCTCCGAGGCGAAAGCACCGCCCGCCGCCCCACCCGCTTCGCCTGCTTCGGCCGCCCCACCCGCTTCGCCCGCTTCGGCCGCCCCGCCTGCTTCAGCCGCTTCGGCAACGCCGCCCGCCCCGCCCGTTTCGGCAACCCCGGCCGCTCCGGTCGCTCCCATCGCTCCGGCCGCTCCGGCGGCCGCCGGCACCGGCGCCGCGGACGACGACGATTCGGAACCGCTGCTGCTCGACGAGCAGGTGATCGTGCCCGAGCACGCCGCCCGGGTGATCCCGCACGGCATCAAGTCGGCCGAAGCGCGCGCGGCCGGCGACGAGCCGATTCCGATGCTGACCGAAGTCGTCCAGGTGCCGCGCTACGATACCGAGGACCTGCCGCAGAACCTGGCCGAAGTCGACTGGGGCGACCTCGCGCAGCGCGTCCGCGAGAATGTCCTCGAGCGGCTGCTGCGCCGCTCCGACGCGCTGCTCGATGCCCAGCTGCAGACGACGCTGACGCCGGTACTGGAACGCGCGGCCGAAACCGTCGCGCACGAGCTTCACGATTCGTTGAACCGGATGATCCGCGACATCGTTGCGCGGGCGGTCACCGAGGAACTGACCCGGCTGCACGCCGAGATCGCCCGCCGCAACCGGCAACCGAAATAGCCGCGGACCGGAATAGCCGCAGACCCGAACATGACCGACACACTGTCCAGGAGTTTCGAACCGGCCGAGATCGAGGCCCGCTGGTATCCGATCTGGGAATCGCGCGGGTATTTCGCGAACCGGCCGCCGGCCGCGACCGCGCCGGCGGCGGACCCGGCCTGCTACAGCATCCAGCTGCCGCCGCCGAACGTCACCGGCACGCTGCACATGGGCCATGCGTTCCAGCAGACGCTGATGGACACGCTGATCCGCTATCACCGGATGCGCGGCGCCGACACCAACTGGATCGTCGGCACCGATCATGCCGGCATCGCGACGCAGATCGTCGTCGAGCGCCAGCTGCAGGCAGCCGGCCAGTCGCGTCACGACCTCGGCCGCGACGCGTTCGTCGCGCGGGTCTGGGACTGGAAGCAGCAGTCCGGTGCGACGATCATGCGGCAGATGCGCCGGCTCGGCGATTCGGCGAACTGGCCGTATGCCGATGCCGACGGCGGCAACGCCGGCTACTTCACGATGGATCCGCGGATGTCGCGCGCGGTCGTCGAAGTGTTCGTCCGGCTCTATCGCGACGGCCTGATCTACCGCGGCAAGCGGCTGGTCAACTGGGATCCGGTGCTGAAGACCGCGGTGTCGGACCTCGAGGTCGACATGGTCGAGCGCGACGGCAAGCTCTGGCACATCCTCTATCCGTTCACCGACGGGCCGCAACCGGACGGCGACGGCAATCCGCTCGCCGGCATGACGATCGCGACGACGCGGCCGGAGACCATGCTGGGCGACGGCGCGCTGGCCGTGCATCCGGACGACGCGCGCTACCGGCACCTGCTCGGCAAGTACGTCGACCTGCCCCTCTGCGACCGCAAGATCCCGGTCATCGCCGACAGTTTCGTCGATCCGGCGTTCGGCAGCGGCTGCGTCAAGATCACCGGTGCGCACGATTTCAACGATTACCAGGCAGCGCTGCGCCACGGCATCCCGCTGATCGTGATCATGGACCTCGACGCGAACATGGCCGGCGCGGTGCCGGACGCGTATCGCGGGCTCAACCGCTACGTCGCGCGCGAGCGGGTCATCGCCGACCTCGAGCGCGGGGGCCTGCTGGTCAAGACGGTACCGCACCGGCACCTGGTGCCGGTCTGCGGCCGGACCAACGAGGTGGTCGAGCCGATGCTGACCGACCAGTGGTTCGTCGACCTGACGCGCGACGCGCAGGACGACGGCCGCGCCGGCGGCCGCGCCGCGATCACCAAGCCGGCGCTCGATGCGGTCGCGACCGGCGCGGTCCGCTTCGTGCCGGAGCACTGGAGCAGCACCTACAACCACTGGCTCGAGAACATCCAGGACTGGTGCATCTCGCGGCAGCTCTGGTGGGGTCACCAGATCCCGGCCTGGTACGGCAGCGGCGGCGAACTGTTCGTCGCGCGCGACGAAGCCGAGGCGCGGACGCTGGCCGACGCGGCCGGCTATGCCGGTGCGCTGACCCGCGACCCCGACGTGCTCGACACCTGGTTCTCGTCGGGGCTGGTGCCGTTCTCGGCGCTCGGCTGGCCGGGGGATTCGCCGGCGATCCGCGCCGACATGGCGCGCTACCTGCCGTCCTCGGTGCTGATCACCGGCAACGACATCATCTTCTTCTGGGTCGCCCGGATGGTGATGCTGACCCGGTATTTCACCGGTCAGGTGCCGTTCCGCGACGTCTACATCAATGCCATCGTCCGCGACGCCGAAGGCCAGAAGATGTCGAAGTCGAAGGGCAACACGCTCGATCCGCTCGACCTGATCGACGGCATCACGGTCGAGGATCTGGTCGCCAAGTCGACGATCGGCCTGTTGCGCGGCGACCATCAGGCGCGGATCGAGAAGTACATCCGGCGAACCTTCCCGAAAGGCATCCCGGCATTCGGCGTCGATGCGATGCGCTTCACCTTCGCGTCGCTCGCGACGTTCTCGCGGACGCTGAACTTCGACATCAACCGCTGCGAGGGCTACCGCAACTTCTGCAACAAGCTGTGGAACGCGACCCGCTTCGTGCTGATGAACGTCGAAGGCAAGGACAACGGCTACGCGCCGCATACGCCCGATCAGTGCGTGCCGGGCGGCTACCTGTTCTTCGGCCCGGTCGACCGCTGGATCACGTCGCAGCTGCAACGCACCGAGGCCGAGGTCGAGCGCGCGCTCGACGACTACCGCTTCGACCTCGCTGCCAACGCGATCTATTCGTTCGTCTGGAACGAGTACTGCGACTGGTACCTGGAGCTCGCCAAGGTCCAGCTGCAGGCGAGCGACCCAGCGGTCGCGCGAGCGGCGCGCCGGACGCTGATCGGCGTGCTCGAGACGGTGCTGCGGCTGGCGCATCCGATCATCCCGTTCATCACCGAGGAGCTGTGGCAGAAGGTCGCGCCGCTGGCGCAGCGCTACCACGACCGCGGCGGCCTGCAGGCGAACGGCGCCGAGCTCGCCGCCGCGATTGCCGAACGGCGCCATTCGGTGATGCTGCAGGCGTACCCGAAGTCGCAGCCGCAGAAGATCGACGAGGCGTCGGAGGCCTGGGTCGCCGAGCTGAAGCGCCTGATCGACGCGTGCCGGACGCTGCGCGGCGAGATGAACCTCGGGCCGCAGCAGCGCGTGCCGCTCTCGATCGCGCCGGCGTCGCCGCAGGAGGCCGAGCGGATCACCGCGATGGCGCCGTACCTGCCCGGGCTCGCCCGGCTCGCATCGGTCGAGATCGTCGCCGAACTGCCGACCGACACGCCCGCGCCGGTGCAGCTGGTCGGCGGCCACCGGCTGATGCTCCGGATCGAAATCGACGTCGCGGCCGAGCGGGCCCGGCTCGACCGCGAGATCGCGCGGCTCGAGGGCGAGATCGCCCGTGGCCGGGCCAAGCTGTCGAATCCGTCGTTCGTCGACAGGGCTCCGGCGGCGGTGGTCGCGCAGGAGCGCGAGCGGGTTGCCGGCTTCGACGCCGCGCTGATCCGCGTCGCCGAACAGCGTGCCCGCTTCGGCGGCTGACCGCCCTTTCGCGCAGACCGGATGGCATCGATCGACCGGCATCAGAAGCAGGAGCTCGCCGCGCTCGCCGTCGAAGCGATGCTCGAGCGCGGGCTCGCGCCCGAGTTCACTCCCGACGTGCTGCGCCAGGTCGCCGAGCTCGACGCCGCCGAGGATCCGGCCGCCGGCGAGCATGCCGACACCCGCGACCTGACCGGTCTGCTCTGGTGCTCGATCGACAACGACGATTCCCGGGACCTCGATCAGCTGACCGTCGCCGAAGCGCTGCCCGGCGGCGAAGTGCGGATGCTGGTGGCGATCGCCGACGTCGACAGCCTGGTGCCGAGAAGCTCGCTGATCGATCTCCAAGCGCAGATCAACACCACCTCGGACTATACCTCGGCGCGGATATTCCCGATGCTGCCGGAGCGGCT
>JBFWQR010000246.1:0-6817 GCA_050249335.1 Lautropia sp.
CCGATGTCGCCGGACGTCATCGTGTGTTGCCGGACGTCATTGTGGCATCGAACCCGGGCGGGTGCAAGGCAGCAGGACCGTGCCCTCCGAGACGCTCGGCCAACGCGCACCAGCTCGCGACCGCGACCATCTCCGGGCGCCGGGTCGGATCGGCGAACTCGGCGAGCGCCGGATCGCCAGCGGCCAGCCCGGCCAGCGAAATCGCCGGCGCATGCTTCTCGAGCCAGCGGCCGAGGGTGTTGCGCAGCATCTTGCGGCGCTGGCCGAAGGCAGCCGCGAGCAGCTGCTCGAGCAGCGCGACCCGGGTCGTCAACGGCGCCGGCTTCGGCACCATCCGGATCACGCTCGACGCGACCCGCGGCGGCGGGTCGAATGCTGCGGGCGGCACGTCGAACAGCCGGTCGACGTCGAAGCGGTTCTGCAGCATCACGGTGAGCCGACCGAGGTCGGGCCCGGGACCGGCGACGATGCGGTCGACCAGCTCCCGCTGCAGCATGAAATGCTGGTCGCGGATCCGGTCGGCGAAGCCGCAGAGCCGGATCAGCAGCGGACTCGAGATGTTGTACGGCAGGTTGCCGACCAGCCGCGGCGCGGCTCCGCCCTGCTCCGCCGCCAGCGCGGCGAAATCGACGGTCAGCACGTCCTGCTCGACGATCCGCAACGCCGGTCCGAACCGCGCGGCCAGCCGCGGCGCGAGGTCGCGGTCGATCTCGATCGCGGTCAGCGCGCCGGCCCGCGCCAGCAGCGGCGCGGTCAACGCACCGGTCCCGGGGCCGATCTCGATCACCGGCTCGCCGGCGGCCGGCGCGACCGCATCGACGATCGCCCCGATCACACCGCGGTCGATCAGGAAATGCTGGCCGAAGCGCTTGCGCGGCAATACCCGGAACGAGCGGCCATGGCCGCCGTCGCGGTCAGGATTGCTCGAGCCGGTACTCGACATAGGCGCGGTCGCGCAGTTCGCGCAACCACTGCTCGAACGCTTCGTCGGCCTTCTGTTCGCGCAACTGCTGGCGTGCGATCGCGCGGGTCCGCTCCGGCGAATCGGGATCGCTGCGGCGCTCGAGGACCTGCAGGATATGCACGCCGAACTGGGTGCGGAACGGTTCGCTGATCTTGTCGATCGGCAACGTGCGCATCTGGCGATCGAACTCCGGCACGGTCTCGCCGTTGTAGAGCCAGCCGAGGTCGCCGCCGTTCTTGGCGCTGCTATCGACCGAGAACTCGCGCGCCATGTCCGCGAAACCGGCGCGACCGGCCTCGATCGCCTGCTTGTACTCGGTCAGGCGGCGGATCGCGTCGGCCTCCATCTCGGGCGACGGCGCCGCCAGCAGGATGTGGCGGGCGTGGGTCCGTTCGATGGTCGCCGCCTGCGGCGACTGGGCGCGCTTGTCGATGACGCGCAGCAGATGGAAGCCGGCCGGGCTGCGGATCACCGGCGCCACCTGGCCGACCTCGAGCTTCGCGACGGCATCGACGAACAGCTCGGGCAGCCGGTCGGCCGTACGCCAGCCGAGCGATCCGCCCTGGATGCCTTCCGGCGAGTCCGAGTATTCCCGCGCCAGCGCCGCGAACTCGGTGCCGCTGCGGGCACGGGCGAGCAGTTGCTCGGCGAGCTCGCCCTTGGTCTTGACGACCGCCGGATCCGGATTGCTCGGCAGCCGCAGCAGGATGTGGCCGAGTTCGTACTCGACGGCGGTGCTGCTGCCGCTCTTGGCGAGCAGGGCGTCGACCTCGGCCTCGGAGATCGTCACCTTGCTCGACGCTTCGCGCTCGCGCAGCCGCATCGTCGCGATCTCGCCGGCGAGCTGCTCGCGGAACGACGGCATCGAGATACCCTGACTCGACATCTGTTCGCGCATCTGCTGCAGCGTGACGCCGTTGCGCTGCGCGACCTCGGCGACCGCCCGGTCGAGCTCGGCCTCCGACGGCTTGATGCCGATCTCGCCGGCGTACTGCAGCTGCGCGCGCAGCGTGATCATCTGCTCCAGCACCTGCCGCGCCATCACCTCGCGCGGCGGCATCGGCCGGTTCTGTTCGCGCAACTGGCCTTCGATCATCGTGACCCGGCCGTCGAGTTCGCGGGCGGTGATCGCTTCCTGATTGACGACCGCGACGATCCGGTCGATCGGCGTCGCCGTAGCGACCTAGGCCCGCTGTGCCCAGGCCGCACCCGTACCCGCGCCGATGCCGGGCAATAGCGCCAGCGCGCCGGCGCTCGCCGCAGCGGCGAGCGCCGTCAGCACGCCGCGGCGGACACGCCGCGGCACGCTCGATCCGGCCTGGCCGATCGCCGGCGGCAACGTTTGTTCGTTCATCGTGCTGATCCGCCCGGCCGGCTCATTCATAGCCATAGAAGCGCGAGCTCGGCGCCGGCCGGTTGTCCGGGATCCGATAGCCCGGGATGTTTCGTGTCAATATATTAAACGGGTCCGCGCCGAGCCGCCCGAGGCCCCGGAAATCGAACTGCACGAAGAATGCGGTGGTGGTCCGGCCGGCAGCGGTGACGAAGCGCTGCACGACGAAACGCGCGGCCCAGCAATCCTCGCCGTACTCGAAGCCGAGCAGGCCCTCGACCAGCCCGGGACGCACGTCGACCAGCTGGCCGGTGGCCAGGTCGTTCTTGCGCTGCAGGAACGAGTAGTTGATCTTGCCGAGCGACGACCAGCGGCTCCCGATCGGCCACTGCCACGAGGTGTCCCATTGCGCGTACTCGTGCGACTGGAAGCGGACGCCGGCATTGAACAGCCGGCGATCGCCGGGCCAGAAGCGATAGCCGAAATTGAACCGCGGGATCCGTTCGTCGCGCAGCGCGTACTGGATGCCGGAGTCGAAGCCGTGGCCGCCGCCCAACTCGGCCGATGCGGCCACGAGCAGGTCCGAACGGCGGTCGGTGCGCGCCGCCAGGCCCGGGATCGTGACGCGCTGGGTGTCGAAGTAGTAGCGCTGCGCCAGCGCGAGCCGCAGCCGCTCGATGCCGGTCGCCGCTTCGATCTGCCGCGACACCAGCGCCGCGGTCAGCTGGTTGCTGTCGGCGATCCGGTCGTGGCCGGTGAACGGGTTCTCGCTGAACAGCTGCGCGAAATTGAAGTCGTTGGCGGCGCTGTCGAACACCGGGAACAGCGACTGGTCGCGATACGGCGTCTTGACGTAGAACAGCCGCGGCTCGAGCGTCTGGATCGAAGGCTGCCCCCACCAGTGGCTGTCGCGCTCCATGATCACGCCGGAATCGAGCGAGAACGTCGGCACCGCGCGGGTCAGCGAGGTCGGCCCGGCCGGGTTCTGGTCGAGCCGGTAGCTGCTCGCGTGCAGCGAGATCTTCGGCGTGATGAAGCCGCTCGGCCACAGCAGCGGATAGGCCGCCGACGGATTGATGACGGTGCGCGCGCCCTCGGCCGAGCCGGCCAGCGGCCGCGCGAACCAGGTGACGTCGTTCAGCAGGCCGATGTCGAAGCCGTGGACATTGGTCCGATAGGTGCTCAGCTGGAACTGCGGCCGCTTCTCGAACGGCGGCGCGAGCCGCGCCTCGAGGATGTTCTGGTAGCGCGTGACCCGCGTCAGGAAGTTCCACTGTCCGAAGTCGCGCGACAGGTAGACGTCGCGCGGCAGCGACCGCTCCGACGCGGCGATCAGCGTGCGCGAGTAGTCGACGAAGTAGTTGTCGTCCGACACGCCCTTGACGTTCCAGCCACCGTTCCAGCCGTAGACGTCGCTGATCGTGTTGACGGCGTTGTACGAATAGCGCTCGCTGCCGGTGGTACGGTCGTGGGGAACGTATTCGCCCTTGATGTCGCCGAACATCGGCCGGAACAGGTAGCGGAAATCGCCGCCGATCTGCAGGCCGCGGCGCACGCTGAGGCGGGGCGACAACGTCAGATCGTAGTTCGGCGCCAGATTGAGGTAGTACGGAACGGTCAGTTCCGCGCCGGAGCGCGAGGTCACCGAGAAGGTCGGCGACAGAATGCCGCTCTTGCGCTCGTCGTCGATCGGGAACATCAGGATCGGCGACGCCAGGATCGTGCGGTCCTTGAACAGCAGCCGCGCGTTGTGGCCCTTGCCTTCGCCGGCGTTCTGGTCGAGATCGATCTGGCGCGCCTCGATCCGCCAGTCCTCGTTGTCGGGCCGGCAGGTGCTGAAGGTCGCGTTCGACAGCAGGAAGCGGCCGCGCCCCTTCATCTCGACGCTGTCGGCGCGGCCGCGGCCGCTGGTACCGGCGAGGTCGTAGGTCGGCGAGTCGAACACGCCTTCGTTGCTGTCGAGCTTGAGCCGCAGGCTGGGGCCGACCAGCCGCATGCCCTGCCGCTCGATCGTGACCGCACCGCGCGCGGCGATCTCGTCGGCATTCTGACGGTACTCGATCCGGTCGGCCCGCACCGTGGCACCGGCCTGGCGCAGCTCGGCGCTGCCTTCCAGCACCGTCTCGGGCCCTTCCGGCGTCTGCCGGCTCGACAGGCGATCGGCCCTGCCGAACGATACCGCAGGCTCCGGTCCGCGCGGCCGGGCGAGATCGAGCGTCGGCGCGAGCCGCAGCGTCAGCGCCGGATCGGACTGCGCCACTGTCCGGCCGGACTGCGCCGGCGCGGACCCGGACTGCGCCAGCGCCGGTGCCGCGGTCAGTCCGCCGATGCCGGCCAGCAGGCCGGCGGCGAAGGCGACGGCGCGCGGCGCCGGTCGCTCGGCCCGGCGCAGGGCCGGCCGCGGCGCCGCGACACCGCCGCGCTGCACGATCGCAGGGATCTGGCCTGGGCCCGGCGCAGTCACGCCGGTGGATCGTTCGGGAAGAGACACACGGCGATCGAATGCGACGGCTGCGGTTGGCTGGTTCACTATTATAAGTAGCGGGATCCGGGCATCCGCCGTCGCAGCGCCCGGGTCCTGGAGCCTGTCGGACTTGGGCCAAGACTGGCAGCACTGGATCGACGCGCAAGGACCGGATCGAATTGAAGCACGACCTCGCCGCTGCCGGTACGCCGGCCACCCGATCGCCGGCCGCGCCGCCCGACCCGCGGCTCGCGCCGCTGACCGCCTGGCTTGCGACGCTCGCCGACCGCTTCGGCCTGGCGATCGACACGCTGGCGCCGGCATCCAATGACGCGAGCTTCCGGCGCTACTTCCGGCTGCGCGGCCTGCGATTGCCCGGTGGCGCCACGACCGCGATCGTCATGGATGCGCCGCCGCCGCAGGAGGACTGCCGGCCGTTCGTCCATGCTGCCGAAGTCCTCGGCGCCAGCGGTGCCAGCGTGCCGGTCATCCATGCCGCCGATCTCGCCGCCGGCTTCCTGCTGCTGTCGGACTTCGGCACCACGACCTACCTCGCCCGGCTCGATGCGGCCGGCGCCGGCGCCGCACCGCAACTGTACGGCGACGCGACCGCGGCGCTGGTCAGGATCCAGGCCGCGAGCCGCGCCGGCGTGTTTCCCGACTATTCGCGCGAGGTGCTGCTGCGCGAGCTGATGCTTTATCCGGACTGGTACCTGGCCCGCCACAAGGACATCGTGCTCGACGACGCCGAGCGGCAGGTGCTGCTCGACGGTTTCGAGCGGATCCTGGCCAACAATCTGGCGCAGCCGGCGGTGTTCGTCCATCGCGACTATCACTGCCGCAACCTGATGGTGCTCGACGGCCCGCGCAACCCGGGCATCCTCGACTTCCAGGACGCGCTGTTCGGACCGATCACCTACGATCTGGTCTCGCTGCTGCGCGACGCCTATGTCCGCTGGGACGAAGCGCTGGTGCTCGACTGGTCGATCCGCTACTGGGAACGCGCGCGCGCCGCCGGGCTGCCGGTCCGCCCGCAGTTCGACGATTTCTACCGCGACTTCGAATGGATGGGGCTGCAGCGACACCTGAAGGTGCTCGGCATCTTCGCCCGCCTCTACCATCGCGACGGCAAGGCGAACTACCTGAAGGACATGCCGCTGGTGCTCGATTACGTGCTCGCCGCGCTGCGCCGCTACAGCGAGCTCGCGCCGCTCGCGCGGCTGATCGAACGGATCGAGCGGCGGCAGCCGCTCGCCGGCTATACGTTCTGATGGCGCTGCGACCGGGCCGCGCCGGCGGAACACCGCGCCGATGGCGCCGCGTCGGGCAATGACGGCGCCGCTTTGCGCGATGATCCTGGCCGCCGGCCGCGGCGAACGGATGCGGCCGCTGACCGACAGCACGCCGAAGCCGCTGCTCGCCGCCGGCGGCAAGCCGCTGATCGTCTGGCAGATCGAACGGCTGGCGCGCGCCGGGCTGTCCGACATCGTGATCAACCATGCCTGGCTCGGCGAGAAAATCGAGGCGGCGCTCGGCGACGGCAGCGCCTTCGGCGTCCGGCTGCGCTACTCGGCCGAGGGCACCGCGCTGGAAACCGCCGGCGGCATCGCCCACGCGCTGCCGCTGCTGACGGCCGGCGGCCGCGACCGGGCGCCGTTCCTGGTGGTCAGCGGCGACACCTGGAGCGATTTCGACTACGGCCGCATCGCGACGATCGCGCTGCAGCTGCAAGCCGCCGACGCCGCCTGCTGGTGCGTGATGGTCGCCAACCCGGCGCATCACGGCGGCGGCGACTTCGCGCTGCGCGACGGCCGGCTGCTCGTGCCGGCGGCGCTGCCGCCCGGCACCAGCGCCGGCTTCGCTGCGCCCCCCTTCGCTGCGCCCCCCTCCGCCGCCGCCCCCTCCACTGCCACGTCCATTGCCATCGCCGACACCTCCTTCGCCGACACCTCCTTCGCCGACACCCGCTTCACCGATTCCGGCATCGGCCTCTACACGCCGGCGCAGTTCCGCGGCATCGCACCCGGCTCCAAGGCAGCGCGGCGGCCTTGCCTCG
>JBFWQR010000247.1:0-6803 GCA_050249335.1 Lautropia sp.
CGCTCTTCCGATCTGCGGCGTCGCCGCGGCGAGTCCGCCACGGTCGACGCCAGCCTGGACGCACTGCGCGAACGCGACGATCAGGCGCACCTCGCCTACGTGCTCAACGAGACCGCGGCACTCGCGCTGGCGGCCGGCCAGGCGGACGCTGCGGCGCATGATGCCGAGCAGGCGCTGGCGGCCGCAACCCGCGTGCGCCGGCCGAGCCAGATCGCCCGCGCGCGCGCAACGCTGGCAGCCACCGCAACCCCGAGGAGGTTCGTATGAGCATCACCCGCATCGTCGTCGAGCGCAGCTTCGACACCCCGCAATCGGACGCCGACATGCAGCTCGTCGCCGACCGCGAGCGCCCCTGCCTGGCAGCCCATCAGGCCGCCTGGAAGCGCAGCACGCTGTCGGCCGACCGGATGCGGATGATCTGCGAATACGAAGCGGCCGACGCCGAAACGATGCGCCGTATCCAGCGCGAGGCCGGCGCGCAGTTCGACCGCATCTGGATCGGCGAGGTCATCGAGTAGCAGGGTTTGGCGGCCGCGGCGGCAGTGCGTCCGGCAGCACGTCGGCGAGGAACGGCAGCGACTTCCAGCCCGCGGCTGGCGGCACGTGGCCGGGCCGCGGCGCATCGGCCGAGAGTTCGGCGGCGCCGCGATGGATGTAGCGCGGGCAGTTCGGAAAGATGCGCCGGGCCCGCACCTTCACGACCAGCTGCGCGCCGTGATGCCGCGCCAGCGCGGCGGGATCCTCGAGCACGATCGCATCGCCGTTCACCCGCAGCCGCTTCGGCGACTCGAAATCGATGAACAGCAGCGCCACCGCGGGATTGGCGCCGATGTTGCCGAGGCTGCGGAACTGGCCGTTGCCGTCATAGCTGGGAAACTCGAGCTCATCGGAACCGGTCACACGCACGAAGCCGGCGACGCCGCCCTTGTACGAGCAGTCGGGCCGGCCCCGCGCATCGGCAGTGGCGAGGAAGAACAGCATGCGACTCTCGATGAAGGCGCGGTCCTGCTCGGTGAAGGCGGTGCGGCCGAGCCGCTGGTCGAGCCGGTCGGCCAGCCGCCGCGTATCGAAGCGATCCTGCAGCGCGCGCATCGCATCGTGATAGGTCGCGTCGGTCATTGCGTTGCTCCTGATTCGACGAAAATGATGGGTGTCTGGTCGTGGCGCGAGCCCGGACCGGCTCACCGCGCCAACGATGCGCCGGCAGCGTTTGAACGAGCGTTGATATCGACGCGCGAGTCGACGCGCAGCGACAGTGAAAGCGACGGTGAAGCGATCCGAGACGGCGGCGGTGACCGCCGAGGTCAGTCCGCGGTGGCAGCCGCGCCGAGCGGCGCGATCCGATAGAACGCGCGCGCGGTGCCGCCGAAGATCGCGGCGCGGTCTTCGGCGCTGCAGTGCGCGGTCAGCCGCCGCGCCAGCGCCAGCCAGTCGCCGTACTCGCAGGCGAGCCGGCAGACCGGCCAGTCCGATCCCCACATCAGCCGCCTGGCGCCGAAGACCGCCAGCAGATGGTCGACGACCGGCTGCAGCGCGGCCTGCATCGCGTCGAGATCGGCATCGCCGGAGGCCCCCGAGGCTCCCCTCGCCGCTGTCCGGACTGCTTCTGCCGAGACTACCCCCGCCGGGACTGCCCCAGCAGGGACTGCCCCAGCCGGACGGCCACGATCGCGGCGAATCTCCGTCACCAACCCCGACAGCTTGCAGAACGCGGCGGTCTCGGTCGCGATCCGCTCGATATCGCGCGCCCAGGTGTCGAATGCGGCCGCACCGCAGGCGGCCGTGTCGATCGCGGGCAGTGCCGTTGCCGGCTTCAGCGCATGGTCGACGACCACCCGCAGCTCCGGGTAGCGCTGCAAGCGCTCGAGAAACCGCGGTGCGTGTTTCGGGTAGCCGAGCGCATCGAACGCCAGATCGCAGGCGCGGACCGCATCGAATGCCCACTGCAGCGCGGGCCGCGCCAGCCAGTCGTCGTCGAGGTCCTGCACCATCGGCCGCACCGACCGGAAGCGCGGATGCGCGGCGAACCGTTCGAGCCGGGCCCGCTGCGCGGGGTCCTCGAAATCGATCCAGCCGACCACCGCGCCGATCCGCTCGCTGCTGTCGGCGATGCCGAGCAGGTATTCGGTCTCGGCCGTGGTCGGCGCCGCCTGCACCAGCACCGACTGCCCGACACCATGGCGATCGAACTGCGCGAGCGCGTCCGCGAGCCGGTACGGCCGGTACAGCACCGGATCGGCGGGCGACATCCAGCCGTAGTCACCACGTGCCGGCTGCCACAGATGATGATGGGCGTCGATCATCGCTCGGGGCGAGGAGCCTGCCGGGCTCGGACAAGCGCTCGCGCGGCAGCCGTCCGCGACGTGTCGTCAGGCCGCGAGCTGCGGCTCGAGCCAGCGACCGAGCGCGAGCAGCGCGGCATCGCCGTCGCGCCGCGCCACCACCTGCAGGCCGATCGGCAGCGGCTGCGCCGCGCCGTCGACCGCGATCATGCCGGCCGGCAGCGACAAGGTCGGCATGCCGACGAACGAGAACGGCAGCGTCTGTCCGAGCACCGCTTCGCGGACCGACATCGACCCGCCTTCGACCTCGGCATCCTGCTGGCCGCGCAGCGGCGGCACGATCGCGGTGGTCGGCAGCACCAGCGCATCGACGCCGGCGAGCACGGCGGCGAGCTCGGCGTTGAAGCGCGCGCGCGCCTCGAAGGCTTCGAGGTAGGCTTGCGCCGGCAGCGCCAACCCACCCTGCAGCGGCGTCAGCACCGACGGCGAGAACCCGGGATCGCCGGCGGCCAGCGCGACCCGATGGACGAACGCACCCTCGGCACGCACGATCGGCGTGTAGTGCTGCCAGGCGAGCGGCAGCGTCGCGACGTCGGCATCGACGATGTCGGCCTCACGCGCCAACGCGGCGAGCAGTGCTTCGAAATGGCGGCGGACCGCCGGCGCGAGCCGGCCCTCGAGCCAGCGCCGCGGCACGCCAAGCCGTGGCCGGCGATTCCCGCCGACCGCGTCGGCCGGCCCGCCACCGTATCCGGTGCCGCGGCCCGCGAGCACATCGAACAGCAGCGCCGCATCGTCGACGCAGCGGGTGATCGGCCCGGCATGGTCGCAGGTCCATGACAAGGGCAGCGCGCCGTCGAGCGGAATCGCGCCGAAGGTCGGCTTGAAGCCGACGACGCCGCAGAACGCCGCCGGGATCCGAACCGAGCCGCCGGTATCGCTGCCGATCGATGCGGCGCCGATGCCGCAGGCGACCGCGACCGCCGAGCCGCTCGACGAGCCGCCGGCCTGGCGCGCCGGGTCGTACGGATTGCAGACGTCGCCAGTCCAGCCGTTCTCGCCGGTGGCCCCGAGCGCGATCTCGTGCATGTTCGCCTTGGCGAACACGATCGCGCCAGCCGCTTCGAGCCGTTCCGCCACCGCCGACTGCTCCGCGAGCGGCGGCAACCGGGCCCGGGTACCGGCCGCGATCGGCGCGCCGCGGAGCTGGAACAAGTCCTTGACGCTGACGAAGACGCCGAGCAGCGGTGCGGCCGCTCCACCCCCGGTCCGACCGCCTGATCCACCTGCCGCTGCACCGCCGGCGGCGCGTGCCTGCGCGGCGGCGGCGAGCCGCTCGACCCGCGGCCAGTCGATCCAGGCAAGCGGATTCAACGGATCGGCGGCCATCACCCGCTCACGCAGCAACGCGACTTCGTCGGCGAGCACGCGACGCCCTTCGAGGAGTTGCCGGACCTGCTTGCGGATCGGGGTATGCGGCGGCGGGATGAACGACATGGTGGATAGTGACGCGGAGGGTGGTGGCGGGGCCGCCAACGGTATCATGAGCCGACACCCGAGACGGCGATGATCGACCGACAATGCCACCGGCCATACGCGCTGGCTGCCTTGCTGCTGCTCGCGGCCATCACTCCGGAAGCCGTGGCGCAAAGGCTGGCGGCAACGCCGCCGGCCACAGCGGAGCAACCGGCCACAGCGGAGCAACCGGCCACAGCGGAGCAACCGGCCACAGCGGAGCAACCGGCCACAGCGGAGCAACCGGCCACAGCGGACCAACCGGCCGCACCGCCGGCCGCAGCGAAGCTGCCGGCGGAGCAGCCGGCCGCCGCCCCGCTGCCGCCCGCGCCTGAAGCCGCCAGCGGCGTGCGCCGGCTGACTTCGGTAACCGCGCGCCGCTTCATGGTCGCGACCGCCAATCCGCTGGCGAGCCGCGCCGCACAGGCAGTGCTCGCCGCCGGCGGCAGTGCGACCGACGCGGTGGTCGCCGCGCAGATGATGCTGGCGCTGGTCGAGCCGCAGTCGTCGGGCCTCGGCGGCGGCGCGTTCCTGGTGACTTTCGACGCCGCCAGCCGGCGGGTCGAGGCCTGGGACGGCCGCGAGACCGCGCCGGCCGCCGCCGACGAGAAGCTGTTCCTCGATGCGCAGGGCAAGCCGTTGCCGTTCACGACTGCGGTGGTCGGCGGCCGCTCGGTCGGCGTACCGGGCGCGGTCCGGATGCTCGAACTGGCCCACCACGCGCGCGGCCGCCTGCGCTGGCGCGAGCTGCTGTCGCCGGCGATCGACGCGGCGCGCGACGGTTTCGAAATCGGCCCGCGGCTGGCGACGCTGATCGCCGGCGACACGGCGCTGAAGAACGACCCGGTGGCGGCGGCGTATTTCTTCGATGCCGACGGCCGACCGCTGGCCGCCGGCCACCGGCTGCGCAATCCGACGTTCGCCGACACGCTGGCGCAGATCGCCGAGCGCGGCAGCGCCGCGCTGCATGAAGGGCCGATCGCCGAAGCGATCGTCGCCAAGGTCCGCACCCACCCGACCAACCCCGGCGTGATGACCGCGGCCGACCTCGCCGACTACCGGGCGCTGCACCGCGATCCGCTGTGCTTCGACTGGCAGCGCTGGCGGCTCTGCGGCATGCCGCCGCCGTCGTCGGGCACGATCGCGCTCGGCCAGATCCTCGGCATCCTGGAGGCGCGCGGCTTCGCCGGGCTGGTGCTCCGGAACGGCAGCGCCGCGCCGCAGCTCGACCCCGAAGGCGTCCATCGCTTCAGCGAGGCCGGCCGGCTCGCCTATGCCGACCGCGCCCGCTATGTCGCCGACAGCGACTTCGTGCCGCTGCCGCCGGGCCTGCTGGCGCCGGGCTACCTGCAGAGCCGTGCCAGGCAGATCGGCGATCGGTCGATGGGGGTCGCCGACGCCGGCGCCCCGCGCGCGTTCGAGTATCCGGAGCGCGGCACCAGCCACGTCTCGGTGGTCGACGCCGATGGCAACGCGGCGTCGTTGACGACGACGATCGAAGGCCAGTTCGGCTCGAAGCAGATGGTCGCCGGCTTCCTGCTGAACAATGAATTGACCGATTTCTCGTTCGCCGCCACCGAACCGGTCGGCGCCGACCGGACGCCGCAGCCGGTGGCCAACCGGGTGCAGCCGGGCAAGCGGCCGCGCAGTTCGATGACGCCACTGCTGATCTTCGAACGCGTCGACGGCCCGGCAGCGCCGGCCGAGTCGCCCCAGGCCGCGGTCGCGCAGGCGGCCGGCGCGGCACCGCGGCGGCTCGGGCCGCTGGTGATGGTGACCGGTTCGCCCGGCGGTTCGGCGATCATCAACTACGTTGCGAAGACCGTGATCGCGACGCTGCACGACGGCATCGACCCGCAGCAAGCGATCGACCTGCCGAACATCGGCAGCCGAAACGGGCCGACCGAGCTCGAGCGCGGCCGCGTCGCGCCCGAGCTGATCCAGGCGCTGCGTGAGCGTGGCCATGAGACCCGCGAGATCGCACAGACCAGCGGCATCCAGACGATCCTGCGCCGCTGCGAGGACCGGATGCCGGACCGCTGTCAGTGGATCGGCGCGGCGGATTCGCGGCGCGAAGGCATTGCGCTCGGGGAATGAATCGACTCCCCTTTGAATCAACCCCCATTGGGCCTGCGGCCGCAAAGCGGCATCGGAGACTAGGATGAAGCCGAATCACAGGATGCTGCACACCGACCGGCTGCGCTCGGCGCACTACGACAGCGCCAGCCAGGAACTCGAGATCGCACTGCATGACGGCAAGCTGCAGACCTACCGCGGGGTGCCGGCCGAGGTCGCACGGCGCTTTTTCGCCTCGCCGAACCCGGCGAGCTTCTGGGAAGACCGGATCCGCGAGGAGTATCCGGTGACGTCGACCCGTGCCGGCGGCGGCAACGACGCCGCCCGCAAGCTCGATGACCTGTTCGGCGGCGGCTGAGGCCGGTTCATCCTGCGGACGCTGACGCGCCGCTCGCCAGGCCGCTTACAGCACCCGGTTGAACCAGAGCAGCGACAGCAGCGCCGACAGCAGCGCCAGCGCGGCGGCGGCGGCGGCGAAGAACGCGGTGATCTCGGTCTCTTTCTTCTCGAGCACGAACTTGCTGTTCAGGTTCGAGTAGACCTTCTTCAGGTCGTTCGCGGTGCCGGCGTAGAAATACTCGCCGCGGGTCACCGACGCGATGCCCTTCAGGGCTTCCTCGTCGAGCCGCACCCGCATCCGCCAGCCCTCGCCGGCGATGATCTCGCCGTTCGGCGTGCCGATGCCGACCGTGTAGACGCGCACCCCGCGCTCGGCGGCGATCCGCGCCGACTCGATCGGATCGGGGCCGGTGGTCGACTGACCGTCGGACAGCAGCACGATCACCGCCGAGTTGTACGAGCCCGGCTCGACGACGGTCTTGCCGGGATCGGGCCCTTCCTGCTCCTTCGGCCGCGGCAGGATCGCGCCGTTGCCGCGCGCGCCCGGCTGCACCGGCCGCAGCCGCGGGTTGTTGGTGCGCAGATCGAACT
>JBFWQR010000248.1:0-6698 GCA_050249335.1 Lautropia sp.
CGGGCATTCTTGTGAATGTTCATCCGGGCTCCGAAGTCTCTGAGGATTGGCTGTTTGGCGACTTCCAGTCTCTCAGAACTTCTCCGGGTGAACACCGGATACAACCTATTGAGCCTTCACAACTAGGCCCTCGGGTGCACCCATGATTCCCGGGGTGCAAGCGGGGCGGACGGTGGCGTCGGTGCGGATCGCTCCATCGGATCTCCTGTCGGCCGGCCGCGGGCGGCCCGGCGAACGAATTTAGGCTGGCTGCCGGCGCGATGTCAACTGCCCCCCGCCTGGTCGGCGAGCAGGCGGTCGAGCCGCTGGCTGGCGATGCCGTAGAACGACTTCAGCTGATCGATCTCGCGCCGCGCCCGCGCCTGCAGCGCCGCATCGGGCTGCCGACGGCGGGTCGCGAGGATCATCTTGTTCTTGGCGGTGTGCTCGAGCGAGACGAACTCGAAGACCTGCGCGTCGAAACCGCTGGCCTCGAGCAGCAGCGCGCGCAGACTGTCGGTCAGCATCTCGGCCGCCTCGGCGCGATGGATGCCATGGCGCAGGATCGGCGCCAGTGGCCCCGGGGCGAGCAGCTGCGGCCGCAGTTCCTTGTGGCAACACGGGCTGCCGATCAGGATCGCGGCGCCGCCCGCCACGCCCTGCGCCAACGCATCGTCGGTCGCGGTGTCGCAGGCGTGCAGCGCGATCACGACATCGACCGGGGCGGGGCCGGTGTCGGCATCGGCGCCAACATTGCCGCCGGTATCGGCATCGGCGCCGGTGTCGGCATTGCCGCGGGCGCCGTCATCGCCGCCCGCGGCCCGCGCCGCGGCGATCTCGCCGCGACGGAACCGCAGCCCGGTCAGGCCGAGCGCGGCGGCGGTCCGGTTGCAGAATTCGACCAGATCGGCGCGCCGCTCGACGCCGGTCATGCGAACCGTCAGGCCGCGCGACGCGGTCAGGTAGTCGTACAGCGCGAAAGTCAGATAGCCCTTGCCGGCGCCGTAGTCGACGATCGCGAGCGGCCGTGCCGGCGTGCCGATCGCGTCGCTGCCGGCGGCCCGCCAGGCAGCGTCGAAGACCTCGATGAACTTGTCGATCTGCCGCCACTTGCGCGCCATCGCCGGGATCAGCCGGCCGGCGGCATCGGTGACGCCGAGCGCTGCGAGGAACGGCCGGTCGAGCCGCAGATGACGGGGCTTCTCGCGATTGTGCGGCGGGGCCTCGGGCAGCGCGTCGCCTACCGGAGGCCGCGCGTCGCGGACCGGGGGCAGCGGCGCGACCTCGCGTTGCGGTAGCGGCGCGACCTCGCGTTGCGGTAGCAGCGCGACTCCGTCCCGCTGCGCGGTGACCCGCAGCAACGGCCGATCGCGCTTGCTGAATCCGAGCTCGATCACGTGGCTCGCCGTCTCGCAGCGGGCGCTGGCGAACACCGGGCCGGCGAGCTCGGCGACGGTCGCGAGCAACGCGTCGCCGGTCAGGTTGCCGGTGACGTCGCGGGTCGCGTAACGCCAGGTCAACGCGAAGCGCAGGCCGTCCTTCAACGCCACCGGCCGGACCAGCAGGCGCTCGAGCCCGGCTTCGGCAGTCGGCCGCGGCCGCGCGAGCGACAGCCGCGTCAGCGTCTGCTGCGCGATCGCGGCGGCGAGCCGAGCGAGGAATCGCTGCCGCGCGTCGCCGCCGGCGCCGGGATTCGCACTCACGATGCCGGCTCGCCGATCAGATGCAGCACCAGCTCGCGCAGATGCGGCGCGCGCCGATGCTCGTAGACGTGGATCCCCTGCCAGGTGCCGAGCACCGGCGCGCCGCGGCGGACCGGGATCGACAGGCTGACCTGGGTCAGCGCCGCCCGCACGTGCGCCGGCATGTCGTCGGCGCCTTCGGCGACATGCTCGAACAGTGGATCGCCGTCGGGTACCAGCCGCGCGAAGAAGCGTTCGAGATCGGCGACGACCGTCGGGTCGGCATTCTCCTGGATCAGCAGGCTCGCCGAGGTATGACGGATGAAGACCGTCAGCAGGCCGTCGCCGATGCCGCTGGCGGCGACCCAGTCGGCGACCGGGCGCGTGACCTCGACCAGCCCGCGGCCGCGGGTCCGGACGCGATGAACCGTCGACGCTTGCTGCACGGATCGATTCTAGGCCGGTTCGGCGCGCCGGCGCCCCGACGACCGGGTCGGCGACCGGGCCGGTTGCTGAACCAGCGACCGGCCCGGCGCGACTCAAGTCTGCCGGGGCGTCGCCGGCCGGTCGCCTGGCCAGCCAGTCGTCCGATCAGCCGATCGCTCGGCCATCCGGTCGAGTGCGTCGTGCGGGTCCGTCCGGCATGATCGACTGGTCAGGAGAATCGACATGTCCCTGCCGACCGCTTCCTTCTCCGCGCTGCTGGCGTTGGCCCTGGCGCCGATCCTGGCGCCGTTGCTCGTGCCGTCGCTGTTGCCGCAGCCGGACGAACCGGCAGCGCCCCGGACCATCGCTGCGGCGATCGACGCGCTCGAACGCACGCCGCGGCGGCCGGCCGCCGCGCCGGTGCCGGTCGCCATCCCGGCGCCGCTCGTCCCGGCGATCCGGTTCGACTACGTGTCGCCGCGCGATACGATCGACGGCGAACCGATCCGGGATCCAGCGCTGATCGACCGGATCGAACGGCTGGCACAGTCGCTGCGCGAGCGGCTCGCCGCAATACCGGCGGTCGCGGCCGAGGCCCAGACCGAACCGAGACGCGGTGTCGTCTACCTGACGCTGGCCGGTGCCAGCGAGCATGACGGGACGGTCGAATACGGGGCGTTCGCCCATCCGCTGGCCGCGCTCGCGTTCGGCTGCGCCCGTGATCCGGCGTTCGCCGATGGCGAGTGCGCACCCATCGTCGCCGCGCCGCCGGTCGCCGTGCTGCCGGCGGTGGCGATCGAACTGCCGGGGCTGGCCTGCACACCGCTCGGCATCGCGCTCGGCGCGCCGAGCTACGAACCCGAACGGTGCCGCGTCACCGACTGAAGCGCCCCGCGCGAGCGTCCGGTCGGCGCGAGCCTGTTCGCCCTCCGGACGCCGCCGCGCCGGCGGCGCGCGTCACTTGACCAGCGGGCAGCCCCCGGCGTTCAGCGGCCGGAACGCATCCTCCGGCACGATCGTCGCGAGCACGTTCATGTAATCCCACGGCGCCTTCGATTCGCCGGGCTGCTTGACCTGCAGCAGGTACATCGGGTGCAGCTTGCGGCCGTCGGCGCGGATCGTGCCCGGCCCGAACAACGGGTCGTCGGTCGGCAGCGCCTTCATCGCGGCGACGACCGCGCGGCCGTCGGCCGCCGACCCGACCCGCTCGACCGCCTTCAAGTAGTGCCGCGCGCTGGCGTAGACACCGGCGTGCATGTCGGCGGCGCCGATCGGATGCCGGATCGCGCCGACGACCCTGCCGCCGCGGGCGACGACCTCGTCGGCGGCCTGCTTCTCGAGATCATGGCCGAACGCGTAGTCGGCGGTCACAAAGAACCAGCTCTTGCCGCCCTGCTCGTGCACCGCGCGGCCGAGCGCGTGGCCGTAGGCGTAGGTGTCGTAGGTCCACTGCACGGTGTTCGGCGAGCACTGCGCGCCGGTCAGCGCGGCGGTACCGGCGCCGGAAGCGACCAGGACCTTGTTCTTGTCGCGGACGATGTTGCTGACCGCGAGCGCCACCGCCGAGTTCGGCAGGTCGAAGACCGCGTCGACACCCTGCGTATCGAACCATTGCCGGGCGATCGACGCGCCGACGTCGGGCTTGTTCAGGTGGTCGGCCGACAGCACCTCGACCTTCAGCCGGCCGCCAGCCTGCGCATGGTCCTCGACGGCCATCTGCGCCGCCAGCACCGACCCCGGCCCCTGGAAGTCGGCGTAGACGCTCGACATGTCGCTCAGGATCGCGATCCGCACGGTCTGAGCGCCGGCGGCGCCCGCCAGCGTGCCGCCGAAGGCGGCGGCGGCGCAGAGTATGGCGGCCTTGCGGAAGGCGGCTGTGCGGAAGGCGGCAATGCGTCGCTTCATCGATGTCTCCGTTCGATCGCAGGTGTGGATTCAGTCGCCGACGATGCCGGCGTCCGGCGCGGCGGCGTACAGCCGTTCGACCTCGCGCACGCGGCGCGCCAGCACCGCTCGCTGGTTCACGTAGCCCTTGTCGGTGATCTCACCGGCATCGCTGGACAGCGGCGCCTCGAGCAGCAGCGCGCGGGCGGCGCACAGCGAGGTGGCGCCGCCCGCCTGCGCGCGCAGCCGCGCGAGCCCGGCGCGCAGCGCCGCGCGGACCGCCGGCGCGGCCAGTACGTCGGCGAGCGGCGCGTCGCCGGCGAGCCCGGCCACCTCGCGGCACGCCGCGACGTTGGGCACGACCAGGAAAGCGACCGCGTCGCGGTCGTGACCGGCGACGACGATGTCCTGCGCGATCGGCGCCAGCGCCTGCACGCCGGTGATGCGCAGCGCGCCGACGTTGACCCAGGTGCCCGACGTCAGCTTGAAGTCCTCGGCGATACGGCCGTCGAACACGAGTCCGCGCACCGGATCGGCCGGATCGGCGAAGCGGACCGCGTCGCCGATCCGGTAGAAGCCCTCGTCGTCGAACGCGGCGGCGGTCGCCTCGGGCGCGCGCCAGTAGCCCGGCGTGACGCCCGGGCCGTCGACGCGGATCTCGAGCTTGTCGCCTGCCGGCACCAGCTTCAGGCGGGTGCCCGGCACCGGCAGGCCGATGACGCCGGCGCCCGGAGCCTGGAAGTGGCAGTCGGCGGCGAGCGGCGCGGTCTCGGTCGACCCCCACGCCGAGACTTGCGGGACCGCGGCGCCGACTGTGCTCGACGCGAGCGCGTTCAGCGCGTCCCACAGGTGCTGCGGCAGCGCCGCGGCCGCGTAGAAGATCACCTGCAGCCGCGCGAAGAACCGCTGCCGCAGCGCCGGCTCGGCACGCAGCGCCGCGACCAGCAGATCGAAGCCGCGCGGCACGTTGAAGTAGATCGTCGGCGATACCTCGCGCAGGTTCGCGAGCGTCTTGTCGAACGGGCCCGGCGCCGCCTTGCCGGCGTCGATGTAGAGCGTGCCGCCGTTGCGCAGCACCAGGTTGAAGTTGTGGTTCGCGCCGAACGTGTGGCTCCATGGCAGCCAGTCGACGATCACCGGGGGTGTGCGCTCGAGGAACGGCCAGACCTGCGCCTTGGCCTGCTGGTTCGAGCACAGCATGCGCTGCGTGTTGACGACGCCCTTCGGCTGGCCGGTCGAGCCGGACGTGAACAGGATCTTGGCGACCGTGTCGGGGCCGACCGCGGCGAACGCGCGCGCGACCCGCGCGTCGTCGCGCTCGGCGAGCAGCTCGGTGAACGGCACGACGCGACGCGCGGCCTCGCCCGAGTCGGCCGTCGGCCCCGGCAGCACGTCGCCGGCGATCAGCGTCGCTTCATGCTCGGCCGCGATTGCCCGCAGCGCCGCGGTGAACGGCGCCGCCGCCGACACGTAGATCGCGCCCGGTGTCAGCGCCCGGACGATGGCGCGCAGCTTGGCATGGTCCGCCGACGCGAGCGAGTATGCGATCGACACCGGCGCGACCGGCACGCCGACATGCATCGCGGCGAGCGCGAGCACCGCGTGGTCGACGCCGTTGTCCGACAGCACTGCGAGCGGCCGTTCCGGCCCGAGGCCGGCGGCGAGCAGCCAGGCGCCGACCGCGCGGGCCCGTGTCAACGCGTCGCCGTACGTCAGCGGCTGCCAGCCGCCGTCGGCACCACGCTCGACGACGAAGGGCCGGTCGGGCGCCTGCTCGGCCCAGCGCTCGAGCCATTCGCCGACGCAGCGCGCGTACGGCCGTAGCGGCTCCGGCGACTGCAGCACGATCGTGCCGTCGGCGCGCGCTTCGACAGCGACGCGCGGCGGCGCGAACAGCCGCTCCGGCGTCCGTTCGACGACGGGCTCCGCGGTCGGCGGCGGACCTGCTTCGGCGGGTTTCAACGGTCGCTGTCTCCTGTCTGGCCGGCGTGCCGCTGGCGCGGACCCGGCCTGCCTCGGTGCCGGCCGGAACGACTACTGGCCGGAGCATCTACTATAGTAGACATAGATCAAGAATCTATGTACAATAGTATATTCATCGTACCGGCGCTGCAAGCGCCACCCGATTGCGCGGAGAACGGCGGTGTATGAAGACTCGACGGCGGCCGCGGACGATTCGATCGCGCGTCGCGTCTGCACCCGGGTTCGGTCGCTGCGCGGGTACCGCGACTGGACCCGCGCGGCGCTCGCCGAGCACTCCGGCGTCTCGGTCGCCTATCTCGCACGGCTCGAGGGCGGCACGGCGAATATCTCGCTGCAGGTCCTCGGGCAGCTCGCCGCCGCGTTCGGCGTCGCGCCGTCGGCGCTGCTCGACGCGCCGAGCGACCTCGGGCCCGACTACGACGCGATCGTCGAGTTCGCGCGCCGGCAGTCGCCGGCGGTGCGCGCCGAGCTGCGGCGCACGATCGTGGAGCGCTGGGGCGACGACGACGCGGCCGTGACCAAGGCCGGCCGGATCGCGCTGATCGGCCTGCGTGGCGCCGGCAAGTCGACGCTCGGTGAGCGGCTCGCACGCCGGTTCGGCCTGCCGTTCGTCGAGCTGAACCGCGAGATCGAGCGCGAAGGCGGCGTCGCCGTCGCCGAAGTCTTCACGCTGTACGGCGCTGCTGGCTACCGGACGCTCGAACGGAGCTGCCTGAAGCGCGTGATCGAACGCCACCAGGCCGT
>JBFWQR010000249.1:0-6673 GCA_050249335.1 Lautropia sp.
GTTGATCGAGTCGCTGACGGCGAAGCCGATCTCGCACGCTTCGCACGCCGGCGAAGCCCTCGCCTCCACGCGCACGCACGTGTTCTCGGTGGCGATCGGGCGCACGCCCGCCTGAAGGGGCCGCCTTGGACGCGACCGTGACTTCCCGGAGCGGCACCCGTTCGGCCGGCGGCATCCGGATCTCGCGGCTGTGCAAGACCTATGTCGGAGACAGCAGGCGCACCGAGGCGCTGCGCGACATCGACCTCGACATCCGCTCGGGCGAGTTCATCGTGCTGCTGGGCCGCTCGGGCTGCGGCAAGTCGACCTTGCTGCGAACGCTCGGGGGGCTGCTGTCGCCGACCACCGGGACCGTGACCTTCGACGGCAAGCCGCTCTACGACGCCAGCCAGAAGCTCGACGAACGGGTGCTGGACAGCCTGGGCTTCGTATTCCAGGACCCGAACCTGCTGCCGTGGCGCAGCGTCGCGCGCAACATCGCGCTGCCGCTCGAAGTGCAGGGCTTGCCGGCCGCGGCGCGGTCGGCGCGTGCCCGCGAGCTCGCCGAGTCGGTTGGTCTCTCGGCCTTCCTGGACCATCTGCCGAAGGCGCTTTCGGGCGGCATGCGCCAGCGCGCGGCGATCGCGCGGGCGCTGGCCGCCAACCCCGACGTGCTGCTGATGGACGAGCCGTTCGGCGCACTCGATGCGATGACGCGCGACGACATGAACCTGATGCTGCAGGACATCTGGATGCGCGAGCAGAAGACGGTGGTGCTGGTCACGCACTCGATCAACGAGGCGGCGTTCCTCGCCGATCGCGTGGTCATCCTGACGCCGCACCCCGGCCGCATCCAGCGCATCGTCGAGGTGGGGTTCCCGCGTCCGCGTGGCGCCGCCGACACCAAGCGCCCGGAATACATGGAACTGACGGCGCTGCTGCGCCAGGAGATCGGAGAGACCTGATGAGCAGCGTCCCGCGTGCCACCACCGGCGACCCGGCGTCCGGCCCGATCCCCCGGGCAAAGGCGTCGCGCGGGCGGCCGAGCGTTGCCTGGTTCACCACCCCCCTGATCATCGTCGCGTTCCTCGTCGTCTGGACCCTCTACGTCGACTTCAGCGGTACCAGCCGCTTCCTGCTGCCCAAGCCGCAGGCCATCGGGACGGCGCTGCTCGAGCTGCTTCGCGAGGACTATTTCTACCAGGCCTTCTACATCACCGTGACCGAGATCGTGGTCGGGTTCCTGATCGCGATCGCCGTCGGCGCCACGCTGGGTGTCCTGCTGGGCGCCTCGCGCCGACTCGACCAGATCGCGGCGCCGTTCATCGTCGCCTCGCAGGTCACGCCCAAGGTCGCCCTGATGCCGCTCTTCATCCTCTGGCTCGGCTTCGGCCTGGAATCGAAGATCGCGATGGTGGCGCTCCTGTCCTTCTTCCCGGTCATGAAGGCGACCATCCTGGGCGTGCGTTCGATCCAGCCGGATCAACGCGCGCTGTTCAAGGTGATTCGCGCCTCGCGCTGGAAGCGGCTGGTTTCGCTGGAGATACCGGCGGTGATGCCCTACCTGCTCACGGGCATCGAGACCGGCAGCGTGCTCGCGGTGACCGGCGCCATCGTGGGCGAGTACCTGGGCGGCAACGACGGCCTGGGCGCGCTCGTGGTGAAGACGCTGAACGCGCTGATGGTCGAGCACATGTTCGCCACCATCGTGGCGCTTGCCGCCTTCGGCTTCGTGTTCTACGGCAGCATCTCGTCGCTGCGCCGGGTCCTGGTGCGCTGGCACGACTCGGCGGAGATCGACGAGTGAATTCCTGCCCTCACGTTTCGAGGATCGAATCATGAGCGAGTATCTGGCGGACATCGGCAAGGTCGGAGGCGTCTGGATCGGCACCTACCGGCGCATGCACCCCGACGGCAGGCCGATCGAGACCTTCTCGAGCCGCCAGGTCTCGCGCGCGGAGGGATCGACCTGGCACGAGCAGATCACCTACCTGTGGGACGACGGGCGCAGCAAGACGATGGATTTCGTCGCGAAGCTGCGCGAGGATGGCGTGCACGTGTACGACGAGGATTCGCTGCTGCAAGGGCGCACCTACCTCACCGGCGCCGGGCAGGTGATCTTCCCGTACCGCTGGCACGACCGGCCCGGCATCCAGGTGCTCGAGGTGCAGCACTATCTTCGTGCCGACAAACGGACACGCATCTGGCAGCGCTTCGAGCAGGACACTCTGACCGAGATCATGGTGATCGAGGAAGTGCGCGAGAAAACGCACGAGGAAGTGCGGCAGGCAGTGCCCGCGCCGGGGCCGGCCGACGCGCCATGAGCCAGGCGCTCTCCGTGCGACGCGGCTTCGTCGCGTTGGGCCACGCCGAGATGCACTATCGCGAGGCGGGTGCACCGGACGCACCACGCCGACCGCTGGTCATGGTGCATGCCTCGCCGGCCTCGTCGCTCGGGCTGGTGCCCTTGATGCGTGCGTTCGCGGTCGATCGCCGGGTGATCGCGCCCGATACCCTGGGCAACGGCGACTCGACCGGCGACATACCGGCCGGCGCCGACATCGCCTTCTTCGCGGGCCGCCTGGCCGAGACGCTCGATGCGCTCGGCATCGAATCGTTCGATCTCTACGGGACCCATACCGGCGCCTCGCTCGCGACCGAGCTCGCCCTCGCCCGGCCGCAGCGCGTGGGCGCGCTCATCCTCGACGGCGTGGGCCTGTACCCGGACCCGTTTCGCGACGAGCTGCTCGCACGCTATACGCCGGCCATCCAGCCCGACCAGCAGGGCGCGTACCTGATGTGGATCTGGCACTTCGTGCGCGACACGTTCATGTATTGGCCTTGGTACGCGCTCGACCGCGCGCACCGGCGCGACGGGGGGCTGCCCGATGCCGAAGTGCTGCACTCGAAGGTGGTGGAAGTGATGAAGGCGGCACGGACCTACCATCATTCGTACCGGGCCGCGATCGCCTACGACAAGCGTGCCCGCATCCCGTTGCTTCGCGTCCCCACGCTGGCCGTGTGCGCCCGCGGCGACATGCTGCACGTCTACTTCGACGAACTGTGCCGGCTCGTGCCGGGCGGCCAGGGAATCTGGACCGACGGCACCCAGACCCCCGAGGCGGCTGTCTCGACAGCGGCGGCGCTGCGGCGCTTTCTCGATTCCCCCACGCACTCCATCGCTTGAGGAACCCATCATGCAACGAAGGAAGATCCTGAAGGCCGGCACGGTGTTTTTCGGCAGTCCTCTTGCTGCTCCCATGGCCGGCCCCCTGAGCGCCTCGGTCGCGCTCTCGCTCGGCGGCAACTGCTTCATCGCCAACGCCCACGCCGCGGCCGCGCGCAAGGAACGGTGGGTATCGCCGTCCAGCATCACGCCGTTGCAGTGCTACGTGGCGGTGGCCAAGGAGAAGGGGTACTTCGAGGCCGAGGGACTGGACATCTCCATCCAGGCCACGCCCGGCACGGCGTCCGCCATCACGCAGCTCGCCGCGGGCGGGGCGATGTTCGCGCAGGGCGCCGCCATCACGACGGTGCCGGCGATCGCCAATCGCGGCGCCGAGATCATCACGGTAGGACAGGTCATCTACCGCAGCGTGTTCGAGCTCACGTCGCCGGCCGACAAGCCGATCCGGCCCGGCGACAGCCTGGCCGGAAAGACCATCGGCCTGATGTCCGTCGGTGGCTCGACCGACCAGCTGCTCGACGCCATGGCCGCGGCCAGCAACACCGACCCGAAGTCGATCAAGCGGGTAGTCACGGGGCTTTCGGCGGGAGCGTATGCTTTCCTGCAGCGAGGTCAGGTCGACGCCTTCTTCTCGTACTACCCGGTGCGCATCGCCCTGGAAGCGCAAGGGGTGCCGCTGCACTATCTGAATACCGACGACGTGGCGCCGATTCCACCCGACAGCATCATCGTGTCGCGCACGGCAATGAACTCCGAGGCGGATCGGGCGGCCATCGTCTCCTATCTGCGCGGCTGCGCGAAAGGCATGCGGTTCCTGCTCGATTCGACCAACTACGACGAGGCCGTCTCGATACTGGCCAAATACAACCCGGTGGAAGCGCAGGACAAGGCGCTCGCGCGCAAGAAGTTCGAGTTCGTCGCCACCCTGGCGAAACGGCCCGAGGGCGTGCCCTTCATGCATTGCGACGACAAGGCATGGGCGAGCGGCGTGGCGACCATGGAGAAGATCGGCATGATCAAGCCCGGTGCCAGGCCGCTGTCGGACTACTACACCAACGATCTCGCGAAGCGGATCTGAGGACGTTCACCATGAGCCGGGGATTCTCGACACCACGCACCGCGACCGGCCGTTCCGCGCTGGTACAGCCGCTGCCGCACCACATCGGCCTCGATGCGCTGCACGTCACCTTCCGCAGCAGCGAGACCGCCGTCGCCAATTTCCTGCCGCCGGGTCTCGAGCCGGTGGATGGCGGAGCCGGCTGGTTGATGATCGGCGAGCTGAGCAAGTACAGCGCGCAGGACCTGGACCAGGCCTGGCGGGCGCCGGACCGCTGCAACTACAACGAATGCGTGCTCGGCTTCTACGCGCGTCGCGGCACGCAGGTCGGGCGCTACAGCGCGCTGGTCTGGGTGGACCGCGACTGGTCGCTCGTCATGGGCCAGATCTTCGGCTGGGGCAAGAAGCTCGCGAGCGTCAACCGCACGCGCATCAATCCGTACAACCCGGCCTTTCGCGAAGGCATGCCGAAGGTGGGCGGCACCGTGGACCGCAACGGTGTACGCATCATCCGCGCCGCGGTCGACGTCGGCTCGTCACCCAGGGTGATCGACAAGCTGCCGGATTTCGGTTCGACGACGTTCCTGCACCGCTATCTGGCGGGTGCCGGACCCGAGATCGCCACCGTCGATCAGCTCATGGAGCTTCGCCTGGCCGACGTGGCCTCGTCGCCGGTGACCGTCGGCAAGGGAGAGCTGGAATTCACCGGCGCCGAGGACGAAGAACTGGATCTCCTGGGGAACGTGGAGGTGACGGGCGGCTATCTCTATCAGCGCGGGTGGACGACGGACGCCGTCGCCACCCCGGTGCGGTAGCGCCTTCGGAGCCGGCCGTCAGCGCAGACCGAGCTCGCGCAGGCTGACGATCAGCCGGTCGCGGCCCTCGGCGAAGGTCGGCTGCTGGCTCGGCAGCCGTTGCTCGAGCTTCGCGAGCGTCAGCCCGGCGTGCCGGCTCATCGCCCGGTCGGCGGTTTCCTGCGCTTCGGTATCGGCACCGAGGCGCAGCAGCGCAGCGGCGTGCACCGGCGGCCACGGCAGCGTCGGGTTGGTCGCCTCGGCCTTGCGCCCCCAGTCCCGCGCCTGCTCGTAACGGCCGCCGACGAAGTGGGCCAGCGACAGGCGATACAGCCACTCGCCGCGGAACGGGTCGAGCGGGCTCAGGCGCAGCGCGCGCGACTCGACGAGGATCGACGTCGCGGTCGCGGTAGGTGAAGATCGAGCACGTGGCGGCCGAGCACCAGGCGCCGGGCCGTCCGGCTCGACACCAGGCGCTGAGCCGTCCGGCTCGACATCGAGGTCCGCTCCTCCATCACCATCCGCTCTCGGGCACCCCCGAACTTTCAGCGAAATACCGGTCCGGCACCAGGGAGGGCGACTTCGTGCCGGAGCACGGCACCGGGGTGACCGGCTGCCGACAGTGTATCGGGGATGGGCCTGCACGGGTCGTGCCGGCCGGCGCCAGGCCCGCGCAGCGAAGAAAAGATTGCGCATGCCCAAAAAAGAACTTGATGGCGTCGGCGCGTCCTGCCTGCCTACACTTGGCGAGAACCATCGGTCGAGAACTCATGTACAGAATTGGTGTCGACGTCGGCGGCACGTTCACCGACTTCACGATCCTCGACGAGGACAGCTTCGCGGTCCATTATCACAAGGTCTCGTCCACCCCGGCCGACCCGTCCGAGGCAATCCGCAACGGCACCGCGGAGGTGCTCGAGAAGCTCGGCATCGCGCCGCGGCAAGTGAGCTTCATCGGCCACGGCACGACGGTCGCAACCAACCTCGTCATCGAGCGCCGCGGCGTGCCCAGCGGCCTGCTCACGACGCGCGGCTTTCGCGATGTGCTCGAGATCGGCCGTCAGATCCGGCCGAACCTGTTCGACTACACCGTCGTCAAGCCGCAGCCCCTGGTCCCGCGCTCGCGCCGGCTCGAGGTCGGCGAACGTATCGACGCCGCGGGCGACGTGCGCACGCCTCTCGACGAGCAAGAGCTCGAGCAGGCGGTGCTGGCGCTCAAGGAAGCCGGCGTGCGCGCCGTCGCGATCTGCTTCCTGCATTCGTACCGCAACAACGCGCATGAGGAACGCGCACGCGAGATCGTGCGACGTCACCTGCCCGACTGCTATGTCAGCGTCTCCTCCGAGATCCTCCCGGAGTTCCGCGAGTACGAGCGGCTCTCGACAACGGTGCTCAATGCATACGCGGGGCCGCGGATGCAGACATATCTCGACCGGCTCGACGAGGGCATCCGCGAGCTGGGCGTACCCGTGTCGCCGTACACCGTGCATTCCAACGGGGGACTCATGTCGATTCCCACCGTGCGGCGATTCCCGGTGCGCACGTGCCTGTCGGGGCCGGCGGCGGGCGTGGTCGGCGCCAGCGCGATCAGTGCGGCGACGCACATACCGAATCTCATCACGTTCGACGTCGGCGGCACCAGTACCGACGTCTCGT
>JBFWQR010000250.1:0-6650 GCA_050249335.1 Lautropia sp.
GTGGGCAGAAGCAGATCTGGTTCCTGTTGCGGATGGTCGGCAAGGATTCGGACGTCTCGCTGCGGGCGTCGTCGCACCCCGAATTCGACGCCTGGCGCTGGAACGACTACTGGATCCCGCTCGACTCGGTGATCGAATTCAAGCGGGCCGTCTACGAACAGGCGCTGACCGAACTGTCGCGGTTCCTGAACCAGGACCGGAGCCGGCCGCAGCGGCGGCGGCTCGACGCGGTCCGGCCCGCGGTCGAGCCGGCCGCGGCGCTCGAACCGGCCGCGGCGCTCGAACCGTCGCCAGCGCTCGAGCCATCGCCGCCGCTCGAGCCGCCGCCGCTCGAACGGCCGGAGGCCGAGGGCGCTCCGTAGGCGCAAGCATCGCGGCCCGCCGCGGCCGACCACCGCGGCCGATCGTCTCCGGCTCGATCCGAGCCCCGGCTCAGCCCTTCCGGCCGAGCGGCACGACCGGTGTCAGCAGCGGCTGCTTCGCGAAGTACGCGTCGACGTTGCCCGCGGTCAGGTCGCCCATCTGCTGGCGCGTCTGCGCCGATGCGCTGCCGACGTGCGGCTGCAGCACCACCGAGTCGAGCGCGAACAGTTCGGCCGGCGCGTTCGGCTCGTCGTCGAAAACGTCGAGCCCGGCGCCGCCGAGCTTGCCGGCGACCAGGGCAGCGACCAGCGCCGCCTGATCGACCACCGAGCCGCGCGCGATGTTGATGAACACGCCCTGCGGGCCGAGCGCCTCGATCACGCGCGCCGAGACGATGTGCCGGGTCGCCGCGCCGCCCGGGCACGCGGCGATCACGACGTCGGCCCACTCGGCCATCGCGACGAGGTCGGGGAAGTAGCGGTCGGGCACCTGTTTCCGGTTCGGCCCGTGGTAGCCGATCTCGACCTTGAACGCGCGCAACCGATCGGCGATCGCCTGCCCGATCCGGCCCATGCCGACGATGCCGACGCGGCGGCCGCTGACCGCGGTCGCGAGCGCGAGCCCGCCGCGCAGCCAGCGGCCGGCGCGGACGAAGCGGTCGCCCTCCGGGATCTTGCGCAGCACCGCCAGCATCAGGCCGACCGCGAGATCGGCGACGTCGTCGGTCAGCACCTCGGGCGTGTTGGTCACCGCGATGCCGTGGCCGCGGCAGTAGTCGAGATCGATCGCGTCGACGCCGACCCCGAAGCAGCTGATCAGCTCGGCGTGCGGCAGCTTTGCCAGCGTCCCGGCATCGATGCCGTAGCTGCCGCTGGTGACGACCACCCGGCAGGCCGGCGCGATCTGCGCCAGCAGCGCGGCCGGATCCGGCGCGGTCCAGTAGCGATGGACCTGGTAGCCCGCTTCGATCCGCTGCTGCGTCGGGGGATAGATCGGGCACATCAGCAGCACTTGATCCTGACTCATCGCTCCTCTCCCTGCTCTGGTCGCTGATTCTGCTCTGTCGCTGGCTCTGGTCGCCGATTCAGGCTCTGGTCGCCGATTCACTCTGGTCGCCGATTCACTCTGGTCGCTGATGCTGCTCCGGACGCTGATACGGCTCTGGCCGCCGATCCGAATCCGGCCCGCGGCCGGTTCACGCCGGCAGCGGTTCCGGCGGGCTGATCCGGTGGCGGGTGGTCCAGGTCGCGAGCCCCGGCAGGATCGCCGGCAGCAGCGCGATGCCGCCGGCGAGCTGCTCGGCCTTGCGCGCCAGGCCGCGTTCGCCGGGCAGCCGCACCGTCTGGCCGGGCGTGCGCGGCGCGCTGGCATGGCAGGCGTCGGTGATCCAGTCGGTCTGCCAGGTGAACTCGGCGAGCCCGCCGAACGCGGCCGGGTCGGTGATGCGGACCATCACCGCGGCCCCCCAGCCTTCGGGCACGTCGGCGCGGCCATAGCCGGCGAGACCGCCGGTCAGCGCTTCGACGATCAGCGCCAGGCCGTAGCCCTTGTGGCCGGCGTCGAGCCCGCCGAGCGGCAGGATCGTGCCGGGCGGATTGGTGAACAGGACCGCCGGATCGTTGCTCGGCTGCCCGAGCGAATCGAGCCACCAGTCGTACTCGCCCTTGACCTTGGCCGCACGCATCCGGCCCGACAGGCCGTTGGTGGTGACCGAGGCCGAGATGTCGATCATGATCGGGTTGCCGGAGGTCGGCAGGCCGACCGCGATCGGGTTCGGCGTGAACACCGCCTGGGTGCCGCCGAACGGCGCGACGCTCGCGACCGCCGGGTCGGAGCTGTAGATCTCGACCACCAGCCCGGCGCGTGCGACCTTCTCGAGATAGGCGGCCAGGCAGGCGATATGGTGGCTGCGCTTGATCACCACGGTCGCGGTGCCGTGCTGCTGCGCCCGCGGCCGCGCCCACGCGATCGCCTGGCGTACCAGCCACGGGCCGGGCAGCCGGTGGCCGTCCCAGGTGGCGGCGACGCTGCGCTCGCTGATCACCTCGGGCTCGCCGAGCGTCGTCATCGCCCCCTTGTCGATCTCGGCGAGGTACGGGCCGAGCAGCGACAGCCCGTGAGTGTCGTGGCCGAGCAGATCGCCCTCGACCAGCACCTCGGCGACGTCGCGCGCGACCGGCGGCAGCAGCCCCGCGGCCACCAGCAACTGCTCGGCGAAATCGGTCAGCGCGTCGGCATCGTAGCGCGCGCGTTCGTAGACGGCACTCATCGCAGCCCCCGTCAGTAGACCGCGCGGCCGCCGGACAGATCGAACACCGCGCCGGTCGAGAACGAGCAGTCCTCGCTGGCGAGCCAGGCGACCATCGCGGCGATCTCCTCGACCAGGCCGAAGCGGCCGAGGGGAATCTTCGACAGCATGAAATCGATGTGGGCCTGCGTCATCTGGTCGAAGATCGCCGTCTTGACCGCTGCCGGCGTCACGCAGTTGACCCGGATCCCCGTCTTGGCGAGCTCCTTGCCGAGCGACTTGGTCAGCCCGATCACCGCCGCCTTCGACGACGAGTAGGCCGACGCGTTCGGATTGCCTTCCTTGCCGGCGATCGACGCGATGTTGACGATCCGGCCATAGTCGCGCCGGGTCATGCCGGCGAGCACCGCGCGATTGCAGAGGAACACGCCGTGGACGTTGACGTCGTAGACGCGCTTCCAGTCCTCGAAGCCGTAGTCGGCAACGGTCTGGTTCGGCCCGGTGATGCCGGCGCTGCAGACCAGCACGTCGATCGTACCGCCGAACGCGGCCTCGGTCTGTCGGGTCGCGGCGGCGACGTCGGCCTCGCTCGCGACGTCGAGCGCGATCGCCAGATGGCCATCGCCGGCGAGCGTCCGCAACCCGGCTTCGGCGGCCGCCTGATCGCGGTCCCACAGCGCGACCCGCGCGCCGCTGGCCGCCATCCGCTGCGCGGTCGCCAACCCGATGCCGGCAGCGCCGCCGGTGATCACCGCGCCGCGCCCTTTCAGATCGATCTGATTCATCTCGCCCCCGTCCTTCGCCGGATGTCCGGCCGGCGGCCGCGCCGGCCGGGACCACAGTGTAAGCGACGCGCCACGGTTTCCCGGCAGGAACGGCATTCGCGGCGGCGGCGATGGCGGCGGCCGGCAGCGCTAGCATTGCGGCTCGACCGCCCCCGGCCGAATCACCCGAACCGACCCGCGAGGCTCCCATGAAAGTCCTGTTCACCGACCACGACATGATCGACGTCTCGCTGGAGAAGCACATCTTCGAGCAGGCCGGCATCGAGCTCAGGATCGCCCAGTGCCGAACCGAGGACGACGTGATCCGCGAAGGCCAGGGCTGCAGCGCGATGCTGGTGCAGTACGCGCCGATCAACGCCAGGGTGCTCGAGGCGCTGCCGGGCCTGCGGCTGTGCGCCCGGATCGGCGCCGGCTACGACACGGTCGACGCCGACGCTGCCCGCCGCTACGGCGTCTGGGTCACCAATTCGCCGGACTACGGCGTCGGCGAGGTCTCGCTGCACGCGCTGTCGCTGCTGCTCGCGGTGATGCGCAACATCGTCCGCTACGACCACGACATCCATGCCGGCAACTGGCACTACACCAGCTCCGGCAAGATCCCGCGGGCGCAGCGGATGACGGTCGGCATCCTCGGCCTCGGCCGGATCGGCAAGCGTTTCGCGCACTACGCGCAGCCGATCTTCAAGCGCGTGATCGCGCATGACCCGCTCTTGATCGACGGCGACTTTCCGCAGTACGTCGAGCGCGTCGGGCTCGACGAGCTGTTCCAGACCGCCGACGCGATCTCGCTGCACTGCCTGCTCGACGACAGCACCCGCGAGCTGGTCGGCGCGCGGCTGCTCGGCCTGATGAAGCCGGGCGGGTACCTGGTCAACACCGCGCGCGGCGCGGTACTCGACATCCCGGCGCTGGTCGCGGCGCTCGAGGCCGGCCAGCTCGCCGGCGTCGGCCTCGACGTGCTGCCGACCGAGCCGATCCCGCCCGACCATCCGCTGCTCGCCGATCCGCGCGTGATCTTCTCGCCGCACGCGGCGTTCTACTCGGCGGAGTCCGAGATCGAGCTGCGGACCAAGGCGGCGATGAACATCGTCGACTGGCACCGGACCGGCCGGCCGAACTATCCGGTGGTGATCGGGCGCAACCGCGACTGATCCGCGTCGACGAAGCGATGGGGACGGCCGGGGTCGTGCCGGCCCCGATGCCAGTGATCAGCCGCGGCGGGCGCGGCGCACCAGCAGCACCAGCAGCACGGCGCCGATCACCGCCGCGCCGGCCAGCAGCTGGTACTGCGCCAGGTCGGCCAGAAACAGCGTGACCGCCTGCCCGAACAGATAGCCGACGCCGGTGTAGACCAGCGCCCAGGCGAGCGCGGACAGCACGCTCAGCAGCAGGAACTCGGCCGATGCCATGCCCGACATGCCGAGCGCGATCGGCCCGGCGGTACGCATGCCGTAGGCAAAGCGGATGAACGGCACCGCCAGATGCCGATAGCGGTGCAACAACGGCAACGCCGCCTCGATCCGGCGGCCGAGCGCCGGCCAGCGCCGCACCAGCCGGACGCCCTGCCAGCGGCCGAGCGCGAACATCGCGTTGTCCCAGCTGGCGCTGACCGCCGCGACAATCGCGAACACCGCCGGATACGATGCGTATGCCTGATGCGCGGCGATGCCGCCGAGCACCGCGCTGGACTCGCCCTCGGCATAGCTGCCGACGATCAGCGCCAGGTAGATGTGCTGCTGCAGGAAGGCAGCGATGTCGGCCATCGCCGGATCGTAAACCATCAGCCCGGCCGAGAACCCGTCAACGCCTCCGACGTCTTCGTATCGCGTCCGAAAACGGGCGCGGGCTCGGGCGGCCGATCCGGAAGCTCGACGACGAACCGGCTGCCGCCGCCGTCGCGCGGCTCGCAGCGGACCGTGCCGCCGTGCGCCGTCGCGATCTGCCGGACCAGCGCCAGCCCGAGCCCGACGCCGCCGCTGCGCTCGGAATGGCCTTCGACCCGGTAGAACGGCTCGAAAATCTTCTCGCGCGCATCCACCGGCACGCCCGGGCCGCGATCGCAGACGGTGACCCTGACCCGGCCGCCGCCGCGCGCCAGCACGATCCGGACGGGTTCGCTGCCATCGCCATGGTCGCCGCCGCCATGGTCGCCGCCGCCATGGTCGTTGCCGCCCTGGCCGTTGCCGCCGTCAGCGTCGACGCCGTGGTTGCCGCGGTGATCGCCACCGTCGCCGCGGCGGTTGTGATAGCGGCTGGCGTTCTCGAGCAGGTTGCGCAACAGCCGGCGCAGCAGCCGGGCGTCGCCGGCGATCAACGGCGCGTCGCCGCCGGTGACGTCGAGCTCGGCGCCGACGCGCGCCGCCTCCTCGGCTGCCAGGCCGGCCAGGTCGAGCTCGGCGAACACCGGCGTCGCGGTCTCGAGCCGGCTGGCGAGCAGGATCTCGTCGACCAGTTGATCGAGTTCGGCAATATTGCGCTGCAGCTCGGCAACCAGCGACTCGCGCTCGTCGGGCCGCGACCGCAGCAGCTCGAGCGCCATCCGGCTGCGCGCGAGCGGCGACCGCAGCTCGTGCGACGCATTGGCGAGCAGCCGCTTCTGGCTCGCCAGCAGCGCATCCTGCCGCTGCACCAGATCCTCGATCCGCGCGGCCGAGCGATTGAAGCTGCGCGCCAGCGCGGCGACCTCATCCTTGCCCTGGACCGCGACCCGCGCGGCCAGATCGCCGGCGCCCTGCTGATCGACGCCGCGTTGCAGCGTCTCGAGCCGCCGGGTGATCCGTCGCGACACCGGCCAGGCGACCAGCGCGACCGCACCGACCAGCAAGGCCAGCGCCAGCGGCGCGCCGATCGGCGGCGGCCCGGGCCGCCGCCGCACCGGCCGGACCAGCAGCGTCCGGCCGTCGGGCAGGTCGAGGTCGAAAGCCGCCTGGGCGCGCCGGCCACCGGGGCCGCCGTGGCCGGCCGGGCCGCCGGCGCCGCCTTCGCCGACCAGCCGGCGGCCGGCCCAGGCGATCACCCGGCCCCCATCCAGCACTGTCAGGTCGGCCCGGGTCCGGTGATGCCAGCGTTCGAGCGACCGCTGCAGCGCCTCGACGCCGTCGCTGCCGGCCGGCAGGATCTCGGCGGCAAGCTCGCCGGCGAGCCGCTGCTCGAACCGGTCGCGATATGAATCGACGTTCCACCACCAGACCGTCGCCGCGGCCGCGGCGAACAGCACCAGGCTGCCGAGCACCGCCAGGAAGATCGTGATCGAC
>JBFWQR010000251.1:0-6526 GCA_050249335.1 Lautropia sp.
CGGACCAGACGCTGGTCCGATGCGCTCGGTCCGACCGGCATCACCAGGCAGGCGCCGACCGCGAGCTGGTCGGACAGGCTGCGTGGCACCTCGGTGCTGCCTGCCGCGACCACGATCCCGTCGAACGGCGCGGCCGGCGGCCAGCCGTTGCTGCCGTCGCCCTCGATGACGGTGACGTTGTGATACCCGAGGCGCTGCAGCGTCGCGCGTGCGGCCCGGGCGAGCTGGCCGTGGCGTTCGATCGTATGGACCGTGCCGGCGACCCGCGACAGCACCGCCGCCGCGTAGCCGCAACCGGTCCCGACTTCGAGCACCCTGGCCTCGTCGCCGAGCCGCAGCGCCTCGATCATGTAGGCGACGATGTAGGGTTGCGAAATCGTCTGGCCCGCACCGATCGGCAGCGGGGAATCGGCGTAGGCGCTGTCCTGCAGCGACGCGTCGACGAACGCCTCACGCGGCACCTCGCGCATCGCACGGATGACGGCAGACGAGCGGATGCCGCGTCCGACGATCTGGCGGGTCACCATCCGCTCGCGCGCTTCGCTGAAGTCGGTCACGGGCGCTGCTCCGGCGATCTCACCAAACGAGCGCCAGCAAGGCGCAAAGCGCAGACATAGCCGCAGCTATGGCGAGCATTTGCAACGCGGCTGGCGCTCGTCTGGTGAGTCACGCGGCGGCGTCCGGAGCGTGAACAGACCCTAGACGACCATCGGCGTCACCGCGCCGTCCATCGCGACGATCGCGCCGCTGATGTAGCTGGCACGCGGCGACGCGAGGAACACCACGGCGTCGGCGATCTCCTCGGGCGTCGCGATCCGGCCGAGCGGCATTCCGTCGCTGATGCGGCGCCTGGCTTCGTCGACGCTGATCCCGTTGGCGCGGGCCTCGACGGCGAGTCCTTCGGCGAGCCGTTCGGTCAGCGTCGCGCCGGGATTCACCGCGTTGACGCGGACGCCGCGGCGGCCGTAGGCGGCGGCCAGGCCGGCGCTGACCAGCATCAGCGCGGCATTGGCCGCGCCGCCCGAAAGATGCGTCGTCGCCGCGACCTTGCCGCCGGCGCCGATCACGTTGACGATGACACCGGCGCCGCGTGCGGCCATCCGCTTGATCACCGGATCGAGCATGTGGATGTAGGTGAAGTATTTGTTGTCCATCGCGTCGCGCCAGTACTGCGGCGTCAGCTCGTCGGCGCCGTAACGGCGGGCGGCGCCGGCCGAGTTCACCAGCACGTCGACCGGGCCGGTGGCGGCCTCGGCCGCATCGAGCGCGGCGACCGCAGCCGCCGGGTCGCGGAGGTCGGCCGGCTGGCTGGCGATCCGCCGGCCGGCATCGGCACGGTCGATGCCGTGGCCGGCGAGCGCTTCGGCCAGCTGCGCCGCGCCCGCCGCGAGGTGCGCCGCGCTGCGCGATACCAGCGTGACCCGCGCGCCCTCGCGCAGGAAGCCGAGCGCGCAGGCGAGGCCGATGCCCTTGCTGCCGCCGGTGATCAGGACATGGCGATCGGTCAGTTGCAGATCCATGGCGACTCCAGCGAGGGGACCGGCGTGCGGCGATTCGGGGCACTGGCGATTTGACCACCGATCGTGAATCATTGCGCATGCCGCCCATGCGAGACACGCCGTCATGACCACGCCCGCCGCCTCCGCCGCTTCGTCCGGTCCCGCCGCTTCGTCCAGCCCGGCCGCTTCGTCCGACCCGGCCGCTTCGCCGGCACCGCCGCCGCTGCTGATCCGGCGCGGCCGGCTGTTCGATCCGGTCGCCGGCGCCGTGCTCGGCCCGCACGACGTGCTGATCGACGGCGACCGGATCGTCGAAGTCTCGGAGCGGCCGCTGTCGTCGCCGTCGGCGCAGGTGATCGACGCCGCCGGCAGGACCGTGATGCCGGGACTGATCGACCTGCATGTGCACGTGATGGCATCGCAACTGAATCTGGGCACGCAGGGCGCGCTGCCCGACGCGCTGGTGACGTTGCGTGCGCTGCCGATCATGGACGGCATGCTGCGGCGCGGTTTCACGACGGTACGCGACGCCGGCGGCGCCGGCTTCGGGCTGAAGTCGGCGATCGCCGAGGGTTCGGCGCGCGGGCCGCGGCTCTACACATCGGGCCGGGCGCTGTCGCAGACCGGCGGCCACGGCGATACCCGGCCGCGGTCGGACCATCTGCGGCCGACCGCGTTCTGCGGCTGTTTCCGGGCCGGCGACATCGCGCGGGTCGCCGACGGTGTCGATCAGGTCCGGCGCGCGGCGCGCGAGGAGCTGCAGATGGGCGCCGACCAGATCAAGATCATGGCGTCGGGCGGCGTCGCCTCGCCGACCGATCCGATCGCGGCGACCGGCTACGCCGACGACGAGATCCGCGCGATCGTCGCCGAGGCGCGCGCGCGCCAGACCTATGTGATGGCGCACGCCTATACGCCGGAGGCGATCGCACGGGCGGTCCGGCTCGGCGTGCGGACGATCGAGCACGGCAATCTGGTCGATGCCGAGACCGCGGCGCTGATGGCCGCCGAGGGCGCGTTCATGGTGCCGACGCTGGTGACCTACGAGGCGCTGGCCGGCGAAGGCGCCCGCTACGGGCTGCCGCCGGAGAGCGTCGAAAAGATCGCGTCGGTCCGCACCGCCGGGCTCGGCGCGCTCGAAATCCTGCGTGATGCCGGCGTCCGGATGGGCTTCGGCACCGATCTGCTCGGTCCTTCGCACCGGCTGCAGAGCGACGAATTCCGGATCCGCGCCCAGGTGCTCGCGCCGCTCGAGGTGCTGCGCAGCGCCACCGTGGTCGGCGCCGAAGTGCTCGGCGAGACCGGCCGGCTCGGTGTGGTCGCGCCCGGTGCGTGGGCGGATCTGCTGGTGGTCGACGGCGATCCGCTCGCCGACCTCGGCTGCCTGGCCGGGCAGGGCGAGCGGATCGCGCTGGTGATGAAGGGCGGCCGGATCCAGTGCCGCGACGGCGCGGCGGTCTGACCGCTGCGCCGTCGGGCGGGAACGGCCGGCCGGCGGCTGCCCGGCCACTATAATCGACGGCTTTCGCCAACGCCGGACCCGGTCTCGATCATGCCGATCTATGCCTATCGCTGCGGCAACTGCGGCTTCACCAAGGACGTGTTGCAGAAGCTGTCGGATGCGCCGCTGACGGTCTGCCCGTCGTGCGGCCAGGCCGCCTTTTCCAAACAGCTGTCGGCGCCGGCGTTCCAGCTGAAAGGCACCGGCTGGTACGTCACCGACTTCCGCGACAACGGCAAGAAGCCGGGCAAGGAAGCGGAGGGTGGGGCAGAGCCGGGCGCCGGCTCCGAGGGCGGCGAATCCAAAGGGGCCGACGCGGACAAGGACGCCAGCGCGGGCAAGGGCACCGAAGGGGGCGGCAAGGACGCCGGCAAGGCTGATCCGGGCGCCGGCAAGGCGGCCGGCAACGGTGCCAAGCCGGCCGACGGCGGCAAGTCCGGATCGCCGGCCGCCAGCCCGGCGCCGGCTGCGGGCGCGTCCGGCGGTGCGGCCGGCGGTTCGTCCGGCAAGTCGTCCGGCGCGACCGGCGGCGGCAAGTCGTCGGGCGCCCCCGGCGGCAAGCCGGCCGGCGGCGGCAGCTCCGCCGGCTGAGCCGCGGACAGCTGCCGGCCTCGCGCCTTCGCCTGCCGCCCGCGCCCCGCCGACCCGCGCCGCCCCGCTGCTCGCACCACCGCCCGACACCGCCGCGCCCGATCACCGCCATGTTCAAGCGCTACTTCGTCACCGGCCTGCTGCTCTGGGTACCGCTGGTCATCACGATCTGGGTGCTGTCGCTGATCGTCTCGACGATGGACGTGAGCCTCGCGCTGCTGCCGGCGCGCTGGCATCCGCGCGAACTGCTCGGCCGCGACCTCCCCGGCCTCGGCGCGATCCTGACGGTGCTGGTGATCTTCGTGACCGGCCTGCTGACCGCGAACCTGGTCGGTGCCAAGCTGGTGTCGCTCGGCGAACTGGTGCTCGCCCGGATCCCGATCGTCCGGACCATCTATTCGAGCGTCAAGCAGGTCAGCGATACCATCCTGTCGCCGAACGGCAATGCGTTCCGCCAGGCGCTGCTGGTGCAGTATCCACGCGCCGGCTGCTGGACGGTCGCGTTCCTGACCGGCACGCCGGGCCCCGAGGTCCACGAGGCCGCCGGTGCCCAGCCGGGCACGCTGGTGTCGGTGTTCATTCCGACCACGCCGAATCCGACCTCCGGCTTTTTTCTGATCATGCGGCGTGACGAGACCGCCGAGCTCGGCCTGACCGTCGATGCGGCGCTCAAGTACATTGTGTCGATGGGGGTCGTCGCCCCACCCACCAAGGACGAGGCCAGGACGCGCACGATGCCGCGCCACTGAGCCCTCGGGAGAATCGCTATGCGGAGTTGCTACGTCGGCCAGGTCTCGCTCGCGCACCTGGACCAGGAAGTCACGCTGTTCGGCTGGGTTCATCGCCGGCGCGACCATGGCGGCGTGATCTTCATCGATCTGCGCGACCGCGAAGGCGTCGCGCAGATCGTCTGCGATCCGGATCGCCAGGACACGTTCGCGACCGCCGAGCGGATCCGCAACGAGTTCTGCATCCAGGTCACCGGCCGCGTGCGCCGGCGGCCGGCCGGCACCGAGAACGACGGCATCCGGAGCGGCCAGATCGAGGTGCTGTGCCACCAGCTCGAGATCCTGAACCCGTCGGTGACGCCGCCGTTCCAGCTCGACGACGAGAACCTGTCGGAGACGACGCGGCTGACCCATCGGGTGCTCGACCTGCGCCGCGGCCAGATGCAGAAGAACCTGATGCTGCGCTATCGGGTCGCGATGGAGACGCGCAAGTATCTCGATGCGCAGGGCTTCGTCGATATCGAGACGCCGATGCTGACCCGGTCGACGCCGGAAGGCGCGCGCGACTACCTGGTGCCGTCGCGCGTGCACGACGGCATGTTCTTCGCGCTGCCGCAGTCGCCGCAGCTGTTCAAGCAGCTGCTGATGGTCGCCGGCTTCGACCGCTACTACCAGATCGTCAAGTGCTTCCGCGACGAGGATCTGCGCGCCGACCGCCAGCCCGAGTTCACGCAGATCGACTGCGAGACCTCGTTCCTCGGCGAGCAGGAGATCCGCGACCTGTTCGAGGAGCTGATCCGGACCATCTTTCGCCACGTGCTCGACGTGCGGCTGCCGGGCCAGTTCCCGGTGATGTCCTACCAGGAGGCGATGCGGCTGTACGGCTCGGACAAGCCGGACCTGCGGGTCAAGCTCAAGTTCACCGAGCTGACCGACGTGATGAAGCAGGTCGAGTTCAAGGTCTTCGCGGGCGCGGCCAACCTGCCCGACGGCCGCGTCGTCGCGCTGCGCGTGCCGAAGGGCGCCGACATGTCGCGCAGCGAGATCGACGCGTACACGCAGTTCGTCGCCATCTACGGCGCGAAGGGCCTTGCGTACATCAAGGTCAACGACACGTCGAAGGGCCGCGAGGGGCTGCAGTCGCCGATCGTGAAGAATCTGCACGATTCGGTGCTGCACGAGATCCTGACCCGTACCGGCGCGGTCAACGGCGACCTGATCTTCTTCGGCGCCGACCGCGCCAAGATCGTCAACGACGCGATCGGCGCGCTGCGCAACAAGATCGGCCACTCCGAGTTCGGTCGCAGCCACGGCTTCGTCGACGGCGACTGGCGGCCGCTCTGGGTCGTCGACTTCCCGATGTTCGAGTTCGACGAGGAGAACGACCGCTGGTCGGCGCTGCACCATCCGTTCACGTCACCGAAGGACGGCCACGAGGATCTGCTCGAGTCCGATCCGGGCCGCTGCCTGGCGAAGGCCTACGACATGGTGCTGAACGGCTGGGAGATCGGCGGCGGCTCGGTCCGGATCCATCGCGAGGAAGTGCAGAGCAAGGTATTCCGCGCGCTGAAGATCGGCCCCGATGACGCCGCGGCCAAGTTCGGCTTCCTGCTCGATGCGCTGCAGTACGGCGCGCCGCCGCACGGCGGCATCGCGTTCGGTCTCGACCGGATCGTCACGATGATGGCCGGTGCCGAATCGATCCGCGACGTGATCGCGTTCCCGAAGACCCAGCGCGCGCAGTGCCTGCTGACGCAGGCGCCGTCGCAGGTCGACGAGAAGCAGTTGCGCGAGCTGCACATCCGTCTGCGCAATCCGGCGCGCGGCGAATGACCCGTCCCAAGATCCCGGAATCGGTGCTGGTGGTGATCCACACGCCCGACCTGCAGGTGCTGCTGCTCGAGCGCGCCGACCATCCGGGGTTCTGGCAATCGGTCACCGGCAGCAAGGATCGGGCGGACGAGCCGCTGGCCGAGACCTGCCGCCGCGAAGTGCTCGAGGAGACCGGGCTCGACGTCACCACCTACCGGCTCGAACCGCTCGAGATCGTCAACCGCTACGAGATCTACGCGCACTGGCGGCACCGCTTTCCCGACGGCGTCACGCACAACACCGAGCACGTGTTCGCGCTCGAGCTGCCGGCGCCGCTGCCAGTGCGGCTCGCGCCGCGCGAGCATCTGCGCTACCAATGGCTGCCGTGGCAGCAG
>JBFWQR010000252.1:0-6519 GCA_050249335.1 Lautropia sp.
CCCTGGCAGTGGCCCAAGACGGCCGCCGCCGCGGTCGCGCGCGACGCGCACCAGCTCGCCATCGCGACCGACACGGACGTGCACGCGTGGCCGGCTCCGCGCGCCGGCGAGCAGACCGCGATCCGCAAGGGCGACGGCGCCACCGTCGTCGCCGGCGAGGTGATCGCGGTGATCGATACTGCCGCCAGCGCTGCCGCCAGCGCCGGCGCCGGTGCAGCGGCCGCCGGATCGCCGGCCGCTGCGCCAGCGGCACCCGCGGCCGCGCGCACGCCGGCCGCGCCGGCGGCGGCTGCGGCCGGCACCGGCGGCGCCGCCGGCGCCACCGCGATGCCGTCGGCTGCCAAGATGATCGCCGAGCAGGGGCTCGATGCGTCGAAGATTGCCGGCAGCGGCCGGGACGGCCGTATCACCAAGGGCGACGTGATCGGTGCGCCGGCGGCGGCGCAGGCGGCCGCGCCCGCTCGCGCCGCGTCGCCGGCCGGGGCCGCCGGCATCCCGACCGGCGTGCCGACCACGTCGCTGCCCGAGGTCAAGGCCCCGACCGATCTGTCGCAGCTGCTCGAAGGCCGCCCCGAACAGCGTGTGCCGATGTCGCGGCTGCGCCAGCGGGTCGCCGAGCGGCTGCTGCAGTCGCAGGCGACCAACGCGATCCTGACGACGTTCAACGAAGTCAACATGCAGCCGGTCATGGACCTGCGCAAGAAGTACCAGGAACGCTTCGAGAAGGAGCACGGCGTCCGGCTCGGCTTCATGAGCTTCTTCGTCAAGGCGGCGGTGCATGCGCTGAAGAAATATCCGGTGGTCAACGCGTCGATCGACGGCACCGACATCGTCTATCACGGCTACTTCGACATCGGCGTCGCCGTCGGGTCGCCCCGCGGCCTGGTCGTGCCGGTGCTGCGCAACTGCGACCAGCTCGGCTTTCACCAGGTCGAGAAGACCATCGCCGAGTTCGGCAAGAAGGCGCAGGACGGCAAGCTGACGATCGAGGAGCTGACCGGCGGCACGTTCTCGATCTCGAACGGCGGCGTGTTCGGCTCGATGCTGTCGACGCCGATCATCAATCCGCCGCAGTCGGCGATCCTCGGCGTGCACGCGACCAAGGAGCGGGCGGTGGTCGAGAACGGCCAGATCGTGATCCGGCCGATGAACTACCTGGCGCTGTCGTACGATCATCGGATCATCGACGGCCGCGAGGCGGTGCTGTTCCTGGTCGCGATCAAGGATGCGCTCGAGGATCCGGCGCGCCTGCTGCTCGACCTGTGAGCCGGGGTAGCGCAATGGCTGAAGCGAAAGCATCGATGGCCGGGACGAAAGCGTTCGATGTCGTCGTGATCGGGGCCGGGCCGGGCGGCTACATCGCCGCGATCCGGGCGGCGCAGCTCGGGTTCTCGGTCGCCTGCGTCGAGAAATGGACCAATCCGAAAGGCGAGCTCGCGCTCGGCGGTACCTGCCTGAACGTCGGCTGCATTCCGTCGAAGGCGCTGCTCGCATCGAGCGAGGAGTTCGAGAAGGCCGGCCATCATCTGGCCGACCACGGCATCGATGTCGCCGGGGTCAAGCTCGACCTGGCGCGGATGCTGGCGCGCAAGGAAGCGATCGTCGGCAGGATGACCAAGGGGGTCGAGTTCCTGTTCCGCAAGAACAAGATCACCTGGTTGAAGGGCCACGGCCGCTTCACCGGGCGCGATGCCGGCGGCCGGCTGCAGCTGGCGATCGATCCCGCCGGTGACGGCGCGGCCGAGGCGGTGACCGCGCAGCACGTGATCATCGCGACCGGCTCGAAGGCGCGCCACTTGCCCGGTATCGAGGTCGATCAGCAGAAGATCGCCGACAACGAGGGCGCGCTGTCGTTCGATTCGGTGCCGAAGCGGCTGACCGTGATCGGCGCCGGCGTGATCGGGCTCGAGCTCGGCTCGGTCTGGCGCCGGCTCGGCGCCGACGTGACGGTGCTCGAGGCGCTGCCGGCGTTCCTCGGCGCCTGCGATCCGGCGGTCGCCAAGGAAGCGCAGAAGCTGTTCGTCAAGCAGGGCCTGAAGTTCGAGCTCGGTGTCAAGATCGGCCGGGTCGCACTGCATGGAGACGGCGTCGCGGTCGAGTATGTCGACGCCAACGGTGAATCGCGCCGGATCGAGTCCGACCGACTGATCGTCTCGGTCGGGCGGGTTCCGAATACCGACGGTCTCGGCCTCGACGCGATCGGGCTCGCCCCCGATGCCCGCGGCTTCATCCCGGTCGACGACCATTGCGCGACCACGGTACCGAACGTCTGGGCAATCGGCGACGTGGTGCGCGGGCCGATGCTTGCGCACAAGGCCGAGGACGAAGCCGTGCTGGTCGCCGAGCGGATCGCCGGCCAGAAGCCGCATATCGACTACAACTGCATCCCGTGGGTGATCTATACCGCCCCGGAGATCGCCTGGGTCGGCAAGACCGAGACCCAGCTGAAGGAGGAAGGGCGGGCCTATCGCACCGGCCAGTTCCCGTTCTCGATCAACGGCCGGGCGCTCGGCATGGCCGAGCCCGACGGCTTCGTCAAGTTCATCGCCGACGCGACCACCGACGAGATCCTCGGGGTCCATATCGTCGGCGCAGCGGCTTCCGATCTGATCGCCGAGGCGACGGTGGCGATGGAGTTCAAGGCGGCGTCCGAGGACATCGCCCGGATCTGCCATCCGCATCCGTCGCTGTCCGAGGTGATGCGCGAGGCCGCGCTCGCGGTCGACAAGCGTTCGTTGAACATGTGAGCGGCGCGGGCGCACGATTCCGGGGCAGCCGCGGGTGACGGTCACCGAGCGCTATCGCGCCGCATTGGTGGCGCGCGGGTTCCGTTCGGACCCGGCGCAGGAGGCCGCGATCGCCCGGCTGCAGCGCCTGGCCGACGATCTCGAGCGCTTCCGGACGATCCGTGCCAACCGGCTGCGCCGGGTGATCGTGCGGCCCGACGTGCCGCGCGGCGTTTGGCTCTATGGCGGCGTCGGCCGCGGCAAGAGCTTCCTGATGGACTGCTTCTTCGAGGCGGTCGACATCCGCCGCAAGGGGCGGCTGCATTTCCACGAGTTCATGCGCGGCGTCCATCGCGAGCTGCGCGACCTGAGGAGCGTCAAGGATCCGCTCGACGAAGTGGCGCGGCGCGTCGCGGCGCGCTATCGACTGATCTGCTTCGACGAATTCCACCTGTCGGACATCGCCGACGCGATGATCCTGGAACGGCTGCTGACCGGCCTGTTCGGCAACGGCATGACCTTCGTGATGACCAGCAACTACGCGCCGGACGGCCTCTATCCGGACGGTCTGCACCGCGAGACCGTGCTGCCGGCGATCGAGCTGCTGAAGGCCAAGCTCGACGTGCTGTCGGTCGATGCCGGCACCGACTATCGGCGGCTGACGATGCGCGGCATCGCGACCTATCTGACACCGCTCGGGCCGGCGGCCGACCGGGCGCTCGAGGACGCTTTCGAGCGGCTCGCGACCGGCGCTGCCGAGCCGCCGCTGCTGCGCATCGAGAACCGCGAGATCACCGCGCTGCGCCGCTCGGGCGGCGTCGTCTGGTTCGATTTCAAGACGCTGTGCGGCGGGCCGCGATCGCAGAACGATTACCTCGAGATCGCCAGCCAGTTCCACACGGTGATCCTGTCGGACGTGCCGCAGATGGGCGCCGGCATGGCGTCTGAGGCGCGGCGGTTCACCTGGCTGATCGACATTCTCTACGACCAGCGGGTCAAGCTGGTGATTTCGGCGGCGGTCGAGCCGACCGCGCTGTACCTGGCCGGTGCGATGGCCAACGAGTTCGTCCGGACCGCGAGCCGGTTGATCGAGATGCAGTCGGCCGACTATCTCGACGCCCCCCGCAGGCAGGTCGCCGATCGGCTGAGTTGAGCGATCGGCTGAGTGCGCGATCGGTCGAGCGATTGAACCCGCCGGCAGCCCCCTTTATCATGCTGGATCGCGCCGCGGCGCCTCGCCTGGCCGCGCCGGCGTTGCGCCGCGCCCGCGCCGCAGATCTCCAGGAAATCATTCGTGTCCGCGAAACCGCAAGATATCGACGCGCTGAAGCTTCGGATCGCCGAACTGCAGCTCGAGCACCGGGGCCTGCACCAGATGATCGAGCGGATGGCCGCGGATCCGGACAGCGATCAGCTGGCGCTGCGCCGGCTCAAGAAGCGCAAGCTGCAGATCAAGGACACCATCGTGCTGCTGCAGATGCAGTTGACGCCCGACGTCCCCGCCTGATCGGCTGGTGCCGCCCGAACGGTCGATCAGCGTGACGGCGCGGCTTCCCGAAGCGACGTCCGTCCCCGGGCAGGCCGGCCTGCCGCCATCGGCCGGCGCGCCGGTGAGCCTGCTGCGTCGGACCACCGCTGATGCCTTCGCCGACGACGGCGCACTCGCTGCCGGCAGCCCCGGCTACCGGCGCCGCGAGGCGCAGGCGCGGCTGGCCGACCTGATCGCTGCGGCGATCGACGAAGCGGGTTGCCTGGTCGCCGAAGCCGGCACCGGCATCGGCAAGACCTTCGCCTATCTGGTGCCGGCGCTGCTGGCAGGCAGGCGGGTACTGGTCTCGACCGGTACGCGGCAGCTGCAGGACCAGCTGTTCGAGCGCGACGTGGTCGCGGTCCGCCGGGCGCTCGGCGTCGATCTGCAGGCGGCCGTGCTCAAGGGCCGCGCCAACTATGTCTGTCCGCTGCACCTGAAGCGCAACCTGAGCGACGGGCGCTTTCGCGATCCGGCGACGCCGGCCAAGCTGCGGGTGATCGAGCGCTTCGCCGCGATCGATCCGACCGCCGACCGCGCTGGCTGCACCGGCTTGTCGGAGGATGATCCCGTATGGGCGCTGGCGACTTCGACGCGCGACAACTGCCTCGGCCAGGAATGCCCGGAGCTGCGCCAGTGCCCGCTGATGAAGGCGCGCGTCCGCGCGCAGCGGGCCGACCTGCTGATCGTCAACCACCACCTGTTCTGCGCCGACCTGGCATTGAAGGACGATGCGATCGGTGATTTCCTGCCGAAAGCCGAGATCCTGGTGTTCGACGAGGCGCATCAGCTGCCGGCGACCGCGACCGAGTTCTTCGGCGAGGCGCTCTCGACGCGGCAGTTGATCGACCTCGGCCGCGATGCGCTGCGCGCGGCGCTCGGCGGTGACGCGCCGGGGGCTGCCGCCGCGGCCGACTGGCGCGCACTCTACCAGGCGCTCGAGAGCGCTGCCAAGCGGCTGCGGCTGGCGCTGCCCGAAGGCGTGCAGCGGCTCGGCGTCGACGAACTGCGGACGCTGCCGCCGGGGCCCGATGGCGACCTCGCCGAGGCGATCGCCGCCGTCACCGCTGCGCTCGGCCAGCTCGGCGCGGCGCTCGACGCGCAGGCCGAACGGTCGATCGACCTGCTGCGCTGCGGCCAGCGGGCCGGCGAGCTGGCAGCGCGGGCCGCGCGCTGGCTCGCGGCCACCGGGTCGGCGGCCTCCGCCGCCGACCCGGTGATCGTGTGGGCGCAGACCACCGCCAACCATGCGGTGCTGCGCGCGACGCCGCTTGCGATCGCCGATCGCTTCGCCGGGCAGCGGGCGGTGCAGGGCGGGGCCTGGGTGTTCGTCTCGGCGACGCTGGCGGTCGACGGTACGTTGGCGCAATTCGCCGAGACGGTCGGCATGTCCGAAGCCGTCCAGGCCGTGCTGCCGAGCCCGTTCGACTACCCGGCGCAGGCCGGCATCTGGGTCGCCGATCAGGTCGGTGCGCCGTCGGCACCGGTCTTTTCGGAGCGGGTCGCCGACCGGATCTGGCCGCTGATCGACGGCAATCGCGGCCGTGCGTTCGTGCTCTGCACGACGCTGCGCGCGGTGCGCGTGATCTCCGAGCGCCTGAAGACGCTGGCCGGCGGCGCACCGGTCGCGGTGCTGACGCAAGGCGACGCGCCGCGGCACGAGCTGCTGCAGCGGTTCCGCGCGAAGCCGGCGGCGGTGCTGGTGGGCGCCGCCGGCTTCTGGGAAGGGGTCGACGTCGTCGGCGACGGCCTGTCGCTGGTGGTCATCGACAAGCTGCCGTTCGCGCCGCCCGACGATCCGGTGCTGCGCGCCCGCGGCCGGGCGATCGAAGCCGGCGGCGGCAACGCATTCGCGGAACTGTCGCTGCCGGCGGCTGCGATGGCGCTGAAGCAGGGCGCCGGCCGGCTGATCCGCTCGGAAACCGACCGCGGCCTGCTGGTGATCTGCGACGAACGGCTCGCGACCCGCCGCTATGGCGCCCGATTGTTCGCGAGCATGCCGCCGTTCCGGCGGGTCCGCAGCCTGGACGAGGCCCTGGCCTGCCTGCCCGACGCCGCCCAGCCCCCTTGCCTGAGTCCGACAGGCTCCTAGGGCCTGTTCACTCTACGGACGCCGCCGCGTGACTCACCAAACGAGCGCCAGCAAGGCGCAAAGCGCAGACATAGCGGTTGCTATGGCGAGCATTTGCAACGCGGCTGGCGCTCGTTTGGTGAGATCACCCGTAGGGCCGGTGCCTGCCAGCCCGCAGGGCCGCGTTGCGCGCT
>JBFWQR010000253.1:0-6493 GCA_050249335.1 Lautropia sp.
GATCGCGATCAGGATCAGCCAGTTGAACCAGCCGAGACCCTTGCGGCGGCTGCGTTGCGGTCGTTCCATCCGGGCTTCCTCGTTCATCCGGAATTCCTCGGTGTTGCCGGCGGGGGCCGGTTCGCGCCGGCGGGGTCGCCGTTCGCGCCGGCGGGGTCGCCATTCGCGCCGGCGGCATCGTTCCGCCAGCCACCGCCGAGGGCCTTGTACAGTGACAGCCAGGCGGCGACGCGCTCGGCGCGGACCTGCAGCAGCGCCGCGGCTGCGTTCAGCGCCTGCCGGCGCGCGTCCTCGAGCTCGAACACCGAGCCGGCACCGGTGTCGTAGCGCGACTGCGCCGCCTTCAGATAGGTCTGGAAACTGTCGGCGGCGCGCTCGGCGTCGCCGAGCCGGTCGCCGGCGCTCTCGACCCGTACCAGCGCCACCTCGACTTCGCGGACCGCCGCATGGACGCGTTCGCGGTAGTTCGCGACCAGCTCGTCGAAGCGGGCCTGCGCCTGATCGACGACGCCGGCTCGACGATCGCCGTCGAACAGCGGCAGCGACAACGCCGGACCGAACGACCAGGTGGTCGCCTTGCCGGTGGTGCCGAGCGCGCGAAACGCCGCATAACCGATCGAGCCCGACAGCCGCAGCTGCGGATAGCGGTCGGCTTCGGCGATGCCGACCTCGCCCGACGCGGCGACCAGCTCGCGCTCGAGCGCCGCGAGATCCGGCCGCTGCGCGAGCGTCTCGGCCGGCACCGCGGCGACCGCCAGCGCCGGCGGCTGCGGCAACCGGCCGGCGCGCGGCGCCAGCGTCTGCCGCAGCGCCGGCTCGGGCATTGCGGTCAGCGTCACCAGCGACTTGATCAGCAGATCGCATTCGCCGCGCTGGCCGCGCACCCGGTTGGCCGCCTCGGCGCCGCCGGCGGTGATCAGCGCGGCATCGGCCGGCGCGGTGAAGCCGGCGCGGACCTTGCGCTCGGTCAGCGACAGCGTGCGCCGCTGCGAATCGAGGTCCTGCCGATAGACCGTCAGCAGCGACTCGCAGAGCCGCAGGTTGGCGTAGGCGGTCGCGGTCTCGGCGGCGAGGCTGACGCGGGCGGCGTGCCAGTCGGCGGTGCGGGCAGCGACCCGCGCCACCGCCGCCTCGCGGGTACGGCGATTGGCGCCGAACAGATCGAGCTCCCAGCCGGCGTCGAGCGACGCCGCGGCGACCGTGTAGGTGATCGACGGCGGCAGCGGCGAACTGGTGCGAGTGATCTGGCTGTTCAGGTCGACGCTCGGCAGGCGGCCGGCGCCTGCGACCCGCGCGGTCGCGCGCGCCTGGTCGATCCGCGCGACCGCGGCTGCGAGGCCCGGATTGTCGCGCTGCCCGGCCTCGATCAGTTGCAGCAGGATCGGGTCGTCGAAGCGTTGCCACCACTGCGCCAGCTGCGTCACCTCGCCGCCGTGCGGCAATGCCGCCTGCCACGCGGTCGCCGGCGGCGCCGGCGGTCGCGGGTCCGGTGTCGTGATCGCGCAGCCGGCAGCCAGCAGCGCGAGCGCGAGCGGCCCTCCCGCGCGCATCAACCGCGCCTCCGCGACCGTTCGGCGGCGAGCATCGCGACGCCGTAGCCGGTCAGCCGTTCGACCATCAGGTCGATCGCCTCGGCGCCTTCGTACAGTGTCGGCATGGTCCTGCGGCTCCAGTCCGCGCTGGTCAGGAAGTCGGCCGCGATCGCGACCAGGCTGGTCGCGAGCCGGCGGACGTCATCGTCGGCGGTGGCCAGGCCGAGTTCGCGGACCAGCACCGCGACCAGCGTCTCGAAATGCTCGCGGGCCAGATCGACGACCTCGTCGCCGACCAGTCCGCTCGGGTCGGCGCGCTCGCGGAAATGCAGTTTCAGCAGCTGCATCGTCGCCGGATCGGCGACCTTCAACGGCTCGAGGAAGGTACGGTAAGTGTCGCGCAACACCACCTCGAGCGGCGCCGGCACACGCGCCTGCTGGATCGCCGCGGCGACCATCTGCCGGATCGGCATCAGGTAGACATCGCGATAGAGTCCGGCCTTGTCGCCGAAGTAGTAGTGGATCGCGGCGACGTTGGCGCCGGCGGCGGCGCAGATCTCGCGGGTCGAGGTTTGCGCGTATCCTTGCTCGGCGAACAGCCGCAGCGCCTCGGCCCGCAGCCGCGCCCGCGAATCGGCGCCGCGTGCGGCGCGGCCGTCGGGTACGCCGGCATCGCCCTCCGGCATGCGCAGCGGGCCGGCGGTCGGCGGCCTGCGTCCGGCGACCGTCGCCGCGGCGACCCGACCGGCGCGGCGGGGGTGGTCGGCGCTGCCGGCGGGCGGTACGCGATGGGGCTCGGTCGATTCCATCATTCGGCGGAGTGTGCACTGCATCATACATCAAGCGCTTGCTTGAATTGACTCCGGAGGCGGAATGTGGCGAATCGGTTGACGCGGATCGCGACCCGGACCGGCGACGACGGCTCGACCGGTCTCGGAGATGGCTCCCGGGTCGGCAAGGATGCTGCCCGGATCGGCGCGATCGGCGACGTCGACGAGCTCAACGCGACGCTCGGCATGCTCGCGGCCAGCCTGGCCACCGGCCACGCCGCCGCGTCCGGCGCCCCGGCCGCAGCGTCGGATCCAGCCGCGGCGCCGGATCTGGTCGCGGCCCTGGTCGCCGAGGTCCAGCACGACCTGTTCGCGCTCGGTGCCGAACTGAGCATCCCGGGCTTCGAGAAGCTCCCGGCCGGACGGGTCGCGGCGCTCGACGCCGCGCTCGAACGTCACAACGCCGACCTGCCGCCGCTCGCCGAGTTCATCCTGCCCGGCGGCTCGGAAGCCGCCGCCCGCGCGCATGTCGCCCGCACCGTCTGCCGGCGGGCCGAACGCAGCGTCGTCGCGCTGGCCGCAGCGGAACCGGTCCGGCCGCTGTGCCAGCAGTATCTGAATCGGTTGTCGGACCTGCTGTTCATACTGGCCCGGCAGCTGAACCGGCGCGCCGGCGTCGGCGACATCGGCTGGCGCAACGACGCCGCCGCGCGCTGATCAGCCGGCCGGCAGGATCAGGCGTCGCGGGCGGCTTCCAGGTAGGAAACCAGCTTGGCGCTGGTCTGGCGCAGCCGCTCCGACAGCAGTTGCACCAGCTTCAGCAGAATCTTGTTGCCGAGCCGCATCTCGTCCTGCAGCACCAGCAGCAGCGAATCGCGCGTCAGTACCGCGATCCGGCACTGCTCGAGCGTGACGCACGACGCGAAGCGCGGCTCGCCGTCGAACATCGACATCTCGCCGAGCGCGTGGCCGGCATGGGCGACCGCGATCCGCGACGGGTAGTTGTAGCGATTGCGCCGGAGCACGTCGACCATGCCCGACATCAGCAGCACCATGAAATCGCCGCTGTCGCCCTCGTTGATCAGCGTCAGCCCCGGCGGCGCTTCGTAGACGTACATGAACGCGCCGAGGATCCGCGTCTCGTTCATGTCGAGACCGGAAAACAGCGGCGTCTTGGCCATCAGCGAATAGATGTCGTCGGCGTATTCGCTGGCACGCCCGAGCGGCGTCAAGCCGAGCGCGGTCAGCCGCTCGTGGGGGCTGGCCTTGTTGCGCTGGGCACTGGCAGGTTGACTCGCGGCCTGCATGGCGTCGATCTCCGGAATGGGCGTGCAGCCTATTACAGCATGCACATCGGGTATTGCCGATGTCCCCGGGGGCCACCGAGACAGCCAGGCCGATTTTTGCGGTTTTTTTGCCGACAGACGGTCGCGCCGCCCAGGGGGCTGTTCCCGGCACGGACGCGGCCGTGGCCATGCCGGGACAGGCCCCGGTTCATGCCTGGGACAACGCGACCCGCCGCTCCGCGACCCCCTCGGCGAGCAGTTCGAGCGCCTGCTCGGTCGCTTCCCAGCCGATGCAGCCGTCGGTGATGCTGCGGCCGTAGGTCAGCGGCTTGCCGGCCACCAGGTCCTCGCGGCCGGCGGCCAGGTGGCTCTCGAGCATGACGCCGAAGATCCGCGACTCGCCGTCGGCCATCTGATCGACGATGTCCTGGGCGACCAGCAGCTGGTTGTCCGGATTCTTCTGGCTGTTGCCGTGCGAGCAGTCGATCATCAGCCGGCACGCCAGCGCTGCGGCGCCGGCTTCGCGGCAGGCGGTGTCGACGCTGGCGCGATCGTAGTTCGGCGCCTTGCCGCCGCGCAGGATGATGTGGCAATCCTCGTTGCCGCGGGTCGAGACGATCGCCGAATGCCCACCCTTGGTGACCGAAAGGAAATGGTGCGGCTGCGACGCCGCCTTGATCGCGTCGAGCGCGATCCGGACGTTGCCGTCGGTGCCGTTCTTGAAGCCGACCGGACACGACAGGCCGGACGCCAGTTCGCGATGGGTCTGCGATTCGGTGGTCCGCGCGCCGATCGCGCCCCATGCGATCAGGTCGGCGATGTACTGCGGCGTGATCATGTCGAGGTATTCGGTGCCGGCCGGCAGCCCGAGCGACGTGATGTCGAGCAGCAGTTCGCGCGCGATCCGCAGGCCGCGATTGATGTCGAAACTGCCGTCGAGGTTCGGGTCGTTGATCAGCCCCTTCCAGCCGACCGTGGTCCGCGGCTTCTCGAAATAGACCCGCATCACGATCTCGAGCCGGTCCGCGAGCCGCTCGCGCTGCGCAACCAGCCGCGACGCATACTCGCGCGCCGCCGACGGGTCGTGGATCGAGCATGGGCCGACGACGACCAGCAGCCGGTCGTCCATTCCGTGCAGGATCCGATGGATCGCCCCCCGCGCGGCGCTGACCGTCTCGGCGACGGCCGCGGACACCGGGAACTCCCGGATCAGATGCGACGGCGGTGCCAGTTCCTTCAACTCTCGGATTCGCAGGTCATCGGTGGTGATCGGCATCTCGGACTCCAGGCGGCGCGGCGCGGCGCCAAAAACAAAAACCGCCAGGGCTTGCGCGCTGGCGGTTGGCGATTCGGTATGCGGCTTGCTACTTGCGCGCGATTTCCCGACTCGTCCCGCCAGCGGCAGGAAAGCCCCAGAAAAAGCCGAAGTAAAAATACGTGCCACGCATACTGTCTTTAATTTAGCCGCAATCGGCCGCATCTGGCAAGCCGGGCCGCGGCCGGTGTGTCGTGTGGCATGAGCAGCCGAAGGAGAACGAGTCGATGACGCCAGCGATCGGACGGGTGCTGTTGACGGTGGTCGTACTGGTGGTCGGCCTGCTCGCCGCGCGCGGCCTCGCCGGCGGCTGGCCGGGCGAATCCGCTCGCGAAAGCGCGCGCGACCAGTATCGGCCGAAGCGGCGGACCCGTCGCGCCGGGGCCGGCGAAGTGCCGGCGCGCGGCGCCAGGGCGGTGATCCGCCGCAGTGCGCTGGCACAACTGCGCGATGCGTTGACCGGCGGCCCCCTCGACGCCGACGGCGAACTGTTCCGCTGCGCCGACTGCCAGAGCTTCTACAACGTCGCCAGCGTCCGGGCGCTGGCCAACGACAACGGCGCCCGCTGCATCCAGTGCCGCAGCATCCACCGGATCGACGTCGAGGTCGTCGACGGGTGAGCGCGGCGGTCGATCGCTACGCGCGACACCGCGCGATCGCCGGCTTCTCGCAGGACGTGCTGCAGGCGAGCCGCTTCGCGGTGATCGGCGCCGGGGCAATCGGCAACGAAGTCGTCAAGAACCTGTGCCTGCTCGGCGTCGGCGCGGTCGACGTCTACGACTTCGATGTCGTCGAGCGCCACAACCTGACCCGCTCGGTACTGCTGCGCGAAGCCGACGTCGGCACGCCGAAAGCCGCCGCGGTCGCGCGCCACGCCGCCGATCTCGACCCGGCGGTCACGGTGACCGCGATCGCCGGCGACATCCGCGACACGCTCGGCATCGCAGCCGCGCGCGGGTATCACTGCGTGATCGGCGCGCTCGACAACTTCGAAGCCCGGCTGCGGGTCAACCAGGTCTGCTGGCTGGCCGGCGTCGACTGGGTCAACGCGGCGATCGACAGCCGTTCGGTCAGCGTCGAGACCTTTCCGTTCGCGGCACCGGACCGCGGCACGCTGCCGGGCCGCGATGCGGCTGCGCTGCCGGCCTGCTACGAATGCGGGCTGCCGGCCTCGGTCTACGGCCGCATCGCTGAACGCTATTCCTGCGGCGGCCTGCTGCGTGCCGCGCTGCGCGAACGGGTGATGCCGACGACGGCGATCACCGCCTCGATCGCCGGCGCGCAGGCGGTCGACGCCGCGCTGAAGCTCGCGCGGGCGCCGGTACATGGCGAACCGATGCGTGGCGAACCCGTGCATGGCGAACCGGTACATAGCGAACAGGTACATAGCGAACCCGTGCACGGCGAGCCGGCGGCGCGGCGCTGGTGGTTCGACACCGGCAGCGGCCATGCCAGCGGGGCGCGGATCGCCCGCAACCCGGCGTGCCCGGGCTGCGGCGACCTGCCGCGGCGCGCCCGGCTGGTACGGGCCGCCGACGCCCGGGTCGCGACGATCGCCGCGGCCGCCAGCGCTGCCGGTGCCACCACGGT
>JBFWQR010000254.1:0-6491 GCA_050249335.1 Lautropia sp.
GGGACGCGAGCCCGGCTTCGGGCGGCCGTTCGCTCGGGCTCATCTTGCCCCCTCGGCGCTGCGCGCCGGTCCCCCCGAGGGGGACACGAGCCCGGCCTCGGGCGGCCGTTCGCTCGGGCTCATCTTGCCCCCTCGGCGCTGCGCGCCGGTCCCCCCGAGGGGGACACGAGCCCGGCTTCGGGCGGCCGTTCGCTCGGGCTCATGGCACCGGCCGCGCCGTCCGCCTGCCGCCCGGCGAGTGGCGCGGCGAACGCAGCGCTTCGCCGAACAGGCGATCGGCATCGGCGCGCAACAGTCGCTTGACGATGGCCAGAGACGGCTCGGAGGGCGTCTGCCCGATTGTGCTTGAGTGACCGCTCACATTCTTCGAGCGCCGCATTGCTGAACGACCTTCATTGGCTGCCACGGCATCCGGCCCCGGCCTCCGGCCGGGTGGCAGCCGTTTGCCGCGACCCGGAAACGCCTTCAATCGCATCAAGAGGCCGCGCTCGCTGCCGAGCTTGCCGCTGCCAGCCGCCGGGGCGCCTGCGCCGCTCGCGTCGGTTGCCGGCCGCGCCTGCCGACTCGCCCGCCAGGCTTCACGAACGATCCGCTTGACCGTATTGCGCCGGACCGCCGACGGCACCAATCGCTTGGCGACGCTGATCACCATCGGCCGCGCGGCTGCCGCCGTTGCGGTGAGCCGCCGGTCGGTCAATTCGAAATAACTGCCGGTGAGCCTCACCGGTGGACACGCGCGCGATGTTTCGCGAGCCGCGCGCGCACCGTCAGCCCGATCGTCCCGGCCGCACCGGACCGGTCAGACCGACAGCCGCTTGCGGCCCTTGGCGCGGCGAGCGCGCAGCACGGCGCGGCCGCCACGGGTTTTCTGGCGAACCAGGAAGCCATGCGTTCTCTTGCGACGGCAGACGGAGGGCTGATAAGTGCGCTTCATGACCGGACTGTTGCAAAACGGGTGGGATGCCGATCGACGGGCCGATCAGCCGCGGAAATCGAGAAAAGCCTTCTATTGCACTCGATCCGGGCGAACGTGTCAATGCAAAGGCGGGACTGCGTGCTGTGGATAAGTTAGAATCGACGGTTCGCACGGGAGCGGGGCCCAGGCATGGCCGGCGTGCGATCCGGCCGTCGAATGTGATCGCGGATTCGCAGCAGAATTCGCGGCGGAGCTCGCAACGGCCCGAACTGCTCGGAACATTGTCAGACCCGCAACTCGATCTCTCGACCCGTTCGACCCGCCATCGGAACCGCCACGGAGCCGCCCCCCTCGTCGCCATGCAGGAACACTGGCTATCGTGCACGGAATTGATTTCGACCAAGCTGTCGGAAGAAGCGTTCCGGACCTGGATCAAGCCGCTGGCATTCCTCGGTTACGACGCGGCTGCGCATGTCGTCCGGCTCGGCGCGCCGACCCAGATCAAGGCGGACATCATCCGCAAGCAATATCTGCGGCTGATCAATCTGAGCCTGCAGCAGGTGTTCGATCCGGAGTGTTCGGCGCAATTCGAAGTCAGCCGCGTCGGCGCACCCGCCACGACCGGTGCCGTGGCCGGCGACGCGCCGGCCGGTTTCCCCGGCGAAGACGCGGGGTTCGCGGCCACGATGCCGGACGGCACCGGCATCGCGATCTCGCCGGCAGACGGCAGACCGACCGATGACAGGCCGGTAGATGGCAGGCCGCTAGATAGCAGGCCGGCAAGCGGCAATGGCACCGGCCGGCCCGATTCGGCCGGTTCGAACGCCGGCAACGGCGCCATCGCCTTCGCCGGTCTGGGGGCGCGTCCGCACGACGAGCGGACCCGGCTGAATCCGGATCTTTCGTTCGCCACCTTCGTGACCGGCAAGGCCAACGATCTGGCACGCGCTGCCGCCGCGCAGGTCGCCGATCGGCCCGGCGGCGCCTACAACCCGCTGTTCATCCATGGTGGCGTCGGCCTCGGCAAGACCCATCTGATGCATGCGGTCGGTAACGAGATCGTACGGCGCGAACCGAACGCGCAGATCCGCTACGTGACCGCCAACCAGTTCTTCCAGGACATGGTGGCGGCGGTACGCCGCGAAGCGGTCGACCAGTTCAAGCGCTACTACCAGTCGCTCGACCTGCTGCTGATCGACGACATCCAGTTCCTGTCCGAGAAGAAACGCTCGCAGGAAGAATTCTTCTATGTGTTCGAGTCGCTGGTCGCGGACCACCGGCAGATCCTGATCACCAGCGACACCTATCCGAAGGAACTGGTCAATATCGACGACCGGCTGGTCTCGCGCTTCAATTCCGGGCTGATCGTCGCGATCGAGCCGCCGGAGCTCGAGATGCGCGTCGCGATCCTGCTGCGCAAGGCCGAGCAGGCGCGGATCGCGCTGCCGGAAGAGGTCGCTTACTTCATCGGCAAGAACATCCGGCAGAATGTCCGCGAGCTCGAAGGCGCCTTGCAGCGGGTGATCCACTATGCCGGCTTCCGCTGCCAGCCGATCACGCTCGACCTGGTCAAGGAGGCCTTGAAGGACATCCTGTCGTTCAACCGCGGCCAGATCTCGATCGAGCTGATCCAGCGCACCGTCGCGGACTACTACAAGCTCAAGCTCGCGGACATGTACAGCAAGCGCAAGCCGGCCAAGATCGCGCTGCCGCGCCAGATCGCGATGTATCTGGCCAAGGAGCTGACGCAGAAGAGCCTGCCCGAGATCGGCGAGGCATTCGGCGGCAAGGACCACACGACCGTGCTCTACGCGGTCCGCAAGATCGGCGAGCTGCGCACCCACAAGACCGAGCTGAATCATCAGATCCATGTGCTCGACCAGACGCTGCGGGAGTTCCTGTGAGCGACCGCGCCGCGCGAATGCAGCATTACCGCTCGCCGTGTCGCGCCGCTGCGACTGTGAGCAACCGGCGCATAAGTCTGGGGATTGCGGCTGCATCGTTTGTGCACAGCTCGGGACAATCCCGGTTGGTGCCGATCGATCCACACGGCGCGACCAGCGCCGTTCCCGGTACTGCACACGGCTGTACACCGGCCGGATCGCCTGCCGGCGCGGCATTGCCGGCGCTATCCACAGGCAGCTCGAAGTCCCAACAACAACAGCATCCTGAATAAAGAAGAGTCTTCCGGATCAGGGAAAACCGAATGCAACTCATCAAAGCCTCACGCGACGCGATCCTGAAGCCGTTGCAGACCGTTGCCGGCATCGTCGAGAAGCGCCATACGCTGCCGATCCTGGCCAACGTGCTGATCCGCAAGCAGGGCGAGACGGTTTCGTTCACCGGCACCGACATCGAGATGCAGGTCCGCACCAGCGCCGCCGTCGGCTCCGGCAGCGGCGACGCCGCGGTCACGGTCTCGGCGCGCAAGCTGATCGACATCCTGCGCGCGCTGCCGGAAGGCGAGGTCACCGTCACGCAGAACGGCAACAAGCTGTCGGTCAACGCCGGCAAGAGCAAGTTCGCGCTGCAGACGCTGCCGGCGGCGGATTTCCCGACGCTCGCGACCGGCACCGAGGTCAACGCCGAGGTTTCGATGCCGCAGCAACGGCTGCGCCACCTGCTGCAGATGGTCCATTTCGCGATGGCCCAGCAGGACATCCGCTTCTATCTGAACGGCCTGCTGCTGGTGATGGCGCCCGATGGCATCCGTGCCGTCGCGACCGACGGCCATCGGCTCGCCTACTGCGCCGAAGCCGGGGAGCGGGCCAGCGCCCAGGCCGAAGTGATCATGCCGCGCAAGACCGTCACCGAGCTGCTGCGGCTGCTCGGTGACAGCGAAGAGCCGGTGCTGGTCCAGGTCATCAACCACCAGATCCGCATCAGCTTCGGCGAGGTCGAGTTCATCACCAAGCTGGTCGAAGGCAAGTTCCCCGACTATCAGCGCGTGATTCCGACCGGTTACAGCAAGGCGATCGCGCTGAACCGCGAGCAGTTCGGGGCAGCGCTGCAGCGTGCGTCGATCCTGACCAACGAGAAGTTCAAGGGCGTGCGTCTGTCGCTCGCGCCGTCGATCCTGAAGATCCAGAGCAGCAACGCCGAGCAGGAAGAGGCGATCGAGGAGATCGACATCGACTATGCCGGGGCGCCGCTCGAGATCGGCTTCAACGTCTCGTATCTGCTCGACGTGCTCGGCAACCTGAAGGTCGACCTGGTCAAGATCGAGTTCGGCGACTCGAACTCCAGCGCACTGGTGAGCCTGCCGGGCGACGACACGTTCAAGTACGTAATCATGCCGATGCGGATATGACGCCCGGTCGATCCGACAGCGAAGTCCCTTCTCGCGAAGTTCCGTCTCGATGAGCCAACCGAACCAGACCGCCAGCACGATGTCCAATCCGAACGATCCGAACCTGCCGCCGCCGACCAACGAAGGCGAGGGCGGTGCGGGTTCCGCGGCCGCGGCGGCCGCCAACGGCACTGGTGCGGGCAACGGTGGCGACGACCGCAGCGATAGTGGCAGCGGCAACGGCGCCGGCTACGATTCGACGTCGATCCAGATCCTCGAAGGCCTCGAGGCGGTCCGCAAGCGCCCGGGCATGTACATCGGCGACACCTCCGACGGTACCGGCCTGCATCACCTGGTGTTCGAGACCGTCGACAACTCGGTCGACGAGGCGCTGGCCGGCCATTGCGACGAGATCGTCGTCACGATCCACATCGACAACAGCATCTCGGTGCTCGACAACGGCCGGGGCATCCCGACCGACATCAAGTGGGACGACAAGCACGATCCGAAGCGCAGCGCCGCCGAGATCGTGATGACCGAGCTGCATGCCGGCGGCAAGTTCGACCAGAACAGCTACAAGGTCAGCGGTGGCCTGCACGGCGTCGGCGTCAGTTGCGTCAACGGCCTGTCGCAATGGCTGCGGCTGACCATCAAGCGCGACGGCAAGGCTTATTTCATGGAGTTCGAGCGCGGCGTGCCGAAGGATCGCGTCGTCGAGACCCAGCGCGGCGTCCAGGTGTCGCCGATCCCGGTGGTCGGCCCGACCGACAAGCGCGGCACCGAGGTCCATTTCCTGGCCGACCCGATCATCTTCAACAACATCGACTATCACTACGAGATCCTCAGCAAGCGGCTGCGCGAGCTCTCGTTCCTGAACAACGGCGTCCGGATCAAGCTGGTCGACCAGCGCGAGAACAAGGAAGAGGACTTCGCGTTCGCCGGCGGCGTCTCGGGCTTCGTCGAATACATCAACAAGAACAAGAACGTCCTGCACCCGACCATCTTCCACGCCAAGGGCGAGAGCAGCGGCATCACCGTCGAAGCCGCGATGCAGTGGAACGACGGCTACAACGAGCAGGTGCTCTGCTTCACCAACAACATCCCGCAACGCGACGGCGGTACCCACCTGACCGGCCTGCGCGCGGCGATGACGCGGGTCATCAACAAGTACATCGAAGAGAGCGACATCGCCAAGAAGGCGAAGGTCGAGACCAGCGGCGACGACATGCGCGAGGGGCTGACCTGCGTGCTGTCGGTCAAGGTGCCGGAGCCGAAGTTCAGCAGCCAGACCAAGGACAAGCTGGTCTCGAGCGAAGTGCGCGCGCCGGTCGAGGAGATCATCGCCAGGACGCTCGAGACCTTCCTGCTCGAGAAGCCGAACGACGCCAAGATCATCTGCGGCAAGATCGTCGAAGCCGCCCGCGCCCGCGAGGCGGCGCGCAAGGCGCGCGACATGACGCGCCGGAAGGGCGTGCTCGACGGCGGCGGCCTGCCCGGCAAGCTCGCGGACTGTCAGGAGCGCGATCCGGCCAAGTGCGAGCTGTTCCTGGTCGAGGGCGATTCGGCGGGCGGTTCGGCGAAGCAGGGCAGGGACCGCAAGTACCAGGCGATCCTGCCGCTGCGCGGCAAGGTGCTGAACGTCGAGAAAGCGCGGTTCGACAAGCTGATCTCGTCGGAGCAGATCGCGACCCTGATCACCGCGCTCGGCACCGGCATCGGCACCGACGACTTCAAGATCGAGAAGCTGCGCTATCACCGCGTGATCATCATGAGCGTCGATGGCGACGATCATGTGTTCGTCCGCGATTCCGGCCATGATTCCGGCAAAAGCGTCCGGATGGTCCGCATCGGCCGATTCATCGACGATGCGCTCGCGGCGGCGGACGTCGTCGCCGACGATCGCGGTGTTGCGAAGTTGAAGGGCGCGCCGCTCGGCGACGTGCTGTGCTTCGGTATCGATCATCACGACGTCCGTTTCCGCCCGATCAAGGCGGTGATCCGGCATCCGCTCGACGAGACGCTGCACGAAGTGCGGACGGCATACGGCCGGACCGTGCGCGTCACGTCGAGCCACAGCGTCTTCGTCCATGACGAGCACGGCATCCGGCTGAAACGCGGCGATGCGCTGCGCATGGGCGACCGAGTCGTCGCGCCGGCGCGGTTGCGGTTGCCGGCCGCAGCGACGGCCAGCATCGATCTGCTCGAACGGCTCGCGCGCGTGCCCGAGGCCGCGCAGCAAATCTGGGTCCGCGGCCCAGCCGTCGTCGACTGGTTCAAGCACCGGAT
>JBFWQR010000255.1:0-6485 GCA_050249335.1 Lautropia sp.
ACGATGAACATCCGGCTGGTATCGCCGTGCCAGCCGTCCTTGATCACAGTGACATCGATATTGACGATATCTCCGTTCTTCAGGACGCGTTCTCCCGGGATTCCGTGGCAAACCTGGTGATTGATCGAGGTGCAAATGGATTTCGGGAACGGCCGGTAGCCGGGCGGCGCATAGTTCAGCGGCGCCGGAATCGCCAATTGCTGGTTGACGATGTAGTCATGGCACAACGCATCCAGCGTCTCGGTCGTGACGCCGGCCTTCACATGCGGGGTGATGAAGTCGAGCACCTCGCTGGCCAGGCGCCCGGCGACCCGCATCTGTTCGACGTCTTCCGGGGATTTCAGCGTGATGCTCATGGGGCGGGCGGCGCAGGGCGTAAGCCGTTGTTTCTTGGTATCATTATAGGTTAGTTTTCAACGCCGCCTTTTTCTCAACGCCGCCTCGGGTGCCCCTGGCCACTCTGGCGTCGCCGGACTAGGGTGCCGGCCGGAACAGATGATGGAATGGCTTCCATCGGTTCCGGCGGTTCGTCCGTCGGCCGCTCCGAGGTATCGATCAACCCTGCCCGGAGATTCGCATGACGGTCACGATTCGCCAGATGCTGGAAGCCGGTGTCCATTTCGGCCACCAGACGCGCTTCTGGAACCCCCGGATGGCCCCGTTCATTTTCGGCCATCGCAACAAGATCCACATCATCAACCTCGAGAAGACGCTGGTCCAGTACCAGGCGGCGACCAAGTACGTGCGCCAGCTCGCGGCCAACCGCGGCACCGTGCTGTTCGTCGGCACCAAGCGCCAGTCGCGCGAGATCATCGCCGAGGAAGCCAAGCGCGCCAGCATGCCGTACGTCGACGAGCGCTGGCTCGGCGGCATGCTGACCAACTTCAAGACCGTCAAGGGCTCGATCAAGCGCCTGAAGGACATGGAAGCCGCGGCCGAAGAGGGCGCGCTCGACCGGATGACCAAGAAGGAGGCGCTGCTGTTCACCCGCGAGCAGGAGAAGCTGACGCGCAGCCTCGGCGGCATCAAGGATCTGGCCGGCCTGCCGGACTGCCTGTTCATCGTCGACGTCGGCTATCACAAGATCGCCGTCACCGAGGCGAAGAAGCTCGGCGTGCCGATCGTTGCGGTGGTCGATACCAACCATTCGCCCGAGGGGATCGATCACGTGATCCCGGGTAATGACGACTCGGGCCGCGCGGTGCGGCTGTACGCGCGCGGCATCGCCGACGCGATCCTCGAAGGCAAGAGCGCGGCGCTGCAGGAAGTGGCGAAGGGCGCCGACGAGGACGAGTTCGTCGAAGTCGAATCCGAGGAAGCTTGAGCAATGGCAGAGATCACCGCAGGGATGGTCAAGGCGCTGCGGGAGAAGACCGACGCGCCGATGATGGAATGCAAGAAGGCGCTGACCGAGGCCGGTGGCGACATGGAGCGCGCCGAGGAGATCCTCCGCGTCAAGCTGGGCAGCAAGGCGAGCAAGGTCGCGTCGCGGGTCGCCGCCGAGGGCGTAGTCGCGATCCACGTTGCGCCGGACGCGAAGTCGGCGGCGATGGTCGAGCTCAACAGCGAGACCGATTTCGTCGCCAAGAACCCGGACTTCCTCGCGTTTGCCGCCGATCTGGCCCGGCTGGTCGCCGAGGTCCGGCCGGCCGACGTCGCGGCGCTGTCGGCTACCAAGCTGACGTCCGGTGCGCATGCCGGCAAGACGGTCGAGGAAGCCCGCACCGCGCTGGTCGGCAAGATCGGCGAGAACCTGTCGCTGCGCCGTTTCGAGCGGATGACCGCTGAAGGCCGGATCGCTTCGTACCTGCACGGCGGCGCGCGGATCGGCGTGCTGATCGACGTCACCGGCGATGACACGCTGGCGAAGGATCTCGCGATGCATATCGCCGCCAACAAGCCGGTCGCGCTGTCGCGCGAGCAGGTGCCGGCGGAGCTGATCGCCAAGGAGCGCTCGATCGCCGAGCAGAAGGCGGCCGAATCGGGCAAGCCGGCCGAGATCGTCGCCAAGATGGTCGAAGGCTCGGTGCAGAAGTACCTGAAGGAGGTGACGCTGCTCGGCCAGCCGTTCGTCAAGGACGACAAGTCGACGGTCGAGCAGCTGCTCAAGGCGAAGCAGGCGAAGGTCCGCGCGTTCCGGCTGTACGTCGTCGGCGAAGGCATCGAGAAGCGCCAGACCGACTTTGCCGCCGAGGTCGCGGCGCAGGTCGCGGCGGCGCGTTGATGGAATCGGCGCGAACGCCGGCCGGCCCGGCGCAGGCCGGCCGGGCCGGGCCGGCTGCGGGGCAGCCGGCCTACGGCAGGGTGCTGCTGAAGCTGTCCGGCGAAGCGCTGATGGGCGACGACAGCTACGGCATCAACCGCCAGACGATCGAGCAGATGTGCGCACAGATCGTCGAGGTGACCCGGCTCGGCGTCGAGCTGGCGATCGTGATCGGCGGCGGCAATATCTTCCGCGGCGTCTCGACCGGCGCCGCCGGGATGGACCGCGCCACCGCCGACTACATGGGCATGCTCGCCACCGTGATGAACGCGCTCGCGCTGCAGGATGCATTGCGGCAGCAGGGGGCCACTGCGCGGGTGCAGTCGGCGCTGAACATCGAGCAGGTGGTCGAGCCGTACGTCCGGCCGCGCGCGCTGCGCTACCTGGACGAAGGCAAGATCGTGATCTTCGCCGGCGGCACCGGCAACCCGTTCTTCACCACCGATACCGCGGCGGCGCTGCGCGGCGCGGAGATCGACGCCGAGGTGATCCTGAAGGCGACCAAGGTCGACGGCGTCTACACCGCCGATCCGGTCAAGGACAAGAGCGCGACCCGCTACCGCGAGATCTCGTTCGACGAGGCGATCAGCCGCAACCTGAAGGTGATGGATGCCGCGGCGTTCGCGCTGTGCCGTGACCAGAAACTGCCGGTCAAGGTATTCTCGATCTTCAAGCCGGGCGCGCTGACGCGGGTCGTCTGCGGTGCCGACGAGGGCACGCTGGTTCACGTTTAGGGAGACCCGATGTCGATTGCCGAGATCCGCAAGAGCACCGAGCAGAAGATGCAGAGGGCCGTCGAGGCGCTGAAGAACGGGCTGTCCAAGATCCGGACCGGCCGCGCCCATGTCGGCGTGCTCGACCATATCCACGTCGACTACTATGGCAATTCGACGCCGATCAACCAGGTCGCCAACATCACCCTCGCCGATGCCCGCACGCTGCAGGTGACGGTATGGGAGAAGAACATGGCGACGGTCGTCGACAAGGCGATCCGCGACTCCGATCTCGGCCTGAACCCGCAGTCGATGGGTACCGTGATCCGGGTACCGATGCCGCCGCTGTCGGAAGAGCGCCGGCGCGAGCTGGTCAAGGTCGTCAAGCACGAGGGCGAGAACGCCAAGGTCGCGATCCGCGGCCTGCGGCGCGAGGCCAACGGCGAGTTCAAGGAGCTGTCGAAGGCCAAGAAGATCACCGAGGACGAGGATCGCCGCGGCCAGGACGAGGTCCAGAAGCTGACCGACCGCTTCGTCGCCGAGATCGACAAGATGCTCGCGGCCAAGGAACAAGAGGTCATGACGGTCTGACGCTTTCTAGCGGCGCGCGGGCTCAGGAGTCCGGCAGGCTCCCCAGAACATGACGTTCATCAGCTCCACTCAGGGTATCCCGGAATCGGCCGACGGCCACGCGGTGCCGCGTCATATCGCGATCATCCTCGACGGCAACGGCCGCTGGGCGACCGACCGCCACCTGCCGCGTGCCGCCGGCCATCGCAAGGGCGTCGAGGCGGTCCGTACGACGGTCGAGCAGTGCGCCCGCCACGGCGTCGCGTTCCTGACGCTGTTCGCGTTCAGCTCGGAGAACTGGCGGCGCCCGGCCGACGAGGTGTCGCTGCTGATGCGGTTGTTCATCACCGCGCTGCAGCGGGAGGTCGATTTGCTGCATCGCAACGGCATCCGGCTGCGGGTGGTCGGCGATCTGTCGCGCTTCGAGCCGAAGCTGCAGCAGCTGATCCGCGACGGCGAGTGCCGTACCGCCGACAACCCGGGCATGACGCTGACCATCGCCGCCAACTACGGCGGCCGCTGGGACATCCTGCAGGCGACCGGGGCGCTGCTGCGCGCGCGCGCCGCGGCCGGCTCCGACCCGGCGCTGCCGGTCACCGAGGACGAGCTGGCCCGCCACCTGGCGATGGCCTATGCGCCGGAGCCCGACCTGTTCATCCGGACCGGCGGCGAGCAGCGGATCAGCAATTTCCTGCTCTGGCAGCTCGCCTACAGCGAGCTGTATTTTTGCGATTGCTACTGGCCGGATTTCGACGCGCAGCGGTTCGCCGAAGCGCTCGCCTGGTATCGCCAGCGCGAACGCCGGTTCGGCCGGACCGGCGGCCAGCTCGCCGCGGTGGCCGGGTGACGGACCGCGCGGGCGGCACCGGCCTTCCGCCCGGATCGCGTTGAGCCAGGAGGCCGTCGGACGATGTTGCTGCACCGGGTGATCACCGCCGCGATCCTGCTCGCCGTCATCGCCGGTACGCTGCTGTTCGCGCCGCCGTGGGTCTGGGGCCTGCTGTCGCTGGCGCTGCTGGCCGGCGCCGGCTGGGAATGGGGCCGGCTGATCGGCCGGCAGCCGGCCGCGGTCGCCGGCGCGATCGGGCTGGCCGGTATCGCCTGGCTCGGCTGGCGCGGCGCCGGCGGTACCGCCGGCGCCGGGCTGGTGCTGTTGCTGCTGCTGGCGCTCGCCGGCTGGTGCATGGTGGCGCTGCCGTCGATCGCCGCGGCGCGGCCGCGAGCGGCCGACTGGGGCGCGCCGCTCGCGGTCGCGTCGCTGTGGGCGGCCTGGGCCGCGCTGTACGAGCTGCGGGTGGCCAGCCCGGCGCTGGTGGTTTCGGCGATGGCGATCGTCTGGTGCGCCGACATCGGCGCCTACTTCGCCGGCCGCGCGTTCGGCCGGCGCAAGCTGGCGCCGCGGATCAGCCCGGGCAAGTCGTGGGAAGGCGTCTGGGGCGGTTTCGCGGCCGCCGTGCTGGTCGCGTTCGCCGCCGCCTGGATCGCGCCCGACGCGGCCGTGCTGTCGAGCCGGCTGGCGGCGCGCGCCGGCGTTGCGGCGATGGTGCTCGGGCTCGCCGTGGTGGTCGCGCTGTCGGTCGCCGGCGACCTGTTCGAAAGCCTGTTGAAGCGGGCCGCCGGCGTCAAGGACAGCGGCCGGATGCTGCCCGGGCACGGCGGCATTCTCGACCGGATCGATGCACTGGTGCCGACGATGCCGTTGTGTCTGCTGGCGTGGCTGGCGATCGGAAAATGAACCCCCCCACGCTCACTACGCTCGCTGCCCCCCGAGGGGGCTGTCAGCGGCTTCGGGCGGCCGGGCGCCGCTGACCATGAAGCGAATCACCATCCTCGGCGCGACCGGATCGATCGGCGACAGTACGTTGGCGGTCGTCGCCCGCAACCCGGACCGCTACCAGGTGCATGCGCTGACCGCGCACGGCAACGCCGAGAAGCTGCTCGCGCTGGCGGCCCGGCACCGGCCCGAAGTGGTCGCGCTCGGCGATCCGGCGGCGGCCGCCGGCGTCGCCGGGCGGCTGCGTGCCGCCGGCCTGCCGACCCGGCTCGCGGTCGGCGCCGACGAGATCGTCGAGGTCGCCGCCGACCCGCAGGCCGACACGGTGATGGCGGCGATCGTCGGCGCCGCCGGGCTGGCGCCGACGCTGGCGGCGGCGCGCCACGCCAAGGCGCTGCTGCTCGCCAATAAGGAAGCGATCGTGATGGCCGGCCGGCTGTTCATCGAGACCTGCCGGCGGTCGAAAGTCGCTTTGCTGCCGATCGACAGCGAACACAATGCGTTGTTCCAGTGCCTGCCGCCGGCAACGGCGGCCAGCCGGGGCGTGGCCGGGGTCGGTGGCGGCGGCTGCGCCGGCGTGCGCCGGCTGATTCTGACCGCGTCGGGCGGTCCGTTCCGGACCACGCCGCTGGCGGCGCTGGCCGCGGTGACGCCGGACCAGGCCTGCGCCCATCCGAAATGGTCGATGGGGCGCAAGATCTCGGTCGATTCCGCGACCATGATGAACAAGGGGCTCGAACTGATCGAGGCGCATTTCCTGTTCGACATGCCGGCCGGACGGCTCGACGTGCTGATCCATCCGCAGAGCATCGTCCATTCGCTGGTCGAGTATGTCGACGGCTCGGTGCTGGCGCAGCTCGGCAACCCCGACATGCGGGTGCCGATTGCGCATGCGCTCGGCTATCCGGAGCGGATCGAAAGCGGCGCCAGCCTGCTCGACCTGGCGGCGCACGGCCGGCTCGATTTCGAGGCGCCCGACGAGCAGCGCTTCCCCTGTCTCGCGCTCGCCCGCGCCGCGCTGGCGGCTGGCGGCGGCGCACCGTGCGTGCTCAACGCCGCCAACGAAGTCGCGGTCGAACGGTTCCTCGCCGGTGCGATCCGCTATACCGACATCGCGCGCGTCAACGCCGAGGTGCTCGAGGCGTTTGCCGGAGAGGCCGCTGCG
>JBFWQR010000256.1:0-6397 GCA_050249335.1 Lautropia sp.
CATCGACCTGGCACGGTGGCAGGGCTACAGCGTGCAGCGCGGCGAAACCTCGCCGGGCCTCGGCGTGATCTCGGTGCCGGTGTTCGGCGAAGGCATGGAAGTGGTCGCGACGCTCGGTTTCGCGTTCCCGGCGCACCTGGTCGCGCCGGCCGACGAGCCCGATCTCGTCGCTCCGCTGCACGAGGCGGCGCGGATCCTGTCGCAGCGGATCGGCGGCACGGTCTATCCGTTCGGGCGCGGACCGGCGGCCCGGCCCGCCGCCGCGACCGGAAACGGTCCGGCAGCCGGCAACGGTGGCGGCAACGGTGGCGGCAACGGCAACGGCACCGGTGGCGGCACTGGTGGCATCTCGATCGCATCAGGAGGACAACGATGACGGCACCACTCACGGCGGCGACGCTTTCGTGCGGCCGGCCCGAGGGGATCAGCGACGCGGAATGGGCGACCCGGGTCGATCTCGCCGCCTGCTACCGGCTGGTCCATCACCATCGGATGACCGACCTGATCTACAACCACATCTCGGCCCGCGTGCCCGGCACGCACGACCGCTTCCTGATCAACGCCTACGGGCTGATGTACGACGAGATCACCGCGTCGAGCCTGGTGGTCGTCGACACCGACGGCAACGTGATCTCCGACAGCACCGGGCTGGGCATCAATCCGGGCGGCTTCACGATCCACAGTGCGGTGCATATCGCGCGGCCCGACGTTGCCTGTGTGATCCACACGCACACTGCCGCCGGGATCGCGATCGCGGCCATGGAGCGCGGCTTGCTGCCGTTGACGCAGCATGCGATGCGCTTCACCAACCGGCTGGCCTTCCACGACTACGAGGGCGTCTATTTCACCGACGGCGAGCGACGGCGGCTGCAGGCCTCGCTCGGCAACCGGATGGCGATGGTGTTGCGCAATCACGGCCTGCTTGCATGCGGCCGGACCATCCCCGAAGCGTTCGACGTGATCTACTACCTCGAGCGCGCCTGCCAGGCGCAGGTGGCGCTGCTGTCGACCGGCGAGCGGCTGGTCGAGCCGCCGCTCGCGGTCGCCGAGCAGGTTGCGGCGGTCTTCGAGGCGCCGGATCGCAAGGCCAACGCCAGGATCTGGCCGGCGCTGCTGCGGCTGCTGGACCGGACCGATCCGGGCTACCGGAACTAGGAGCCGGCGCGACGGAAGAACCGACCCCGGCTCAAAAGAACCGGCCCCGGCTCATCCGCCCGGCGGCGGATAGTCCGCGCTTGCCGACAGCGCTTCCCAAGTGTCGATTTCCTTCAGGATCGCGGTGAATTTCGCCCGGGCGACGGCGATCGCCGGCTTGCCCAGCGGCAGATGCAGCGGCGGATGCGGCGCTTCGACCGCGGTGACGATCGCCTGCGCCGCGCGTGCCGGATCGCCGGCCTGGCTGCCGTCGGCATCGACGACCTGCTGGGTCCTGGCGCCGGCCGTCGCGCCGTAGACGATGGTCGGCTCGCGATGGAGCGCCGCGACGAAGCCGGTGCGAAACGGGCCGGGCTCGACGATGGTGACCTTGATGCCGTACGGCTCGACTTCCTGCGCCAGCGCCTCCGACAGCCCTTCGACGGCGAACTTGGTCGCGGCGTAGTAGCCCGAGCCGGCGCGGCCGATCAAGCCGCCGGTCGACGAGATGTTGACGACGTGGCCGCGCCCCCGCTGCCGCATGCCGGGCAGCACCGCGCGGGTCAGCGCGACCAGGCCGAAATAGTTCAGTTCGAACAGCTTGCGGACTTCGGCCTCGTCGGCCTCCTCGACCGGCACCATGAAACCGCGCCCGGCATTGTTGACCAGCACGTCGATCGCGCCGTAGCGCTGTTCGGCCTGCGCGACGGCGGCGGCGATCTGGCCGCGGTCGGTCACGTCGAGCGGCAGCACCAGGCAGCGGTCGCCGTGGCCGTCGGCGAGCGCCTGCACCCGCGCCGGATCGCGCGCGGTGACTACGGTCGGGTAGCCCCGGCTCAGCGCGAGCCGCGCGAGCTCGCGGCCGAAGCCGCTGGAGCAGCCGCTGATGAACCAGACCGGCGGCGCGGCATCGGCGGCGCGGTCAACCATTGGGCATCTCGATCTTGGCGGCGCGGATGATCGCGGTCCAGCGCGCATTGTCGCGGACGACGAACTCGTGGAACTGCTGCGGCGTCCCGCCGGTGGCGACCGCGCCGACGAGCTTGAGCCGGTCCTGCGTCGCCGGCCGCTGCAGCGCCGCCTGCACTGCCGCGTTGAGCCGCGCGACGATCGGCGCCGGAGTGCCGGCCGGCGCGATCACGCCGAACCAGACGCCGACGTCCTCGTAGCCGGGGAATCCGGCCTCGGCCATCGTCGGCACGTCCGGATAGTCGGCGAGCCGCTGCGCCGTGCCGGTCACCGCGAGCGGCCTGACCCGCTTCGCCTGCACCAGCTCCTTCAGGCCGGTAGTCGGATGGAACATGTAGGTCACGCGGCCGGCCGCGACCTCGACGACCGCCGGCGCACTGCCCTTGAACGGCACGTGCGTCGTCTGCGTGCCGGTCTGCGTCTGGAACAGCTCGCTCGCCAGATGCGCCGGGCCGCCGGCGCCGGTCGACGCGTAGGTCACCGCACCGGGCGCGGCCTTCGCGGCAGCCACCAGATCGGCGACCGAACGGATCTTCGATTCCGGCTCGGTGACCATCAGGGTCGCGAGCGTCGCCAGATGCGAGATCAGCGCGAAGTCCTTGATCGGGTCGTACGGCGCCTTCGGCATCATGATCGGATTGACGACGAACGTCGACGGCACGAACAGGATCGTGTAGCCGTCCGGCGGCGCCTGCTTCAGCAGATTGGTCGCGATCAGGCCGCTCGCACCGGGCTTGTTGTCGACGACGACCGCATGACCGAGCGATTCGGCCATGCCCTGCGCGACGATCCGCGCGACGGTATCGAGCGGGCCGCCGGCGGCGTAGCCGACCAGCACCTTGACCGGTTGCGACGGAAAGGTCTGCGCCTGGACGGCGGCGGCGAACGGCAGCGCCATCGCCGCTGCCAACATCAGTCTTCGGGTTCTGGTCATCTCGCGTCTCCAGCGATCGGTCGGTTGCAGCGCCGCGTGTCCGTCACGTGGCGTACGAAGGGTCGATCCGGTCGAGCCGCCGCAGCAGCGCGGCCCAGGCCAGTTCGTTCGGTCCCGCGGCGCCGGCCTGGGCGTAGAAACGGCGCCCCTGGTCGTTCGTCTTCTCGATCACGTCGGCGGCGATCGGGTTCAACGCCGCGCCGCCGGCGAGCGCGCGGATCTGGTAGGTGCAGGCGCGTTCGAGCCGGACCATCCGCTGGAATGCCTCGGCGACCGTCGCGCCGACCGTCAGCGTGCCGTGATTGCGCAGGATCATCATCGTGCCGTCGCCGAGGTCGCTCAGCATCGACTCGCGCTCGGCTTCGTCGAACGTCGCGCCGTGGAAATCGTGATAGCGCAGCTCGCCCCACGACACCAGCGCCTTCTGCGACGCCGGCAGCAGGCCATGCTGCTGCATCGACACCGCGACGCCGTCGTCGGCATGCGAATGGATCACGCAGTGCGCATCGCCCCGGCCCATGTGCACCGCGCTGTGGACGATGAAGCCGGGGCGATGCACCGGGTACGGCGATTCGGACAGCTTGCGGCCGTCGAGGTCGACGATGATCAGCGACGATGCGGTGATCTCGTCGAACAGCAGACCGTAGGGATTCAGCAGGAAGCGATCCTCGTGACCCGGCAGCCGCAGCGAGATGTGCGTGCCGAGCAGATCGTCCCAGCCGAACAGCCGGGCGAGCCGGTATGCGGCGGCAACGTCGACGCGGGCCCGCCATTCGGCCGCGCCGATGTCGGCCGGGCGCTGCGGGTGATTACGGACGAGCGGGTCGTTCATCGTCTCCCCCACGGAATCGGCTCGGAAGGGCCTGGTCCAGTTTGATTAGTAGTTTCTATATGGGAAACTATATTTCTTTTTGAATTCTAACACACCGGTCGTTGCCGCCAGGCAGCCGTGCCGGCCGGACAATTGGGGGGCGGGAAGCGCCTGGAGGGCGCTGCGCGGGCAGAAAAAAACGCCGGCCGTCGCCGCTGCGCGGCTCCGTCCGGCGTTCGGCGCTGGCGCGCCGCGAATCAGCTGGCTTCGAGAATCAGCTGGCTTCGAATCAGGCGGCCTTTCAGGCCGTGGCTTTCGGCGGGATCCGCAGCACCTGGCCCGGATAGATCTTGTCCGGGTGCGTCAGCATCGGCCGGTTGGCCTCGAAGATCTGGTTGTAGAGATTGGCGTTGCCGTAGTACTCCTTCGAGATCTTCGACAGCGTGTCGCCCCTGACGACCGTGTAGTACTGCGACGGATCGGCAGCCTGGGCGACGGTCAGATCGTCGTTGACCTGGGCGACACCGGCGACGTTGCCGCAGCAAAGCAGGATCTTCTCCTTGGTCTGCTGATCCGGTGCCATGCCGGAAACGGTCACGGTGCTGGCGCCGCCGTCGAACTTGACCGACAGGCCTTCGGCGTTCAGGTTCTGCGCGATGATGTAGTCGACGATCGCATCGGCTGCCGCCTGGTTGGCCGCCTCCGGCGATACCGCCTCGGGCGCTGCCGGCGCTGCGGCCTGCGCCTTGCCGCGACCGAACAGTTTCTCGCCCGCTTCCTTCATGAAAGACATCAGACCCATAGTCACTCCCTCGCGTTGTGGACTTGCATCCGGTGGAACCGGACCGCAGTTCCGATTGTGAACCCAGCGGGCCGATCCGTGGGTTTCCGGCATATTGCCACTTGAAATCCCGTCGACAACCCCAATGGTTCTCGTACAATTCGGCTAACCGTTTGAATTTTCAAGTTTTTTCAATTCAATCCTCTTCATCCAGTCCTGCGAGCAATGACCGAACCCAAAGGAAAGTTCCCCGGCCGTGAGCAGCCGGGTCATGCCCAGCAGCGGGCCGGCGCCGGCAGGCCCGGCCCGCGAGCCGACATGGCGGCCGGCGGCGACGAGTTCGACGCGCCGATGTACGCAACCGATCCCGAGCAGGCCGAAGCGGCCGGGGATCCGGCCCAGGTCGCCGCGTTGACCGCCGAGCTCGCTGCGGTGCGTGCCGAACTCGCTGCCGCGCAGGCCAAGGCGACCGATCACTACGAGCAGTTCCTGCGCGCCAGCGCCGAGATGGAGAACGTCCGCCGCCGCGCCAAGGAAGATGTCTCGAAGGCGCACAAGTTCGCGATCGAGTCGTTCGCTGAGAGCCTGCTGCCGGTCCGTGACAGCCTCGAGATGGCGCTGAAGGTCGAGACGCCGAGCACGGAGAGCCTGCGTGAGGGCGTCGAGGCGACGCTGCGGCAATTGACCCAGGCATTCGACCGGAACCGGCTGCTGGCCATCGACCCGCTCCACCAGAAGTTCGATCCGAACCAGCACCAGGCGATCTCGATGGTGCCGTCGAAGGACGTCGCGCCGAACCACGTGGTCTCGGTGCTGCAGAAGGGCTATCTGATCAACGATCGGGTCTTGCGGCCGGCGCTGGTGACGGTCAGCCAGCCGGCCTGACCGGCTGACGGTGCGGGAGCGGGAATCGGGCCGGCCGGCCGATTCCATCGCTTGAAAATCGCGGCGCCGCGACCCAATTCAGACGCAGACGGAATACTCGCTCGCCAAGAGCAACGCTGAACAAGGAAAGAACATGGGAAAAATCATCGGAATCGACCTGGGAACGACCAATTCCTGCGTCGCGATCATGGAGGGCAACAAGCCCAAGGTCATCGAGAACGCCGAAGGCGCGCGCACCACGCCGTCGATCGTCGCGTACATGGAAGACGGCGAAGTGCTGGTCGGCGCACCGGCCAAGCGCCAGGCGGTCACCAACCCGAAGAACACGCTGTACGCGGTCAAGCGCCTGATCGGCCGCAAGTTCGCCGAGAAGGAAGTCCAGAAGGACATCAACCTGATGCCGTACGCGATCGTCAAGGCCGACAACGGCGACGCGTGGATCAATGTCCGCGACAAGAAGCTCGCGCCGCCGCAGATCTCGGCCGAGGTGCTGCGCAAGATGAAGAAGACCGCCGAGGACTATCTCGGCGAGGAAGTGACCGAAGCGGTCATCACGGTGCCGGCGTACTTCAACGACAGCCAGCGCCAGGCGACCAAGGACGCCGGCCGGATCGCCGGCCTCGAGGTCAAGCGGATCATCAACGAGCCGACCGCGGCCGCGCTCGCGTTCGGCCTGGACAAGGGCGGCACCAAGGACCGCAAGATCGCCGTCTATGACCTCGGCGGCGGCACCTTCGACATCTCGATCATCGACCTCGCCGACGTCGACGGCGAGAAGCAGTTCGAGGTGCTGTCGACCAACGGCGACACGTTCCTCGGCGGCGAGGACTTCGACCAGCGGATCATCGACTACATCATCGCCGAGTTCAAGAAGGACCGCGGC
>JBFWQR010000257.1:0-6190 GCA_050249335.1 Lautropia sp.
TTTCGCAGCTGGCGCAAGCGCGCGCCGGCGGACGCGACGCTGACCTTCCTCTGCGAGATGGGCCCCAAGGAATACGCGATGACCGGCCCGGACGGCTACGAGCTGTCCGATCGCTGGCAGGAAGCGCAATTGCTGATGCGGCTGGTCCGCGCGCTGTGGGACCGGCTCGAACAGGAAGAGCGGCCCGAACAATCGCGGGCGATGCCCGCATCCGCGGCCGCCAAACCGGCCGCCTCTGTCCAATTCGATGGTGCCGTTCGATGAATCCTCTGTTGTTCACCCCGATCGAGTTGCGCGGCGTCACGCTGCGCAACCGGATCGTCGTCTCTCCGATGTTGCAGTACGCGTCCACTGGCGGCTTCATCGACGAGTGGCATCATATCCCGCACCTCGGCAAGTTCTCCGCCGGCGGCGCTGGCCTGGTCTTCATGGAATCGACCAAGGTCGAGGCGCGCGGCTGTTCGACGCGCGCCGACTGCGGCATCTGGAAGGACGAGTTCCTGCCATCGCTGCAACGGATCACCGAGGTGATCAAGCGCAATGGTGCGGTACCCGGGATCCAGCTCGGTCACTCGGGCCGCAAGGCACGTCGCGCATTGCCATGGGAAGGCCGCGCGCCGCTCGAGCACTGCCCCGGCGTCGACCACGGCGAACACTGGGAGCTGATCGGGCCGAGCGCGATCGCGCATTCGTCGAACTCGTCGACGCCGCGCGAGATGACGCAGGACGACATCGACACGGTTACCGAGGCGTTCGGTTCCGCGGCCCGGCGCGCCGACCAGGCCGGCTTCGAGGTGCTCGAGATCCACGGTGGCCATGGCTACCTGGCGCACCAGTTTCTGTCGCCGGTCGCGAACCGGCGTACCGACCGCTACGGCGGCTCGCTGGAGAACCGGATGCGCTTCGCGGTCGATACGGCCAAGCGGATCCGGCAGTCGTGGCCCGATCACAAGCCGCTGTTCTTCCGCGTCTCGGCGGTCGACGAGAACGGCTGGGAGCTCGAGGACAGCGTCGTGCTGGCACGGGCGCTGAAGGCGGCCGGCGTCGACGTCGTCGACTGCAGCTCCGGCGGCATGTCCGAGTCGATCGGCTCGGAGGTCGCATCGCCGTTCGGCTATCAGGTGCCGTACGCGCGGCGGATCCGCGCCGGCGCGGACATCAAGACGATGGCGGTCGGCATGATCATCCATGCCGACCAGGCCGAGGAGATCCTGCAGTCGGGCGGCGCCGACCTGGTCGCGCTGGCCCGCGAGATGCTGCACAACCCGAACTGGCCGCTCGACGCGGCGCAGAAGCTCGGCGCCGACGCGCCGTTCAAGCTGATCCCGCGGATCTATGCCCACTACCTCGAGCGCCGGGCGCGCAGCAAGTTCGGCAATCCGTCGACCTGGCAGCGCGGACTGAACGACGCTTCCGGGGCCGGCCGCTGACGCGGCGCGGCCATCTCAACCGTCATCGGAGCCCCGTGTGACCCTCCTGACCGAACTCGCCTCGGTGATCCGCAGCAAGAACGCGGGCCCGCTGACCCTGTCGTTCGATCTGCTGTTCCAGCGCGAAGCCGACTTTCACCGGGCGCTCGGCTCGCCGGCGCTGTCGGTCGAGTCGATCGCCGCGCTGTACGGCGTCGACCCGGCCGACGTGTCGCTGGTGCCGTATGCCGCGGCGCGTGCCATCAAGATCGCCATGCCGCGGGCGCTGGTGGCCGGCTCGCCCGGCGACCGCGACGTCTACGGCGCGCAGCAGCATGCGCCGTTGCTCGGGGTGCGGTTATGAGCGCCGTAACCCGCCTGCTGGCGCAGCGCCCGAAGCAGCTGCGCGTCCTGGCCGGTTCCGGGCAGCTCGGCTACGGCATCCCGGAGGCGGCATTCCGGGCCGGCGTCGAGCGGCAGCCGCATTTCATCGGCTGCGACATGGGATCGATCGACCCGGGCCCGGCCTATCTGGGTTCCGGCGAGATGGCGACCAGTCCCGAGGTGACGCGGCGCGACCTGGCGCTGGTGCTCGGTGCGGCGCGCCAGCTCGACGTGCCGCTGCTGATCGGCACCGCCGGCACCGCGGGCGCCGGGCCGCATCTCGAAGCCACCCTGACGATGATCCGCGACATCGCACGCGAGCAGTCGCTGCACTTCCGGATGGCAACGATCCGGGCCGACGTCGCGCCCGAGCGGGTCGTGCGGGCGCTCGAGCAGGGCGAGCTGAAGGCGCTCGGTGCGCCGCTTTCGGTCACCGCCGATGACATCCGCGCGTGCACCCAGCTGGTCGGGCAGATGGGCTGCGCACCGTTCCGGCAGGCACTCGAGCACGATCCCGATGTCATCGTCGCGGGCCGTTCCTGCGATACCGCGGTGTTCGCGGCGATTCCGCAGCGGCTCGGCTTCTCGATGGCTGACGTGATGCACATGGCGAAGATCATCGAGTGCGGCTCGGTCTGCTGCGTGCCCGGCGGCCGGGATTCGATCCTCGGGACCATCGACGAGACCGGCTTCGAGCTCGAGAGCATGAATCCGGATCGCCGCGCGACGCCGCTGTCGATCGCCGCCCACAGCCTCTACGAACAGGCCAATCCGCTGTCGTTCACCGAGCCCGACGGGACCCTCGACGTCACGGCGGCACGCTATCACGCGATCGACGATCGGCGCACCCGCGTCGCGGGGGCGATCTGGCGGCCGGCGGCGCGCACCACCATCAAGATCGAAGGCAGCGCACCGGTCGGCTATCGCACCGTCCTGCTCGCCGGCAGTGCCGACCCCGGCTTCATCGCGCACCTGCCGGTGGCGCTGCGCGAGGTCGAGATCAACACCCGCAAGGTGCTGCCGGGCGACTACCGCTTCCTGCCTCGGATCTACGGCGTCGACGGCGTGATGGCGTGGCGGACGCCGCCGGCGGCGCCGCCGCGGGAGGTGTTCGTGCTGGTCGAAGTCGTCTCGGAGACCGCCGAGCAGGGGCTCGCGGCGGCCAAGACCTTCAAGCAGTTCCTGCTGCACCATGGATTCTCCGGCCGCTACTGCACCAGCGGCAATCTCGCGTTCCCGCTGACGCCGCCCGAGCTGCCGGCCGGCCGCGCCTATCGCTTCCCGCTCTATCACGTGATGCCCGTCGACGCCGACGAGCAGCTGTTCCCGGTGGCGATCGAGCAAATCTGAACCACGGACGGAGGAGACCAATGAAGCGGAACTTCATGTGCGCTGTTGCCGGGATGACCGCGGCCGTCGCGACCGGCAGCCTGACCCGCCGCGTGGCGGCGGCCGACAAGCCGATCGAGCTCAGCATGACCTCGAGCCTGTCGCCCGACAGTCTGCATTCTCTGGCGATGACGTACTGGGGCAAGGAACTCGAGAAGCGAACCGGGGGTCAGGTCAAGATCGGCCAGATGACCTGGGCCGGGACGCTGCTCAAGGCCGATTCGCTGGCCCAGGGCATCGGTCGCGGCATCGCGGACGTCGGCTATGCGGCGGCCTCGTTGAATCCGAGCCACATGCCGATGAGCAACGCGGTGTTCCCGAATTTTATCAACGAGGGGACGCCGTGGCGGAACATCCACACCGAGCTGTTTCGCAGCGTACCGGAGATTAATGCGGAATGGACCAAGCTCAATATCCGGCCGCTGTACTTCGTCGAGTTCCCTCCGCAACTGCTGATGACGACGTTCAAGACCAACGGAATCTCCGACTTCAAGGCGAAGCGGATGCGCGCGGTCGGCGCGAGCCACTACTTCGTCGCGAACCTGGGCGGGATTCCGATCTCGATCGGAGCCGCCGAGACCTACACGGCACTGCAGAAGGGCACGGTCGAGGGGGTGTCGGGCAATCCGGCCTACACGGTCACCGCGAGCAAGTTCCACGAGGTGATCAAGCAGGCGATGAACACCCGCAACGGCGACTACACCGGCTGGCTCGGCGCCGCGATCAATATCGATACCTACAACCGCCTGCCGGACAGCGCGAAGAAGGTCATCGCCGAACTCGAGAAGGACGTGCCGCAGCACTTCAATCGGCTCGACCGCGAAGCCAGCAACAAGGCGTTCGACACGTTGAAGCAGAAGGGCATCGATATCGTCCAGTTGTCGCCCGAGACGGCCAAGCAGTGGTACAAGGTCATCAATCCGCCGGCGATCTGGGACGTCTATGTCAAGGAGGCCGAGGCCCGTGGCTTGAAGCCGCGGCCGGTGCTCGAGCGGTTGGTCGCAATCGCGCGCGAGCATGAGGCGAAGCATCCCGGCAAGACCGTCGTCGAGCAATGGGCCGAAGCCAATCCCGGCTACGTCAAGGTCATCTGAGCGTGACGTCGATCGAATCTCGGTCTCGTCGATGAAACTGTTCGCTGCCGTCGATCGCTGGGTCGGACGCGGCGCGCTCGCCGGTTCGGTGCTGTCGTCGTCGGTGCTGATGGTCACGATGATCGCGTCGATCATCGATGCGATCGGACGCTGGCTGCTGATGCCGGTACAAGGTGTCTTCGAGTTCAACGCGTTGCTGATCGGCATCGTCATCTTCCTGGGCATCGCGCATGCGCAGCGCGAGAAGCGCCACATCACGGTGACGCTGCTGACCGAACGGCTCGGTCGCCGGACCGCCGCGCTGCTCGATGCGGTCGTGCTCGGGCTCTCTACGGCCCTGTTCGCCTGGACCGCCTGGCTGTTCTACCAGTCGGCGGCCGATGCGCTCGCTAACCACGAAGTGGCGCAGGGTGTCAGCCGATTCCCGCTGTTCCCGATGAAGCTCGTGATGTTCCTCGGCGTCGCACTGCTTGCCGTGCAGCTCGTACTCGACGTCATCGCGCGGCTGCGCGAAGCCGGCGGCCCGGCTGCATCCGCGACCGCGGCCGGCAAGCCGGCGCTCCGGCACGAGGATCAGCTGCTGTGATCATCGGCGCCATCGGCATGCTCGCGGTGCTGGCAATGGCTGCACTCGGCATGCCGATCTCGTTCTCGCTGTTCTTCGTCGGCTTCGCCGGCGTATTCGCGCTGCAGGGCTTCAACGTCGCCAGTTCGGTGATGAGCCTGACGCCGGTCGGCTACTTGTTGGGCAGCGAGTTCGCGGCGTTGCCGCTGTTCATCCTGCTCGGCTCGTTCGCGGTGGCGAGCGGCATCGCCTCGATGGGCTTCGAAGCCGCGCGGGCGTGGCTCGGACGTCTGCCGGGCGGCCTCGGGATCGCGACGATCGCTTCGTCTGCCGCGTTCGCCGCCTGTTCGGGTTCGAGCTTCGCAGCCGCGGCGACGATGGGCAAGATGGCGATTCCGGAGATGAGGCAGTCGGGCTATTCCGACCGGCTCGCGACCGGTACCTGCGCTGCCGGCGGCCTGCTCGCAACCGTGATCCCGCCGAGTGGCGCAATGGTGATCTATGGGATCGCGTCCGGCGAATCGATCGGCAAGCTGCTGATCGCCGGGGTCGTGCCGGGGATTGTCATCACGCTGTTCTTCATGGCCGGCATCTACGGCTACGCCCGCCTGAATCCGGCAGCGGCGCCGCTGATCGACATTCGAAGCACCTGGCGGGAGCGCCTCGCCTATGTGCCGAAGCTATGGGGCATCGCGACGATCTTTGTCGTCGTATTCTTTGGTCTCTTCTTCGGATGGTTCACCGCGACCGAGTCGGCCGCGTTCGGCGCTTTGACTTCGCTGGCGATCCTGTTGCTGCGGCAGGGTCGGCGTTCACTCTCGGCGGTGATCGAAGCATGCGTAGAGTGTGCGTCGCTGACCGCGACGATCCTGTTCCTCATTCTTGGCGCTTTCGTCTTCAACTCGTTCGTCGTGATGGCCGGCCTGCCGAAGGCACTGACCGGTTTCATCGTCGGGCTCGGCGTCGAGCCGACGCTGGTCATCGTAGTGATGATGGGCTTCTACGTGATCCTCGGCATGTTCCTCGAGGGCGCCGCGATGATGCTGATCACGATCCCGATCTTCTACCCGGTGGTCGTCGAGCTCGGCTTCAGCGGCATCTGGTTCGGCGTGCTGGTCGTGATGATGCTCGAGATCGGCATGCTGACGCCGCCGTTCGGCATGGTCGCGTTCGTGATCCGCAGTGTCGCGCCCTCCGTGCCGCTCGCCGACATCTTCAAGGGGGCGCTGCTGTTCGCCGGACTCGAAGGCCTGGTCGTGGCGCTGGTGATCGCGTTCCCGGCCATCGCGCTCTGGCTGCCTTCGCTGATGTGACCCCCGGAACGGACGATACCGATGCCGACCGAAGCC
>JBFWQR010000258.1:0-6179 GCA_050249335.1 Lautropia sp.
ACCGGCAGCAGCGCCTCGACGCCGGCGAGCGGCTCGCGGATGATCCCGGACGCGAAACTCGACGCGGCCCCGTTCGGCTTGCCGGGGCGCACCGTCGCGGTCGGCACTCGGACGCTGCGGCCGTCGATGAAGCCCTTGCGGGTGTAGTCCTGCACCAGCAGTTCGCCGATCAGCTTCTGCGTGCCGTAAGAGCCCTGTGGCGTCGGGGTGGTCGCGTCGGTGACCACCGGCGGCAACTGGCCGCCGAACACCGCGATCGAACTCGAAAACAGCAGCCGCGGCTGATGGCCGGCACGCCGGCAGGCGTCGAGCAGGTGGCGCGTACCGTCGAGGTTGACCCGCATGCCGAGGTCGAAATCCGCCTCGGCGGTGCCGCTGACGACGGCGGCGAGATGAACGATCGCCGCGGTATCACGATCGACCAGGCCGGCAACGACCTGCGGATCGCCGATGTCGCCGGTGCGGTTGTCGACCCGCGCGTCCTCGATCCGGCCGGCAGCGACGTCGAAGCTGACGATCCGGTCGATCGGATGCGCGACGCGTTGGCCGGCGGCATCGGCGAGTTCGAGCTTGCCGGCCGCGAGCAGCGCCGCGATCAGTTGCTGGCCCAGGAATCCGGCACCGCCGGTGATCAGGATCTTCATTGGTTACCCCTGCGAACTTTGGCGCGCGGCGTCACGCGACCTGCGCGAGCGCCTTGCGAAAGAAATCGTCGGCGCCGAAGTTGCCGGACTTGAGCGCCAGCCCGACCGGTACGTCGACGCCGCGCAGCGCCGGAACGCCCGGGTCGATCTCGGCGCCGATCGCGAGCTGGCGCACGCCGAGCGCCTGCACGACGGCACCGGAGGTCTCGCCGCCTGCGACGATGAAGCGCTGCACCCCCTGCCGATGGAGCGCCTGTGCCAAGGCGCCGGTGAACGCCTCGATCGCCTGCGCGACCTGCTCGGTACCGAAGCGGCGCTGCGCCGCAGCGACCACCGCCGGCTCGGCGCTGGTGTAGACCAGCGGCGCGAGGCCCTGGTCAGGCTGCCCGGCGTCCTGTCCGGCGTCCTGTTCGGTACCCTGTCCTGCCTCCCGTCCTGCGTGCTGTCCGGCGCGCTGCCCCGCGTGCTGCTGCTCGAGCACCCAGCGCGCGATCGTGTCTGCATCGAGCTTCTCGATGCAGATCTGCTCGGCCGTGATCATCCGAGCCGGCGCGACCGCGGCGTAGGCGGTCACCTGGCGACGGGTCGCCTCCGAGCAGCTGCCCGACAGCACCACTGCCGGTCCGCCGAGCGCGATCGGCTCCGGGCGGGATGCGGCGAGCTGGCCGCGGCGCCTGAAATTGTCGGGCAGCCCGAGCGCGATGCCGGAGCCGCCGGTGACCAGTGCCAGGTCGGCGATGCCGGCGCCGAGCGCGCGCAGATCGGCATCGGTGATGGCATCGGCGACCGCGACCCGGACGCCGTCCCCGGCCAGTTGCGCGAGCCGCGCCTGCACCGCGGCGCCGCCCCGGGCGACCACCGCATGCTCGAGCAGCCCGACCTTGCCGGGCATCTGGCGCTGCAGCCAGCGCACCAGATTGGCATCGGTCATCGGTGTCAGCGGATGATTCTGCATCCCGCTTTCGTTCAGCAGCCGGTCGCCGACGAACAAATGTCCGAGGTAGATCGTCCGCTTGTTGGTCGGAAACGCCGGGCAGGCAATCGTGATCGGCGCGCCGAGTCGATCGAGCAGCGCCTGCGTGACCGGGCCGATATTGCCGTCCGGCGTCGAATCGAAGGTCGAGCAGTACTTGAACAGGATCTGCGTCGCGCCATTGGCCTGCAGCCAGGCGAGCGCCGCGAGGCTCTGCGCCACTGCATCCTCGGCCGCGATGCTGCGCGATTTCAGCGCGACCACGACCGCATCGGCGTCGATCGGCGAAGCCGGCACGCCGATCGCCTGGACCGTCCGCATCCCGTTGGCGGTCAGCGTATTGGCCAGATCGGACGCGCCGGTGAAGTCGTCCGCGATACAACCGAGCAGCATGTCACCTCGCCTCGTCGTTGCCTGATCGCCGCGCTAATCGTTGCGCTGGTCAGCGCACGTGCTTTCGCCACCGGCGCAGGCGGGCACCGCTGCCCGGCCGAGCGCCGACGCGCGGCGGAACACGGCTTCGTCGGCATAGTACGACGGATCCTCGTTGGCCCGATCCCAGCCAGGCAGGCCCTGCACCGGCAACGGTACCAGCCGCGGCCGTCGGGCGGCCTTGGCGGGCCCGGCGCCGGAGCCGCAGTCCATGTCGCCGCTCGTATCGCCGCTCGTATCGCCGCTCGCATCGCAACTCGCGTGGGAGTGCACGTCGCGATTCGCGCCGGCGTTCGCGACCCAGGCTTCGACCTGGCGCGCCAGCCAGGCGTCCCCACCGGTGGCGCTACCCGACGGGATCGACACCACCGACCGCGCGGCCAGCGGCTGGGGCGGCGAGCAGATCAGACAATGCGCAGTCATCGCCTTGTATGGTCGCTGCAGCTTCTCGAGCAGGCCGTGGCCGACGACGACGACCGGCAGCGCCGCGAGCTCGGTGCGACAGGTGCCGAACAGCCGTCCCCAGTCGCGCGCCAGCAGCGCCGCGTCGAGCGGGCCGCCGTCGCCGAACCAGACCGCGCCGCTTTCATCGAACAGTGTCACCGCATCACGCAGCGGCGTGCGGCCACTTGCGTTTCCTGCCCTGCCGGCGCCGCTCAACAGATGCAACCGGTTCAGCAGTGCCTTGGTGCGCGGCCAGCGCAGCCAGACCAGCGCATTGTGCAAATCGTGGATCGCACCACGGCCGGCGACGCGGCAGGCGACCTCACCGCAGTCGTGAATCCGCGTCTCGTAGTCGAGCGCCCCACCGTTCACCGCCGGATCGGCAGGGACGAACCGCAGCGGCGCGCCGGCGGCGCTGCGCAGGCCCCGCTCGCACGCGAGCGCATCGGCCCGTGCGATCCAGGTAGCGGGAATCGTCGCGATCGGGAAGACCGCGGGCGGAATCGCTGCGGCCGGCACTTCGGCGGCCGGCACTGCCACCGCCGGCACTTCCACCGCCGGCGCCGGCACTGCCACGGCCGGCACTGCCACCGCCGGCGCCGGCACTGCCACGGCCGGCACTTCCACGGCCGGCACTGCCACGGCCGGCACTTCCACGGCCGGCACTTCCACGGCCGGCACTTCCACGGCCGGCACTTCCACGGCTGGGCCGAGCAGCGCCGCGAACAGTTCTCGATACGGTTGCAGGCCCGGATGCAGCAGCGACAGGTTCACCGACATCCGGCGATGGTAGTCGGCAGCCAGGCGCAGCCGCCGCGATCAGGGCAGCCAACGGACCGCTGCAATGCAGGTGCACAATAGCGGCCGAATCGCCGGACCCGGCGGCTGCCAGCGGCGGACTGCCGGCAGAGCGGGGATGTGACACCGGCAACCAGTGGAGATCGCCTTGAAGACGAGCGCGCGTTGAAGATCCGGGTACTCGCCAGCGGGCTGCAGTTTCCCGAGGGGCCGATCGCGATGGCAGACGGCTCGGTTATCCTGGTCGAGATCGCGCGCGGCACGTTGACGCGAGTGCGGGCCGACGGCCGCGTCGAGGTCATCGCCGAGCTCGGCGGCGGGCCGAACGGAGCCGCGATCGGCCCGGACGGCGCGGTCTACGTCTGCAACAACGGCGGCTTCCATTTCATCACCGAGGCCGACGGAACGCTGCGGCCGATCCTGCAGGCCGCCGACTACAGCGGCGGCCGGATCGAACGCGTCGACCTCGCGACCGGCCGCGTCGAGCGCCTGTTCGACACTGTCGACGGCGTGCCGCTGCGCGGCCCCAACGATCTGGTGTTCGACTCGGCCGGCGGCTTCTACTTCACCGACCTCGGCAAGGTCCGGCCGACCGAGATCGATCGCGGCGGTGTGTTCTATGCCGGCGCTGGCGGCGCTGCACCGGTCGTCATCGCGCGGCCGGCGCTGACGCCGAACGGTATCGCGCTGTCGCCCGACCAGCGCACGCTCTACTACGCCGAGACCGAGGCTGCGCGGCTCTGGGCGTTCGATCTCGCTGCGCCGGGCCGCCCCGAGCGCCGGCCGTGGCCGTCGCCGAACGGCGGGCGCATGGTGACCGCCTCGCCCGGCAACCACTACCAGCGCTTCGATTCGATCGCGGTCGACGCGCTCGGCAACGTCTGCGTCGCGACGCTGATCCACGGCGGCATCACGATCGTCGCGCCGGACGGCACACTGCTCGGCCATGTGCCGCTGCCGGACCTGATGACGACCAACATCTGCTTCGGCGGCCGCGACCGACGCACCGCGTTCATCACGCTCTCGGGCAGCGGCCGGCTGGTCGCGATCGACGGCTGGCCGACCCCCGGCCTGCCGCTTGCCTTCGAGGCCTGATGCCGGCCCGCTCGCGCGATCGACCCGCCCTGATGACAGACCGGCGCTCCCGATGATCTGGCTGCTCGCCTATTTCGTCACCGGCTCGCTGGTCGGCTTTCTCGCCGGCCTGCTCGGCATCGGCGGCGGCATGACGCTGGTGCCGGTGCTCTCGGCGATGTTCGCCATGCAGCAACTGGCGCCCGACCACACGGTCCACCTGGCGCTGGGCACCGGTATGGCGTCGGTGATGTTCACCTCGAGCGCCAGCGTCCGCGAGCATCATCGCCATGCTGCGGTCGATTGGTCGGTAGTGCGGCGGATGGTGCCGGGCATGGTTGCGGGCACCCTGCTGTCGACATTCGCCTCGGGCTGGATCTCGCAGCGCGCACTGGCGCTTGCGTTCGCGGTGATCGTGTTCGGCGGCGCCACCCAGATGCTGTTCGGCCGCAAGCCGGTTGCCGGACGGACGCTGCCGGGCCCGGTCGGCCTGTTCACGATCGGCCTTGCGATCGGCGTCATCAGCGGCCTGGTCTCGGCCGGGGGCACCTTCCTGACCGTGCCGTTCATGCTCTACTGCGGCGTCTCGATGCGGGTCGCGATCGGCACTGCGGCGGCGGTCGGCATCCCGGTCGCGGTGGTCGGCACGATCGGCTACCTCGCCAGCGGCCTGCGCATCGGCGGGCTGCCCGACTGGAGCATCGGCTTCGTCTACCTGCCGGCGCTGGTTGCACTGGTCGCTGCCAGCGTGCTGACCGCGCCGCTCGGCGCCCGCACGACGCAGCGGCTGCCGGTCGCGATGCTGAAGCGGGTGTTCGCGGTGCTGCTCTATGCGCTGGCGGCGCGGATGGTCTGGAGCTTCGCCTGACGAGGGCGGTCGTGCCGGCTCACGCTGCCGGCCGAGCGTGGCCGGCTGCTCGCGCCGTTGCAGGATCGCGCTTTCAGCGCTGTCGGTTGGACGATCTGGTGCTCAGACGCCTCGATCCCTGACGATCGCGTTCTTCCCGGACAAGAAAAAAAGAATGCGACTGCCTGGGGAAGTCGATCGATATCCTCGGCGCTCAGGGGCGAAGCGTGTGAAGCTTCGAATCGAGATCGCAGACACAACCGCGGCGCGGTCGCGGTCGCGCATTGAACACGGGTTGCCCACAGCGGCGCTCGGTCGGTTCGTCGCAGGCGCCGACCGAACGCCGCCATGGACAACCCTGCATCGCGGCCTGTGCGGGCTCTCCGGTGAAGCGAGAGCAGTCCATGCAGTGAGCCGATCGGTTGCCCCGAGAGATTGCCTTGTGAGCCCCGCGCATCGCGATCAGCGTTCGCAGGCCTTTGCGTGTCGATCGCCATCGTTTTCATCGCGATCGCATTGAGTCGCGAGGGGAGTTGAACTAGAATACTGGATATAAATACAGTCTTCAGTTACCCCTGAGAATACACCATCGAGGGCATCATGACCGAGCCAATTCCGCTGGATGCCGTCCGTGATCTCCGCCGCTCCGCGGCATGCCCCGACACCCCGGCTCTTCTCGAGACCCGGGGCTGCGATGCCGCCCTCGGCGTCGATTCGTCCGTTATCGATTCGCCCACCCTTGGTTCACCCACCACCGGTTCACCCACCGCCACGCTGCCGATCGCCGAGCTCGAAGCGCAGATCACCGAACTCGCCGGGCACCTGAACGCCGCCACCTACCGCTGGCTGCTGCTGATCGCCGAGTTCGACCGGCGCCAGGGCTGGGCCGACGGCACCACGCCGTCGTGCGCCCACTGGCTCAGCTGGAAGTGCGGCATCGACCGCGGCGCGGCCCGCGAGAAGGTCC
>JBFWQR010000259.1:0-5998 GCA_050249335.1 Lautropia sp.
ACGACCCGAAGACCGACGAGCAGAAGGCGATCCGCGCCCGTTACGGCAAGGTGCTCGGCAGCGCGGTCAACCCGGTGCTGCGCGAAGGCAATTCGGACCGCCGGGCGCCGGCCGCGGTCAAGCGCTTCGCGCGCAAGCATCCGCATGCGATGGCCGAATGGAGCCCGGCGTCGCGCACGCACGTTTCGCACATGCGCCACGGCGACTTCTATCACGGCGAGAAGTCGATGACGCTCGACCATGCCTGCGAAGTCCGGATGGAGCTGGTCACCAAGAGCGGCAAGACCATCGTGCTGAAGCCGAAGGTCGCGCTGCAGGCCGGCGAGATCATCGACAGCATGTACATGAGCAAGAAGGCGCTGTGCGACTTCTACGAAGAGCAGATGGAGGACGCGCGCAAGACCGGCGTGATGTTCTCGCTGCACGTCAAGGCGACGATGATGAAAGTGTCGCACCCGATCGTGTTCGGGCATGCGGTGCGGATCTTCTACAAGGACGCGTTCGCCAAGCACGGCAAGCTGTTCGACGAGCTCGGCGTCAACGTCAACAACGGCCTGTCGAACCTCTACGAGAAGATCGAGTCGCTGCCCACCTCCAAGCGCGACGAGATCATCCGCGACCTGCACAAGTGCCACGAGCACCGGCCCGAGCTCGCGATGGTCGATTCGGCCAAGGGCATCTCGAACCTGCACGCGCCGAACGACGTGATCGTCGACGCGTCGATGCCGGCGATGATCCGGATCGGCGGCAAGATGTACGGCGCCGACGGCCGGCCGAAGGACACCAAGGCGGTGATTCCGGAGAGCACCTTCGCGCGGATCTACCAGGAGGTCATCAACTTCTGCAAGACTAACGGCGCGTTCGATCCGAAGACGATGGGCACGGTGCCGAACGTCGGGCTGATGGCGCAGCAGGCCGAGGAGTACGGCTCGCACGACAAGACCTTCGAGATTTCGGAGGACGGCACCGCCAATATCGTCGACATCGCCTCCGGCCGCGTGCTGCTGTCGCAGAACGTCGAGGCCGGCGACATCTGGCGGATGTGCCAGGTCAAGGACGCGCCGATCCGCGACTGGGTCAAGCTCGCGGTGACCCGCGCGCGCAACTCTGGCATGCCGGCGCTGTTCTGGCTCGATCCGTACCGGCCGCACGAGGCCGAGCTGATCAAGAAGGTCCAGACCTACCTGAAGGACCACGACACCAAGGGTCTCGACATCCAGATCATGTCGCAGGTCCGTGCGATGCGCTACACGCTCGAACGCGTGATCCGCGGCCTCGACACGATCTCGGTGACCGGCAACATCCTGCGCGACTACCTGACCGACCTGTTCCCGATCATGGAGCTCGGCACCAGCGCCAAGATGCTGTCGATCGTGCCGCTGATGGCCGGCGGCGGCATGTACGAGACCGGAGCCGGCGGCTCGGCGCCGAAGCACGTCAAGCAGCTGGTCGAGGAGAACCATCTGCGCTGGGATTCGCTCGGCGAGTTCCTGGCGCTGGCGGTCTCGCTGGAAGACCTCGGCATCAAGGACGGCAACGAGAAGGCCAAGATCCTCGCCAGGACGCTCGACGAGGCGACCGGCAAGCTGCTCGACAACAACAAGTCGCCGTCGCCGAAGACCGGCGAGCTCGACAACCGCGGCAGCCAGTTCTACCTGGCGTTGTACTGGGCGCAGGCGCTCGCCGAACAGAAGGACGATGCGGCGCTCGCCAAGCATTTCGCGCCGCTCGCCAAGTCGCTGGCGGCCAACGAGCAGAAAATCGTCGACGAGCTGAAGTCGGTGCAGGGCCGGCCGGCCGACATCGGCGGCTATTACCAGATGGACCCCGAGAAGAGCGGCGCGGTGATGCGGCCGAGCAAGACGTTCAACGACGTGCTGGCGTCGGCGTCGAAGAACTAGGGCCTGTCTGCGCCCCCGGGCGCCGCCGCGCCCGGTCCTGCCAGCCGGGAAGCCGGCTTCCGCGATCGGGGCCGGACCCGCGTTCCGGCCCGGATCGGAGGTTACGGTTCGTCCGAAGTCCCGTCCGCGGGCCCGTTGCGCGGGGCCAGGAACGCCTCGAACGACACGGCGCCATGCGATGCCGTCGGCTCGGGTAGCGGGCTCTCGACCGATCGCTGCTGCCCGGGCGGCTGCGCGTAGTACTGCCGCAGGTACGCCATCATGTTGGCAGCCGCGCGCTCGGCGGCCGCGGTGTCCTGGGACGCGGCGGCGCGGAGCAGCTCCGCGTGCCGGACCGCGGCGCGCCGGCGCGTTTCCGGCTGATGGGCATTGGCGAAGGCGAATTGCCGCGACAGCGCGTAGACGCTCGCCATCACGTTGCCGAGGAACTCGTTGCGCGCGGCTTCGCAGAGCACCGCGTTGATGTCGCGGACCACCCGCAGGTAGAGCGCCGCGTCGATGCCGGCCGCATCCTCGACTGCGGAAGCGAGCTGCAGCATCCGGGAGCGTTCGTCGAGCGTGGCGCGCCTGGTTGCGGCCACGACCAGCAGCCGTTCGACCGCGCCGCGCAACTCCAGCAACTGCAGCAGCCGATCCAGCGTCATCTGCTGAATCACGATCGCCTCGCGCGGCCGGATCGAGACCAGCCCTTCGCGCGCGAGCCGCTGCAGCGCTTCGCGGATCGGCGTGCGGCCGATGTCGAGCCGCTGGGAGAGCTCGACCTCGGTGACCCGCGATCCGGGCGCCAGCGCCTGAGTGACGATCGCCTCCTCGAGCGCCGCATAGGCCTGGGCGCGTAGTGTGTTGTCGCTCATCGGAGGCCTTCCGTTCGGTCAACCGGAATTCTACCAAGCTTCTGATATGTTAGACGGTGATTGACACGTCAGATGCTCGGTGACATATTATGGAGATCGACGCAGGAGTGACGCCGAGATGCCGCTGCATCCAGAAGCTGCCGCCGCGATCGCGCAGGCCGGTGACCTGCCGGCGCATCTGCCGTTGCCGGCGCTGCGTGAGGTCTACGATGCCCAGCGCATTCGCCTGGTGGCGCCGCCGCTCCCGGTCGCGTCGGTCGAGACCCGCGAGATCGCGAGCCGCGGCGGTGCGTTGCCGGTCAGGATCTATCGGCCGACCGGCCAGGCCGCCGGGGCGCCGCTACTGGTGTTCTTCCACGGCGGCGGCTGGGCGCTTGCCGGGCTCGACGGCTACGACGCGAACTGCCGGCGTCTGGCCGCCAAGGCCGGTTGCGTCGTCGTCTCGGTCGCCTATCGGCTGGCACCCGAGCATCGCTTTCCGGCGGCGGTCGAAGACGCCTGGGATGGGTTCCGCTGGTGCGTCGAGCATGCCGCCGAGCTCGGCGCCTCGCCCGATCGGGTCGCGGTCGGCGGCGACAGCGCCGGCGGCAACCTGGCGGCGGTGGTCGCCCAGCTGTGCCGCGACGATGGCCGGCATCGGCTCGCGCTGCAGATCCTGATCTATCCGTGCACCGATCTCGTCGGCGACTGGCCGTCGTTCGAGCGCAATCGCACCGGCAACATGCTGACGACCGCGGCGTTGCAGATGTTCATCGAGCAGTACGTGCCGTCGGCCGCTGATCGCCGGGATCCGCGTGCTTCACCGATGCACGCCGCGAGCCTGGCCGGGCTGGCCTCCGCGCTGGTCGTCTCGGCGGAGTTCGATCCGCTGGTCGACGAGAACGCGGCCTACGCCGAGCGCCTGCAGGCCGCCGGGGTGCCGGTGCGCTATCACTGCTTCGCCGGAATGATCCATCCGTTCTTCACGCTCGGCGGTGTGATCGGCGACTCCGCCAGGCTCGAGGACCTGATCGCCGACGAGATTCGCCGGCTCGGCGCCTCGCCGGGCTGAATCCTGCGAGCCCGGGCCACCCGGGCCGACACCACCACACCAGGAGCAGACATGACCGTTCCATGCAGGCGCCGCTTCCTAGAGAAGGTCGGATCGATCGCGACCGTATCGGCCGCGCTGTCGGCCCCCGGGCTCGCGTGGGCAGCCCCGATTCCGATCCGGGTCGCGAACCCGGCGGCCGACGACGATCCGATCGGGGTCGGCGCGGCGCATTTCTCCAAGCGGATGCGCGATACCGCGAGCAGCGCCGCAATCGTGCGGGTGTTCTCGCGGGGCGTGCTGGGCGGCGAGACCCAGGCGCTCGAGCAGACCATGGCCGGCAACATCGACCTGCAGATCGTCAGCAATACGGTGCTCAGCACGGTCGCGCCCGAACTGGCGGTGCTCGACGTACCGTACGGGCTCAAGAGCGTCGAGCACGCGTGGCGGGTGCTCGACGGCGAGCTGGGCAAGGAGTTCGCCGCGCGGGTCCAGGCCAAGGGCCTGCGCATCGCCGGCTGGGCGTTCGGCGGCAGCCGCTGCCTGATCACGCGCAACAAGCCGGTGCGCAAGGTGGCCGACCTGGCCGGGATGAAGCTGCGGGTTCCGCCGAACGAAACCTACAACACCATCGCGCGGACCTGGGGCGCGGTCGCGACCACGATTCCCTGGCCGGAGACCTATCTGGCACTGTCACAGGGCGTGGTCGACGCGATCGAGACTGCGCCGGGGCCCTCGTTCGACCAGAAGCACTTCGAGGTCGCCAAGAATCTGATCCGGACCAACCACCTGCTGTACTTCCACGTCTGGGTGATCTCGGAGAAGTCCTGGCAGGCGTGGCCGCAGAACGTCCGCGATGCGGTGCTGACGGCGGCGACCGAGGCGGCGGCGATCAACCGGCGCGCGCGTCTGGAGCAGGAGGTCGGCATCTTCGACCAGTATGCGAAGCGCGGCGTCACGATCATCGATCCCGATCGCGAAGAGTTCGCCGCCAGCCTCAAGGGGTTGCAGGATGCAGTCAAGCCGGAACTGATGCCGCTGCTGCAGCGGGTCCGCGCGGCGGCCTGACGTGGCCGCCCTCGACCGGCTTGCCGGCGCGGTGCGGTTCGCCGCCGGCGTCATGCTCGTGGTCGTCGCGGTCGCGATGGTCGCGACCATCTGCGGCCGCTACGTCGGCTTCCCGACCGCCTGGGCGGACGAGACCGCCCGTTGCGCCTTCCTCTGGAGCGCATGCTTCGGCGCGGCCGCCGGCCTGCATCGCGGCGCGCATTTCGCGGTCAACCTGATCGGCACCGGTCTGACCGGATCGTCGCGTCGCGCGCTCGACACGACGCTGGCCGCGATCATGATCGCGCTGTGCGTGCTGGTGCTGTGGGCCACCACGCATTCGATCCCGGTCGCCGGCAACGCGCGGCTGCCGGCGCTCGGCATCAGTGCCGCATGGTTCCATGCCGCGATCGCCGCGTTCTGCGTGCTGGCGGTCGTCTTCGTGTCCGGCCGGATCGTGCTGATCTGGTGCCAGCCGTGAGCCGGCGCCCACTTCGTTCGACGGGAGGGCCGACGTGGAAGGCCTGCTGATCTTCATCGCCGCCGCGGTGGCGCTGTGCGTCGGCCTGCCGATCGCGTTCGTCATCCTCGGCGCCGTGGCGCTGCTGGTCTGGTCCGATCCGTTCGTCAACTTCACTGCGGTGCCGTCGTTGCTGGTGCAGGGGATGGATTCGTTCATCCTGCTGGCGATCCCGCTGTTCGTGCTGGTCGGCGTCATCATGAACTCGGGCGGCATCACCGACCGGCTGCTCGAGCTCGCGATCGTGCTGGTCGGCCACTTCCGTGCCGGCATCGCGCAGGTCAATATCCTGGCGAGCATCATCTTCTCCGGCATGTCCGGCACCTCGACATCGGACGTCGCCGGCCTCGGCCGCGTCGAGATCCCGATGATGATCCGCGAAGGCTTCCGGCCGGAGACGGCCGCGGTCGTCACCGCCGTCTCGGCGACGATCGGGCCGATTACGCCCCCGAGCGTGCCGTTCATCCTCTACGGGGCGCTCACCGGCGTCTCGATCGGCCAGCTGTTCATGGGTGGCGTCATCCCCGGGCTGATGCTGGGCGGGTGGCTGATGGTCGTGGTCTGGATGCTGGCGCGGACCGGCCGGATCTCCTCGGCGCTGCTGGGGCCGCGGGGCCCGTCGCTGGCCGTAGTGCTGACCGCGACG
>JBFWQR010000260.1:0-5936 GCA_050249335.1 Lautropia sp.
AGCCCGGGGAATCTCCATGAAAGCCAGGGCCGTCGGCCGCTCGGGTGTGACCGCCGCCGGCTTGCGGCGATGGCTTGGCTGGCTCATCCTGCTGGGCGGCACGGCGGCGATGATCGATGCCGCCGTGCGCTCGGTGACCGCGAGCCCTGCGATGGCGCTAGCGCTCGGCGGTGGCATGCTCGCCGCCGTGGCCACCGGCCTCGGCACGCTGCCGGTGCTGCTCGCGCAGTCGTTCTCCACGAAAGCGAACGACACGATGCTCGGCTTTGGCGCAGGCGTGATGCTGGCAGCCTGCGCCTTCTCCCTCATTTTGCCGGGATTGGCCGCCGCTGAAGCGCTCGGGGCTGGCCAGTGGGGATCTGCCGGCATCGTCGGGAGCGGCGTGATCGTCGGTGCGCTGGTGCTCCTGCTCGTCGACCGCTTCCTGCCACACGAACACTTCATCAAAGGCGTCGAGGGAACCCGGTCGCGGGAACTTCGGCGGGCGTGGCTTTTCGTCTTCGCGATCGCGTTGCACAACTTGCCCGAGGGTCTGGCGATCGGCGTTGCCGCCAGCGGGCCGGATGCCGTTGGCGCTCAGGCGCTTTCACTGGGCATCGCAATCCAGGACGTCCCCGAGGGCTTGGTAGTCGCTTTGGCATTGCACCGGGTCGGCTACGGACGCTGGCGTTCGGCAGGCCTCGGCTTCGCTTCGGGAATCGTGGAGCCGATCGCAGCAGTAGCGGCTGCCAGCGTTGTCACGCTATGGACACCGATCCTGCCGTTCGGCCTTGCGCTCGCAGCCGGTGCAATGTTGTTCGTGATCAGCCACGAAATCATCCCGGAGTCGCATCGCAAGGGCCACGAGCGCTGGGCCACGACCGGCCTTATGCTTGGCTTCGTGTTGATGATGATGCTCGACAGTGCATTGGCTTGAGTAATTTTTCTCTATGCCAAACGCATTTCTGAACGACTTCCTGTTCTTGTCCGGCGCGACGTGTAGCTTGTGCAGGCGAAGGAAGGTTGGGCTGCCCCCGATTCTCCGGACACATGTCATGGCAACATGAGTCCAGGAGAGAGCGATGGGAACGAGAAGGAAGTTTACGGACGAGTTGGCGTCGAGAGAAGCGTGCTGGCTGCCTGGGTCCGGAAGTTCGCCGGGGGCGTGTACGAGGCTGATGCTGGCAAGCCGCTGAAGAGCGTGAACCAGGTCGAGCTCGAGCAGTTGCGCCGGGAACTGGCGAAGGTCAAGACGGAGCGCGACATCCTAAAAAAGGCGCTCGGCTACTTCGCGAAGGACCCGACGTGAAGTACGGCTTCATCGCCGAGCACCGTACGGTGTGGCCGATCCGGGCGATGTGCCGGTTGTTGGCGGTGTCCCCCAGCGGGTTCTACGAGTGGTCTGGTCGCCGGGCCAGTGATCGAACGCTGGCCAACGAACGGCTGACAGGACTGGTGCGGCAGAGCTTCCATGCCAGCGACCAGACCTATGGAAGCCGGCGCGTATGGCGCGATCTGCGGGCTTGGGGAGAGCCTTGCAGCCTGAACCGGATCGCGCGATTGATGCAGGCCGCAGGCCTGGCAGCCAGAAGGCGGCGGCGACGCCTGCCCGCCGACTGTGGCCAGCGTCCCGAACACAGCATCGCTGCGAACCTGTTGCAACGCGTGTTCAAAGCGGATGCGCCGAACCGAAAGTGGCTCGCTGACTTCACCTACATCTGGACGGCCGAAGGTTGGCTCTACGTCGCGGTCGTGCTCGACCTGTACTCCCGCAGGATCGTGGGTTGGTCGATGAAGGCAGAGATGACGGCACAGTTGGTCATCGACGCACTGATCATGGCCGTGTGGCGGCGAGGCAAGCCGAGAGAGTTGCTTCATCACTTGGACCAAGGCAGCCAAGGCGGATTCAACCGGTCGTCGCAACACCGAGTTGCTGAGCATATCCTGGGTACTCGTTTAGAGCCTCGGCAGGCGTCTTCCAGCCAAGCGTTTTCCGTGGCCTAGTGTTGAGCGCGTGTGCAACCGCGTCGATCTCTCGAGCACTCCACCGAGACAGGTCCGTGCCCTTCGGGAAGTACTGCCGCAGGAGGCCGTTCGTATTCTCGTTGGTGCCGCGTTGCCATGGACTGTGAGGGTCAGCGAAGAAGACTTTCACCCCGGACTCGACGGTGAAGCGTGCATGATCGGATAGTTCTTGCCACGATCCCAGGTCAAGGAGCGCCACAGTTCTGCCGGCAGATCTGACACGGTCTTCTTTAGCGCCTTGGCCATGGTGACAGCGCTATAGCCCGCCAGCGCAGGTCCATTCTTCGTTCGAGGAATCAGCCCATAGCCTTTCTCGCGCGGCAGATGGACGAGCATCGTAAAGCGGCTAGATCGCTCCACCAGCGTACCAATCGCGGATCGATTCAGGCCGATGATCAGGTCACCCTCCCAATGTCCTGGCACGGCACGATCTTCCACCTCCGCAGGGCGGTTTGAGATCATCACTTCTTCACTGACGTGTGCCCATGTCTTGGCTCGCGCCCTGGCCCTTGGCACTCGCAACGCCCTACCGGTGCGCAGACAACTCACCAGCTCACGGCGGAGCGCACCACGTCCCTGGATGTAGAGGGACTGGTAGATGGCCTCGTGCGAAATGCGCATGGATTCGTCATCCGGAAAGTCCATCTGCAGCCGATTGGAAATCTGTTCAGGCGACCAGCCATTGACCCACGTGCGGTCACCGCGGTGTGGCTTGCTTCGACCTATGAACGGGGCCTAGCGCGGCCCCCTGATCTCACGGCCATCAGCATCGTGGACCTTACCTTCTAATCGGTCTTGCACGTAGCGGCACAGCTGCGGGTTCGTCAGCAGTTTCGCCGGCTTCGGTCTCTTTGCGATCAGTTCCGCCTTCCACTGTGCGACCGAAGCACGATACTCAAGCTTGCCGCCGCGCGTTGCAGCGTTACGCTTCAGTTCTCGCGAGACCGTTGACGGGCTTCGATCGATTCGACGAGCGATTTCGCGCACGCCGTTGATTCAGGACTTTGCCGCGGCATGAACTTTCCGCCCGCGATCAATCGAGGCCGGGATCGCACTTCGCCTTGACCCAGCGCCCTTCGCTGTTCACGCGCGTCGCTGCGCCTCCGCTCCTGATCACCATTGCCATCGTCACCCGCTCCGGGGTCGGCGCATCGATCCGGAACGTGCCACCATCACCGCCTTCGCAGGTATAGCGCCCTTCCCAGCGGGTCGTGGTCCGGGTCGTGAAGGTGCGCTTGCAATTTTCTTCTGCTTCCTCGTCGTCGCCGAGCAGCCTGTTCTCGAGGTCCTCGGCGGTGATACATGACTGGTTGACATCGGTGCCTGCGCCGCCGAGCGGTGCGGCCGCGGCGGCGTCGCCGGTGACTACGCTGCGGGTTTCCCACTGTCCCGGTCGCAGCTTCAGCTCTTGCGCCGAAGCCCCGGCGGCGAACCCGCAACCGGCGGCGAACAGCGCCGGCAGCAAAGCGCACCGGCGCGAGCGAGCGCGGCGGTCCATCGGCTTCTGGCCGGGCATCGGCTTCGGATCGTTCATGTCTTGCTCCCCGGTCGGATCCGCCGCGCACTGCGCGTGCGCAACGTCATCAACTCCTCCGCGCTGCTCGGATGCAGCGGCATGGTCCGGTCGAAGTCGCGCTTGGTCGCGCCGACCTTCAGCAGCGTCGCGATCACCTGCACCAGCTCGGCGGCATCGGGTCCGAGCAGATGCGCGCCGACGACGCGGTCGCTGTCGCCGTCGACCACCAGCTTCATCAGCACCCGATCGGTCGCGCCCGACAGCGTCGCCTTCAACGGCCTGAAGTCGGTCTTGTAAATATCGACGATCGGATAGCGCTCGACCGCCTGCGCCTCGGTCAGGCCGACGGTGCCGATCTCCGGCGTCGAGAACACCGCTGTCGGCACGTCGTCGAAATCGACGCTCCACGGACGGTCGCCGAACACGGTATCGGCGAACGCATGGCCCTCGCGGATCGCGACCGGCGTCAGGTTCAGCCGGTCGGTGACGTCGCCGATCGCGTAGATGCCCGGCACCGAAGTTCGCGACAGCGGGTCGACGACGATCGCGCCTCGCGCATCGGTGGCGACGCCGACCGACTCGAGCCCGAGACCCGCGACATTCGGCACGCGGCCGACGGCGAACAGCACCTGGTCGGCCGCGAGCGTCTCGCCGCCGGCCAGCGTCACGCGGAGCCCGGCCTCGCCGCCGGCGCGCTGCAGCCGGCCGACCCGCTCCTCGAGCCGGATCACGATGCCGCGCCGGCGATAAGCATCGGCGACCGCCACCGCCAGATCGTCGTCGAAGCCGCGCAGCAGGCGGCCGCCGCGATGGACCAGCGTCACCTCGGAACCGAGGCCGGCGAACACCCCGGCGAACTCGAGCGCGATGTAGCCGCCGCCGACCACCACCAGCCGCCGCGGCAGCGCCGGCAGCTCGAACACCTCGTTCGAGCTGATGCCGAGCTCGCAGCCGGCGACATCGTCCGGTTGCGACGGCCGGCCGCCGGTCGCGATCAGGATGTGCCGCGCGGTGACGATGCGGCCGGATGCGAGCCGGACCTTGCCGGCGCCGGCGATCGTCGCCCGCTCGGCGAACAGCGTCGCGCCGGCCTTCGTGACGTTGTCGGCATAGATGCGTTCGAGCCGGGCGATCTCGCGGTCCTTGGCGGCGATCAGCGCCGGCCAGTCGAACGAGCGGGCACCGAGCGTCCAGCCGTAGCCGGCGGCTTCATCGAACTCGCCGGCGAACCGCGATGCGTACACCAGCAGCTTCTTCGGCACACAGCCGCGGATCACGCAGGTGCCGCCGAAGCGATACTCCTCGGCGATCGCGACCCGCGCACCATGCTGAGCGGCGATCCGCGCGGCGCGGACGCCGCCCGAGCCGCCGCCGATCACGAACAGGTCGAAGTCGCTCATCGTCAGGTCTAAGTCACTCATTTGGTACCGAAGATCCGGTCGCCGGCATCGCCGAGGCCGGGCAGGATGTAGCCATGGTCGTTCAGTTGCCGGTCGATCGCCGCCGTGAAGATCGGCACGTCGGGATGACTGTTATGGAAGGTCCTGATCCCTTCCGGCGCGGTCAGCAGGCAGACGAACTTGATCGAGCGCGGGCCGCACTCCTTGAGCCGGTCGACCGCGGCGACCGCCGAATTGCCGGTGGCGAGCATCGGATCGACCACGATCACGTCGCGCTCGTCCATCGCCGGCGGCATTTTGAAGTAGTACTCGACCGCGCCCAGCGTCTTCGGGTCGCGGTACAGGCCGATATGGCCGACGCGAGCGCCCGGCACCACCGACAGGAAGCCGTCGAGGATGCCGCTGCCGGCCCGCAGGATCGAGACCAGGCAGACCTTCTTGCCGTCGATCAGCTTCGAGGTCATCGTCTCGAGCGGAGTCTGGATCGTCACCTCGTGCATCGGCACGTCGCGCAGCACCTCGTAGGCGAGCAGCGCCGACAGCTCCGACAGCAGCCGGCGGAAGCTGTTGGTGCTGGTCTCGGCCTTGCGCAGCAGCGTCAGCTTGTGCTGCACCAGCGGATGGGCGACGACGTGGACTTGGGAAGACTGGGTGGGCGCGTTCATCGGCACGTTCATGGACAGGTGCTCCGGACCCGGCGATCCGGACATTGTGCCTGACGCCGGCCCTCTTCCTGCCGCGCTGTCTGCTAGAACACCGTGCCGTCGCTGGCGATCGCGAGCGGCGGTTCGCCGCCCCGCCGCTCGGCCGCGAGCTCGCGGCCGGCGGCCCAGGTGCCGCCCTCCAGGATCGCGGCAAGCGGCAGCGGGTCGCCACTGGCCTGCCCCGCTGCCGCCTGGCTCCCGTCGGCCTGCCTGCCCTCGGATCGCCGCGCCTCGGCCTGCCCTGCCTGGCCGAGCCGTGCCCGGACGCGGGCGGCGACCGGGTCGAGCAGCGCCACCGTCAGCGCCCGCCAC
>JBFWQR010000261.1:0-5898 GCA_050249335.1 Lautropia sp.
TGGCGCGCGCTGCCGCGGATCTGCGTGATCAGCGCGAGCAGCGGATGCGCCGCGTCGACCAGCGGGTTACCGGTCGCGGCCCTGTGCACCGGCAGGCCGGGTTGGGCGTCGTGGCTCGCCGGGTACGCCGCCGCTGCGGCGGGTGGCGGCGCGCCCGCGGCCGGCGGCAGCGCCGAACCGAAGGCCGTCGCGGCGAACGGATCCGGGACCGGATTGGCCGCCCGCGCGCCCGGCCGCGGCCGGACGCCGTTGCGCGGCGAGCCCTCGGGCGGCCACGGGTCGTTGGCCATGTCAGCGGCGCCCGGCCGCCCAGTTGACTTTCATGCTAGTTCCGGACTGCCCAGAACTCGAGCTCGAGCCCCGGAAAGTCGCCGGCCAGATGCATCGCGAGGCCGCCCGAATTCTTCAGCAGCGGCCACAGCTCATGGCGATTGTCGAGCTCGAAATAGTTGAAGCCGGCGTGGTACGGGATCTGCCGCGGCGCGACCGGCAGCGCGCGCAGGCCGATGCCGGGCAGCTGCAGCATCACCAGGTCGCGGATCTTCTCGACCGGACCGACCTTCAGCTGCGACGGGAAGCGCTGCCGCAGCGTCTCCGACGGCATCTGCGCGCCGACCGCGAGCACGAAGCTCGCGCTCGACAGCAGCGACTTGTCCGGCACGATCGCGACCCGCACCCCGTGGTTGCGGTCGTGCAGCTCGATCGGGATCGCGCTCTGCGACAGCGTCATCGACAGCGCGGCGCGCAACTGCGCGATCACCGGCCGGAAGGTCGCGCCGAGGTCGTCGTGGTCGTACGCCGGGAACGGCCGCGTCAGCCGGCGCTCCGGCCCGTAGCCCGACAGCTCGCCGGCGAGCTGGACGCACTCGACGTAGAACGACTCCGGATGCAGCTTCGGCACGTTGGCCAGATGCTCCATCAGCGCGGCTCCGCGATTGACCGACTGCAGGAACAGAAAATCGGCGATCTCGGCGACGCCGCCGCGGCCGGGCTGGGTCATCCGGCCGGCCAGCGCCTCGACCCGCTGCGACAGCAGCCCGCGCAGCTCGACCAGCAGGCCGCGCAGCAGGCCGCAGTCGTTGACCGACAGCGTCGGGCCGGTGAACTGCCGGTCGAGCACGACCTGCCCGTCGGCGCGGCGCTCGACGACCCGCGCGAGCGGCATCGCGCAGTAGGCGCCGCTGATCTCGGCGGCGCCGACCAGCTTCAGCTGCAGGTCGCCGAGCTGCACCGGCGCCGCCTCGGCAAACCCCTGGTTGCTGTCGACGACGTCGACCACGGTGCTGCCGAAGCGCAGCGCCGCCGCGGACCGCTCGTCGCCGTCGAGCGAGGCGCTCGGCATGCCGGCGCGCTCGGCGACGATCGCCAGATAGACCAGCGAATCGCGCGGATGGTCGGTGCGCAGCGCCAGCGCCTGCGGCGCCGCATCATCCAGCGGCACGTTGAACACCGTCCCGTCGGGCAGCACGCCGCTCGCCTGGCGGATCACCAGGCTGCCGGTGCCGAGCGCCGCGTCGTCGAGCTCGAGCGTCTCGAAGCCCCAGCCGTAGCTGCGCAGCGACCCGGCGCGCCGCGCGACCAGATTCTCGAAATACCGCTCCTGCTGCTGGAAGTGCTGCGGTCGCAGGAACAGCCCCTCCGACCACACCACCTTTCTGCGCCACATCCTGCGCCCTCTCCCCGTGTTCGTTAACCGAGCGAAACCGCGATGGCACCCACGTCGACGGCGACGCGGACCCGAACCGGAAGCGGACGATCCGGCGGATCCGGCACCGGCTCGGGCGGGGCCGGCAGGCCCGAGACGACGCGCCAGGTCGAACGCTCGACCTGGCGGAACGCCGCGAGCACGCCGAGGAAGCGTGCCTCGGCCGGAAAATCGCGCGCGAACCGCTGCACCGAGCCGGGCCGCAGCTGCATCTCTTCGCGCGCGACCAGATCCGCGCCGAGCGTCGCCGCATCACGCTCCAGCAGCGAAAAGAAGTCGGCGGACGCGAAGGCGAGATCGGCGCGCAGCAGGTACAGCCGCAGCACCACCGGTGACGGCCGGTTCGCATCGTCCGGATTCAGCGAGACACCGGCCTGCACGGTGAACTGCAACTGCCGCGACGGCACTTTCAGCACCGGCTTCGGCGGCTCCAGCTTGGCTGCCGGGGGCGGTGGCGGTGGCGGCGGCGGTGGCGGCGGACTCGGATCGAGCTTCTTGGAGACCCAGCCGGTCGCGTCCGACAGCGTCTGACGCGTCGCCGTGCAGCCGGCGAGCGCGAGCGCGAGCGATCCCAGCGCAAACCGCCGCCCGGCGCGGGCGGCGCCGGCCGTCGTCAGGCGCGGGATGGCAACGGCGCCGGTTGCGCGCGGTCGGATCGTGGAGAATCGCATCTGGGTGCGATCATCGACCGGCCGGCCCCGCGGGTCAAGACGGGCGTGCCGGCCGCGGCCGATTCGCCGGTGCCGGCACCGGCCCGCTACCGAGCCGCCTTCAGATCCGCGAACACCGTGCTGGCGATCGCATCGACCTGCTGCGGCGTGACCCGCGCGAACACCCCGCCCCAGGCGCTCGACGTGGTCTTGGCCGGCTGCTCGCCGAAGGCGCGGCCGTCGCGCAGATTCGTGTAGCGGACCACCGCATCGATGTAGGCGTTGCCGGTCATCGCGCCGAAGAACACCCGGGCGCCGATGCCGACGATCCGATAGTCCGCGACGTCCACCGTCAGCAGCGTGCCGTCCTCGGCGCCGGCCGCGGGCGGCTGGTCGGCGAACCGGAAGGCGATGCCGGCATCGCGGGCGTGTTCGGCGAAAGTCTCGCGCCATTCGCGCTGGAACTCCGGCCAGTCCTTCGATTCGACGACCTGCTTGGGGCCGGTCATCGTCAGCACCACGTTCTTCGCGGCGGCCGCCGGCACCGGCACCGGCGGCGCGACACGGACCTCGGATGCCGCGCCGCCCTGCGACGACCCCGGATCCGACGACGTTGCGCAACCGGCGAGCGCCAGGGCCACGGCGAACGGAACGACGAAGACGGCGAGGCGCATGATGGGCACTCCGGGCGAAGCTTCGCATCTTACCGTGCCCGGGGGCGCGTCCCTGCGCCTCGAATCTCGTGCGCCGGCGCGACCACGCCGGCCGACGGCTGCTGGCCGACCGTGCCGGTCGATCGATCACGACCGTACCGGCCGGCGGCCGCCGCGAGCCGGTATGCTGTGGCCGTCTCGCGACCAGGACCCGGCGAGCCGGGCAAAGCCGATGCCGACCTACCGCTTCCGCCTCGTCAACGTCTTCGTCGGCGACACGCTGCAGACCGACAACGCGCTCGCCGGCAACCCGCTCTGCGTGTTCGAGGATGCGACCGGGCTTGCCGATCGGCAGCTGATGGCGCTGGCGCGTCAGTTCAACCTGTCGGAGACGACCTTCATTCTGCCGGCTCCGCCGTCCGCGCCGGGCGAGCCCGCCGCGATCGCGCGGGTCCGGATCTTCACGCCGACCGCCGACCCGGCGCTGGTCGAGATGCGCTTCGCGGGCCATCCGACGCTCGGCACCGCGCAAGTATTGCGGGCGCTGCACGGAGGCGACGCGGTCACGCTGGCGCTGCCCGCAGGCCGCGTTCCGGTCGCCGCCGACGGCGATGTCTGGACGCTGACCGCTCCGTTCAGCGGCCGGCCCGGCGTCCGGCCCGAGCCGATGCCGGCCGCCGACGTCGCGGCGATCGTCGGCCTCGCCACCGATGACCTCGCCGGGCCGCCGACCTGGCTGGACACCGGCACCGAGCAGTTGCTGGTACCGCTGCGGTCGGTCGCCGCGGTCGGCCGGGCCCGGCCGTCGGCGGCCCGGGTCGACGCCTGGCCGCGCAACCCGACCGGCGCCAGCAATATCTACGTCTTCGCGTTCGACCGCGACGCCGGCGGCAGCGACGGGCGCCAGCGGGTCCGCTCGCGCTTCTTCATCCGCTCGCCCGGCACCGGCAACCTCTACGAGGATCCGGGCACCGGCTCGGCCTGCGCCAACCTCGGCGGCTGGCTGCTCGCCAACGGCCACCCGCTGCCGGCGCGGCTCGCGATCGACCAGGGTATCGAGATGCAGCGGCCCTGCCGGCTGCTGCTCGATGTCGGCCGCGACGGCACGGTGCGTGTCGGCGGGCGGGTCGCGGAAATCGCGCGCGGCGAAGCGCTACTCCAGGCCGAGACCGCACTGGCGGACGATGCCGCACCGGCAGGTGATGCCACATTGGCAGGTGATGCCCCACCGTCGGGTGATGCCGCACGGGCCGGGAACTAACCGAGCGCGATCGCCATCACCCCGGCCGCGATGCAGAGCGCGCCGGCGAAGCGCACCAGCCGGTCGCCCTCCTGCAGCAGCTGTCCGCCGATCAGCGCCGCGAACAGCATCGACACCTCGCGCGCCGGTGCGACATGCGACAGCGGCGCGACCTGCATCGCATAGAGCACCATCACGTACGAGACCGGGCCGATCGCGCCGACGAACAGCGCCGGCCGCCATTGCGCGCGCCAGACCGTGCCGAGCCCGGCGCGCAGCGGCCAGATCAGCGGCACCATCAGCACGATCCGGAACAGGTTGCCGACGTAGTCGACCAGGATCGGCGACAGTCCGAGCACCTTGACGCAGTAGCCGTCGATCACCGTGTAGCCGGCGATGAAGACGCCGGTCGCGACGCCGTAGAACACGCCGGCCTTGACCCGCGCACGGGCGGCCGGATCACGGCCGCGGCGGAACAGCCGCGGCCCGCCGGCGATCAGGAAGACGCCGGCGACGACGCCGGCGATGCCGAAGCCGCCGATCAGCGACAGCGCCTCGCCGAGGAACAGGATCGCGACCAGCGACGACAGCAGCGGCCCGGAGCCGCGCGCGAGCGGGTAGACGACCGTCAGGTCGGCATTGCGATAGCCGCGCAGCAGCACCAGGTAGTAGGCGACATGGATCGCGCCGCTCAGCGCCACCAGCGTCCACGCCCGCGCGTCCCACACCGGTGGTTCGCGCAGCGCGGCCCACAGCGCGACCGGCGCCCAGACCGGCACCAGCATCAGCGCGGTGAACATCGCGAACCGGGCGTCGCCGCCGACCTTCTTGGCGACGATGTTCCAGCTGGCGTGGATCAGGCCGGCGAGGATCACCAGGGCCAGGGCGGACGACGGCATCGCGGGCGGGCAGCGGGCGGCGTATTCGTTGCGGGTGCGGCCGGCGGTCAGCTCGCCCGCGGGCCGATCCGCAGGAACGCCTGCAGCTCGGCGCAGGTCGGCGTCAGCTCGGCGACCGTGCCCTGCGCGACCACCCGGCCGGCGTTGACGACGATCACCTCGTCGAACGAATCGAGCAGCTGCGGCCGGTGGATCGACGCGACCAGTGCTGCGTCGCGACGTGCGGCGAGCAGCGCCTGGATCAGCGCGGCCTCGGTGCGGGGGTCGAGCGCCGAGGTCGGCTCGTCGAGCAGCAGCACGCTGCTCGGCGCCGCGGCGATCAGCGCCCGCGCGATCGCGAGCCGCTGGCGCTGACCGCCCGACAGGTTGCCGCCGCGGGCGGCGACCGTGCTGTCGATGCCGGCCGGCATCCGGGCGACGAAATCGCGTGCCTGCGCGACGCCGAGCGCGGCGGCGAGCCGATCATCGACGCTGCCGGCAGCGAGCGGATCCGCGCCACCGCCGGCGGCAAGCCGATCGCCGCCGCTGCCGGCAGCGACCCCGGCTGCCGGCTGCGGACCGTCGGCGCACGCGAGCAGCAGGTTGTCGCGGACCGTGCCGCCGAACAGGTCGGCATCCTGCGGCTGCAGCGTGACCAGCGCCTGCAGCGTCGCGCCGAGCTGCGCCGGCGGCACCGGGCTGCCGTCGATCAGCAGCCGGCCCGCGGACGGCTGGTAGAGACCGGCCAGCACCCGCAGCAACGTCGTCTTGC
>JBFWQR010000262.1:0-5858 GCA_050249335.1 Lautropia sp.
GATCGGGCGACCGCAGCGTCACGCTGCCGCGGGAGAACGCCTTGTTGACGCAGACGCTGATCGCCGCGATCCGCCGGCCGAGCGGATGCCAGGCGGTCTTGTTGACCGGGAACAGATACATGTCCGACGGCGGGCAGTCCGGATGGCCCGACGAATACCGCAGCATCGACTGCCCCCAGGCACGTTGCGCGCGCGGCTGGGCCGAGCGCCGGGACAAGTGCGCGGCCAGATGCAGGCCGGGATGATTCAGCAGGTTGCGGCCGACCCCCGGCAGATCGGCGACCGATGCGATCCCGAGCGCCTGCAGTGCAGCCGCCGGCCCGATCCCGGAGCGCAGCAATAGTGCCGGTGTGAACACCGCGCCGGCGCAGACGATCGTCTCGCGCGCCTGCAACCGCAGCTCGCCGGCGGCGCCGCGCGCGACGACGCCGGTCGCCCGGCGGCCGTCGCAGACCAGCCGCTGCACCTCGCAATCGGTGACGATCCGCAGGTTCGGGCGGCGCCGCACCGATTCGCCGAGATAGCCGCTCGCCGCCGAGACGCGCCGGTCCGGCAGGTTGTTCATCGGCATCGCGGCGACGCCGTCGCCGAATTCGGCATGCAGGTCCGGCAGGAACGGATAGCCCCGCGCCCGCATCGCATCGGCGACCGCCCGCGAGAACGGCGGCCAGTCGGACGGCGGATGCCGGCGGATCGGGATCGGTCCGTCGCGGCCATGCAGCGGGCCGTCGAAATCGAGATCGCGCTCGAGCCGCCGGAAGTACGGCAACACGTCGTCCCAGCTCCAGCCGTCGGCGCCGAGCCGTTGCCATTCGTCGAAATCGTCCGGCAGCCCGCGCTGGGCGATCATGCCCATGATGCTGGAGCCGCCGCCGAGCACTCGCCCCTGGATATAGCCGCGGCTGAAACGGCCGCGGCCCGCGCCGCGATCGGGCCCGACCGCGGCCTGCAATCCGGGCCAGGCGAACCCGGGATCGCCGTAGCCGCTCGGAAACGGATCGCGGATCGTGTCCGGCTCCTCGCCGGGCTTCAGATCGCGGCCGGCCTCGATCAGCACGACGCTGCGCCGCGGGTCTTCCGACAACCGTGACGCGATCACGCAGCCGGCGGCCCCGGCACCGACGACGACGTGAGCGGGCGAATCGTGCATGGTCCCCTCGCGGATCGCCCATGCGCCGGCCGGCACCGGGCCCGGAGCGGATCACGTCATCTGGAATGACCAGATTACGATGCGGCACACTCCGTGATCGGCATGCTATCGCAACGGCAAGCTCTCCGAACGGAAGGCTCGACGACGCGGGCAGCCGCCCGGCGCGTGACAGCCGAGCTCGTCTTCGCCGAGCCGCCGTCCACCTACGATCGGCGCCCGTTGCTGGTCGTCGATGCGAGCGTACTGGCGGCGGTGCTGTTCCAGGAGGCAACGGCGTCGGCCGCGCAGGCGCTGATCCACGGCCGGGCGCTGCACGCCCCGGCCTTGCTCGACTTCGAGCTGGCCAACGTCGCCTCGAGCAAGGCGCGCCGCGGGTTGACAGACCGCGACGCCGCCGGCGCGGCGCTGGACGCATTGTCGATGCTCGATCTGATCCGGCATCCGGCGCCGCCGGCAAGCCTGCTGCGGCTCGCGGCCCGATACGGCCTCAGCGCGTACGACGCCGCGTACCTGTGGCTGGCCGAGGCGCTGCCGGCGCCGCTCGCGACCTTCGACGCGCGGCTCGGCGAAGCGGCGCGGCGGCATCTGGCGGGCGCCCGGTCGCCGGACGCCTGACCCGAGGTCATTGCGTCCGTCAGTGCCCGCGGCGCGGCGGGGGCGTGGTCGCCGGCAGGCTGGTGCGGATCCCGAGCTTGGTAGATCCGCTAGTCGAAGCCTAGCCTGGTGAATGCCTCCCGCGGCGCGTCGTGGCTTCTCATGATCGCCTGCATCGCGCTTTCGAGGCGCCGTTCAATGGCGGCGTCGCGATAGGGATTGTCCTGGCGCGGGTCGGTCTGTAGATCGTACAGCGCGGTCGTGCAGTCGTCGATGATCGCGGGTCCGAGTCCCGCAGGCTGGCCGAGCGCGTTTCGCCGGGCCGGAATCTGAAGCACCGGCACACCCCGCGTGAAGTCGAACCCGGGATGCAGACGGGTGCCTTTGAATTCGGAGATGGCGAAGGGCCCCTGCAGGTGTGTCGGCATCAGCGTGTATTCGTACAGCTCCTGTGACGTCATGTCGGCGGGATACTTGAAATAGGTGTAACGGCCGTCCGTGACGTTCGTCGCAGCGCCGAACAGTCCATAGATTGCCGCTTCCCGGATGCTCGCGTCTTCTTCGAGCAGCGGCAGCAAAGAGTGGCCTCGCACTTCGGCCGGCGCCGGCAGGCCGAACATGTCGAGGAACGTCGGCATCAAGTCGATCGTCTGCGTGAGCGCCTGCCGCCGCTCGCCGGCATTCTTCACGAACGCCGGGTGGTGCACGATCAGCGGGATGTTGGCGATCTCGGAGTAGAACGGCATGCGGTTCTTTCCCCACCAGTCGTGCTCCGCCAGCAGAAAGCCATGGTCGGTCGAGAGGACCAGAGCGGTATCTTTCCAGCAGTCGTACCGATCGAAGCAATCCAGCAAGCGGCCGAAGTACTCGTCGCACATGGTGACCAAGGCGGCGTAGTTGGCGCGAAGCTCCGAGACTTCGTCAGGATGGTCCCTGACCTTTTCGTAGCGTGGCCAATCCAGCACCGGACCCCGATAGCCGGTAGGGTAGCGTTCACGGAAGCGCCGGGGTGCAGTGAACGGCTCGTGCGGGTCGAACGCTTCGATTTGCAGGAACCAGTTATCCGCCGAGCGGTTCCGGTCCAGGAATTCCAGGCCGGCGGCAAAGGTTCTGGGGCAGCAATAATCCGCCTCGTCCTTCATGAACTCGCGGTTCACCATGTTGTACAGCCTGCCGTCCTTGAAATCCGGCGAGTACTGCCTGGCGGCGTACATCTCCTTGAACCGTTCCAGCGGCGGCTCCACCATCGCCTTCCAATGGTCCCACTCCTGCCCGCGGATGAAATCGAAGGAGGAATAGCGGTTGTGATAGACCGCGCCGCCGTCTTCCCAGTAGTGGTAGTGGTCCGAAGCCAGATGGGTATAGATGCCGGCCTGGCGCAGCAGGTCGGAAAAGGAATGGTCGAACGGCTCCAGCGGCCCCCAGCTGCGATGCAGGAAGTTGAGCCGCCCGGTGTGCATCTCCCGCCGCGCAGGCATGCAAGGCAGGCTGCCGACGTAGTGAGTATCGAACGTCACCGCACGGTCGGCGAATCGCTTGAAGTTGGGCGTGTGGATTCGCGCGTCGCCATACGCTTCGAGCGCGAGGCGGTTCAGCGAATCGAACAGGACGAATACGCAGCGCATCGGCCGGTCTCCTCGGGTGGGGCGCGTGGGCTACTTGCTCTTGAGTTCGAGCCGGTCGATCAGCGCGATGTAACGCTTCTCGTCGTCCTGCCACCAGCCAAGCATCTGATCCGCAGGCTCGAAGCGCGGCGTGATGAGGTTCGTGCGGAAGTGCTTCACGACCGCAGGGTCAGCGACTGCCGTCTCGAGCGCGGCTGACATGGCTTTCACGGCGGCATCGGGCAAGCCCCTGGGGCCGATGTACATGAACTTTGCTGTCAGCGCTGCGGGCAGGCCGAGCTCCTTCGTCGACGGCACATCCGGAGCTTCGGCCTGGCGCTCGTCACCGATGACGGCGAGCGAGCGGATTTCTGGACGCGGCAGGTCGCCGATGACCACGTCGACATCGTTATTGAGTGCAGCCATGATCGCCTGAGGTGTTCCCTGGAACGGGACGTGAACCACCTTCAGCTGCAGGGCGCTCAGGATCTCTTCCATCGCGAGGTGCGGGAGCCCCCCGATGCCGGACGTGGCATAGGAAAACTTGCCGGGATTTGCCGCAACCTCCGAGCGCATGTCGTCAAAGGTCTTCCATCGGTGATCCTGCTTCACCGAGATCGTCGGAAACGAGGTTCCGATCATTGCCACCGGTGCGAAGTCGCGATAGCTGATCTTCAGCGACATCTGGTGCGGGCGCGCGAGCAACGCGGGCGAAGGTGTGTACATCAGCGTGTAGCCGTCCGCGGCCGCCAGTGCAAGCTTCTGCAGCGCGATGGCTCCGCCCGCGCCAGGCGTGGGAACGACGACCACGGAGACGCCCAGGGTCTTCGACAAGCTGGTGCCGACGACGCGAGCCGCCGTGTCGTGAAGACCGCCCGCGGGGAATCCGACGAGGACCTGGATGGGCCGCACGGGCCAGGCGTCCTGTGCATGAGAGGGCCACGCGAGCGATGCGGCGCAACCACTTGCAGAAGCCAGGAAGCTTCTTCTCGAAAGCAGGGTCATGATGTCTCCTTCGTGTGATGCATCGTGAGAGGCGTCAGCTCACTGAAGGCCGGGCGAGCGGCGCTTCAGGCATAGGCTGCGCAGAAGTCGCCTTCGGCCTGCATCGCGGCGCACGCGCTGTAGTCGGGCAGCCATGCATGGCCGGAGCGGCCGGTCAGATCGCCCAACGCGGCGAGCGTGCGTCCGCCTTCTTCGCTCAATTCGCGCGCGCAGGCTTCGACATCGGGATAGTGCTGCAGCGCGTTCCACCACACCGCGCGCCCGGCGAGAAATCCGTTGGCACCGGCGGTATAGGCGTATTCCATGACGCGCAGGAACTGCATCGGCGTCACGCCGGCGGAGAGCATCACCCATGGGATGCCAGCCCCGCGGCAGACCGAACCCATGCGGTCGAACCACTGCTGCGCCTCGCGCTGCCCGGCACCGCCGTCGCGCTGCGGCAGCGTCGCCCCGGCCACGGGACTCTCCAGCTTGAACAGGTCTACGCCGTAGTGCGGCTTTGCGAACTCGCGCACGCTCTCGACGACGAGTTCCGGCTGCTTGCCGGGCGCTTCCGCGTAGGCCACATCGTGGCCTGGCCGTCCCGCGAAGGGATACACGAGCAGCTCCAGCACGAAAGGAATGTCCCAACGCCTGCACTCCGCGCCGACCTCGGCGACGTAGGCACGCTGGTGCGCAAGCACGTCGTGTGCGGCGTCGGGCCGATACCATGCCAGTACCTTCACGCCGTCCGCGCCCGCGCGCTTGATCTTCTCCACTGTCCAGTCGGAGATCGAGCGCGACTTGCGACCGCCCGGCGTGTCCTCGAAACGGTGGTCCTCCAGCGTGACGAGCAGACCCGTCCGGCCAGGGAGGCAGCCGATCGCAGCCGGCAGGGCGAAGTTCGGATCGAACAGCATCGCGCTGGCGCGGCCGCCCAGCGCTTCTACCAGCAGACGCTTGACGGCGACCATGTCACCGAAAGTCACGTCGTGCGGCTTTATGCCACGGCGCGCGGCGATCAGGTTCGCGATCGGCGGACGCTGATCGAGCGCGACCATCGCGAAATGACCTCGTGCATCGGCGAGGCGCCGCAGGCCTCGCGTCTTGCCGAGTCGCAGGTGGGAAGACAAGGGATCACTCCTCGGAAGTCTGCAGGAGAGTCTGCGCGGACGCGAAGTCCGGCAACCCGTCGCGCCCGCCCGGGCGCTTGCATTTGAGCGCGGCCACGGCTGCGGCAAAGCGCATCGCGCGGCGCACGGGCCACCGCGCCGCGACCGCGAAGGCCAGCGCGCCGTGGAAAGCGTCGCCCGCACCCGTCGTGTCCCGCACCTCGACTGGGAACGCGGGCACCTGGTGCAGGCCGTCGCCGTCGAGCCAGGTCACGCCGTGCGCGCCAAGCGTCACGCCAGCCAGTCGGCAGCCCATGGCGCGTGCGCGCCCCAGGGCGGCGGGCACGTCTCTGCCGGGGCCAACGCAATCGGAGAGGCCCTGCTCCGAGAAGACCGCGTAGTCGGCCAGCGGCA
>JBFWQR010000263.1:0-5511 GCA_050249335.1 Lautropia sp.
CGGGTCGTCTGGTCGCGTGGCTTCCCGTCGGAGATCTGGACGTGCTCGCCTGCGGCGTTGCGGTCGACCAGCTGGCGCCCCTCGTTCTCGACGATCTGGTCGACCAGATCGTCTTCCTGCTGTTCCAGCGCCGAGTAGGCGAGATAGCCCTGCACCACGACGAACAGCGCAACCACGACCGTCAGCGCGAACGCGATCCGCCGCTGCAGCCGCGGGGTGCGGATCTCCATATCTGTCGCTCATTCCTGGTGGCTGGCAATGTGCCTCAAGAGATCCGATTCGATGAAATTTCGACGCGACTTCGACGGGACTTCGCTGCCTGGATCGGTAGGCTTGCGGGACTATCCTCTTAGGGCGTCGAACTGTGCTGGATCCGATCTATTCGAGCGGCCTCTGCGTGATCGCGTCGTGTGGCGGGCGCTCCTCGTCCGACTCCGGCGAGCTGGCCGGGATTCCCGACGTGCGGAGGACGGCGGTGGGCCGGGCATCGGCGACCTACCTGCTGGCGCCGAACCTGAGTGTCGGCAGTACGCTGAACGTCGATCTGCTCGGACGCGGCACGGGGCTGTTCGCCACCACCGGAATCGACTATCGCCATCGCCTGGCCGCGCGAACCGAGCTGCAGGCCGGGGTCGGTTTCACCGTCGCGAACGCGACCCATATGAACAGCTACTACGGCGTACCGGAATCGGCTCGAACCGCGACCCGGCCTGTGTACGCGCCCGGTGCCGGCCTCAAGGACGCCGGTGTCGGGCTCACGCTGACGACGGCCCTCGAATCCCGCTGGGTCGCGTTCGGGAGCCTGCGCTATACCCGCCTGCTCGGCGATGCAGCCAGCAGCCCGCTCGCGCTCAGGCGCTCCGACGTTTCCGCGACGATCGGTCTCGCCTGGCGCTGCTGTCGCTAGCAAGTCCGCCGATGACCGCTCCCCTGAACGCCCCGGCCCCGCAGCCGGAAGCTCCGCTCGATCTGCTGGTGGTCGAGGATGACATGACCATCGCCCGGAACCTGCTCGAGTTCCTGGCGCTGCGCGGCCATCGCGCCGATGTCGCCTACGACGGCAAATCGGCGATCGCGGCGCTCGGCCGCCAGACCCACGATGTGATCCTGCTGGACCTCGGGCTGCCCGGCGCCGACGGCTACGACGTGATCCTCGCGGCGCGCAATCGATTCCTGCTGTCGACGCCGATCCTCGTGCTCACGGCGCGCGACGCGCTGGAGGCGCGGCTGCGGGCGTTCTCGCTGGGTGCCGACGACTACGTGAGCAAGCCCTTTGCGCTGGCGGAAGTCGAGGCACGGGTCGTTGCGCTGCATCGGCGCGCGACCGGGCGCGTCGTCGAGGTCGAGAAGCAGGTCGGCACGCTTCGATTCAACCATCGCAAGCGCGAGGCGTTCGTCGGCGATCGGCCGGTGCGCCTGATGCCGCGCAGCATGCTGCTGCTCGAGCGCCTGATGCGCGATCCGGGCGAGCTGGTCGAGCGCCGCGAGCTCGAACGGCTGCTATGGCCGAACGGGGAGGGCACGCCGAAATCGCTGCGCGGGCAGGTCTACCTGCTGCGCAGGTCTCTGCTCGAGGTCGGGTTCGACGGTCTGGAGACCGTCCACGGCCTCGGTGTCCGGTTGCGTGAATGAGGAGAACACGATTCGAGTTGCGGTTCGACGGAATCTCGACGATTCGTTGACGGTTTGTCGATACCGGGTTGGGGACGATAGCGCCATGCCGACTCCGCGTTCATTCGGTTCATGGCGCATTCGTTCTCCGTTCGCCGGCCTTTCGGCCGCCCGACCGTTTCATCCGAATCACTCGCGATCCTGACCGGCCTCTGGCTGGCGATCACCTGCAATCGCCCGTTCTGGCTGGCCGTTACCGGCAGCTACGACTGGGGTACCCCATCCGCCTGGTTCTACGGCAGCACGCTGTTCATCGCGTTGACCTGCCTGCATGTGCTGATCGCGCTGCCGCTGCTGAGTCGCCGCACGACCCGGCCCGTGCTCGCCGTGCTGGTCTTCGTTGCTGCGGTCGCGAGCTACTACACGGGGCACTACGGGGTCTTTCTGGATCCGGGGATGCTGCGCAATGCGCTGCACTCGGAGCCGAAGGAGGCAGCCGATCTGATCGGTGGCGGCTTGTTCGTCCACCTGGCGCTGGTGGCGCTCCCGGCCTGGCTGCTGCTGATCCGGGTACGGATCGCCGACCGATCGCTCGGCCGTGCGCTGCTTCGGCGCGTCGTGGCCGTGGTCGGGACCTTCGCCTTGTTCGCGATCGCGCTGCTCGCGGCCTATCCCGACCTGGCGCCGACGATGCGCAATCAACCCGAGGCGCGCTACCTGATCACGCCGGCCAACCTGGTCTATTCGGCAACCCGGCTCGCCGTGAAGAGCCGGCGGGAGAGCGCGGTTGCGCGGGTGCCGATCGGCGTCGACGCGGTCCGGCATGCCACCGCCGTGCCGCGGCGTCCGGTCATGCTGCTGCTGGTCGTCGGCGAGACGGCGCGGGCGGCGAACTGGGGCCTGTCGGGCTATGCGCGCGATACCACGCCGGCGCTTCGTGCGCGCAACGTCATCAACTTCGCGGACGTCACGTCGTGCGGCACCGATACCGAGACGTCGGTGCCATGCCTGTTCGCGCCGGTCGGCCGGCGCGACTACGACGAGACCCGCATCCGTCGCAGCGAGTCGCTGCTGCACGTGCTCGCGCGCACCGGTATCGAGGTCAGCTGGCGCGATAACCAGACCGGCTGCAAGGGAGTCTGCGACGGTTTCCCGTTCGAGACGATCGACACGGCCGGGCGGCCCGACTGCCTGCCGGGCCGCTGCCTCGACGAGCATCTGCTCGATGGCCTCGAGCAGCGATTCGATTCGGCCGACCGCGTCGTGGTGCTGCACATGGTCGGCAGCCACGGTCCGGCCTATGACAATCGCTACCCGGCCGGTCAGGACGTTTTCCGGCCGATCTGCGGGCAGCTGGATCTGCGGCGATGCACCGACGCGCAGCTCGTCAACAGCTACGACAACTCGATCCGCTACACCGACCGGGTGCTGGCACAGGCGATCGATCTGCTCGCGGCGCATTCGCAGACCCACGATGTCGCGCTGCTGTATGTCTCCGATCACGGCGAGTCGCTCGGCGAGCATCGGCTGTACCTTCATGGGGTGCCGTGGCGAATCGCCCCGCAGGAGCAGCGCAAGGTCCCGATGATCCTGTGGTTGTCGGAAGGCTTCCGTCACCGGCTGGCGCTCGACGAGGCCTGTCTGCGGCGGCGCGCCGCGACGCCGGTCGCGCATGATCATGTCTTCCACAGCGTGCTCGGCCTGCTGGATGTGGCAACATCGATCCATGAGCCGTCCCTCGACGTCGTCACCCCCTGCCGGCGATACGACGCGCTGGTCGCCAACCGACGTGACTGACCGGATCGTTTCCCACGCAGCGGGTCGTCTGCAACCCTGGCCCGGGCCTTCCGATCTCGCCAATATCTGGCTGCCGCCGCTGATCCTCGTGGCGATCGCGGTCTGCGCCCATGTCGGCGGCATCGACGTGGCGATCGAGGACGCGATGTACGATGCGGCCGCCCGCCAGTTCCCCTGGCGCACGAGCGCCGCGATGGAGGTGCTCGGCCATCAGTTGATGCGCTCGCTGGTCACGGTGGTCTGGGTGCTGCTGGCGGTCACGGCGCTGGCGAGTGCCTGGATCGGACGGCTGCGCCCGTGGCGCAGGCTGCTGGCCGCGACTACGCTGGCGATGGCGCTCGGCCCGACGATCGTCGTCGTGCTGAAGTCCTTTACCGCATTTCCCTGTCCGTGGAGCCTGACGCGGTACGGCGGGTTCGCGCCGGAGGCGACCCGATGGTTCACGACGCCATCGCATGCCGGCCACTGCTTTCCGGCCGGACATGCCGCCGGCGGCTTCTCGATGATCGCACTCGCGTTCGGATTGGCGGCCGCGGGCGTGCGGCGCTCCGCCTGGGCCATGCTGGCGTTCGCGCTGGCGTTCGGTACGGTGTCCGCCGCGGTCCGGACCATGCAAGGGGCGCACTTTCCGAGCCATTCGCTGTGGTCGGCCGCCATCGATTGGCTGGCGGCCGCGCTCGTCATCGCGCGAGTCCGGTGCGCTGCCCCCGCATCGGCACGCCACGCCGGCTGAGCTCGGTATAGTGGTCGGACGCCTGGAGAAACCGATGGAACGCTGGGTCGTCTACGCCTTCTGCTCGATGTTCTTCGCCGGCGCCACCGCGGTGCTGGCCAAGGCGGGGCTGGCCGGAATCTCGAGCGAGCTCGGACTGGTGGTCCGGACCCTGATGGTGGCCGCCTTCGTGGTCCTGTTCGGACTCTGGGCGGTCGACCCCGCGGAGGCGAAGGCGCTCACGTCGCTGAACCTGCTCTGGCTCGGGCTGTCGGCGCTGGCCACCGCGGCTTCCTGGGTCTTCTACTACAAGGCGCTGAAGGACGGCGATGTCGCGACCGTCGCGCTGATCGACAAGGGCAGCGTCGTCGTTGCGATCGTGCTCGCATGGCTGCTGCTCGGCGAGCCGCTCTCGTCGCGGACGGTGGCCGGAACGGCGCTGATCGTCGCCGGCCTGCTGGTACTGCTGCGGCGCTAGAAGCGTAGGCCGATGGTCAGCAGCAGGCTCTTGTCGATGCTCTTGTCGATCACCGGTTCCAGCAAGGCCTGACTGAGGACCGCGCCGATGCCGCTATCCGATGGTTTGCCGCGGCTTCGGGCAGATGCTCGGCGACGTACTCGAGATCCTCGGCGGCGATACTCGGGCAGGACCACGCGATCGATGCGATCGCGATTCCGGAGAAGAAAAGCCGATGCGAGCAAGCACTCGTCAGTCGCCGGGTGATCAGAGCCGTGAGCGCGACTGCGACGAGACCGAGCACGAGGCCGATCCACGCGCAGCGGCGCCATCGGGGCGACAGGAGCCGGGGATCCGAGGCATCGTATTCGACGAACAGGCGGCCACGCGGTGTGGAGGTCGCGAACACGTACACCGTGCGCCCCTCGTCATCATCCAGAACGTACAGGCCTTCTCGCAGACCCCTGAGGTATCCGGGGACGCCCAGCAGATACTCGCGATCCCCCGTCAGGATCAGCCATCCTCGGATGCCGGGAGAGACCGGGATGTCGCCATTGGTGTCGGCCAGGCTCGGATCGTTCAGCGCGATCCGGGTCGCGAGCAGCCTCGCTTCGGCGGCGATGATCTTTCCAATCAGCTCGCCTTCCCGTTGACCGAAGCTGCGACAGGCGACGTAGCCCTGCAAGAGCACCAGCAGCATCACGATCGAAGGCAGTGCAACCCAGGCGCGCTTCCGCAGCGTGAACGGAAGTCTGTCCATCGCGGGAAATCGTAGCAACGGGTGCGTTGAATATTCGTTGAATAGAATGGAGCATGGTCACCACCGATCCCTCACCCGCCGAAGATCGCGCCCGGTCGTCCGGCCCGGCCGACCGCCCCGGCGCCGCATCGTCCGCCGGGCTGGCCGCGCTCGAAGCGCGGCTGCGCACCGATC
>JBFWQR010000264.1:0-5460 GCA_050249335.1 Lautropia sp.
AGCGGAATCGCCAGCAGCATCAGGCCGACGACGCTCAGGGTGCCGCCGATGAAGGAGCCGATGGCCGACATCCCCAACGCAGGTCCCGCCCGCCCCTGCCTGGCCATCGCGTGCCCGTCCATGCAGGTCACGACCGAGGCCGCTTCGCCGGGAATATTGACCAGGATCGATGTGGTCGAACCGCCGTACATGGCGCCGTAGTAGATGCCGGCCAGCATGACGATGCCCTGGAGCGGAGAGGCGGCCAGCGCGAGAGGGAGCAGCAGCGACATGGTCGCCGTCGGTCCGATACCGGGCAGCACGCCAACCAGCGTACCCATCAGCACGCCGACGAAGCAATACAGCAGATTGATGGGCTGGAGGATCTGCTGGAAGCCGAGAATGATCTCCGGAAAGTGCACGTTGTCTGCCTCGGTCTACTTCAGGAACCCCCAGGGCAAGGCAACCTGCAGGAGGGTGTCGAACATCAGATAGGTCGCAGCGACCGTCACGGCGCTGAGCAGCGCGATGAACACCCATCTTCCGGGGTTTCCGACCCAGAACAGTCCGAACAGGAAGAGAAAGGTGGTGATGAAGAAGCCCAGGACTTCGAGAAGGAAGTAGAAACCGAACAGACACGCGATCACGAGCCCCAGGCTCGCCAACGCATTCGCCGGCCGGGTCTCTTGCGTTCCATCGGCCGGATGGCTTCCGTCGGCCCGATGGCTGCCGGCGGCGCCTCGGCTGGACTGGACGAGGGCCGGAACGGCAACCAGACAGAGCAGGATCCCCAGCAGGAACGGGAAGAGCCCGGGCCCGGGCCTGGTGATCGTCTGCAGCCCCAGCCGGTACGAATACACGAGCACGAAGAGGCCGACGCACTCCAGGGCGAGTGCGAAGATGAAGCTTCCGCGGTTCATTCTCGGCGATCAGTCCGCGGCCTTGATGTTCGCGCTCTTGACGGCCTTTCCGTACTTGGCCAGATCCGATTTCATCAGTTCGGAGAACTGTTCGGAGTTGCCGAAAAACGGCTCGAAGCCCTGGGTCTCCAGGAACGTCTTGGTTTCCGGCAGCGCCAGGATCTTCGCGAACTCGGCCGACAGCTTTTCGATGACGGGCTTCGGAGTACCGGCCGGCGCGAGAAACCCGTACCAGACCTTGACATCGAAATCCGGCCAGCCGGATTCGGCAAACGTCGGCACCTCGGGCAGGGACGGCACGCGGCGCTCGCCGGATACTGCAAAGGCCTTGAGCTTGCCGGTGCTGATGTACTGCTTGACCAGGATGGGCGGAGCGAGGGAGAGCTGGATCTGGCCGGAAATGAGGTCCGTCATGGCCTGTGCCGCGCCCTTGTAAGGGACGTGCTGGATCTTGACGCCGGCCATGTTGTTGAACAGCTCGAGCGTCAGATGCACGATGCCTCCGGTGCCGCCGGCGCCATGATTGAGCGTCCCCGGCTTGGACTTGGCCAAGGCGATCAGCTCCTGCAGGTTGTTCGCCGGCACCGCAGGGCTGACGGCCATCACCTGCTCGTTGATCGCGACCGTGGCAACCGGAGCGAAGTCCTTGATCGGGTCGTACGGAAGCTGCTTGTGGGTATGCGGATTGATGACGTGGGTATTGAGCGTCAGCAGCAGCGTGTACCCGTCCGGCGCCGACTTGGCCAGGAAATCGGTGGCGATGATCGTGTCGCCGCCGGGACGGTTCTCCACCGCGACCGGCTGCCCCCAGCTGCCCGACAGCTTCTGGCTGATCATGCGCGCCAATGCATCGGTCGTGCCGCCCGGCGGGTAAGGCACGATCAGCCGAATCGGCTTGTCCGGATAGCTCTGCTGGGCGGCAGCAGGACCGGCGAGCAGCGCAGCGGAGGCCAGAAACGTTGCGAGCAACAATTGCGCAAAGGCGGTTGAAGACTTCACGAGTCCCTCTCCGTATTCGATGGGAACGTCTGGTATTTCCCTTTCGGGGCCGGCAGCGCGATCAATCGAGCTTGATGTTGGCGGCCTTGATCACGCGGCCGAACTTGTCCATGTCCGACTTCAGCAGATCGGCAAACTGCTCGGGCGTGGTGACGAACGGTTCCTGTCCCAGGCCGAGCAGCTTTTCCTTGACGTCCGGCATGGCCATGATCTTGGCAAGCTCGGACGACAGCTTGTCGATCACGTACTTCGGCGTGCCGGCCGGCGCGAGAATGCCGAACCAGACCTTGGCATCCAATCCCTGCAGGCCGGCCTCGGCGAACGTGGGCACGTCGGGCAAGGCCGACAGGCGGCGCTCGCCGGAGATGGCGAGCGCCTTGATCCTGCCGGCCTTGATCATGGGCATGGCGACCAACGGCGGGCTGAAAGACATCTGTACCTCACCGCCAACGAGCGCCGTCATCGCCGGCCCGCCGCCCTTGTAAGGGACATGCTGCATCTTGATTCCCGCCGCGAGGCAGAACAGTTCCACCGCCAGATGCGTCACTCCGCCGCTCGCGTTCGACGAGAAATTGAGCGCTCCCGGCTTCGATTTGGCCAGGGCGATGAATTCCTGCAGATTGTTTGCCGGCACCGAGGGATGGACCACCATCAACTGCTCGTTCATGGTGACGGTCGCGACCGGGGCGAAATCCTTGATGGCATCGTAGGGGAGCGCGTCGGTCAGGTGCGGGAGGATCACCTGGGTGGCGAACACCGTTCCGAGCGTATAGCCGTCGGGGGCGGATCGGGCCAAGGCTCCGATGCCGATGACGGTGTTTCCGCCCGGGCGGTTGTCGATGACGACCGGCTGACCCCAGCTCTCGTTCAGCTTCTGGCCGATCATGCGCGCCACCGGGTCGGCGTTGCCGCCCGGAGCGTAGGGAACGATGAGTCGGATCGGCTTGTTGGGAAAGGCCGTCTGAGCGGCTATCGGCATCGGTCCTGCGAGCGCAGACGTGACGAGCAGGATCAGCAGACGCCTGAAAGCGGCGGTTGACTTCATGACGCGGTCTCCTCCTTTGATCGACAGCGGGTTCTTTCCGGTGCGCGAGCCGATCGGTTGAATCGTTTCCAAACGAGTTATACTTGCGCCGGCGCGCTTTGTCAAATTGCTGGGGCCGGAAGCGGTGAAACGTTTCCATACCATCGGCATTGCGCTAGATTCATGGCCATACAACCCGAGGGAGAAGCAGCATGCCGAGACGCCTGTGGCATCAGTCGGTCACCGAGCTCAATCGCGGCAACGCCTATAGCGCAGCGCTGGTGCGGGTCGGTCGCAAGGCGCTGGGCGAACGCGCGGTGGTGGAAACGTTCGGTCTGCCGCCCGGCACTTATGGCGGGCAGGCCGTCTCGGTCGCGCTCGGCAATGCCTTCCTCTACCACCGGATACTCGATCGCATCATCGACATGGCGATCGCGGCGGAGCGCGGCGGCTACGACGCCTTCATCCTCGGCTCCTTCAGCGAGCCCTTCCTGGCGGAGATCCGCTCCGTCGTGAACATCCCGGTGGTGTCGATCTTCGAGAGCACGCTGCTGGTGGGCTGCTCGCTCGGCAGCAAGCTCGGCTTCATCACGACCTCGCCGGATGTCGTGGGAATGATCCAGAAGGCGCTGCCGGTGCATGGGCTCGGTTCACGCGTTGCCGCCGTGCTGTCCCTCGATCCGCCGCAGGCGGGCCCGGTGCTGCATGCCTGCTTCGAAGAGCCGGCCGCGGTGCTCGAGAGCTTCGACCGTGCCGCCACCGCCGCACTGGCCGCCGGGGCCGACGTGCTGATCCCGGCTGAAGGGCTGATCGCCGCGCTGCTGACGGATCGTGGCATCACGCATTTCCAGGGCGCGCCGGTGATGGACGTGTTCGGAGTGACGTGGAGCTATGCCTGCATGCTCGCCGATCTGCGCGAGAGTTCCGCCCTCGGCATGACCCGCCGCGGCCGCTATGCGCCGCCCGATCCGGCGCTGTTCGCCCGGCTGACGGACGGCAGATCGTGATGATCGCCGAGACGGCACGGTGGCCCGAGTGGCGGGAGCGCAAGCGGCTCTGGTGATCCAGCAGATCGCCAAAGACGATATGCCCACCGCACAGCGCACCGCCAATGACTCGACCGAGCGCAAGCCCACGATCACGGATGTTGCGCGGGTCGCCAAAGTGGCGGTCGGAACCGTTTCGCGGGTGATCAACGGACAGCCGAACGTCAGCGAGGACAAGCGCCTGCGCGTGGCTGCCGCGATCACGGAGCTGGGCTACCGGCCCGACATCGTTGCCCGGAGCATGCGGAGCAATCGCACGATGACGTTCGGCTGCGTCATGCGCGACTTCACCGTTCCCGTGCTCGCGATGTTCGTCGATGCAATGCAGCGCGAGGTGGACGCCTTCGGCTTCTCGCTGCTGGTCGCCTCGAGCTACCACGACCTGCGCCGCGAGGTGGCGCTGCTGGCGGGCTTCAAACAGCGCCGCATCGATGGTCTTGTCATCGCAACCTCGTCGGAAACCGACCCGCTGCTGCTCGAGACACTGGCTCAGGCAGACTTTCCGCTGGTGCTCATCGACCGGGAGCTGCCCGCTCGAGCGGACTCGGTCTGCGTGAATCACGCGGCGGGCACGGTGCAGGCCGTGAATTACCTGCTCGACATCGGGCACCGCCGCATTGCGATCATCTCGGGCGAGCCGGACGTCCATCCCACGACCAGCCGATTGGAGGCCTTCGCCTCGGCCTTGCGCGCTCGCGGCGTGGCCTTCCAGCCCGATATGGCGCGCATCGGCTCGTTCGGCACCGACGCCGGGTATGGAGAGACACGCCGTCTGCTCGACGGCGCGAATCGCCCGACCGCAGTCATCGCCGGGGGTACCGCACTACTTCCGGGCGTGATTCGGGCCACGCGGGAGCTGGGCTTGACGATCCCGCGCGACGTGTCGGTCATCGCGGGCGCCGACAGCGACGTGGCGCAGCTCGCCGCCCCGCCCTTCACCGTCGTGCGCTGGAGCCACGACGAGCTCGGCAAGGCGGCCGGGCGCTTCCTGATCGAGCGCCGCGCACAACCGATGCTGCCGCCGCAACGCATGTCGGTCGATGCGGAGCTCGTCGTGCGCGGCTCCTGCGCGCCACCGACAGCCTGAGCTCACCCGGCGAAGCTCTCGGCAAGCTCGACGCGGCGGCCGGTGTCTGCCGCCTGGTACGCCGCGAGCACCATCCGGACGCCGGCGATGCCATCGTCGACACCCGCCGAGAACGGTGCGTCCTCGACGATGCAGCGGACGAACTCGCGCGCCGCCCGGTGGTGCGGCTTGGCGTTCATCACGCCGGTGACCTCGGACCGCTGCCATTCGGCGTTGCGGTCGGCCGCGCGGGTGAGGATGGCGCTGCCGATCAGGTCGGGGCTGCGGTTGGCCGAGATGTCGGTCCGGATCTGCAGCAACGACCCTTCCAGGCCGAGGATCTCGTGGGTGACGATGCCGCTGGTCGCGGTCCAGCTGGACTCGATCGAGACCAGCGCGCCCGACCGCAACCGGAAGATCGCCTGG
>JBFWQR010000265.1:0-5415 GCA_050249335.1 Lautropia sp.
CTCTTCCGATCTGGATGCCGGCTTTTTCTGCATCGACAACCTGCCGGTACGCTATCTGCTCGACGTCGCGCTGTCGCTGGAAAAGGATGGCCACGACCAGGTCGCGGTCTCGATCGACGCGCGCGTCGGCAAGTCGCTCGGCGATCTGCGCAGCGCGGTCGACCGGCTCGGCGAGCTGGGCCATGACGTCAAGGTGCTGTTCCTCAACGCCCGCACCGACGTGCTGATGCAGCGCTACTCGGAGACGCGGCGGCGCCATCCGCTGACCCGGCCGGACGGCGAGACCGACCCGGGCTCGATCGGACCGACGCTCGCCGAATCGATCGAGCGCGAGCGCGAGGTGATGGCCGACATCGAGGATCTCGGCGTCACGATCGACACCAGCGACCTGCATCCGAACACGCTGCGCCGCTGGGTCCGCGACGTGGTCCGCACCGACCGCGCGATGATGACGCTGCTGTTCGAATCGTTCGCCTTCAAGTACGGCGTGCCGCTCGACGCCGACCTGGTGTTCGATGTCCGGTGCCTGCCCAATCCGTACTACGTCGCCGATCTACGGCCGCTGACCGGCCTCGACGAACCGGTGCGGGCGTACCTGGCGGCGATCCCGGGCGTCGCCAAGATGATCGACGACATCAGCACGTTCCTGACCGACTGGCTGCCGAGCTACGTGCAGGACAACCGCCACTACCTGACGGTCGGCATCGGCTGCACCGGCGGCCAGCACCGCTCGGTCTACATCGTCGAAGAACTGGCGCGCCGCTTCGAGGCTTCCGAGCGGGTCCTGGTCCGGCACCGGACGCTGACCAGCCGGCCGAGCGCGGCGCCGGCGAGCCAGCCAGTCTGACTGCGGCACCGGGCCAGGTCCGAGATCGCATGAACGACCTGGCGATCTTCCCGCTGTCGACGATCCTCTTCCCGGGCGGCGTGCTGCCGCTGCGGATCTTCGAGGCGCGCTACCTCGACATGGTGCGCCAGTGCATGAAGGAGGAGCGCCCGTTCGGCGTCTGTCAGATCACTCGCGGCTCCGAGACCGGCAAGCCGGCCGAGCACGAATCGATCGGCTGCCTGGCGCGGATCACCCATTGGGACATGGAGCAGTTCGGCCTGCTGAGCATCCGCGTGGTCGGCGCGCAGCGCTTCGCGATCGTCGACCGCTACGTCGAGAAGAATGCGCTGATCCGCGCCAACGTCACGCTGCTCGACGACGACCCGGTGGTCGCGGTGCCGCGCGAGCTCGCCTGCTGCCAGGACCTGGTCCGGCGGATGATCCAGCACCTGGAGCAGGAGGAGCCGCGCCAGGAGCAGCGGCTGGTCGCCGGCCCGTACTGCTACGAATCGGCGAGCTGGATCGCGAACCGGCTCTGCGAGTTCCTGCCGATCCCGCCGAAAGCCAAGCAGAAGCTGATGGAGCTCGACGAGCCGCTGACGCGGCTCTATCTGGTCAAGCAGTATCTCGAGCAGGCGCGGATTCTCTAGGAGCCTGTCGGCGGCAGCCGCAGCCCCGGATCAGGCCGCCGCCAGCCGGCTGCGCGTCGCCGCCGACCGATCCCAGAGGTTCGGCAGCAGCGGCGAGGAATAGCCCGAGACGAATGGCTTCGGCGCGCCGGTCGCGGCGTCGAACACGTGCCGGGCGATCGCGCCGATATTGCCGCCGTACAGATGGATGCTGATCGACGTCCGGTCGGCGAAGGCGTTGGCCACCTGGTGGATATCGCCGACGCGCGGCGACACCACGTCGATGCCGCCCGGCTCGAGGCGCGCTTCGAGGCCGTCCTCGATCAGCCCGGCAGCGGTGCGGCGGAAACGCCGGCCGGTCTCGGCGCCGCGCAGCACGCCGATCAGCCCCCAGGTCTGATGGTCGTGGATCGGCGTCCGCTGCCCGGGCCCCCAGACGAAGCTGACCAGACAGAAGCGCTCGAGCGGGTCACAGTGCAGCAGGTACTGCTGATAGAACTCCGGATGCGGCTGCGCGCAGGCTTCCGGCAGCCAGGAATCCTCGGCGATCAACTGGTGCAGCAGCGGTGTCGCCCCGTCGATCAGGCGGGCCTCGTCGGCGGTGGTGCCGACCAGCCGGGTCATCCGGTCGACGAAGCGGCGCAGCGGGTCCAGCGGGTCATGCAGATCGGCGGCCGGATCGATCCGCGGAATCATGTGTTCCGGCATGGGCGGGCGTCCTTCGATGGCCGCGGCCTGCCGACGATGGCAGCCTGCGTTCGGATGGAATTCTAGAGCCGATTGCCGTCCGCGAGCGACAACAAGCGACGATCGGCGGACGCCTACGGTCAACGGACTGCGACCCGCAGGCCGGCTCCAGTCAGGGGCTCGCCAGATCGCCGGCAGCGAGCCCGGTCAGCAGCCGCTTGATCGGTTGCGGCAACGGCGCGCCGGCCGCCTCGGCGAGCGCCAGCCATCGTGTCGGGCGCGGCTCGCGGACGCCCGCCGCGGCGGCAGCGGCGGGCACTGCCGCTGCGTCGCCGCGCCAGACGGTCGCGTCCATCCGGAAATGGGTGAAGACATGGCCGAAACGGCCGTGGCAGACGAGTCCCGAGCGCGGCGGCATGCCGGCTGCAACGGTCGCGGCCGCAGATCTAGGCGCGGACGCGGACGCGGACGCAGATGCAGATGCAGGCGTGGACGCCGACGCGGGCGCCAGCTCCGGCAGGCTCCAGAGCCCGCCCCAGATGCCGGCCGGCGGGCGCTGTTCGAGCAGCACACGGTCGCCCTCGATCTGCAGCAGCAGGTCGACCGACCGCACCGGCAGCACGCGGCGCGGCCGCGGCGCCGGAAAGCGCGCGACCGCGTCGAGCCGCAACGCCGCGCAGCGGCCGGCGAGCGGACAACGCCGACAGGCCGGCCGGCCGCGGCTGCAGACGGTTGCGCCGAGGTCCATCAGGCCCTGGGTGTAAGCGATCCGCTCGGACGCCGACGATTCCGGTCCGGGCAGTTCGGCTTCGCTGTGCTGCCAGAGCCGGCGCGCGACCGCGGTGTCACCGGGAAACCCTTCGACCGCGAAGACCCGGGCGAAGACCCGCTTGACGTTGCCGTCGAGGATCGCGGCGCGGGCCCCGAACCCGAACACCGCGATCGCCGCGGCGGTCGAGCGGCCGACGCCGGGCAGCTCGGCGAGCGCTTCGGCAGTCGCCGGAAAAGCACCGCCGTGCCGCTCGACGACGCAGCGCGCCGCCGCGTGCAGATTGCGCGCGCGACTGTAGTAGCCGAGCCCGCTCCAGAGCGCCATCACCCGGTCGGCCGGCGCCGCGGCGAGCGCCGCGACGTCGGGAAACGCCGCGACGAACGCCTCGAAATACGGTATCACCGCGGCGACCTGGGTCTGCTGCAGCATCACTTCCGACAGCCAGACCCGGTACGGGTCGCGCAGCGCCGTGCCGGCCGCGACCGACCGCTGCCACGGCAGCGTATGACGGCCATGGACGCGCTGCCAGCCGATGATCTCGGCCGCGAGATCGGTCGTGGCCGGCGACGCCGCGCAATCGGCTTCGGCCGCGCTGGCAGCGGCCGCGGTACCGACCGCCGCGATACCGACGGCAGCCGTACCGACGGCAGCACCACCGGCGGCGATCGCGGTCCGGCGGCGCGGCGCGGCGCTCATCAGGCCGCGGCGGCGGTTTCCTCGGGCGCCGTCACGCGCCGTTCCATCACTTCGCCGACCTGCTCGATCAATTCCTTCAGGATCGCCAGCTGCTGGTCGATCCGCGCCTTCGATTCGCCGAGCTCGTCGAGCTTGCTGTCGAGCGATTCGCTCGCGTCCATCACCCGTTGCACCGACTCGAGCCGGCGCCGCAGCTGCGCCTGGTGCTCCTTGACCTGGCTTTCGACCGGCGTCATCAGCGAGCGCAGCCAGGCTTCCAGCTCGTGGACCGCCGATTCGTAGAGCTCCTTGAGCCGGACCACCACCGATTCGAAGAAGCGCCGCGTCAGCGCCGCCTTGTTGATCGTCAGCAGGCTGAAGACGCCGAACTGGCGGCCGTGCAGCTGCTCGATCCGGTCGATCTCGGCGAAATAGCGGCGCGTCGAGAACGCCAGCGGCGTGCCGAGCGTCAGCCCGTAGTCGCGGCTGAAGCCCTGGTACATCGCGCCCATCATCGTGGTGATCTCGTCGACCAGCTTGTCGCCTTCCTCGAAATCGGCGCGGACCGACTGCAGCAGATTGGTCATGCTGTCCTTCAGCTGCGACGACAGCTGGCTCGCCAGCATCAGCTCGCGCGCGTCGCGGACGTGCCGCTTCAGGCCGTCGAGGCTGACGTGGCCGAACAGGCTCTGCGAATGGCGGGCGAACACGGTGCGCAGCGCCTGCAGCTGGCGCAGGCTCTTCTCGAAATCGTTGCGCTCGGCGCGGATCCGCCGGGTCATCTGGTCGATGACGGTCTTGTTCTTGCCGCGCAGGCCGTTCAGCTCGAACACCTGCTCGACCTGGTTGCGATGCCGCGCCGACAGCACGCCGAGCGTGACGCCGGCGGTCTCCTCGAACTCGCGGCGGACCTGGTCGCGGACGATCGCCTGCTGCTGCGGAATCATCTCGTCCGACAGCGCATGCTCGAGATCGGGCAGCCGGCTGCGCTTGAGCAGCCGGTCGTCGCGCTGGATCTTGGCCACCAGCGCCTTCTGCGCCGAGACCGGATAGATCCGCGCGGTCGGCAGATCGAGCAGGCGGCCGACCGAGGCGACCTGGCCGGCGATCTCGAGGTTGATCTCGCTTTCCTGCTTGAGCTCGTCCCACAGCCCGTCGATCTTGTTCAGCACGACGAAGCGGCCGGACTTGTGCGCCGGACTGATGCTCTCGCGCCAGACGTCGATGTCGGTGCGGGTGACGCCGGCATCCGCCGCCAGCACGAACAGCACCGCATGCGCGCTCGGGATCAGGTTCAGCGTCAGCTCGGGCTCGGAGCCGATCGCGTTGAGCCCCGGCGTGTCGATGATCACCAGACCGAGCTCGAGCAGCGGATGCGGAATGTTGACGATCGCGTGGCGCCACGACGGCACTTCGACCAGGCCGTCCGAATCCGGCTTGTACGGCGACGCATCGTCGGCCTCGTCGTACATTCCCATCTGCGCCGCCTGCTCGGCCGCGACCCGCTTGGTTTCGCGCACCGCCTCGAACGCGGTCCGCAGCGAATTGACGTCGGTCGCGTCGATCGGCACGAACCGCCAGTGCGAGGCGTCCTGCTTCAGCTCCATCACCGTTGCCGGACCGAGCCGCGACTCGATCGGCAACAACCGGATGCCGACCTGCTGCGAGCCGTCGAACAGCAGCTCGGTCGGACACATGGTGGTGCGGCCGGCGGACGACGGCAGCACCCGCTGGCCGTACTGCGCGAAGAAGATCGCGTTGATCAGCTCGGACTTGCCGCGCGAGAACTCGGCGACGAACGCGACCGACATCCGGTCATCGCG
>JBFWQR010000266.1:0-5415 GCA_050249335.1 Lautropia sp.
AGCTTGCCGGCCACCATCGGCGCAACGCCGACGATACCGCCGACGACGATGAACAGCAGGACCGGCAGGTAGTTGGCTAGATCCACGTCGTGGGGTTGCCTGGAAATGATCGAACGGAATCGGGCATTGCGCCGTTCGATCGGGTTGCTGGTGCCGACGGCGAGACTCGAACTCGCACAGCTTTCGCCACTACCCCCTCAAGATAGCGTGTCTACCAATTTCACCACGTCGGCTTGAACACTATGTTACTTCGGAATCTGTGCCGCCGAACCGCTCGATGCGTCGGCTGGCGCACCGGCGCCACCTGCGTCCGCACCGCCGCCGGCCGGCGGATTCGCGGCCGGCGCCGATGGCACGCTGGCCGCCCCCGGAACGCTGGCCGCGCCGCCGCCCGGTGCCGGCGGCACCGACGACGGCGCGCCGCTGCCGGGCAAGGTCGGGATCGACGAAGCCGGCGTCGTGACACTCTCCATCAGGCTGCCGCTGCTGCGCGGCCGGACATCGGCGAAGAACGCCAGCGCGACCGTGCTGATGAAGAAGACCGCAGCGAGCGCAGCGGTCAGCCGCGACAGGAAGTTGGCCGACCCGGTCGCGCCGAACAGGCTGCCCGATGCACCCGAACCGAAGGCAGCGCCCATGTCGGCGCCCTTGCCATGTTGCAGCAGGACCAGCAGGATCACGCCGAGTGCCGACAGCACCTGCAGCACCACCGCGATCGTGTGGATCAAGTTGTTCATCGTCGCATCACCATCTGGGTTGCCGGCGACACCGGTCGCCGGCCTGAATCACCGCCGCTCTGCTCGCGCCGATGCGGCCACCGCCGCCGCCTTGCAGATCGCGACGAACTCCTCGGCGATCAAGGAAGCGCCGCCGATCAGGCCGCCGTCGACATCGCTCTGTTCGAACAGATCGATCGCATTGGCCGATTTGACCGAACCGCCGTAGAGAATCCGGATCCGGTCGACGGCGGCGACGCCGGATTCGGCGAGCCGCGCCCGCAGGAATGCGTGCACGGCCTGTGCCTGCGCCGGCGTCGCGGTCAGCCCGGTACCGATCGCCCAGACCGGTTCGTAGGCCAGCACGTAATCGTCGGTCGGATGCACCGCGATCACCGGGATCACCGCGTCGAGCTGACGCGCGAGCACCTGCTCGGTGGCGCCGGCGGCGCGCTCTTCACGCGTTTCGCCGAGGCAGACCACCGGCCGCACCGCGCATTCGAGCAGCCGCGCGGCCTTCTCCGCGACCAGTTCGTCGCTCTCGCCGAACAGCTGGCGCCGCTCGGAATGACCGACCAGCGCCCAGGTGCAGCGCAGATCGGCCAGCATCTTCGCCGACACCTCGCCGGTGAACGCGCCATTGTCCTGACGCGCGACGTTCTGCGCGCCCCAGGCGACCCCGGTATCCCCGAGCCAGGTCGATGCCTGTCCGATATAGGGCGCCGGCGGGCACACCGCGACATCGACCCGCCCGAGCAGCGCCCGGTCGAGCTGAGCGCGCAGCGCACCGAGCAGGCGCTCGTTGCCGGTCAGGTCGCCGTTCATCTTCCAGTTGCCGATCACGAGCGGGCGCCGGGACGAATCGCGGGGAGTTTCTTTGCGTGGCTCGGACGGCATGCCTGAAGTCTGCGCCCTGTTAGTTAGTTGCGCGCCCTGTTAACGGGTAACTTTCGATTTTAGCTTTTGCGCCGCCGCGGGGCAAACCGCGGCTGTTGCGCGCTAGCCTGCGCCGCGGGGCGCCGGCAGGCGCTCCGCTAGTTCGGCAGCCCGCCCGGTCCGCTGCCGGCAGCGGCTCCCGTGGTGCCACCGGCGGGCGGCGGCGGCGTTGCAACGGCCAGCGGCGCCGAAGGCTGGCCCGACGGGGCAGTCGCCTGCGCGGCTCCCGCGGTCGCCTGCGCGGCCCCTGTGGTCGCGTCTGCGGCTCCTGTGGTCGCGTCTGCGGCCCCCGCGGCTGCCTGCGTGGCCGGGGCGGTCTGCTGGCCGGCCGGCGCGGCCGGCTGGCCGGGCACGGTGGCCGCCTCCGCCGCGGGGGCGGCCGGCCCGCCGGCCCGGGCTGGCGACGGCTGGCCGCGCCACCAGCGCCACAGCGCCAGCAGGTTGCCCGACAACCCGTACGCGACGAACAGCAGGAACAGCACCAGCGGCGGATCGGACGAGATCAGCACGAAGCCGAGCACGACCAGGATCAGGAAGATGAACGGGACGCTGCGGCGGAAATTGACCTCTTTGAAGCTGTGGAACGGCGAGTTCGAGACCATCGACAAGCCGGCGTAGACCGTCACCAGCCAGCCGAGCCAGCCGAGATCGGCGCCGGTCCAGGTGATCCAGCGGGTCTCGCGCAGGTCGGTCGCGACCCAGATGAAGCCGGCGACCAGCGCCGCGGCCGCCGGGCTGGGCAGCCCCTGGAAGTAGCGCTTGTCGACGACGCCGATATTGGTGTTGAAGCGGGCCAGCCGCAGCGCCGCGCCGGCGACGTAGATGAACGCGGCGAGCCAGCCGAGCTTGCCCATGCCCTTGAGCGCCCAGGCATACATCACCAGCGCCGGCGCCGCGCCGAACGAGATCACGTCGGCCAGCGAGTCGTACTGCTCGCCGAACGCGCTCTGGGTATTGGTCAGCCGCGCGATCCGCCCGTCGAGGCTGTCGAGGAACATCGCCAGGAAGATCGCGATCGCGGCGGCGGCGAACTGATCATTCATCCCCATCACGATCGCGTAGAAGCCGGCGAACAGATTGCCGGTGGTGAATGCGTTGGGCAGCAGCAGATAGACGTTGCGCCGCTTGCGCACCGCCGGCGCGTAGCCGGCCGGCGTCGCGAACGCGTCGCCGCCGAGCGCCGCCGTCGACACCGAGGCCCGCTCGCTTTCCCGGCTGCGCCGCAGCCGGAACCGGCGCGGTCGCGCCGGCGGTGCGCGGCCGTCATGGATCGGATCGCCCGGCGGGGTCGCCGGATCGTCGGATGAGGACGGCGTCATGGCTCGAGCCTCGCGATCGCCGACCCGCGCGCCGAGCGCGGCCCGGCGGCCGCGCTCGGCTGCCGCGGCCGGACCGGCGTCAGCTGCCGACGTAGGGCCGCTGGCGCAGCCACTTGGTGACGATCCATTTGTCCCCACGGGTGACCGGCGTGCCGGCGTGCAGGCAGCGCACGTCGAGCTGATCGGCCTGGTTCAGATACTCGAAGTAGACGGCCGAGCCCTTCTTCGGCTTGACCGACAGCTCGAGCTCGGGAAAGTCGGTCGAGCCGCCTTCCGGCACGTTATTCAGGTAGATCACGACGGTCGCGACCCGCTGACCGCCGATCCGGGTCAGCGTCGCGCTGCCCGGGTCGGCCGGATCGAAGAAATCCTGGTGCGCCAGATACTCGCCGCCGATCCCGTAGTGAAGCATCTGCAGCGGCTCACCGCAGTCGACCGGGATGCCGGTCAGCGTCGCGATCCGCTGCTCGATCCGCTGCACCACGGCGTTCTCGCCCCGCTCGAAATGGCAGCCCTCGCTGCGCCGGACATTGCTCTGGTAGCTGCCGCCGCTGACCCGGTCGACGACCTCCGAGCTCTTCATCCGGCCGTTGGTCAGCTGGATCAGCTTGTCGCACTCGGCTTCCGACAGCAGGCCGTCGATCACCGCGATGTTCGGGTTGGCCAGCGTGAATACGATCGTGACGTCGCGGTCGTGCGCCCGCACCCGGCTGCCGGCCGGCAGCCGGATCGGCTCGGCCTTGTACTCGGTGCCGAGCTGCCCCAGGTCGCCCTTGACCCGCTCGGTCATCGAACGGACGATGGTGATCGCGTGGCTGGCAAACGACGGCTCGAAGCCGTTCTCGATCATGATCCGCGTCATGTCGGCCTCGGCGCAGCCGCGCATGACGTTGGTCGTCACCCAGTCCTGCCACGACGCCGACAGCCGGGTCAGCCCGACGCCCGATGTCGCCTGGGCGGCGGATTCGGGTTGCCCCGTGGATTCGGGTTGCCCCGTGGCCGGGGCGGACGACCGCTGGCGGTCGTCCGAAACGGTCGATTCACTCATAGTTCCAGATTACACCGCCTGCCACGCAGCGCTGCAAGCAGGAACCCTGCCCACACCACGGTCCGTTTGCGGCGCCGAGCGACGCGCCGGCGCCTCGCCGCGAGCGCGTCCGCGCGCCCGGCCTGCTGCGGCGGGCCCGCCGCGGCAGGCCGGACCGGCGCCCCGCGGCGCGGCGCGGGTACCGCGGGCGGTCAATTGCGGGTCTTGTCGACCAGCTTGTTGGCCTTGATCCACGGCATCATCGCACGCAGCTTCTCGCCGACGACTTCGATCTCGTGCCGCCCCATGATCCGCCGCTTGGCCTCGAGCGTCGGCGCACCGGCGCGATTCTCCAGGATGAACTGCTTGGCGTACTCGCCGGTCTGGATGTCGGCGAGGATCTGCTTCATCACTTTCTTGGATTCGTCGGTGATGACGCGCGGGCCGCTGACGTACTCGCCGAACTCGGCATTGTTCGAGATCGAGTAGTTCATGTTGGCGATGCCGCCCTCGTAGATCAGGTCGACGATCAGCTTCAGCTCGTGCAGGCACTCGAAGTACGCCATCTCGGGCGCGTAGCCGGCCTCGACCAGCGTCTCGAAGCCGGCCTTGATCAGCTCCACGGTGCCGCCGCACAGCACGACCTGCTCGCCGAACAGGTCGGTCTCGGTTTCCTCGCGGAAATCGGTCTCGATGATGCCGGCCCGGCCGCCGCCGATCGCGCAGGCGTACGACAGCGACAGGTCGCGGGCGACGCCGGACTTGTCCTGGTGGATCGCGATCAGCATCGGCACGCCGCCGCCGGCCGCGTAGGTCGAGCGGACCGTATGGCCCGGCGCCTTCGGGGCGATCATCACCACATCGAGATCCTCGCGCGGCGTCACCTGGCCGTAGTGGATGTTGAAGCCGTGCGCGAACGCGAGCGTCGCGCCCTTCTTGATGTTCGGCTCGATCTCGCTCTTGTAGGTGGCCGCGATATGCTCGTCCGGCATCAGCATCATCACGAAATCGGCGTTCTTGACCGCTTCCTTGATGTCGGCGACCGGCAGCTTCGCCTTCTTGACCTTGGCCTCCGACGGCCCGCCCTTGCGGACACCGACGGTGACCTTGACCCCCGAGTCCGCCAGGTTCAGCGCATGCGCATGCCCCTGCGAGCCGTAGCCGATGATCGTGACCTTCTTGCCCTTGATCAGCTTGAGGTCGCAATCCTTGTCGTAGAACACTTTCATGAAGGTCTCTCTGTGGTTGTCTCTGTGGGGAAGCGTGATCAGATCTTGAGCACGCGCTCGCCGCGGGCGATGCCGCAGCTGCCGGTTCGGACCGTCTCGAGGATCACCGCGTCGTCGAGCGCGGCGATGAAACCGTCGAGCTTGGCGGAATCGCCGGTCAGCTCGATCGTGTAGGTCTTGTCGGTGAC
>JBFWQR010000267.1:0-5362 GCA_050249335.1 Lautropia sp.
GCCAGCGCCGGGAAGGCGCGGATCAGCCGGAGCGAATGCGCGAGGTCGCCGGTGCTGTCCTTGATGCCGACGATCTGCTCCGGATGCCGCCGCGACAGCTCCGCGATCGCTGCATGCGAGAACGATACGTTCGACAGCGACGGAAACTGGTAGAGCAGCAGGTTGGCACAGCCGACCGGATCGAGCGCGTCGACGACCGCGCTGACCGCGGCGACGACGCCGGCATCGCGCGGCCGGTTGAAGTAGTACGGCGGCATCAGCAGCGTGCCGGCGCACTGCCTGGCGACCGCGTCGCGGCCGAGCGCGATCGCATCCGGCAGCGCCGACGCGGTCAGCGTCACGATCAGCCGGGACGGCGCGATGCCGGCGGCGAGCAGCGCGTCGAGCGCGGCCTGGCGTGCGGCGACGGCGAACGCCGGGCCTTCGCCGGAAGTGCCGAACAGCGTGACGCCGCTGGCGCCGGCGGCCAGCATCCGCCGCGCCTGCGCCAGCAGCCGCGGCTGATCGATCCGGCCGGCCGAATCGACCGGAGTCAGCAGCGCCGGCCAGTGGCCTGCGATCGGAAACGGGGGGCGCGTCGAAGTCATCGTGGCGATCCCGATCTCGCTGCCGATCGGTCGGAACGAATGTAGCGCGCGGGACCGCGCGACGGCAAGCCGTCTGCACGTGCGGCCGATGGCGGCGAGGACCCGATTGATCTGCGTCCGCGGGCGCGCGGCTGCCTGCGGGTCAGTACCAGATCAGCGTGATCACGATGAACAGCGGAATCAGCACCGCGATCGACCAGGCCATATAGCCGAAGAAGCTCGGCATCCGGATGCCGCGATCCTCGGCGATCGCCTTGACCATCAGGTTCGGCGCGTTGCCGATGTACGAGTTGGCGCCCATGAACACCGCGCCGGCGGAGATCGCCGACAGCGTCGCGGCGTAGGTCGTCATCAGCGCCTGCGGATCGCCGCCGGCGGTGTTGAAGAACACCAGGTAGGTCGGCGCGTTGTCGAGGAACGAGCTGAGCGTGCCGGTGGCCCAGAAGTACATCGCCGGGTCGGGCTTGCCGTCGGCGCCGGTGACCGCGGCGACGATGCCGCCGAACGCGCCGGCGGTGCCGGCGCGCAGCATCGCGATCACCGGGATGATAGTCAGGAAAATGCCGGCGAACAGCTTGGCGACCTCGAGCATCGGCCCCCAGGAGAACTGATTGTCGGCGTGGACCTGCCGCGGCGTCAGCGCCAGCGACAGCAGCGTCACCGCGATCAGGCCGAGGTCGCGGACCAGGCCCGGCAGGCCGACCGGCGTGCCCCAGAGGTCGAAGACGACCTCCGACTTCCAGACGCCGGACAGCAGCACCAGCCCGACCACCGCGGCCAGCAGCGCGAAGTTGACCTTGCCGTGGATGCCGATCGGCGTCTGGTCCGGGGTCGGATCGACCGGCAGCACGCCTTCCTTGCGGTAGAGCCAGCGGTCGAGCGCGTAGAAGATCGCCAGCAGCGCGGCGACCAGGAACAGCGTCTCGGGCAGCAGGTGATTCAGCGTCCAGAAGAAATCGACGCCCTTCAGGAAGCCGAGAAACAGCGGCGGATCGCCGAGCGGGGTCAGCGAGCCGCCGGCATTGGAGACCAGGAAGATGAAGAAGACGATCACGTGCGCCTGGTGTCGGCGGTTGTCGTTGGCGCGGATCAGCGGCCGGATCATCAGCATCGAAGCGCCGGTGGTACCCATGAAGCTCGCCAGCACCGTTCCGATCGCCAGCAGCAGCGTGTTGAGCCCCGGCGCACCGTGCAGATTGCCGCTGATGTAGATGCCGCCGGCGACGGTGAACAACGCGGTCAGCAGCAGGATGAACGGGATGTACTCGCCGAACAACGCATGGACGAACTGTTCGGCGGCGGTGCCGGCGCCGAACACGGCGGCGAACGGCAGCAGGAACGCCAGCGCCCAGGCCGCGGTGATCTTGCCGTAATGGTGGTGCCACAACAAGGCCGCCAGCAGCGGCATCAGCGCGATCGACAGCAGCAGGCCGGCGAACGGGATCGCCCACGCCGGCGACAGCGCGGCGCCGTCGAACCCGGCGGCGGAAGCGGCGGGCGACGCGATGGCCGCGGCTGCGCCGCCGGCGAGTGCCGCCAGGCGGCATGGGATGAGCTTCACGGGGGACGGTCTCCGGATCCGATTGCCTGTCGAGGCGCCTGGCAGGTTGCAGAATCTGCCGAGGCGCCGGGCAGGCTGCAGTGACTTGGCAGGCTGCAGTGTCGAAGGTCGACCCGCGCCTGTCAAACCGCGGGGCCGGAATCGGACGGCAAAGGTTCGCCCGCCGGCGTATGCTCCGTTCTCCGCAGTCCACAACCCCGCCACGCCGATGAAGATCGCGATCCTCGACGATTACACCGATACCGTCCGCACGCTGAATGCCTTCGACAAGCTCGCCGGCCATCAGGTCATCGTCTTCAACGACCATGTCGCCGACGTCGACGCGCTCGCCGCGCGGCTCGCCGGCATCGAGGCGCTGGTGCTGATCCGCGAGCGCACCGCGATCGGCGCGCCGCTGCTCGCCCGGCTGCCGGCGCTGCGGCTGATCAGCCAGCGCGGCGCCTATCCGCATATCGATATCGACGCCTGCACCCGTCACGGCGTGACGGTGTCGTCGAACCAGCGCGCCAGTGGCCCCTCGTGGGCGACCGCCGAACTGACCTGGGGGCTGATGCTGGCGGCGCTGCGCGACATCCCCGGCCAGATGGCGGCATTGCGGGCCGGCCGCTGGCAGACCGTGGTCGGCACGACCGTGCGCGGCAAGACGCTCGGCATCTGGGGCTACGGCCAGATCGGCCGCGCGGTCGCCGACTACGGCCGTGCATTCGGCATGGCGGTCCGGATCTGGGCGCGCGACCAGTCGCGGGCGCAGGCCGCCGCCGACGGCTACGAAGTCGCCACCAGCAAGGCCGCATTCCTCGCCGAATGCGACGTGATCTCGCTGCATATGCGGCTGGTTCCGGCGACCCGCGGCATCGTCACCGCCGCCGACCTCGCCGCGATGAAGCCGAGCGCGCTGCTGATCAACACCAGCCGCGGCCCGCTGATCGAAGCCGGCGCGCTCGCCGCGGCGCTGCGCGCCGGCCGGCCCGGCATGGCCGCGATCGACGTCTACGACCAGGAGCCGCTGACCGATCCCGGCGACCCGCTGCTGACGGCGCCGAACCTGATCTGCACGCCGCATATCGGCTATGTGACGCGGGAGGACTACGAGGGGCAGTTCGGCACGATCTTCGATCAGATCGTCGCGTTCGCGGCCGGCGCGCCGATCGACGTGGTCAACCCGGCGGTGCTGGCACGCTGACCGGCGTGGCGGCATCCGTACGGTGAACAGAGGCCCTAGCGTTGCTCTAGCACTGGCCCCAGCACCCGGGCGAGGAACGCCGCGATCGCGGCCTCGACCGTCGACCGGGCGCCGTCGCGGCGCTGCGCGATGCTCTCGGCCGGGTAGAAATGCGATGCGTCGGGCACCAGCCAGGCTTCGCAGTCGATGCCGGCTGCGGCCAAAGCGGCCTGCATCGGCTGCGCCTGTGCGGCAACGTAGTCGAGATCCTGCCCGGCGGTGACCAGCAGCGCCGGCGGCAGGCCGCGGCCGGGCACCAGGTGGCGGGCGAGATCGTCGCTGGCCATGAAGCCCGACAGGCTGACGAGCGCCGCGGCGCCGACCCGTTCGCCGTAGCCGCAGTTGAGCGCGCTGCGCGCGCCGGCCGAGAAGCCGCCGATCGCGATCCGTCCGGGATCGATGCCGAGCGCGCCGGCGTGTTCGCGCAGCCAGCCGAACGCCAGCGCGAAGTCGTCGCTCGCGGCCTCGATGCCGGCGCAGAGCACGCGTGGCGTGATCGGCGGCAGGCCGAGCAGGCCGCGGACCTGCGCGACCCGCGACATCGGCACCGCGTCGGGATCGCCGATCACCGGCGTGGTGCCGGGGTCCGGATCTTCCTGGACCAACCGGTAGTCGATCGATGCGGCGACGAAACCGCGCTCGGCGAACCGCGCGCAGTACGTCGCGACCGGCGTATTGCGCTGGCCGCCCTGCTCGAACTCGTCGGCGCGCTTGTCGCCGCGATGGAATGCGCCACCGAACGCCATCACCAGCGCCGGTCGGCGATCGCCCGGGCGGCAGTCGCCCGGCTGATAGAGGTCCAGCGTCAGCGGCCGCGACCGCGACGTGCCGCTGCAGCCGATCCGGCCGGTGCCGTAGACGAGATCGCGGGTGATCCTCAGCATCGCTGTCATGGCGGCGCTCACGGCCCGGTCGGCCTCGTCCTCACGCCTCGATCGGCCTCGCTCACGCCTCAGTTGGCCTCGATGCCGCCGGCCTGGCGAACCACGTCGCCCCAGAGCCCGACTTCGCGGCGCGCCTGCTCGGTCCACTGTGCCGCGGTCAGCGCCGGCTCGATCGGCACCGAGCCGCCACCGACGATCCGCTCGCGGATCTCGGGGCGCGCCAGCGCCTTGACGAAGGCGGCGTTCAGGCGATCGAGCACCGCCGCCGGCGTGCCGGCCGGCGCGAACACGCCGTGCCACCCGACGCCGTCGAACGCGATGCCGGCCTCGGTCAGCGTCGGCTTCTCGGGCAGCGCCGGCAGCCGGCGCGGACCGGTCACCGCCAGTGCCTTGACCCGGCCCTGCTTGACCAGCGGCGTCATCGAGACCGCGTCGAGCAGCGCGACGTCGACCTGGCCGGCCAGCAGATCGGGCAGCGCCTGCGCGCCGCCCTTGTACGGGACGTGCGTCATCCGGACGCCCGCGAGCTGGTTGATCCGCTCGCCGACCAGATGCGGCGGCGTTGCGTTGCCGAACGACGCGAAGGTGACCCGGTCACCGTCGCGGCGCGCCTTGGCGATCAGGTCGGCGACCGAGTTCAGCGGCCCGTCGGGCCGGGTCAGCACCAGCAGCGGCACGATCGCGATCTGCGCGACCCCGACGAAATCCCTGGCGACGTCATAGCCCGGCGACTTCAGCACCGACGGCGCGATCACGAAGCCGCCGGCAGTGACCAGCAGCGTATGGCCGTCCGGCGCGGCGCGTCCGACCTCGCTGGCGCCGATCACGCCGCCGGCGCCGGCACGGTTCTCGACCACGATCGGCTGGCCGAGGTCCTCGCGCAGCGGCTCGGCGAGCAGCCGGGCCATGATGTCGGTCCCGCCGCCAGCCGGATACGGCACGACCAGCCGGACCGGCCGCGTCGGGAACGCCTGCGCCGCGGCGGCGACCGGAATCGCGGCGGCGGCCATCGTCAGGATCAGCGCAGCAAGTCTTCGGATCCGGATCGTCATGAGGGCCTCCTCGGCCGAGCGGCGGTGGCAGGGTGTTCCGGGCGCGTTTCGCGACG
>JBFWQR010000268.1:0-5264 GCA_050249335.1 Lautropia sp.
GTGCTGGGAGACGGCCCGACAGTACGTGCTCGACCGCATGCAGTTCGGCAGGCCGCTCGCTGCCAATCAGCTGATCCAGGTCAAGCTATCGGACATGCAGACGGAGATCGGCATCGGCCTGCAGGCGTGCCTGCGGGCATCGCGGCTGAAAGAGGCCGGCAAGCTGCCGGCCGAGCTGATCTCGCTGGTCAAGCGCAATTCCGCGGCCAAGGCGCTGTCGATCGCGCGGGTCGCGCGGGACATGCTCGGTGCCAACGGCATCTCCGACGAATACCAGATCATTCGCCACATGCTCAATCTCGAGTCGGTCAACACCTACGAAGGAACGCAGGACATGCATGCGCTGATTCTCGGCAGGGCGCAGACAGGCATCAGTGCGTTCTGATCGCCGAGAGCGGGGATCAGCCGCGGGCGCGTACCGCGGCGTGCGCCGGCTGAGCGCGCCAGCCGAGCTGCTCCGACAGCGTCCTCGACGCCCGCTGCACGTAACCGGCATAGGTCTCGATGACTTCACGAGTCAGCCGGCTGGAGGGCGCCGAAATCGACACCGACGCGCAGACTTCGCCGGTCGAGTCGTAGATCGGCGCGGCGACGCCGCCGACGTCGAGGTTGTACTCGCCGGTGTTGATCGAGTAGCCGCGTGCGCGCGTCGTCGCGAACTCCTGCAGCAGCGCCCGGCGCGTCGTGATCGTGCGCGAGGTGTAGCCGTGCAGCGTGGTCGGAAACAACGCGAGGATTTCGGCGTCGACGAATGCGAACAGCCCCTTGCCGATGCCGGTGCAATAGCCCGGCAACCGCTCGCCCATCTTCGTCAGCGTGCCGACCGGCTGCCGCGGTTCGACCTTGTCGATGATGATCACGTCGAGGCCGTCCATGACGGCCAGCAGAATGCTCTCGCCGGTCAGCGCCGACAGCTCTCCGAGCACCGGCTGCGCGATCTTCCGGACCGACTGACGGCCGGCAACGACGTTTCCGAGCGACCACAGCTTCATCGTCGGCTTGTAGGACCCCTTGGTCGCAGAGACCGCATAGCCGGCGGCCACGAGCGTCTGCAGCGTCCGATGAATGTTGCTCTTGGGAACATCCAGTTGCTTGGCCAGCGCGGCCAGCGCGTGCTCTCCCGGATCCTGCACCAGCAGCTCCAGGACATGCAGTCCCTTAAGCAGTGTCTTGTCCATTCTGACTCGAGTCTTTCCCCATCGCGGAGGCAGCCGGCAGAGCACGGATCGGGTCGGTGATCGATGCCGTCTTGACAGTGTCGGGGGGTAGTATAAAATGAAATACAGAACACCGTTCTAATAAATAGAACACAATCGGATCCGATTCTCTGCCGGCGCCCATGGCGGCAGAGCCGAGCCAGGCCGGAATCGACGAGGAGACCCTATTGAAGTCAATGTACATGCCGATCTCATGGCGCCGCCAGCTGCGCTCGATCGCGTCGTTGATCGCCGCAGTCGGCAGCCTGCTGGCCCTGCCGCCGCTTGCGGCGGCATCTTACCCGACCCATACGGTCCGCATCATCGTGCCGTTCGCCCCCGGCGGCGGCGCCGACATGATCGCGCGCGTCGTTGCCGAGCGGCTCAACGCCGAATGGAAGCAGCCGGTCATCGTCGAGAACCGGACCGGCGCCGGCGGAACGATCGGAACCGATATGGCTGCGCGTTCCGGGGCTGACGGCTACACGCTGCTGCTGGCGTCGCCCGACCTGCCGGTCAATGCGACGCTGTACCGGAGCCGAAACCTGTCGATCGATCCGACGCGCGACTTCGACGCCGTTGCGTTGGCCGCGGTCGGGCCGCTGGTCCTGGTCGTCAACCGGGATGCCCCGTACAAGGACCTCAAGGACGTGATCGCCGCCGCGAAACAGCAGCCGGGCCGCGTGCTGTACGGTTCGGCCGGCGTCGGAACGTCGCCGCACATGGCCGGGGAGCTGTTCCGCAGTTTCGCCGGCGTCGACATCACGCATATTCCCTACAAGGGAACCGGGCCCGGTCTGCTCGATCTGATCGGCGGCCAGGTCCATCTGTTCTTCGCCCCGTTGCCGACCGTCGTGTCGCATCTGCAGTCGGGCAAGCTGCGAGCGCTGGGTGTCACCACGGCGGCCCGGCATGCCGCCTTGCCGGACGTGCCGACCGTTGCCGAGAGCGGCATCGCCGGCTTCGAGGTCCTGCAATGGTGGGGCTTTGTCGCGCCGCGGGGCGTCTCCAAGGCGATCATCGACGAGCAGAATCGGCAGATCGTCCGCGCGATGAACTCGCCGGAATTGAAGGCGCGCCTGGCTGCGATCGGCGCGGAGAGCAGCAGCGAGTCCGCCGCGAGCTTCGGAGCGCTGCTGCATCGCGAGACCGGCAAGTGGCGCAAGGTCATCGAGGACGGGAAGATCGTTGCCGAGTAAGCCGCGAGCAGGGGCGCGCTGCAATCGGTCGCCGATCGGTGCTGCAGGGTAATCGCATGGGGCTGCTGGACGGCGTTCGGGTGCTGGACTTCGGCCTCTATGGCGCGGGACCGTTCTGCCCGCGACATCTGGCCAATCTCGGCGCCGATGTCATCAAGGTCGAATCGCTCGCCGGCGATCCGATCCGTCATTTCCCGCCGGCCGTGACTGCGGACGGCGGTTACCTATTCCACTTCTACAACACTGACAAGCGCAGCCTGGCGATCGATCTCAAGTCCCCCGAGGGACGCGAGATCGCCCGCTCGCTGATCGCGCGCTCGGACGTCGTCGTCGAGAGCTACGTGCCGGGCGTCATGCAGCGACTGGGCCTCGGCTACGAGGTCGCACGGGAGCTGAATCCCGGCATCATCTACTGCTCGATTAGCGGCTACGGCCAGTCCGGCCCGTCGGCCGGCCGGCGCGCGCTCGATACCGCGATCCAGGCGACCTCCGGGGCGATGCATGTCACCGGTTGGGCCGACGGGCCGCCGACCAAGCTCGGTGTGTCGATCGGCGACGGCATCGCGCCGGTGGTCGCGACGACGGCGATCCTGGCGGCTTTGCGCAGCAAGCTGCTGGACGGCAAGGGACGCTACATCGACATCGCGATGCAGGAGAGCCTGGCCTGGTTGCTTCAGCCGGAGTGGAACCGGTATCGGGCGTCCGCCGACGCGGCACCCGAATCCCGGCTCGGGAACCGCGGTCGTGACCATGCGCCAGACAATCTCTATCCGACCCGGGACGAATGGGTCGCCATTTCCTGTCCGACCGATCAGGACTGGGTCAGCCTGGCCGCGGCGATGGGCCAGCCGGCGCTCGCTGCCGATGCGCGTTTCGACGGCTCGGCGACCCGGCTCGCTCACGGCGTCCAGCTCGATGCGATCGTCGCGGCCTGGACCGGCACGCTGGACTCCGCGGCCGTGCTCGACGCCTGTTCGCGCCGCGGCGTTCCTGCATCGCGCTGCATCCATCCGGTCGACGTGCTCGATCGCGACGATCTGAGACAGCGCGGCATGGTCGTCGACCTGGCGGCGGCGGGCGGCCGATCGGTCGCGATGGTGGGGTCGCCGTTCCGGCTGTCGCGAACGCCCGGCATTGCGGGCAGCCTCGGACCGGCGATCGGCGAACACTCGGCGCAGGTTCTGCGGCAAGTCCTGGAGCTGTCGGACGAGCGGATCGCCGAGCTGGGCAAGGCCGGCGTCATCCGCCTGGCTCGCACGACGGCGTCGGATGCCGCGCCCGATCCGGTCGCCGCTGCTGGGAACGGCCCGTGAGTCCGGTCGGCCAGGGTTTCAAGATCCTCCAGGTCGGCCGTTCGCTGGCGCTGGATCGCTGTGTCGATCTGCTGATCGAGCTCGGCGGGGAAGCGGTACTGGTAGAGGTCGAAACCGGCCGCGTGCCCCCGCATCCCGAGCACGAGACGTGGCGGCGCGCCCGGATCGGATCGTTCGAAGTCGTCGCTTGGGACGATCGCACCGCCGGTATGCTGAGCACATGGGCCGCGCATGCCGATGTCGTCGTCTATGACGCCGAATCCGTTTTCTCCCGCGACCTGGATCGCACACTCGTCGACCGGCACTGCGTCCGCTGTGCGCTGCGCTCCGGCGGGGCCGGCGGCCGGCGTGCCGGAGCCGCGCCGACCGAACTGACGGCCCAGGCGGCGAACGGGTTGATGACCATCACCGGCTTCGACGACGGCCCTCCGACGCGCGCAGGCTTTCCGGTATTGACGCAAGTGCTGGCGCTCTACGCGGCGAATGCCGTGATGGCGGCCTTCTACCACCGGATGTTGACGGCAGAAGCGCCACAAGCGATCGATCTGAGCATGGACGACGTCGCGACGATGCTGCTCGCCCCGTTCATTTCGCGCGGCAAGCAGGGCAGGGACCGGCTCGGCAACCGTCACCCGGTCGCGGCGCCATGGAATGCCTACCCGGCCAGCGACGGGGAGGTCGTCGTCTGCTGCGGCGACGATGCGCAGTGGCAGCGGCTGCTCGGCATCGTCGGCAGGCCCGACCTGCGCGACTGCGCTCGCACCGCGACCGTCGCCGACCGGGTCCGCGAGGTGGACTACGTCGATGCCCAGCTGCGGCCGTGGTTCGCGAGCCGGACGGTCGGCGAGGCGGTCGCGGCGCTCGATACGGCCGGGATTCCGGCGGCACCGGTGCTGTCGGTGCCGCAATTGCTGGTCGACCCGCAATATGGCGGCCGGGCCTTTCAGGATCGCCCGGCAGAGCACGGCCGGCCAGCTTCGCCGAGATCGATCTTCGGGTCGCCGATGGATTGGAGCCCGGCGTGGGTTACGGCGCCGACGCAGCCATTGCAGGTCGTTCTGGAGCGGTTCGGACTACCGTCGATGGAGTCCCAGTCGATGGTCGCCGCGGGCTGCTTCCGAGCGGCATAGCGGGGCGGCAGGCGAATTGACACCGGTATTGCAGCGGCCTAATATCACCGTTAGTAATTTGGAATGCAGTTCCAATAATTGGAATTGGCGAGCTGAGCGAACCGAACCGGCGCATCGGAGTCCGCGGCGGTCTTGCGAGGAGAAAGTGCCTGTGATCATCGATTTCGATACTCATATCCTGCCGAAGGACTCGTTCGATTACATGGATGCCCGCTTTGAGCAGCTGAAGCCGAATCTGGTATTCGATGACAAGGGCATCTGTCGGCGGATCGATTTCCCCGGCGACGCGCCGCGCGTGCCGGGTGCGACGCCGCTGCCGGGGCCGGGGACCGGTGCGACCTACCCGGGCATGTGCGATGTCGACAATCGCATCGAGGTGATGGATCAGCTGGGCATCGATCGCCAGGTCCTGGTGCCGCAGTTCCA
>JBFWQR010000269.1:0-5223 GCA_050249335.1 Lautropia sp.
CCGGAACCTGTCGAGCGGCGGCCGGCGGGCCGCGTAGATCGGCTCGCCGCTGTCGAACACCACGCCGGCGGCCAGCGCGCTCTGCCGCACCGCGCGCATGTCGATCCGGTCGGGCGCGCGCAGCCACAGCGCCGAGCCGCCGCGCGGCGGCTCGAAGCGGATCCCGGGCAGGTGGCGGCGCAGCGCGTCGCAGAGCGCCTCGGCACGGCCGCGATAGCTGCGCACCAGGCTGCGGACCAGCGTGTCGTGATGGCCGAGCGCGAGAAACAGCGCCAGCGTCCGCTGGTTGTTGGCCGGCGGATGCCGCAGCATCAGCCGCCGGATCGCACGCGCCTCGGCGATCAGCGCCGCCGGCGCGATCAGATAGCCGGCCCGCAGGCCCGGCGCGATGGTCTTCGACAGGCTGCCGATGTAGACCACGCGCCCGGACCGGTCGAGCGCCTTCAGCGCCGGCGTCGCCTCGCCGCCGAACGCCAGTTCGCTGTCGTAGTCGTCCTCCACGACCACGCCGCCGTGGCGTTCGGCAGCGGCCAGCAATTCACGCCGGCGGGTCAGCGGCATCGTGATCGACGTCGGGTTCTGATGACTCGGCGAGACGCAGACCACGTCGCAGCCGGGGAACGCGAGGTCGGTGCGCAGCCCGTCGCGATCGAGCGGCAGCCGGCGGATCGGGACGCCGAGCAGCCGGAACGTATTGCGCAGGTCCGGATAGCCCGGGTCCTCGACGCCGACCCGGCGCGCCCGGCCGGCGAGCAGCAGCGCGACGATGAACATCGCCTGCTGGGCACCGAGCGTGATCAGGATTTCGTCGGACGCAGCCCAGATCCCGCGTCGCGACAGCACCCGCGACCGCAGCTGGTCGAGCAGTTCCGGGTCGTCGCTGTCGATCCGGTCGCCGGCCCAGTCGCGGATCGCCATCCGCCGTACCGCCAGCCGGTCGGCCTCGCGCCAGGCCGCGAGCGGGAACAGCGTCGGGTCGAACTGGCCGTAGACGAACGGATACGGATGGCGCTGCCAGTCGGCAGCCTTGCCGACGTGGCGCAGCGTCGCCGCGCGCGGCACCGCGGCGGCCGGGGCGGTCGCCGGCCGCCGCAGCCACCGTGCCCAGTCGAACCGCGGCGCCGGCCGTGGCCGCGGCGACGGCGCGCGGGCCGCGTCGAGCAGCGCGTTCGGCGCGACGACATGGCCACTGCGCGGCTCGGCGATCAGCAGTCCGTCGTCGACCAGTTGCCGGTAGGCGAGCAGCGCCGTGTTGCGTCCGACGCCGAGCGCCGCGGCCAGCACCCGCGTCGGCGGCAGCACCGAGCCCGCCGGCAGCCGCCGGTCGAGCACCGCCCGGACCACGGCGGTGCGGATCTGCGCCTGCAGCGTGACCGCCGAGCCGCGATCGAGCCGGAACAGCTCCGACCACAGCGCTTCATCGAGTCTCGGCGGCATCACGGCTCTCCAGCGGTCGCGCGGCCTGCAGCGGCGGGAGCGCCGGCCGACAGCGGCGCGATGTCCGGCGGCGGCGCGATGTCCGGCGTCGGCGCGACGTCCGGCGGCAGCGCGGACCGCCGGCGCATGGTATCAAGCGATAGAGCCAGTTGGCGGAAGTGATGGAACCAGTCGCGGGTGAGACTACGCCGCCAGCTAGTATCCGGCCATCACGCCGTCGCACCGATTGCACCCAACGCACCGTCGTACCACCGCACGGCGTACGGCGCACGGCGCGGCGGCAGCGACACAACCGACTCTCCCGACTCGACACGATGCCGATGAACACCACGACCACCGATCGCCGCGCCGGCGCCGTGCCGGCGCTGGACTGGGACTACGATCGGACCGTCGCGCGGCGCGATCGCTTCCTGGCGCCGTCGCTGCGCACCTTCATGGCGTACCAGCGGCCGCTGCTGCTGTCGCACGGCGACCGCCAGTACGTCTGGGACGCCGACGGCAATCGCTACCTCGACTGCCTGGCGCAGAACCTGTGCATCAGCGTCGGCTACAACCATCCCGGCGTCAACGCGGCGGTGCAGGAACAGCTGCAGCAGCTGCAGCACGTGACGACCATGTATTGCCATCCGCAGCCCGGCCAGTTCGCCGAGGAACTGGTCGCGAAGATGCCGGCCGGGCACGACTGGGTTGTCCACCTGGTCAACAGCGGCGCGGAGGCGGTCGATCTGGCGGTGCTGGTGGCGCGAGCGTTCACCGGCAATTTCGAGCTGCTGGCGCTGCGCAATTCGTACCACGGCATGCACTTCGGCACGATGGCGGCGAGCGGGCTGAGCCTCTGCCATCAGCCGGTCGCCGGTGCGCCGGGCTATGTCCATGTCCACAATCCCGATCTCTACCGCGGTGCCTATGGCGCCAATGTCGACGGCTACGTCGACGACATCCGGCGCGTCATCGATTCTTCGACCAGCGGCGCGGTCGCCGGCATCCTGATCGAGCCGATCCAGGGCTACGGCGGCGTGATCCCGGCGCCGGACGGCTATCTGCGGCGCGCCGCTGCGATGGTCCGCGCCGCCGGCGGCCTGTTCATCTGCGACGAGGTGCAGACCGGCTTCGGCCGCACCGGCGACGCCTGGTGGGCGTTCGAGCGCGACGGCGTCGTGCCCGATATCGTCGTGCTGTCCAAGGGCATCGGCAACGGCCTGCCGCTGGCGGCGATGGTGCTGCGCCGCGACGTCGCCGAGGCGATGGCACAGCGCAAGTTCTTCAATACCTACGGCAGCAACCCGGTCGCCTGCGCCGCCGGCCGTGCGGTGCTGCGTGCGATCGACGACGAGGGCTTGCTGGCCAATGCGCGTGAGGTCGGCACGCGCTTCGGCGCGGCGATCGCCGAGGCGGCGGCGCAGCATCCGGCGGTCGGTGACATCCGCGGCCGCGGGCTGATGCGCGGCATCGAGTTCGTCAAGGACCGGGAAAGCCGTGAACCCGGCGAGGCCGCGGCCGACCAGGTCCAGGAGGGGTTGCGCCGCCGCGGCGTTATCGTCGGCCGCTCCGGCCAGTACCGCAACGTGCTGCGGATCAACCCGCCGCTGTGCGTCGATGCCGGTGATGCGGTGCTGCTCGGCGAGGCCTTGGCGGGGGCGCTCGCCGAGGTCTGAGGGCGCTGCAGCTGCAAGACTCGCGACCGGTTCGCGCCGCGACCCGGCTGCCGTCCGGCGGCCGCAGCCGCAGGCCGGCGATATCGGCCACTTGAAACCGCCGCGATCGCCTACAATTGCAAGTTCTGGGGCCGACCTGGTTTCGACGGGGGAAATGAAGCGGCTCAGGGCGTGTCGAGGACCCGTACCCTCGTAAATCCATCGGGAAACCACAAACGCCAACGACGAGCGTTTCGCTCTCGCCGCTTAAGGCGAGTTAGCCGCTGCACCGGATTGCCGGTGGTTCGGGTCCCGCAAGGGGCAGCAGCGTCATTTTCACCGGATCGTGCCTGGCCGGGCTACTTGGTCGGGAGCTAAAACCTAGGTGGCTGGTTGCTGGTTGAGCCTGTGCGTCGGCGTAACGGCAACGAGAACTCAAAGACGTCACTACACACGTAGAACTGATCGTAGAAGTCTTTCGGACGCGGGTTCGATTCCCGCCGGCTCCACCAGTTTGGACGGGCGCTACACAGTGCCAGACGGCCAGATGACGACAGGCAACCTGTCCGATTCTGGCCGTCGCTTTCCAGCGATTCGCACGGAATTCGCACGCGATTCGCGCGTGGATCACCCAGCCTCTGTCGAAGGCATGGCCTCCGGGGCTGCGCGTCGCCGAACTCAGCGGCGCATCGCCGCCGGCACTCCCGCCGAGATCGCCAGCAGCATGTCCAGCGCGATCTGCACCGCGCGCCGGGGCTGCCGGCCCTTCTGCCAGGCGGCCACCCAGGTCACGCTCAATCGCGACAGCGGCGCGGCCGAGATGGCGCGCTGCCGCACTGCCTGGAGCAGCAGGCTCTGCGGCAGCACGGTGTAGCCGTGGCCGTCTTCCACCAGGTCCAGTTGAATGACCGAGGAGCTGACCTCCATCGTAGGTTCGGTGGGCGCGGACAGCCGGCGCAGCGCGGACTCCACCACCCAGCGGATCTGGTTGGGCGCGCGGATCTGCAGCAGCGGCAGCCCGGCGAGCGCGGACTGCGGTAGCGGCCGCTGCATGGAGAAGCCGGCCGACCGGGGGCCGACCAGGCATAGCGGGTCGGCATAGAGGCGGCGGTAATTCAGCGGCAGTCCGCGGTCGAGTTCCTGCAGCACTACCACGTCGGCCGAACCTTCCAGTACCGCGGCCCGGTTCTCATGGGCATTGCCGTCGCCGATGTCCACCCGTACGCCGGGGTATTCGGCGCGCAGGCGGCGCACCAGCGGGCGCATGAGCTGCTCGCGCAGGCCCACCGGCATGGCCAGGCGCACATGGCCCACCGGCTCGCTGGTCTCGGCCACCACTTCCGCGCGCAGCGACTCCAGCTCTGCCAGCAGGCGGCGCGCGCCCTGCGCGAACACCAGCCCCTGCCGGGTCGGATGCACGCCGCGGTGGTCTCGCTCCAGCAGCACGCAGCCCAGCTCGGCCTCCAGCTCGGCGATCGCGCGGCTGAGGGCCGACTGGGTGACGTACAGCACCTCGGAGGCGCGGCGCAGGTTGCCGGTGGCGACGATCTCGATGAAATAGTGCAGGTGACGGAGGTTCATGGCGATGCATTGAGCTCAACGACTTTGTTGAATTTAATGCACTTTACGCATTGTCTGGCCATTCTTAGACTGCCGGGCATGAACGAGATCGACCTCGGCCCGGTGGCAGGCGCGCGATGAGCGCCTACCTGCTGCGCCGCCTGCTGGCCACGCTGCCGGTGATGGCGATGGTCGCGCTCATCGTGTTCGCCATCCTGCGGTTCACTCCGGGCGATCCGGCGGCGGTGCTGGCGGGCGACATGGCCACGCCGGAGCAGGTGGCCCACATCCGCGCGGCCATGGGGCTGGACCGGCCGCTGCACGCGCAGTTCGTGGCCTGGGTGGCGCAGCTCGTGCGCGGCGACCTGGGCGTGTCGCTGATCTCCGGCGAACCGGTGACCCGCCTGATCGCCGACCGCATCGGGCCTTCGGTAGCGCTGGCCACCGGCGCCATCTTGCTGAGCGTGCTGATGGCCGTGCCGCTGGGCGTGCTGGCCGCGGCTCGGCGCGGCTCCGCCCTCCGCCGCGGGGTGCAGGGCTTCTCGGTGCTGGCTGATTCCGAGGCGGTGTGCCTCGATGCCGGCCGGCAGCT
>JBFWQR010000270.1:0-5163 GCA_050249335.1 Lautropia sp.
AGGCAGCGTTGGAGGCGACCGGGCAACGGACCGGGCACCGGCTGCGCCTCGTGCCGGGCGCGATCGCCGGCCTCGACGGGGTCGCGATGGCCGCGCTCGATCCGGACGTCCGGCTCGACCTCGCGATCGACCTGCTGCCCGGTCCGGGGCCGGCCGGCGACGTCCTCGACGCGACGGTCCGCACTGCAGCGCGGCACCACCCGGACCATGTCAACGTCGCGATGGCCGCCGCGCTCGCCGGCCCGGGGCCCGATCGCGCCCGGATCGTCTTGCGGCATCCGGGGCCCGTCGAGCGGCATCGGCTCGGCCTGACGGCGACCAGCCGGTACGGAATCGTGCGGGTCAGCGTCGAGCCGATCGTCGCGCCCGGCGTGCATCCGGTCGCCGCGAGCCTGATCGCGGCGCTGCGGCAGGCGACCCGGGTGATCTGGGTCGGCTAGTCGGGCTGCGCGTGATCAACGTCACCGCCCAGGCGATAGCCGCACGTTACGCTGGTCGTCACTCGACGATCCCGATGGGTGCACGACATGGTTCTGGCGGAAGCGATCCGAGGCGGACGGCAGTTCCGGCTGGTGTCGTTCGGCGGCCAGCCGCCGATCTGGCAGGCGCTGGTCGGCGATCAGTGGGTCTGGATCAAACGGCTGCCGCGCCCCTGAGCTCCTCAGTGGTTGTCCCGCGGCAGCCCCTTGGTCTGCGCAATCCGCTGATACTTGACCGCGAAATCCAGGCAGGCCCCGGTCTGCAGCTGCCCGACCGTCATCCGCTGCAGCTCCTGCCACGGCGTCTGGTGGACCAGCTCCGGCTTCTTCCAGGCCTTGCGGCGCCGGGCGAGCTCGGCCTTGCCGATCAGCATGTCGGCGGTGCGCTTGCCGAGATCGATCCGGACCCGGTCGCCGGTCTGCAGCAGCGCGAGCCCGCCGCCGACCGCCGACTCCGGTGACGCGTTGAGGATCGAAGGGCTGCCCGAGGTGCCGGACTGGCGGCCGTCGCCGACACACGGCAGCAGCAGGATGCCCTGCTTGACCAGCGCATCCGGCGGCAGCATGTTGACGACTTCGGCCGCGCCCGGATAGCCGACCGGCCCGACGCCGCGGATGAACAGGATGCAGTCGGCATCGATCTTCAACGCCGGATCGTTGATCCGCTCGTGGTAGTCCTCCGGGCCCTCGAAGACGATCGCGCGGCCCTCGAACGCATTCGGATCCTGCGGGTTCTCCAGATAGCGCTCGCGGAACTCCTTGGTGATCACCGAGGTCTTCATCACCGCCGATTCGAACAGGTTGCCCGACAGCACCGCGAAGCCGGCCTCATGCAGCATCGGCGCCTTGAACGGCTTGATCACGCGCCGGTCGCTCGCCTCCGTCTTCTTGTAGTTCTGGCCGATGGTCTTGCCGTTGACGGTCAGCGCGTCCTTGTTCAGCTTGCCGGCCTTCAGCAGCTCGTGCATCACCGCCGGCACGCCGCCGGCGCGGTGGAACTCCTCGCCGAGCCATTCGCCGGCCGGCATCACGTTGCAGAGCAGCGGGATGTCGTAGCCGACGCGGTCCCAGTCCGCGATCTTCAAGTCGACGCCGGCATGGCGCGCGATCGCGGTCACGTGCGGCGGACAGTTGGTCGAGGCGCCGAGCGCACTGGCCGCGACGATCGCGTTCTCGAACGCGGCCATCGTCAGGACCTTGGAGGGCCGCAGGTCCTCATGGACCATCTCGACGATCCGGCGGCCGGTCTCGTAGGCCATCTGCGGCCGCTCGCGGTACGGCGCCGGGATCGACGCACAGCCGGGCAGCGACATGCCGAGCGCCTCGGCCATGCTGTTCATCGACAGCGCGGTGCCCATGGTGTTGCAGTGGCCGACCGACGGCGCGGCCGACGCAACCATTTTCAGGAACTCGTCGTAGCCGATCCGGCCGGCGGCGAGCTCCTGCCGCGCGAACCAGACGACGGTGCCGGAGCCGGCGAGACCGCCGCCGTAGTAGCCGTTCAGCATCGGACCGCCGGACAGCACGATCGCCGGGATGTCGACCGTGGCCGCGCCCATGATCATCGCCGGCGTGGTCTTGTCGCAGCCGGTGGTCAGCACGACGCCGTCCATGTAGTAGCCGTACAGGCACTCGACTAGGCTCAGGTAGGTCAGGTTGCGGTCGAGCGCCGCGGTCGGCCGCTTGCCGGTCTCCTGGATCGGATGCACCGGGAACTCGATCGGGATGCCGCCAGCATCGCGGATGCCGTCGCGGACCCGTTCGGCCAGCGCCATGTGGTGGCGATTGCACGGCGACAGATCGCTGCCGGTCTGCGCGATGCCGATCACCGGCCGGTCGCCCTTGTGCAGCTCGTCCAGCGTCAGGCCGAAGTTCATCTGGCGCTCGAGATAGAGCGCGGTCATGCCCGGGTTGTCGGGGTTGTCGAACCAGGCGCGGGAGCGGAGCTTGACGGGAGCGCGCGCGCCCTTGCGCGACGGCTTGCGCCGATTGTCGGTGGCCACGGTAATGTCTTCCTCGCGAGCGTCTTCGAACGGGTCGCACGAGTGTAGCAAGCCGACCGGTCGATCCCGTCGCCCCGAGCTCCCGCGGATGCGCTCCGGACGAGGACGTTCCGCGCCGGGGCTCAGCGGCGGCGCGGCAGCGGCAGCCAGCGCCAGAACACCGCGGCGGCGACGAAGCCCAGCGCCCCGATCGTGGTGATCCCGGCGGTCAGCGAGATCGCGGCGGTGACGACCGACAGCAGCACCGGCCCGCCGCAGGAGCCGATGTCGGCGAGGATGCGCCACAAGCCCAGGAACTCGGCACGCCCCGCACGCGGCGATGAGTCCGCGCCGAGCGTCATGACGATGCCGGAGCCGATGCCGTTGCCCAGGCCGAGCAGCAGCGAGGCGGCGACGAACGTGGTCAGCTGATTGGTCAGCGGCATCCACAGCAGCGACCCGCCCATCAGCAGCACGCACGGCAGCGCGACCCAGATCCGGCCATGGCGGTCCATCACCTTGCCGGCCGGATAGAAGACCGCCATGTCGACCGCGGACGCGAGCCCGTAGACGATCGACACCACCGCCGGTTCGAGCCCCAGATGCGTCGCCCAGAGCGGGACCACCACCGGCCGCGCGGACCGCAGCGCGCTGACCAGCAGCACCCCGAAGCCCAGGGTCAGCAGCACGCCGGCGTGGCTGCGGAAGATACCGGCGAAGCTCGGCCGCGCCACCGGCTCGGCCTGCCGGGCCTGGTCCACGCCGAGATCGGGCACGATGGTCGCGATCCAGCCGACGCCGACCATCGCGATCAGCGCGATCCAGTAGGCCCCGGAAAGCCCCAGGAAATGGATCAGCGCAGCGCCGGCGAACGGGCCGACGAAGGCGCCGATGCGCATGCTGCCGGCCAGCGTCGACAGCGCCTGCGCACGCATCGCGAACGGCGTGACTTCGATCAGGAAGGTCTGGCGGGCGAGCCAGAAGACCGCGCCCGCCATGCCGGTCAGCAGCACGCCGGCCGCGAGCATCCAGGGGCCGACGGCGAAGATGCACAGCAGCAGCCCGGCGACGCTGACGGCCGCAGCGCCGAGCATCGCGCGCCGCTCGCCGAACGCCGTCGTGATCATCGCGGCCGGCAGGTTGCTGACCAGCGCGCCGATGCCGGACAGCGCGACGATCAGGCCGGCCAGCGCCGTCGAGGCGCCGAGCTCGTACGCGCTGAGCGCGATGACCGGCAGCATCGCACCGTTGGCGATACCGTACAGCAGCGAAGGCCCGAAGGCGGGCAGCGCGATCGCTCTCAGGCTGAAGGCATCGGCGTCGATCGGCGGGTTCGGCAGCTTGGGCTGGTTCGGCAGGTTCGGCGGCTTCGGCATACGGCGGCGCTTCGGACCCGGCGTTCGGGCCCAGACGATCCGCACGTCTTAGGACTCGAGCGGACGATCCGCGGTTGCGAGTGTCAGGTTCTCGAGCTGGGCCTGGGCGGGAGGCCGCCGAGCAGATCCGACATTCTGAGCCAAGTCATCGACCAAGTCGACGCTGGCCGGCGGCGTCGTTGGCGGCCGGTCAGCGCGAGCCCGGCGAGCCGCCGGCGGACCGTCCGACCTTCAGGGCGTGGCGGCACCGTTCGATGGCCACCAGGGCGCGATCGATCTCGTCCGCTCCGATGTGCCGATGCGTGACCAGCCGGATGGTCCGGTCGTCCCGCCGGGAGACGAGCACCCCCTCGGAACGCAGTGCGGCGGCGAAGCCGTCGGCATCCGGAACCTGAAGCAGGACGATGTTCGTATGGACCGGCGCGACGCTCGCGCCGGCGAGATCGAGCGCCGCGAGCCGGGCGCCGAGTTCGCCGGCCCGCTGGTTGTCTTCCCGGCATTGCTCGACGGCATGATCGATGCCGGCCAGGCACGCTGCCGCCAGGATGCCCGCCTGATGCACGCTCGCGCTCCCGAGCCGCCGCAACGCCGGCCGCGCGCGTGCGATCGTCTCGCGTGCGCCGCACAGCAACGCGCCGTACGGCGCACTCAGCCCCTTGTTGAGATTCAAGGTGACCGTCCGAGCCCCGCGGCAGAGGACCGACAGCGGCACGCCGAGCGCGGCGGCGGCGTTGAACAATCGGGCGCCGTCGACATGGACCGGAACCTCGTGCCGCCGGCACAGCGCGACCAGGCGATCCAGATATGCCGGCGTCAGTACGGTGCCGCCCTCGGCGTTGTGCGTGTTCTCCAGGCATACCAGGCCCGGACGCGGCCGATGCCCGAAGCTTTCCTCGCACAGCGCACGCTCCAGCGCGTCGAGCGGCATCGCGCCGTGCTCGCCGGGTATGCCATGCGCCGCGAGCCCGCACAGGCTGGCGTAGCCCGATTCCTCGGCCCAGAGGATATGCGCCTTCGCCTCCAGCAGGATCCGGTCGCCGCGTTCGGGCACGACCATCAATGCCAGCAGATTCGCCGCGGTTCCGCTGGGCACCAGCAGCGCCGCCTCCATGCCGGTCAGCAGCGCGCCCCTGGCCTCGAGCGCCTCGACATGAGGATCGTCGCCGGCGAGCGCCCAGCCCGGCTTGGCCTGCCGCATCGCGCTCCACATCGCCTCGGTCGGACGCGTCACCGCGGCCGACCGGAGATCCACCACCGGCGCCGACGGGCTCAAGGGCGCGGCGCGGCCCCGCGCCCCATCCCGCCCCGCAGCCCACCCGGCCCCGC
>JBFWQR010000271.1:0-5130 GCA_050249335.1 Lautropia sp.
GCCGCCGCGCGCGCCGCCCTGGCCCCTACCGCCCCTGCGCCGACCGCGCCGGCACCGGCCGCCAGCGCCCGCCCCATGAAGCGCCGCCGTGCAGTCGCCGCGGCCGCGAGAGCCGCGGCCGGCAGATGATGCTCGGGCGCGCGCAGCACGCGCCCGAGGGGCGGGCGGGCCGTCGTCATGTCAGTTTTCCATCCCGCTGCACGCCACCCACGTCGCATGAAACGGGTCGAACCAAGTAGTCGCCGCGGAACGGGCTCTGCCCGGCCGCTGGCGGCGCCCCCAGTGGGGGGGCGAAGCGGGACACGAACAGTCCCTGCGGACTGTTCGTGCCAGCGCAGCGACTTCGGCCTCCGGCCGAAGGCTCCCGCCCGAAGGGCGTCAACGGGGGCGTTTTCATGTCAGCATGTCGGCCCAGATGTTGGTCGCCCACGCCGCGCCGTAGGTGCCTTCGAGCTCGGTCGGCCCGGGCGATACACCGCCGGCGCCGGCGACCGGCTCGAACGTCTTCTTGTCGGCGACGTACTGATGGACGCTCGCGACATGGATGACGCTCTTGTTGTCGGTGAAGCTGTAGCAGGTGTTCATCACGACCGGCGCCGGGTTCGGCGAGTTGCCGTCGAACATCGCCAGGATCGCCGCGGCGGCGACCTTGGCGTGCTGGTTGGCCATGTGGCCGCTCTTCGGCATCGCCGGCGCCGACAGCGTCGCATCGCCGAGCACGTGGACGTTCTTGACCGCGGTCGATTCCATCGTCTGCCAGTCGACGCCGCACCAGCGGTTGTTGACGTTGACCAGGCCGGCGCGCACCGCGATCTCGCCGGCGCGCATCGGCGGCACGACATTGAGCACGTCGGCGCGGACGTCGTCGAGCTGCAGCTTGGCGGTCAGCGTCGCCGCATCGACATCGGTCAGCGCGTTGTTGCCGCGAAACTCGACGATGCCCTTGTACTGCTCGGCCCAGACACGCTTGAACAGCGGCCCCTTCGAGGTCACGTCGGGATTGGCGTCGAGGATCAGCACCTTGGATTTCGGCTTGGCGTTCTTGAAGTACCAGGCGACCTGGCAGGCGCGCTCGTACGGCCCGGGCGGACAGCGGTACGGCGCGAGCGGCACCGTCAGCGCGTAGACGCCGCCGTCGGGCATCGCCTCGAGCTGGCGACGCAGCGCCAGCGTCTGCGGGCCGGCTTTCCAGGCCGGCAGGATCCGGCCGGCGCTTTCGGCGGCGCGCAGTCCGGGCACCTGGTCGTAGAGAAAATCGACGCCGGGCGAGACGACGACCCGGTCGAACGGCAGCGAGCGGCCGTCGGCGAGCCTGACCTCGCGTGCCGTCGGATCGATCGCGACGACTTCGGCCGTCACCACGTCGACTCCGCGGGCCCGCAGGCCGTCGCGGCTGACCGTGACATCGGCGAGCGTCCGCGACCCGCCGAGCACGAGGTTCGACAACGGGCACGACACGAAGCTGGTGTCACGATCGATCAGCGTGACCCGGACGCGCCGATCCGACCACATCGCGAGGTACTTGGCAGCGGTCGTGCCGCCGAAGCCGCCGCCGATCACGACCACGCGCGGCGCGGCGCGCCCGCTCATCGACGCGCAGCCGACACCGGCCAGCGCGACCGTGCCGGCGGCGGCGAGACCGCCGCGCAGCAGGCGGCGGCGGCCCGATGCCGACACGATCGGTGCGGCGAGCGCGCCGACCGGGCCGGCGGAAGACAGGGGGTGACCCGCGGAAGATGGATGGATTTTCATCGTCGCCTCCGCTCAGTTCTTCTGCGCCGCGAAGAACGCCGCGACCGCGGCGATCTGCGGGTCGGTATAGCCCTTGGCGATCTGATGCATGATCGTCGCCGGACGCTTGCCGCTGCGGATGTCGCCGAGCGTCGCGATCTGCCGGTCGGCCGGGTTGCCTGCCAACGGCACCATCGCGCCCGGGGCACGGCGGTTGGTGCCGTGACTGTGGGCGCAGGTCGCAGCCTGGCTGCGTCCGGCGGCCGCATCCGCGCCGGTCGTCTGGGCCGGCGCGGACGCCGGTGCGACGGCGGCGAGCGTCGCGGCGGCGAGCGCCGCGTGCGCGATCCATCGTGGTCGTTGCAGTTTTCTATGATTCATCACTACTCCCTGGCGTGTTGGTTCGTACCGCGCGCCAGCGTCTCCGCCGGCATCTCGCGCGACGCCAGCTTAAGCGACAGCGCAACATCCATGCCACGACGGCGATCGACGGCAAGGCCGGTTGCGGATTGGTGAAAACCCTCGAAAGACCCACCGATCGGGCCGCCAAAGCGCTTGTCGCATCGCATCATCTGCCATGCTGTCATGACACGTCATGACCGATCGTCATGACCGCCGGTAATAAGAGCGATGCCCAGCGCGAAGCGCGCCGACCACCACGAACGCCGACCACGACGACCCGAACCGATGACAGAGACCGACCCGCGGATCGCGGCGATCGGCAGCCGCCACTGGCTCGAGACCCATGCCGAGCCGTTCGTGCTGATCGATGCCGACTACACCATCGTCGCCGCCAACCGTGCCTACGCCCGCGCCTACGGCACGTCGCCGGAGGCGATCGTCGGACGCAAGTGCCATCAGGTCTCGCACCGTTCCGAAGAGCCGTGCCACCACCATGGCGAGAACTGCCCGCACCGGACCGTGTTCGCCGCCGGCGAGCCGACGCAGGTCGTCCATGTCCACTACGACGCCCACGGCAACGCCGAGCGGGTCCGGCTGACGGCCCGCCCGCTGCCGCTCGCGGACGGCGGCCTGCTGATGTCCGAATCGGTCGAGCAGCTGCAGCCGCTCGAGCCGGCCGACGCGGCGCTGATGATCGGCGCGACGCCGGCGTACGAGCGGCTGACCGCCCGGCTGCTGGACGCCGCGGCCTCGGATCTGCCGCTGCTGCTGACCGGCGAAACCGGCGTCGGCAAGGAAGTCTCGGCCCGCTTCGTCCATGCCCAGTCGCCGCGCAGCCGCGCGCCGCTGGTCGTGATCGACTGTACGGCGATCCCCGAAGCCCTGTTCGAATCCGAGCTGTTCGGCCATGAGAAAGGCGCCTTCACCGGACCCTCGGCGCGGCGGATCGGGCTCGCCGAGGAAGCCGACGGCGGCACCCTGTTCTTCGACGAGATCGGCGAACTGCCCGGCGCGATCCAGGCCAAGCTGCTCCGATTCATCGAGACCGGCGAGTACCGCCGGCTCGGCTCCAATCAGACGCGCCGGGTCGACTGCCGCGTGATCGCCGCGACCAATCGCCCGCTCGAGGACGCTGCCGCGGTGCCCGGCTTCCGGCGCGACCTCTACTATCGGCTGGCCGGCATCGAAGTCCGAGTGCCGCCGCTGCGCGAGCGGCGTGCCGATGTGCCGCGGATCGCGGCGGTGCTGCTGCACGAGCATCAGCGCCGGACCGGCTGTCCCGGCCTCAGCGACGCCGCCCAGCAGGCGCTGCAGGCCTACGACTATCCCGGCAACATCCGGGAACTCCGCCACCGGGTGCTGCGGGCGGCGCAGCGTGCGGGCGCGGCGCGGATCGAGGTCACGCACCTGGCGCTCGATCCGCCGCCCGCGGCGGCCCCGGCATCGATCCCCGGCGGGCGCGACGCCGAAGCCCGCGAGCCCGACGCGGACGCGCTCGCCGCCGCTGGCGCCGGCGCTGCCGACAGCGCCGATGCCGGCAGCGTGGCTACCGGGCGCGGCGGCGCCTCGCTCGCCGAACGGATCGCCGCGCTCTGCGATCGCGGGCTGTCGCGGCGCGCGGTCGCGGCCAGGCTGGCGATCAGCGAGCGGACCGTCTACCGCCACCTGGCACGGCGCGACGCCGGCTGATCGCAGGCACGGCTCAGGCCAGCAGGCCGATCGGACGCCGGTTCAGCTCGCCGCGGCCGCAGCCAGCGCCGGCAACGCCCGCCGCGCGTTGCCGGCGGTCCGCTCGATCACCTCGGCCAACGGCTGCTCGCGCAGCGCCGCCAGTTCGGCGGCGATCCGCGGCAACTCGGCCGGCGAGTTGCGTCCGGGGTGGACCCAGGCCGGCGCGATGTCGGGCGAATCGGTTTCGAGCACCAGGCCGTGAGCCGGCAGCCCGGCGGCGAGCCGGCGGATGTTGCGCGCGCGCGTGAAAGTCATCGCGCCGCCGAAGCCGAGCACCAGCCCGAGATCGATCAGCTGACCGGCCTGCTGGAAGCTGCCGTTGAACGCATGCGCGATCCCTGCGCGCGGCCGCAGCCGGCGCAGTTCGCGCGCGACCGCGTCGACCGCGCGCCGCGTGTGCAGGATCACCGGCAGATCGAAATCGCGAGCGATCCGCAGCTGCTCGATCAGGAAGCGCTGCTGCCGCTCGCGGTCGAGCCCCGGTACGAAATGGTCGAGCCCGATCTCGCCGATGCCGACGAAGCGCGGATGCGCAGCGGCCACGGCGACCGCGGCGCGCAGCCGCGCCAGATCGCCGTCGGCGGCGCGATCGACGCAGAGCGGATGGATGCCGAGCGCGAACCAGACATCGTCGTGCGCATCGACCAGCGCCCGCACGGCATCGAACTGGCCGACCGCGATCGCCGGCACGACGAATGCGGCGACGCCGGCGGCGCGCGCCGCCGCGAGCATCGCGCCACGATCGGCGTCGAACTCGGTCGCGTCGAGATGGCAATGGGTATCGATCAGCATCGCCGCGTCACATCCGCATGCCCGGGCGCCGCCCGGCTCCGGCCACCCCACCCGACTGCCGGTCACCCCGCCGGCACGACCCGGGCCGGCACGGCCTCGGCGCCGAGCCGGACCGGGATCAGCCGGCCTTCGCGCAGCGCCAGCTGCCGGTCGGTCCGTGCCGCCAGCTCGAGGTCGTGGGTGACGATCGCGACCGCGGTGCCGAGGCGGCGCGCCAGCGACTGCAGCAGCCCGAACATCTCCTGCGCGGTACGGACGTCGAGGTTGCCGGTCGGCTCGTCGGCGAGCACGCAGCCGGGCTCGGTGACCAGCGCGCGGGCCAGCGCGACCCGCTGCCGCTCGCCGCCCGACAGCTCGCCGGGCCGGTGCCCGCGCCGCTCGCCGAGCCCGTCCAGCTCGAGCAGCCGGTCGGCCTGCGACTCGGCGGCGGCGCGCCCGATACCGCGGATCAGCAGCGGCATCGCGACGTTCTCG
>JBFWQR010000272.1:0-5127 GCA_050249335.1 Lautropia sp.
GGTCACCGAATGGAAGCCGTAGAGCAGCATCGTGAAAAGTCGGCGCTCCGAAAAGATCGGTGTTCGGATCAGCGCTTGCGCCGGCCGCGCGACCCGCCGTTCGACGTCGACTTCTTCGCACCGCGACCGCGGGCGGCCTTGCGGGCAGCTTGCGCTTCGCGGATCGCAGCGGTCTTGCCGCGCGCGGCCTTGCGGCCGACACGGCGCTCGCCGTCGCCGCGGTTACTACCGGCAGCGCCGCCGGCGAGAATCGCGCTGCCTCGGCCGGCCAGGACCGTGCCGCCACCGCCAGCCAGCACCGGGGTGCCGCCGCCCCTGCCGCCCCCGACACCGACGCCGGTACCGCGCCCGGCAGCGCGCGCGCCATCGCCACGGCTGCCGTCACCGCTGCCATCCCGCCCAGAACCGGCCCCGATCGCGCTGCTGGCGGCCCGGCCGCCCTCCTCCGGCACCAACCGGAAATCGATCCGACGGCCCTCCAGGTTGACGCGCGACACCTGCACGTCGATCTCGTCGGTGAGCCGATAGCGGCGACCGGTCCGCTCGCCGCGCAGTTCGTGGCTGGTCTCGTTGAACTGGAAGTAGTCGGAGCCGAGCTCCGAGACATGGACCATGCCTTCGACGTACAGCGACTCGAGCGTCACGAAGATGCCGAACGGCGCGACACCGGTGATCCGGCCGCGGTACTGCTCGCCGACCCGCTCGCGCATGTACTGGCACTTGAGCCAGGCCTCGACGTCGCGGGTCGCCTCGTCGGCACGCCGCTCGTTGACCGAGCTGACCAGGCCGAGCGAGTCCCACGCCGCCAGGTCGCCGGCGCCCCGGGCCGCGCCACGGCTGCGGCGTGCCGCCAGCGGGTTGGCCTCGTCGGCGACGACCTTGCCCGCGGCGCCGGCGCCATCCGCACCATCCCCGCCATCGCCATCGCCATCGCCGGCGCCGGCCTCGGCCGCGCCCAGCACCACCGGCTGGTAGCGACGGCCATCGAGCACCGCCTTGATCGCGCGATGATTCAGCAGATCCGGATAGCGCCGGATCGGCGAAGTGAAGTGCGCGTAGGCGTCGTAGGCAAGCCCGAAGTGGCCGCTGTTGATCGGCGTGTAGATCGCCTGCTGCATCGAGCGCAGCATCATGGTCTGCAGCAGCATCGCGTCGGGCCGGCCGGCGATCTTCTGCGACAGCGCCTGGTAGTCGGCCGGCGTCGGTTCGCCGTCGCCGCTGCCGATCTTCAGGCCGACGCCGGCGAGGAATTCACGCAGCCGCGCCAGCCGGTCCGGCGTAGGCCCTTCGTGGACGCGGTACAGGCCCGGATGCTTCTTGCGCACCAGCAGGTCGGCGGCGCAGGTATTGGCCGCCAGCATGCATTCCTCGATCAGCCGATGCGCGTCGTTGCGCTCCTGAGCGACGATCGACTGGATCCGGCCCGACGGATCGCAGAGGATCTTGGTCTCGACGGTCTCGAACTCGATCGCCCCGCGCGCGGTCCGTGCCTTCAGCAGCGCGCGGAACAGCCGGTGCAGATCGTTCAGGCCGGCGACCAGCGGCGCGCGCCGCTGCGCCGCGGCCGGGTCGCGGCCCGACAGGATGCCCCAGACCTCGTCATAGGTGAGCCGCGCCGCCGAATGCATCACCGCCGGATAGAACTGGTACGCCTTGATCCGGCCGCGCAGGTCGATCACCATGTCGGCGACCAGCACCAGCCGGTCGACCTGCGGATTCAGCGAGCACAACCCGTTCGACAGCTTCTCCGGCAGCATCGGGATCACCCGGCGCGGGAAGTAGACCGAGGTGGTGCGGGCCTGCGCCTCGCGGTCGAGCAGACTGCCGGGCGTCACGTAGTGGCTGACGTCGGCGATCGCGACCAGCAGCCGCCAGCCCGGCGCCGGCTTGCCGGCCGCCGGCGGCTCGAGCGGCTCGCAGTAGACCGCGTCGTCGAAATCGCGCGCATCCTCGCCGTCGATCGTCACCAGCGGCAGGTCGCGCAGGTCGACGCGGTCCTTGTAGTCGGCGGCACGCAGCGCGTCGGGGATCGCGCCGACCTCGGCGAGCAGCGCCGCGCTGAACTGATGCGGCACGTCGAACTTGCGCACCGCGATCTCGATCTCCATGCCCGGATCGTCGACTTCGCCGAGGATCTCGACAACCCGGCCGATCGGCGGCTTGTGCACCGACGGCGGCTCGGTGATCTCGGCCGAAACCACCTGCCCCGGGGTCGCGCCCATCGTGCCGCCGGGCTGGATCAGCACGTCGTGCTTGATCCGCTGATCTTCCGGCACCACCAGCAGCACGCCGCGCTCATTGACCAGCCGCCCGACCAGCGAGCGATTGGCGCGGGCGGTGACCTCGACGATGCTGGCTTCGGCGCGGCCGCGCGAATCGACACCGCTGCGCCGGCCGAGCACGCGGTCGCCGTGCATCACCTTCTGCATCTCGCGCGGCGGCAGGAACAGGTCGCCGCTGCCATCGTCCGGCAGCAGGAAACCGAAGCCGTCGCGATGGCCGGCGACCTTGCCGGCGACCAGGTCGATCCGGCTGACCAGCATCAGGCCGCCCTTGCGGTTCTGCAGCACCTGGCCGTCGCGCTGCATCGCGGCCAGCCGCCGACGAAAGCCGACGATCGCCTCGGGGCCGACGTGCAGCTGGATCGCGAGTTCATCGGCCGTGGACGGTGAATCCTGGGCCGACAGTGCATCGAGGATCGCCTGCCGGCTCGGGGGTTCAGTGACCGCACTCACGTATTTGACAAATCCTGGGGGGTGATTAAACTGCCGCTCTTTCCGTGCCCAGATGGCGGAATTGGTAGACGCACTAGGTTCAGGTCCTAGCGCCGGCAACGGTGTGGAGGTTCGAGTCCTCTTCTGGGCACCAGCAGAGTAACACAAGAATCCATGTAAGTCTTTGACTTGCATGGATTTTTTGCCATCTACGGAGTCAGGAACCCGGGGTATCCGGCGAGGATCGAGGCACGCCGCGCGCAGGCCTGCGGGTGTTGGCCAGCCGCGACTCGGCAGCATAGAATTTCCCGACCGCGGAGACCTCGGGAACGGCACCGTCCCGAATACCGTAAGATCCGCACCGGAGCTGGTGCCTGGATGGATACTGTTCCGGACGCCAGCAATATTCCAAGGGGTCGCGCGAGCGGCCCTCTTTTTTTCGGAGACCGCGATGACGCGACCGCTGTTCAGCACCTCGATCGCCGGCAGCCTGCCGAAGCCAGCGTGGCTGGCGGAGACCAATACGCTGTGGCCGCGCTGGAAGGCCGAGGGCACGGCCCTCGACGAGGCGCGTCGCGACGCGACACTGCTGTGGATCAAGGCGCAGGAAGACGCCGGGCTCGACGTGATCGGTGACGGCGAGCAGTCGCGCCAGCATTTCGTCCACGGCTTTCTCGAGCAGGTCGAAGGCATCGACTTCGCCAACAAGGTCCGGATGGGCATCCGCGACAATCGCTACGAGGCGATGGTGCCGCAGGTGACCGGGCCGCTGCAGCTCAAAGGCCGGGTCCATGCCGCCGAGGCCCGGCTGCTGCGCGCCAATACCAAACGGCTGACCAAATTCACGCTGCCCGGGCCGATGACGATCGTCGATACCGTCGCCGATCGCCACTACGGCAGCCGAACCGCGCTGGCGATGGCGTTCGCCGAACTGCTGAACCAGGAGGCGCTGGCATTGCAGGCCGACGGCATCGACATCATCCAGTTCGACGAGCCGGCCTTCAACGTCTATATGGCCGATGCGGTCGAATGGGGCATCGCTGCGCTCGAGCGCGCTGCCGCCGGCCTCACCTGTACCACCGCGGTCCACATCTGCTACGGCTATGGCATCAAGGCCAACGTCGACTGGAAGGCCACGCTCGGTGACGAGTGGCGCCAGTACGAAGCGGTGTTCCCGGCGCTGGCCCGCAGCCGCATCGACCAGGTCAGCCTCGAATGCATCCATTCGCGCGTGCCGCCCGATCTGATGGCCCTGCTCGCCGGCAAGGACGTGATGGTCGGCGTCATCGATGTCGCCAGCGACACCGTCGAGACGCCCGAACAGGTCGCCGAGACGATCGCCACCGCGCTGAAGCACGTGCCGCGCGAACGGCTGCTCGCCTGCACCAATTGCGGCCTGGCGCCGATGTCGCGCGCGATCGCCGAACAGAAGCTCAGAGCGCTGGCGCAGGGCGTGGCGCTGGCGCGGCAACGCTACGACGCGATCGCGTAGTGGAGCGGCAGCGCGGTCGTGTACTTCATCTGCTCCATCGCGAAGCTGGAGCTGACGTCGGATAGCTCGATGTCGCGGATCAGCCGCTTGTAGACGCCGTCGTAGGCGGCGATGTCCGGCACCACGACGCGCAGCAGATAGTCGACGTCGCCGCTCATCCGATAGAGCTCGACGACCTCCGGAATTGCCGTCACCGCGTCGGCGAAGCGGCGCAGCCACGCCTCGTTGTGCTGGCTGGTCCGGATCGCGACGAAGACGGTGACCCCGACATTGAGCCGCGCCGGATCGAGCAGCGCGACCCGCTTGCGGATCACGCCGGACGCTTCCAGCTGCTGGATCCGCTTCCAGCAGGCGGTCGTCGACAGGTGGACCGCCGCCGCGATATCGGCGACCTTCTGATCACAGTCGACCTGCAATTGCTCCAGGAGCCGGCCGTCGATTCTATCCATTTCCTTATATCAGCCAATTTGGTGAATAATTTTCTCCAAAAATAGCCTGATCGGTTCAATAAAGAAACCCGTTTCGCGACCTGAGTCGATATCATGTCGCTACCGTACAACTTCGCCCGCCCGCCGCCATGAGCTTCCTGACCCCGTTCACCGACCACCCCGAATCGGTCGGAGAAAGCTACTTCGAGCATATGCGGACCGCCGGCGGCTTCGCGGTGGCGATGTTCGTCGGCGCGTTGGCGTGCCTGATCCATGCGGTACTGCCGTTCCTCTGCACGCGGACCGGCAGCCTGACGATCACCCGGCTGCACCAGCGCATGGTCACCCACCGGGTGCGCAGCCGCAGCTAGGAGGCTGGGCCGCAGAAGCGACCGACTGGGGTAGCGTTCGGTAGAAGACGATGTGACCATAGGGCATGAGCACAAGCTATTTGCCCTATGAGCCGCGACAGCAGCAACTGCTACCGAACGCG
>JBFWQR010000273.1:0-4996 GCA_050249335.1 Lautropia sp.
GCGAGACCGGCACGCCGATGCGGTTCGGCGTCTACCTGCCGCCGCTGGCGTCAGAGCGCAGGGTGCCGGTGCTGTACTGGCTGTCCGGGCTGACCTGCACCGAGGAGAATTTCGTCGTCAAGGCTGGTGCGCAGCGGGCCGCCGCCGAGCTCGGCGTCGCGATCATCACGCCGGATACCAGCCCGCGCGGGCTCGGCTATCCGGGCGAGGACGAGCGCTACGACTTCGGCACCGGTGCCGGCTTCTACGTCGACGCGACCGAGGCGCCGTGGTCGCGCGGCTACCGGATGTATTCGTATGTCGCCGACGAGCTGCCGGCGCTGGTCGCCGCCCATCTGCCGGTCGATCCGCAGCGCGCCGGCATCTTCGGCCATTCAATGGGCGGCCATGGTGCGTTGACGATCGCGCTGAAGCACCCGGACCAGTTCCGCAGCGTCTCGGCGTTCGCGCCGATCTGCTCGCCGATGCGCTGCCCGTGGGGCGAGCTGGCACTCTCGCGCTACCTCGGCGACGACCGCGCCGCCTGGCGCGACTACGACGCGACCGCGCTGATCGCCGCCCGCGGATGGCGTGGGCCGAAGATCCTGGTCGACCAGGGCACCGCCGACAACTTCCTTGCCGAGCAGCTGAAACCGGAGCTGCTCGAAGCCGCCTGCGCCAGCGCGGGCGTACCGCTCGAGCTGCGCCGGCAGGACGGCTACGACCACAGCTACTTCTTCATCGCGACCTTCATCGCCGACCACCTGCGGTTCCATGCGGCGCAGCTCGGCTGACCCCGGATGGTTGCCGCCGGCCGCCGCCTGCGCGCGGCGCCGCTGCTGCCGGCGGCAGCGCCGCCCGGTGGCGCGCCGCTGGTTGTCACAACGGTTTCATCCTGCAGTAATCTTGCTGCACGAGCATCGACGGCTTGCGCCGGCGGCAGCCGGCCTTTGCAACCGTCATCCAATGGGAGACCGGAGATGAAGAGCGTACCTGCCATCGTAGTTCGCCGCCGGGCGGCCGTCGCTGCCGTAGCGGCGGCAGTCGGGCTGCTCGGTGCCGCGGCGCCGGCCTCGGCGCAGACCGAAGTCCAGTTCTGGCACTCGATGACCGGCGCGCTGAACGACCGCGTCAACCGCCTGGTCGATCGCTTCAACAAGAGCCAGTCGGCCTACAAGGTGGTGCCGTCGTTCAAGGGCTCCTATCCGGAGGCGATGGGCGCCGCGGTCGCGGCCGCGCGCGCCGGCAACGCGCCGGCGATCCTGCAGGTGTTCGAGGTCGGCACCGCGACGATGATGGCGGCCAAGGGCGCGATCAAGCCGGTCGAGCAGCTGATGAAGGAGGCCGGCGAGCCGTTCGACCGCAACGCCTACGTGCCGGCGGTGTCGGGCTACTACACCGCGTCGAACGGCCAGCTGCTGTCGTTTCCGTTCAACAGCTCGACGACGGTGTTCTACTACAACCGCGACGCGTTCAAGAAGGCCGGGATCGACCGGGTGCCGGAGACCTGGCCGGAAGTCGCCGCCGCGGCCGCCAAGATCAAGAGCTCCGGCGCGACCAACTGCGCCTTCACCACCGGCTGGCAGAGCTGGGTCCACATCGAGAGCTTCTCCGGCTGGCACAACGTGCTGATGGCGACCGCCAACAACGGCTTCTCCAGCAACTCGGCCAAGCTCGCCGTCAATACGCCGCTGCATGTCCGGCATATCGAGAACCTCGGCAACTGGGTCAAGCAGGGGCTGTTCACCTACGCCGGCCGGCGCAACGAGCCCGAGGCCAAGTTCTACACCGGCGACTGCGCGATGCTGACGTCCAGCTCGGCCGCCTACGCCAACATCAAGCTCAATGCCAAGTTCGATTTCGGCATCGCCAAGCTGCCGTACTACTCGGACGTGCCGGGCGCGCCGCAGAACACGTTCCTCGGCGGCGCCAGCCTGTGGGCGATGGGCGGCAAGAAGGCCGACGAATACAAGGGCGTCGCCAAGTTCTTCACGTTCCTGTCGTCGCCGGAGATCCAGGCGCAGTGGCACCAGGAGACCGGCTATCTGCCGCTGACGCTCGCCGCCTACGAGCTGACCAAGAAGTCCGGCTTCTACGAGAAGAATCCGGGCACCGACGTCTCCGTCGAGCAGATGATCGTGAAGACCACCGACAAGTCGCGCGGCGTCCGGCTCGGCAACTTCGTGCAGATCCGCGACGTCATCGACGAGGAGCTCGAAGGCGTCTGGTCCGGCAAGCAGACTGCCAAGCAGGCGCTCGAGCGGATCACGACCCGCGGCGACGAGCTGCTGGCGCGCTTCGCGCGGACCGCGAAGTAGCCAGGCCGGGCGGCTCGCGGGCGGGGTAGCGAGGCAGCGGAGCGCGGCGCGACAGCCTCCCAGCATGGAGAAGCGCGTCCGCTTTCCGAGCGGCTGGCAGCCGTGGCTGCTGATGCTGCCTCAGCTCGCGGTGATCGCCGTGTTCTTCTACCTGCCGGCCGCGCAGGCGCTGTACCAGTCGGTGTTCCTGCAGGACGCGTTCGGCCTGTCGAGCGAATTCGTCGGGCTCGAGAACTTCCGCACCGTGCTCGGCGACGAGTCGTACGTCAACTCGATCCGGATCACCGTGGTGTTCTCGACGCTGGTGACCGTGATCGGGCTGGTGTTCAGCCTGACGCTCGCCTATTTCGCCGACCGCGCGCTGCGCGGTGCGCTGCTGTTCCGCACGCTGCTGATCTGGCCCTATGCGGTCGCGCCGGCGATCGCCGGCGTGCTGTGGATGTTCCTGTTCGATCCGTCGGTCGGCATCCTCGCCTGGTGGCTGCGCCGCGCCGGCGTCGAATGGAACCATCTGCTGAACGGCAACCAGGCGCTGCTGCTGGTCGTGATCGCCGCGGTGTGGAAGCAAATCAGCTACAACTTCATCTTCTTCCTGGCCGGCCTGCAGGCGATCCCGAAGTCGCTGATCGAGGCCGCCGCGATCGACGGCGCCGGCGCCTGGCGGACCTTCCGCAACGTGATCGTGCCGCTGCTGTCGCCGACGCTGTTCTTCCTGCTGGTGGTCAACCTGGTCTACGCGTTCTTCGACACCTTCGCGATCATCGACGCGGTCACCCACGGCGGCCCCGGCAAGGATACCGAGATCCTGGTCTACAAGGTCTACTCCGACGGCTTCAAGGGGCTCGACATCGGCGGTTCGGCGGCGCAGTCGGTGATCCTGATGGGCCTGGTCATCGTGCTGACGTTCCTGCAGTTCCGGTTCGTCGAGCGCAAGGTGCAGTACCTGTGAACGCCGGCGCCTTCGCCGCCTGCCGGCACCGGCGCCGACGGTGGTCGAGCGCAGAGGCTGATGGTGGCCGGGCGCAGGGGCTGATGGTGGTCGAATGCAAGAGCTGACGGTGGTCGAGCGCAAGGGCTGACGATGGTCGAACGCAAGGGCTGACGATGGTCGAACGCAAGGGCTGGCTGACGGTGCTGACCTACGGCGTGCTGCTCGCCGGGATCGCGATCGTGTTCTTTCCGGTCTGGATCACGCTGGTCGCGTCGACCCATACCGCCGACGCGGTCCAGGCGGTACCGATGCCGCTGTGGCCCGGTGACCAGCTGGTCGCCAACTACCGCCAGGTGCTGACCGCTGGCGGCGGTCAGACCTCGCAGCCGGTCGCCGCGATGCTGCTGAACAGCCTGGTCACCGCGCTGGTGATCGCGTTCGGCAAGATCGCCATCTCGCTGCTGTCGGCATTCGCGCTGGTCTACTACCGCTTCCCGTTGCGGCAGACCTGCTTCTGGCTGATCTTCGTCACGCTGATGCTGCCGGTCGAGGTGCGGATCATGCCGAGCTACCAGGTCGTCGCGGACCTCGGGCTGCTCGACAGCTACACCGGCATGACGCTGCCGCTGATCGCATCGGCGACCGCGACTTTCCTGTTCCGCCAGTTCTTCCTGACCGTGCCCGACGAGCTTGCCGAAGCCGCCAAGCTCGACGGCGCCGGCGCGCTGCGCTTCTTCTGGAGCATCCTGATGCCGCTGTCGCGGACCAACATCGCGGCGTTGTTCGTGATCCTGTTCATCTACGGCTGGAACCAGTATCTGTGGCCGCTCCTGGTCACCACCAGCGAGTCGTACAACACCATCGTCATCGGCATCCGCCGGCTGATCTCGACCGGCGATGCCGGTACCGACTGGAACCTGGTGATGGCGACCGCGGTGCTCGCGATGCTGCCGCCGGTGGCGGTGGTGATGCTGATGCAGCGCTGGTTCGTCAAGGGCCTGATCGAGTCGGAAAAGTGAGGACGCCCCCGTTGGCGCCCTTCGGGCGGGAGCCTTCGGCCGGAGGCCGAAGTCGCTGCGCTGGCACGAACAGTCCGCAGGGACTGTTCGTGTCCCGCTCCGCCCCCCCACTGGGGGCGCCACCAGCGGACCGGCGAAGCCGGATCCGCGGCGACCGCTTGGTTGGATCGGCTTCATGCGACGCGGGTGGCGCCGCGCGCGGTGGGAAATCGGTATGAAGGTGGACTTCGACCTCTGGCCGTATCCGCGGATGGCGGCGCATCGCGGTGCCGGCAAGCTGGCGCCCGAGAACACGCTGGCGGCGTTCCGGCTCGGTGCATCGTTCGGTTATCGGATGTTCGAGTTCGACGTCAAGCTCGCGGCCGACGGGGTACCGTTCCTGCTGCACGATTCGACGCTCGAGCGAACCACCAGCGGCGCCGGCGTCGCCGGCGGCCTGCCGTGGGCTGCGCTGTCGGCGCTCGACGCCGGCAGCTGGCTCGACGCTGCCTATGCCGGCGAGCCGTTGCCGCGGCTCGACGCGATCGCGCGCTATCTGATCGCCAACGACCTGCTCGCCGACGTCGAAATCAAGCCGACTCCCGGCTGCGACGACGAGACCGGCCGGGTCGTGGCCGCGGCGTGCGAGCGGGCCTGGGCCGGCGCCGGGGTGCCGCCGCTGCTGACCTCGTTTTCCGAGGTCGCGCTCGACGCGGCGGCGGCGCAGGCGGCGACCCTGCCGCGCGGACTGCTGCTCGACGAGCTGCCCG
>JBFWQR010000274.1:0-4942 GCA_050249335.1 Lautropia sp.
CAGGATCGAAAATTACCGATAGGTAATTTTCGGAGATTGCCATGCCCTCAGTTGTGCGCGACTTACCGATCGGTCATCCTTCGACCCGGGGAACCACCGTCCGCTCGTCGATGGATCTCGGGACCGTCATTCGCGAACGGCGCAAGCACCTGGCCCTCAAGCAACTCGATATTGCCGGTCTGGGCAATACCGGCAACCGGTTCATCGTCGACCTCGAGAATGGGAAGCCGACGGTACAGCTCCAGAAGGCCCTGGACGTCATGGACCTGCTCGGGCTGGAAGTGATCGTGCGGCCCAAGGCGGCGTGGGTGCTGTGACGGCGCATCCCGACCGCCCCGACCGGCTGGACGTCTACTACGGCAGCGAACTCGTCGGCACGATCCACGATACTTCGCCGCTCTCGTTCGAGTACGCAGCAAGCTGGCTGGAACGGAGGGAGCGCATGATGGTTGCGACCATCGCGCTGCAGCCCGGGCGCAGCGACTCGGCCGCCGTGCAGGCCTTCTTCGAGAACCTGCTGCCCGAGGGCGAACTGCGCCACTACCTTGCCGAGCAGCGCAAGGCGTCGACCCTGTTCTCCCTGCTGCTCGAAGTCGCCGGCGACACTGCAGGCGGATTCGTGATCGTTCCTGGCGGTCAGCATCCCGAGCCAGCCGCCTACGAGGTGACGGCCTGGGAAACCATGGCCGTCGCCCTCGGCAGGAAGTCTGCCTCCGCCATCGATCTCCAGGGCCGCGATGCACGGATCTCGCTGGCCGGTGCCCAGGGCAAGATCGGCGTCGCCATCTTCCAGGATGGCCTGCCGCGTCTGCCCAAGGGAACATCGCCGTCGACCCACATCCTCAAGCCGGACATCAAGCATCTGGCCAAGGTCTGGCACTCGGCCGCCAACGAAACGATCATCATGCTGGCCGCGGCGAACTGCGGCCTGCCGACCGCCGAGGCCTTCTACGAACCGCACACAGGGTCCTGCGTCGTTCGCCGCTTCGATCGGCTCGTCCGCCCGGACGGAACACTGGCGCGACTGGTCCAGTACGACCTGTGTCAGCTGGCCGGCACGGTCTCGGAGCGCAAGTACGAAAAGGAAGGCGGCCCCGGTCTGGCGACCTGCGCCGCGTTGATCCGCCGCTACAGCACACAACCCGCGGTGGACCTGCTTCACTTCGTCAGATGGATCTTCTTCAACCTCTACACAGGCAACAACGACAGCCACGCCAAGAACCTGTCGATCTGCAGCAGGCCCGGCCAGGGCGTGACGCTGACTCCGTTCTACGACCTGATGTGCACGCGACTGTATCCGGGGTTGTCGCAGGACTTCGCGTTCGAGATCGGCGGCGAATCCAGGCCGGCAGCCATGACCTCGGCACACCTGGCGCCATTGGCGCGGCAACTCGGCATGCAACCGCAGTTCCTCGCGCGACAAGCCGCCGATCTGGCGCGAAGAGTACCCGACGCCATGGTCCAGGCCGTCAGAGATGTCAAGCCGGCGCTGGTTCCATCGGCAAGGATTCTGGCTGAACGGCTGCAGCAGTTCGTGCTGTCGACGACGAAGAGGCTGGCTGCCCGCTTCGCGCGGTGAACCCGGTCGCTCCCCGATCCCGGCCGCATGCGCGGCCAGCTGCTCGAGCAGCGAACGGTGCCGGGCACCGTCGAATGCGGCCGCCGTGGTGGCCGGGCTGATCGATGCGAAAGGGCGCCGGGCCCGCGCTGCGCCGACGCGGAATGCCGCGAAGGTATTGCAATTTCTACTATTGCTATGTGTTAGTGACTATTGCAATAATCGGGACAGGGTGATCACTCCGGAGAAGCCGATGCTTTCGCGCATTCGTTCGAGCCTTGCGGTGGCCTGCCTGCTCGGGCTGTCGTGCCAGATCCCGTCTGCCGTGGCCCAGACGTCCGCTTTCCCTGCGAAGCCCGTCAAGCTGGTCGTGGCATTCTCACCGGGCGGGAACGGCGATACGCTCGGACGGCTGATGGTCGACGGGCTTCGGCATGCGTGGAGCCAGCCGATGGTGATCGAGAATCGGAGCGGGGCGGCGGGAAATATCGCAGCCGAGTACGTGGCGAAGGCTCCCGCTGATGGCTATACGCTGCTGCTCAATGCCTCCAGCCATGTCGTCAACGCGAGCCTGTACAAGCTTCCCTATGATCCGGTCAGCGATTTCTCTCCGATCGCGGAGGTTGCCGGCTATCACTATGTCCTGGTGGCTCGTCCTTCACTCGGCGTCAAGACCGTCGGAGAGCTGATCTCGCTGGCGAAGTCCAAGAAAGGGCAGCTGTCGATGGCCCATGCGGGGGCCGGTACCGCGGCGGACCTGGCGGGCCGGCTGTTCATGCAGGCAGCCGGCATCGAGATGACGAACGTTGCGTACAAGGGGGCGGGCCAGGCGGTCACCGACATCATGGGCGGCCATGCCGACGCGATGTTCACCTCTCCCGGCCAAGTGATGCCGCACGTCCTTGCCGGCAAGCTGCTGCCGCTCGCCTTCACCGGCCCCAAGCGGTTTCCCGACCTGCCGAACGTTCCCACGGTAGCCGAGGCCGGGTTTCCGGGCTTCGAGGCCAGCACGTGGTTCGGAGTGCTCGGGCCGGCCGGCATTCCGCGCGAACTCGTGCAGCAACTGAACCGGCAGATTGCTGCCGCGATGAAGTCGCCGGAAGTGCATGACCGGCTGGTGCAGATGGGCTGGTACGTCTCGCCTTCCAGTGTCGAGCAGTTCGAGGCGGTGCTTCGCGAGGATCGCGAGAAGTGGGGTAAGGTGATTCGCGATGCCGGCATCAAGATCGAATAATCCGGTCATGGAGGAAGCATCATGAGCGTTACGACCCACTCGCTCGACCTGGCCGGCATTTCCCGGCAGCTTGCTGCCGCGGGGCAGCCGGAGCCGGCCTGCAAGGCGGTCCACGATGCCGTTCGAGCGGCCTGCGGGCATTCGTTCACGACGCTGTTGCTCGTCAGGCCCGACGGCCACGCACAACGAGTCTATTCGAGCAACCTCGAAGCCTATCCGCTGCAGTACAGCAAGCCGTTCCCGGACGGCCTCCTGCGGCAAGTGCTCGAAGCGCGGCAGCCGCTGCTGGTGCGCAACATGGACGAGTACCGGACCATCTACTTTCGCGAAGACGTGTTCATGTCCACCGGAGCGCGGAGCCTGTTGACGCTGCCGGTCTGCTATGACGGCAAGGCGTTCGCTGCGATCTGTCTGGGTGCTCCCGAGGGCGTGTTCGACGAGCGGATCGCCGAGGCATTGGAGCCTGCCGTCGCCATGCTCGGGCCAGTGATGGCCTTGCTCCAGCCTCGATACGCGTAGAGCACCGGCTATTCGAAATTCACGGCCGCCATGCTGGCGCGCGGCTGGCCGTCATCCAGGACCGCAATGTCATGGGCGGCAACGGGATACGCCTTCTGGACCAGGCCTGGAGCAGTTGACGCACGGCGGGCCGTGTCGTGGGGAAACGATCTACAATTTCGGCATGGCGGAAAAAAAACGGCCGGCGCGGAAAGTCGCAAAACCCTCCAGACTCAAGCGGGCGGCAGCAGAATCCCGCCTCTTCGTTCAATCCGTCGAGAAGGCCATGAAGGTGCTGATGGCGTTCGACGGAACCCGGCGTCATCTGTCGTTGACCAACATCGCCGCGCTCGCCGAGATCGATCTCAGCACGGCGCAGCGCTTCACGCATACGCTGACCGCGCTCGGCTATCTGAGCAAGGACCCGGAGACGCGTGAATACGAGCTGTCGGTCCGGCTGCTGGACTTCACGTACCACTACCTGGCTTCCAGCGAACTGGTGCAACGCGCGGTGCCCGTGCTGCATCAACTGGCTCGCGAAACCGAAGAGGCCTGCAATCTGACCGTGGCCGATGGCACCGACATCGTGTTCGTCGCACGGCTGATCAGCCGCCGCAGCCTGAACCCGAACGTGATCGTCGGCACGCGATTGCCGGCGTATTGCACCGCCCCCGGCCTGGCCATCCTGTCCACCTACGACGAGCAGGAGGTCGATGACATTCTGGCCAGCAGCGATCTGGTCCAGTACACGGCCAATACCATCGTCGACCCGAAGCGGATCAAGGAGCGGCTGGGCCGCATCAGGGTGGCGGGGTACTCGCTGACCGCCGATGAGCTCTATTATGATGACGTCTCGACGGCGGCGCCGATCCTCGACGCCCGGGGCCGCGCCATCGGGGCGCTGAACGTCGCGGTTTCCCGCGCGAGCTGGGACCCGGATGCCTCCGAGAAGCGGCACTCGGCGCTGCTCAAATCGGCCGCTGCCTCGATCTCCGCGCCGAGGCTGCCTCGGCGCACCTCAGCGCGGAGCTGAGGCAGGGCTAGGCCGGGATCGAGCGGGCCGCTTCCATGACGAGCGGCGCGAGCTTGCGCTCGGCCTCCTCGACGCTGGAGCGCGCACTGGACACGGCGATGCTGACGGCGGCCACGGGGGCATGGCGCGCATCGACGACCGCGGCGCCGATGGAGATGTCGCTGTAGTACTCACCGTTGGTGAGCGCGTAGCCCCGGGCCGCGGTGACGCGCAGCTTGGCGATCAGGTCCGGCAGCTTGTAGACGGTATTGGCGGTATGCGGCTTGAGGTCGGATCGGCGCAGGATATCCATGGCCGCCTCCTCGTCGAGCCTGGCCAGCATCGAGATGCCGAGCGCGGTGCAATAGGCGGGCATCCGGCTGCCGATCACCACGTTCTGGTTGAACACGTGGCGGCTCACGATGCGCTGCACGAAGACGACGTCGGTGTCGTCGAGGACGGCGAGATTGACCGTTTCCTCCGTCAGCGTATTCAAGTGGGTGAGATAGGTGGATGCGCCGCGGATCACCGGGTTGCTGCGCAGGTAGTTGTGGGCCCGGTCGAGCGTCTTGACGGTCAGCTGCAGCGTCTTGGAGACCGGGTCCTTGCGCAGGTAGCCGAGCTCGGTCAGGGTATAGGC
>JBFWQR010000275.1:0-4858 GCA_050249335.1 Lautropia sp.
AGAACGACCCGGGCCCGTATCCGGTGCCAGCCGACGCGCCGGTCGAAGGCGAGCAGGTCGGCGTGCCCGGCGCCGGCGGCGACCGCCACGTGCTGGTGATCGACCGTGACAACGACCGGCTCTACGAGCTCTACCGGGCGTTTCGCAACGGCGACGGCAGCTGGAATGCCGACAGCGGCGCGGTGTTCCATCTCGATTCGAACATCGTGCGCCCGGGTGGCCAGCCCGGCTGGACCAGTGCCGATGCCGCCGGTCTGCCGATCTTTCCGGGGCTGGTCCGCTACGATGAAGCGGCGCGCGGCGCGATCCGCCATGCGCTGCGCTTCACCGCCGCGCAGACCCGGCGCGCCTATGTCGCGCCGGCGACCCATGCCGCATCGAGCTCGACCGACCCGAACCGCCCGCCGATGGGCATGCGGGTAAGGCTCAAGGCGAGCTACGGGATTCCGTCCGGGTTCAGCCCCGAGGTCCGCGCGATCCTGCAGGCGATGAAGACCTACGGCATGATCCTCGCCGACAACGGCTCGAACTGGTATGTCAGCGGCGCGCCCGACGACCGCTGGAACAACGATGCGCTGGTCTCGCAACTCGCGCAGGTCAAGGGGTCCGACTTCGAGGTCGTCCGGATGGGCACGGTGATGGTCCCGGCCGATTGAAACCGAGGATCGGTCAGCGGGACCGGTACGCAGATGGCCCTGGATGCCGGTCAGCGCATCGCGGTTCCGGAGGCGGACGGGTCCGTCAGCGGCACGGCGCGCAGCGCCGCGACCACGTCGCCGTCGACGCCGCGCAGCCGCAGGTCCGAGCGCGGCGCGGCGATCTCGATCCGTTCGCGCTGCATCGCGTCGTGGATCGCCAGGCACAGTTCGCTGCGGATCGTGCCGGCGCGTTCGAAGCGGCCGGTCCAGGCGCCGAGCTTGAAGTCGAGCGAGTTCGCGCCGAAGCCGACGAACTGCGCTTCCGGCGCCGGCGTCTCGAGCACGTCGGGGTGCGCACGCGCCAGTCCGACGAGCAGATCGAGCACCCGGCGCGGGTCGCTGCCGTAGCCGACCCCGAGCGGGATCTCGATCCGGCGCTGGCGGTCGGTCAGCGTCCAGTTGACGAAATCGTTGGAGGTCATCGTCGAGTTCGGGATCACGATCTCGGCGCCGTCGCCGGTCCGCATCACGCAGGCGCGGATGCCGATCCGCTGGATCTGACCGATCTGCGCGCGCACTTCGACCGAGTCGCCGACCTTGACCGGCCGTTCGAACAGCAGGATCAACCCCGAGACGAAGTTGGCGACGATGCTCTGCAGGCCGAAGCCGGCGCCGACGCCGATCGCGCTCGCGACGATCGTGAACCGGTCGAGGTTGATTCCGGTCGCGACGATCGCGAGCAGCACGCCGGCGACCAGCAGCACGTAGTGCAGGATCGTGGTCAGCGCGTACGGGATGCCGCGCGGCAGCGCGATCCGGGTGAAGATCTCCTCGTTCAGCACGAACCGCAGCAGCCGCGACGCGAGCACCGCCAGCCAGATGGTCGCGGCGAACCCGAGCACGCCGCCCAGCGACAGCGAGAATTCGCCGAACGAGAACGGCCGCGCCAGCAGCGCTCCCGCGCCGTCGCCGAGCGGGCCGAGCAACGCCAGCAGGTTCAGCAGGCTCGCCAGCCAGACCGCGATCGCCAGCCAGCGCGTCAGGCGGCGCGCCAGGCCCTCGATCCGCGGCTTGAAGTGGCGAACCATCATCAGGCGGCGCAACGGCCACAGGTTGACCGCGAGCCGGATCAATCCGTAGACGACCTGCACGATCGCATAGAGGATCATCGCTGAGAACAGCGCGCCGAGCGTCGCGCTGGCGACGAACCGGCCGAGCTGGGTATAGCCGAGCAGGTCGGCGATCAGCGCCGCGGCGAAGCCGATCGCAGCCGCGACGATGCCGCGGACCGTCCAGCTGACGCTGCGGGTCGCGACCTGGCCGGCTTCGCGGCGTGCCAGCGCCCGGTTGCGCAGCAGCCAGGCCAGGCCGACGATCGTCAGCACCATCTGCAGCTGGAACAGCGGCCGCTCGATCACCGGCACCGTGGCCAGCAGGTCGAGCGAACGGTAGAGCGCATAGAGCAGCAACAGCGAATAGAGGAACGGCGCCAGCCGCGGATCGATCACATGGCGCAGGATCAGGATCGTCGGCGGTAGCGCCACCAGCAGCACCAGCAGGTTGATCTCGCTCGGCGCGTACGGCAGCAGCCACGGGCTCGCCAGCACCATCGCCAGCACGGTCACCGCGAACGGCCGGGCGAACAGCCAGTCGGTCGACGCCAGGTCGGGCTCGCGCTCGACGCGGCTGCGGATCTGCGTGCGCGCGATCCACAGCGCTGCGAGGAACGACAGCATCAGCACGCCGATCAGCACGAAGCGATTGCCGTGCGTGTGCGCATACGACGCGATCTCGTCACCGGCGGCGGCGAGATTGGCGGCGATCGCTGCCCGGACCGTCGCCCTGGTGGTCGCGACACTGGGGCGCACGCCACCGCCGGCGGCGTCGCCCGGAGCCGGCCGGGCGGGCATGGCGCCGCCCCAGACCGGCGGCGCGTCGCGCAGCCAGAGGCTGCCGACCGCGAGCGCGAGTGCCTGCTTCAGCAGTTCGCGCTGCTCGACCGCCCGCGTCTGATGGCGGCTGACGCGCTCCTGCAGCGCGAACACGATGGTCCGCGCTTCCTCGACGCGGCCGCGGACCCGATCGATCCGGTCCAGCGCCGTACTAATCCGCTCGGTCACCGAGCTCGGCAGGTTCGACTGGCCGACCGCGCGCTCGGTCGCCTGCCAGGTCCGGCGCATTTCGGCGAGCTGGCCCAGCCGGTGCTCGAGCGTTTCGGCGCGCCGCGTCAGGCTGCGCTCCCACTCGGCCATCCGGTCCTGCAGCGCCTGCCAGTCGGCGTCGGCGTCGGCGATCCGGCCGCGCTGATCGCGTCCGCCGATCGCGAGCCGGCTCGCTCGTGCAGCAGCGTCGACGTCACGGCCGAAGTCCGGCAACGCCGCCGCCAGCGCCAGCAGCGCCGGCGGCGTCGCCAGGCTTTCCTCGATGCCGCGCAGCGTCGCGTCGGCCGCTTCCGCGCTGGCGGCGATGTTCGGGACCGGGATCGGCTTCGGCTCCGACGCGGCCGGCGCCGCGGGAATCGCCGGGCCGGCTCCGGGCAGCGCGGCCGGGGCGGGCGCCGTGGTCGGTGTCTCTGCGGCTGTCGCAGCCGGGGCAGCAGTCACTGCCGGGGCAGCCGCCGCTGTCGGGGCAGCCGCCGCTGTCGGGGTCGCTGCAGCGGCCGTGGCCGCCACCGGCGCGGCCGACGACGCCGGCGGTGCCATGCTCGGCTGCGCGACGCCGTTGCCGGCCGTGACAGCGGCGCAGCCGAACGCGAGCACCGCGGCCAACCAGCGCCCGGCGACGGCGATGCCACGAGCCCGTCGCCCGGTCGTCGATTCGATCAGGGTCGGCACGTCGACGAGTTTACCGCTGCCGGCGCCATCGAAACCGCCGAGGCATGTCGCGCGTACTGGCGGGTGCAGTCCCAAGTCGACGGGCAGTTGAAAATCTCCTTGGCGGCATCAACTGAAAATTCGAGGTGCAATATGCTGAATATCCCTACTGATATGCCGCTCGACGAAGTCAATCTCGAGCAGATCGCCCAGACCCTTGCCGGGGTCGAGCCGGAGGGTGAGGGTCCGTCCATGGCCATCTTCGATATCGAGGACTGGCGCCTCGTCTTCGAACCGCTTCGGTCCGGCGGCGAAGGGGCTCGCGGAGAATGGAACTGGATGCTGTCCTACTGCGGGCGCCTTCACTAGGAGTGTTCGCACCGGCACGACCTTGGGCCCGTGACGGCGTTCGTCCGACGCGAGTGGTCGCCGTCATGCAATCATCATGGGATGAATCCGACCAAGACTCCGCCTCCGGCCGCACTCACCGACTTCCCGATCACCCGCAAATGGCCGCCGCGGCATCCGGACCGGTTGCAGCTCTATTCGCTGCCGACGCCCAACGGCGTCAAGGTCTCGATCATGCTGGAAGAGACCGGTCTGCCGTACGAGGTGCATCGGGTCGGATTCGAGAACAATGACCAGCTGTCGCCAGAATTCCTGTCGCTGAACCCGAACAACAAGATTCCGGCGATCATCGATCCGGACGGGCCCGGCGGCAAGCCGCTGCCGCTGTTCGAATCCGGTGCGATCCTGGTCTATCTCGCCGCCAAGACCGGGCAGCTGATGCCGGCCGATGTCGCCGCGCGCTACCAGGTGCTGCAGTGGCTGATGTTCCAGATGGGCGGCGTCGGGCCGATGTTCGGCCAGGTCGGGTTCTTCCACAAGTTTGCCGGCAAGGACTACCAGGACAAGCGGCCGCGCGACCGCTACGTCGCCGAAGCGAAGCGGCTGCTCGCGGTGATGGACGGCCAGCTCGCCGACCACCCCTGGCTCGCCGGTGACGACTATTCGATCGCCGACATCGCGACCTTTCCGTGGGTCCGCAACCTGATCGGCTTCTACGGCGCGCGCGAGCTGGTCGGCTTCGACGCGTTCCCCCACGTCGCGCGAGCGCTCGAGGCATTCGTCGCGCGACCGGCGGTCATTCGCGGCCTCGACATTCCGCCGCGATCCGCTTGATTATCGTGCCACGACGCCACCTTGCAGCCGGAGACGCCGGATCGACCGGCGGCCGGGTTCGGATAAGCGGGCAGGGTGGTGATGCAGGGTCGTGGCGAGCTAGTATTCCGTTCCGTATATAACTTTAACTATTGAGATGAACGAAGCGGTATCCTCGAGCAGGAGGTATCGCGACATGGGTAGGCCAGCGAAGGAACTGATCGTCAGTGCCGAGGATCGAATGCA
>JBFWQR010000276.1:0-4675 GCA_050249335.1 Lautropia sp.
GGTGGTCAACCTCGACAAGCTGACCTATGCCGGCAACCGGCAGAATCTCGCGGCGGTCGCCGACGATCCGCGGCACCGGTTCGTCCCCGCCGACATCTGCGACCGCGCGGCCGTCGACGCGCTGCTGGCGCAGCACCGGCCGCGCGCGATCGTGCATTTCGCCGCCGAGAGCCATGTCGACCGCTCGATCCTCGGCCCCGAGGCATTCGTCCAGACCAACGTGATCGGCACGTTCACGCTGCTCGAGGCGGCGCGGGCTTACTGGAGCGGCCAGAGCGGCGCCGGCCGCGATGCATTCCGCTTCCTGCACGTCTCGACCGACGAGGTCTACGGCTCGCTCGGGCCGCAGCAGCCGGCCTTCGAGGAGACCACCCCGTATCAGCCGAACAGCCCGTACTCGGCGAGCAAGGCCGGTTCGGACCACCTGGTGCGCTCGTACTTCCATACCTACGGCCTGCCGGTGCTGACCACCAACTGCTCGAACAACTACGGGCCGTACCAGTTCCCGGAGAAGCTGATCCCGCTGATGATCGCCAACGCGCTGGCCGGCAAGCCGCTGCCGATCTACGGCGACGGCATGAACGTGCGCGACTGGCTGTACGTCTCGGACCACTGCGCCGCGATCCGCCGGGTGCTCGAGGCCGGGCGGCTCGGCGAGACCTACAACATCGGCGGCCGCAGCGAGAAGCCGAACATCGAGATCGTCCGCCGCATCTGTGCCCTGGTCGACGAATTGCGGCCCGACCCGGCCGGCCCGCGCGACCGGCTGATGACGTTCGTCCAGGACCGTCCGGGTCATGACCGCCGCTATGCGATCAATGCCGACAAGATCGAGCGCGAGCTCGGCTGGCGGCCGGCCGAGACCTTCGAGTCGGGGATCGCCAAGACCGTGCGCTGGTATCTCGACAACCAGCCGTGGGTCGCGGCGGTGCAGTCGGGTGCGTACCGCGACTGGATCGAGCAAAACTACGCGGACCGCCGGGGCGGCACCGCGGTCGCGGCAGGCGCCGGATCCGCTGCCGGAGCCGCCGCCGGAGCCGCCGCCGGAGCCGCCGCCGGAGCCGCCGCCGGAGCCGCCGCCGGAGCCGCCGCCGGGGCCACCGCCGGATCCGCCGCTGGAGCCGCGCGGTGAAAGGCATCGTGCTCGCCGGCGGCTCCGGCACGCGGCTCTATCCGATCACGCACGCTGTCTCGAAGCAGCTGCTGCCGATCTACGACAAGCCGATGATCTACTACCCGCTGACGAGCCTGATGCTCGCCGGCATCCGCGAAATCCTGATCATCTCGACGCCGCAGGACACGCCGCGCTTCCAGCAGCTGCTCGGCGACGGCCGCGCCTGGGGCCTGTCGCTATCGTATGCGGTCCAGCCGTCGCCGGACGGGCTGGCGCAGGCGTTCCTGATCGGCGAGGACTTCATCGGCGGCGATGCCTGTGCGCTGGTGCTCGGCGACAACATCTTCCACGGCCACGCGCTCGGCGAGGACCTGCTCGAGGCCGGCCGCCGCACCGAGGGTGCGACCGTATTCGCCTATCGCGTGCAGGATCCCGAGCGCTACGGCGTCGTCGAGTTCGACGATGCCGGCCGCGCGGTCAGCCTCGAAGAAAAGCCCGCCAAGCCGAAGTCGCACTATGCGGTCACCGGTATCTACTTCTACGACAACCGCGTCGTCGGCATCGCCAAGTCGCTCGCGCCGTCGCCGCGCGGCGAGCTCGAGATCACCGACGTCAACAAGCGCTACCTCGAGCTCGGCGCGCTGCAGGTCAAGACGATGGGCCGCGGCTATGCCTGGCTCGACACCGGCACCCAGGAATCGTTGATCGAGGCGTCGCTGTTCGTCCAGACGATCGAGAAGCGCCAGGGGCTGAAGGTCGCGTGCCCCGAGGAGGTCGCGTACCGGATGGGCTATATCGACGCCGAGCAGCTCCGTGCGCTCGCCAGGCCGCTCGAGAAGAGCGGCTACGGCAAGTATCTGCTGACAGTCCTTTCGGAGCGGGTATTCCGATGAAGCCGATCGAATCCGGCCTGGCCGATGTCCATCTGTTCGAGCCGAAGGTGTTCGGCGACAGCCGCGGCTATTTCTTCGAGAGCTACAACCAGCGGGTGTTCGAGGCGCTGATCGGGCAGTCGATCGAGTTCGTCCAGGACAACGAGTCGCGTTCGGCGCGCGGCGTGCTGCGCGGCCTGCACTATCAGGTGCAGCAGGCCCAGGGCAAGCTGATCCGCGTGATCGAAGGCGCGGTCTATGATGTCGCGGTCGATCTGCGACGCAAGTCGCCCAGCTTCGGCCGCGCGACCGGCTTCGTGCTGTCGGCCGAGAACAAGCGGATCGCCTGGATCCCGCCCGGCTTCGCGCACGGCTTCCTCGCACTCGACGAGAACAACACGGTGCTCTACAAGGCCAGCGATTTCTATGCGCCGGCGCACGAGCGCTCGCTGCTGTGGAACGATCCGGCGCTGGCGATCGGCTGGCCGCTGGCCGAAGTCGGCGGCAGCGACCGCCTCACGGTCTCCGACAAGGACCGCGCCGGCCGGCTGCTCGCCGACGCCGACACCTATGACTGACCCGGCGGCGGGTCGGGTGGCAGAGCAGGCGCCGGCAGCCGCGACGGCTCGGGCGGCGCCGGCGTCTGCATCTGCGCTGGCGTCTGCCGCGCCGGCGCGGCGGCTGCGGATCGCGGTGACCGGCGTCACCGGCCAAATCGGCGCCGAGCTGATCCGCAGCCTGCAGCCGCTCGGCACGGTGCTGCCGCTGTCGCGGCGCGAGCTCGATCTGGCGGCGCCGGACACGATCGCGGCGCGGCTCGACGCGCTGGCGCCCGATCTGGTCGTCAATCCGGGCGCCTACACCGCGGTCGACCGCGCCGAGAGCGACTATGCGACCGCCCATGCGGTCAATGCCGAAGCACCGGCGGCGATCGCCGGCTACTGCGCCCGGCGCGGCGCGCTGCTGGTCCACTATTCGACCGACTACGTGTTCGACGGCGGCGGCGAGCGGCCCTGGCGCGAGGACGACGCGACCGCGCCGATCAACGCCTACGGCCGCAGCAAGCTCGCCGGCGAGGATGCGATCCGCGCCGCCGGCTGCGCCCATCTGATCCTGCGTACCAGCTGGGTCTATTCGCTCGCCGGCGGCAACTTCCTGCGGACGATGGTGCGGCTCGCCGCATCGCGCGATCACCTGCGGATCGTCGGCGATCAGTTCGGCGTGCCGACGCCGGCTTCGTTCATCGCCGACGTCACCGCGCAGCTGATCGCCCGCCGGCGCGCCGATCCGGCGCTGGCGGACCGGTCCGGCGTGCTGAACGTCGCGCCGTCCGGGCGGACCAACTGGCACGACTATGCGGTCACCGGGCTGACGCTGCTGCACCGTGCGACGGTAGCCGCCACCGCGGGGGCCACCACCAGTGTCACTGCCGGTGCCGCCGCCATTGCCCGTGCCGCTGCCATTGCGGGTGCCACCCCCACTGCGCCGGCTGCCGCCACTGCGCCGGCAGCCGGCGTGATGCCGCGGCCGCATTGGCAAGTGCCGAAGCTGCCGACGTTCGAGGCGATCCCGGCGGCTGCCTATCCGACGCCGGCGCGCCGGCCGGCCAATTCGTGCTTCGACCTGACCCGGATCGAACGTGTCTGGGGGCTGGCGATGCCGCCGTGGGACGAACTGCTCGCGGTGGTACTGCGCGACGCATAGCGCGCATTGCCGAGGGCCGACGCGGCGCACGGCGGACGGGCAAGCGATGGTCGGTTCGCGTCAGCGGCGGCGGCTCTGCATCAACGGCGGTAGGTCTGCGTCAACGGCGGCAGCTCTGCGTCAATGGCGGTAGGTCTGTGTCAGCCCGTCGGCAAGCGCATGACGCGGTGCCCAGCCGAAGGCCTCGCAGAACTTCCGGCTGCTGACCTCGAGGGTGCCGGCGAGCCGTGTCCATTGCGCCTCACGGCCGGCGAGCCGTGCCGCGCCGGCGAGCCACGCCGGCGGCACCGGGAACTGCCGGGCCGGTCGGCCTTGCGCGGCAGCGAGCGCCCGGATCAGAGCCGGCGTCGAAATCGCAGCCGCGTCGGCGAGGTGGTAGACCCCGCCCGGCACGTCGCGCCGCTCGAGCACCCGGACGATCGCGTCGGCGAGGTTGCCGGCATAGAGCAGGCTGCGCCGGTTGTCGAGCGCGGCGAGCGGCAGCGGCAGCCCGAGCGCGGCCAAGCGCGCCAGCGCCGCGAAGTTGGCGCGAACGCCGGCACCGTAGATCAACGGCGGCCGCAGGCTGACGACGCGCAGTTGCGGCGCGGCCGCAGCGAGCTGCTCGAGCCGCCGCTCGGCCAATCGCTTGGCGACACCATAGCAATCCTGCGGCTGCGGTCGCATGGTCTCGTCGAGCGGCGTGCCGGACGATCGCTCGCCGAGCGCCTTGATCGAGCTGATGAACACGAAGTCGGCGACGCCGGCCGCGGCGGCGGCGCGCGCCAGTTGCAGCGTGCCGACGACATTGATCGTGCGCAGGCGGCGGCGCGCGGCGCGATCGGCGAGCGGCGAATGCGCCAGGCCCGCGGTATGGACCACCGCGTCGGCGCCGGCGAGCAGTGCGGGCCAGGCCGCGGCCGCGGCGCTGCCGAAGCCGGGATGGGCGACCGTCGTGACGCCCGAGCCAACCGCGACACCCGCAGCGACCGTGACACCCGCAGCC
>JBFWQR010000277.1:0-4670 GCA_050249335.1 Lautropia sp.
CGGATGAACCTGAAGACGATCGCGACGCCGCTGAAGGCTTCGACCGACGCTTATGCGGCTGAATGCAAAATGAAATAGAGGACGCCCCCGTTGGCGACCGCTGCGCGGTCGCCCGGTGAGATGGTGACAGGGTTGCGGCGATGACGGGTCTGCTGATCACGCAGGCATTGAACGGGCTGCAGCTCGGGGTGCTGCTGTTCCTGCTCGCCGCCGGGCTGACGCTGGTGTTCGGCATCATGAACTTCGTGAACCTGGCGCACGGTTCGCTGTACATGATGGGCGCGTACATGGCGGCGGTCGCGGTCGGTAAGACCGGCTCGTTCCTGCTCGGCGCGCTGATCGCGGTGCCGGCGACCGCGCTGCTCGGGCTGGCGGTCGAGCAGACCGCATTGCGCGGGCTGTTCCGCCGCGACCATCTCTATCAGGTCCTGGCGACGTTCGGACTGATCCTGTTCTTCAACGAGCTGGTCCGGATGATCTGGGGCCCGTCGCCGGTCTACATGGCAACGCCGGAATGGCTGTCGGGCACGGTCAGCCTGTTCGGCTTCAACTATTCGGCCTATCGCTTCGCGATCATCGTGGTCGGGCTCGCGGTCGCCGCCGCGCTCTGGCTGCTGATCAACCGGACCCGGGTCGGCATGCTGATCCGTGCCGGCGCGACCCATGCGCCGATGGTCGCTGCGCTCGGCGTCAATATCCGCGCGCTGAACAGCCTGATCTTCGCGCTCGGTGCCGGGCTCGCGGGATTGGCCGGGCTGATGGCCGGGCCGATCCTGTCGGTCCAGCCCGGCATGGGCGATCCGATCCTGATCCTGACGCTGGTGGTCATCATCATCGGCGGCATCGGCTCGATCCGCGGCGCGCTGCTCGGCGCGCTGCTGATCGGTGTCGTCGATACCGTCGGCCGCACCTTCCTGCCGATCTGGCTCGGAATGGTGGTCCAGCCGACGCTGGCGCAGGCAGCCGGCCCGGCGATCGCATCGATGCTGATCTATCTGCTGATGGCCACGGTCCTGGCGTTCCGGCCGCAAGGATTGTTTCCGAAGTGAGCCCGCCGCCGAGCCGCCTGTTTCCCGAGCGCGTCGATTTCCGCGCGCCGCATGTCTGGCTGGTGCTGCTGGTGATCGCGGCGCTGCTGCTGCTGCCGGTCTATACCCGGCTCGCCGGCGAGGCCTACTGGCTGACGCTGCTGTCGCGGGTGATGATCTACGGCATCGCGGCGACCTCGCTGAATCTGCTGGTCGGCTACACCGGGCTGGTCAGCCTCGGTCATGCGCTGTTCATCGGGCTCGGCGCCTATGCGGTCGGGATCCCGGCGTTCCACGGCATCGAGAACGGCTGGCTGCAACTGCTGATCGCGGTGCTCGCCTGCGCGGTGGTCGGCCTGCTGACCGGCCTGGTGGTGCTGCGCACCCAGGGCATGGCCTTCATCATGATCACGCTCGCGTTCGCGCAGATGTTCTTCTATCTCGGCGTCTCGCTGAAGCAGTACGGCGGCGACGACGGCATTCCGCTGGCGGCGCGCTCGACGCTGGCGCCGATCGATCTCGCCTCCGGCACCCAGCTCTACTACACCGTGCTGGCGCTGCTGCTCGCGACACTGTATCTGTGCTGGCGGCTGGTCCATTCGCGCTTCGGCTACGTGCTGCGCGGCATCCGCTCCAACGAGCGGCGGATGAAGGCGCTCGGCTTCGCGGTTCAGCGCTACAAGCTCGCCGCCTACACGCTGTCGGGTGCGCTGACCGGCATCGCCGGTTTCCTGCTGGCCAACCTGACCAGCTACGTGTCGCCGGCCTACAGCGCCTGGACCGTCTCCGGCGAACTGGTGGTGATGGTGATCCTCGGCGGCATCGGCACGGTCTTCGGCGGCCTGATCGGCGCGCTGGCGCTGCTGCTGTTCGAGGAGGCGCTGACCTCGATGACCGAGCACTGGATGGCGGTGCTCGGGCTGGCGATCGTCGCGGTGGTGCAGCTGTCGCAGAACGGTCTGTACGGCTCGCTGCGGCGCCGCCGGCCCGGAACCCGGCAGGCCGGCCATGACTGAGACCACGTCGGCCGCGGTGCTCCGGGCCGAGGGCCTGGTCAAGCGCTTCGGCGGGCTGCTCGCGACCGACGACGTCGCGATCGACGTCCGGCCCGGCGAGATCCATGCGCTGATCGGCCCCAATGGCGCCGGCAAGTCGACGCTGATCGGTCTCTTGACCGGCGAGCATGCGCCCGACGCCGGCCGGATCGAACTCGCCGGCCAGCCGGTCGCACGGCTCGACGTCGCCGCGCGCGCCCGCGCCGGGCTCGGCCGCTCCTACCAGATCACTCAACTGCTGCTCGACTTCAGCGCGCTCGACAACGTGCTGGTCGCGGTGCTGGCCGAGCGGCGCGAGACCGGCTGCTGGCAGCCGTTGCGCGCAGCGGCCGGTCACATCGCGACGGCACGCGACTACCTGCTGCAGGTCGGCCTCGCGGAACGGGCGACCGCGCCGGTCGGCGAACTGGCGCATGGCGAACGCCGCCAGCTCGAAATCGCGATGGCGATGGCGCTGCAGCCGAAGGTGCTGCTGCTCGACGAGCCGCTCGCCGGCGTCAGCAAGGCCGAATCCGAGACGCTGGTGCGGCTGCTGAAGAGCCTCAAGGAACGCTATCCGATGCTGCTGGTCGAGCACGATATGGATGCCGTGTTCGCGCTGGCCGACCGGATCAGCGTGCTGGTCTACGGCCGCGTCATCGCGACCGGTTCGCCGGCGGCGATCCGGGCCGACCCGGCGGTCCGCGCCGCCTATCTCGGCGATGAAGGGTGACATGAGCGGGGCAACGGCGGCCGGGGCTGGCCTGGAGCCGGGCGGCGGGCGGCGGGCCGAGGGGGCAACATGAGCCCGAGCGCACGGCCGCCCGAAGCCGGGCTCGCGTACCCCTTGGGGGTGCGGCCGGACACGGCCAGTCCCTGCGGACTGGCCGTGCCTGCCGCACGCCCTCGGCCTCCGGCCGAAGGCCGACCGGCCCGGAGGGCCGAGGGGGCAACATGACCGATCTGCTCGAGATCGACGCGCTGACCGCCGGCTACGGCCCGAGCCAGGTACTGTTCGGCATCGCGCTCGCGGTGCCGGTGGGCCGGGTCGTCACGCTGATGGGCCGCAACGGCATGGGCAAGTCGACGACGATCGCCTGCATCAGCGGCCTGCATCGCGCGAGCGGCGGCGCGATCCGGCTCGGCGGGACGCGGACCGACATGCTGCCGTCCTATCGGATCGCGCAAGCCGGCATCGGTCTGGTCCCCGAAGGCCGCCAGGTGTTTCCGACGCTGACGGTTCGTGAAAACCTGGTCGCGACCGCGTCGCTGCGCAATGCCGGCGCCTCGCCGTGGACCGTCACGCGGGTCGAGGCGCTGTTTCCGCGGCTGGCCGAACGCAGCCGGCAGTATGCGGCGCATCTGTCGGGCGGCGAACAGCAGATGCTCGCGATCGGCCGTGCGCTGATGACCAATCCGAAGCTGCTGATCCTCGACGAGGCGACCGAAGGTCTCGCGCCGCTGATCCGCCAGGAGATCTGGCGCTGCCTGCAGAGCCTGAAGGCCGAAGGCATGTCGATGCTGGTCGTGGACAAGAACCTGAAGTCGCTGCTGCCGCTCGCCGATCATCACTACATCGTCGAGAAAGGCCGGATCGCCTGGCACGGCGACAGCGCCGCGCTGGCGGCGGACACCGCGCTGCAGCACCGCTATCTCGGCGTCTGAGCGGAGTCGGCCACGGCTGCTGCGCGGCACCCCTCAGGCTGCACGCATGGTCTCCAGACGTCTGATCTTCTGTTCGAGCAGTTCCGCTTCCTTCAACAGGATCGGCGCCATTTCCATCTGTCGTTCCGGATTCAGATGGGATTCGGCGCCGCCGATGCTGAACGCGGCGACCACGCCTTCGGCTGAACGGACCGCGACACCCACGCCGCGGGCCACCGGGGTGAGCATGCCCGGATTCACCGCGAAGCCGCGCGAGCGCGTCTGCACGACGAGTTCGCGAATCATGTCGGGCGGGCACGTCGGGTAATCGCGCGCGAGGATCCCTGCATTGCTCGCCAGGCAGTCGTCGACACCCTCGTCATCGAGCGCCGCCAGCATCGCGAGCGCGCCGGCACCGATGCCCAGCGGACGCCGCGTCGACGGCATCGTGCCGCGCCACTGGAGCCAGTGATCGCCCTCCTCGCGCAGCAGGCAGATCGAGAATGCGCCGCTGCGCACATGAAAAAACGCGGTGTCCCCCGAGACGTGCGCGAGCCGGGCAACACCGTCGGCGGCACTTTGCTTGTAGCTGTAGCGACGTCCGGCGGAGCTGCCGAGCGCGCAACACTCGGCGCCGATGTAGTAAAGCCGTGAGGCCGGATCCTGCTCGATCATGCCCTCGGCTTCGAGCGCCATCAGCAGCCGGCGCGCGGTGGGTTTGCTCAGCGAGGTCTCGCTCGCGATCTTCGTGAGACTCGCGCCCGCCATGCCTGCGCGCGCCGCGACGCGCAGTATGTCGAAGGTTCGCGCGATCGCCTGCGCGCCGTGCACATGGGTCATGGTCGTTCCCGGTCCACTTCCATACTATGGGACAGGACCGGGAACGACGTGTCAATCATCACAACCGTACTTAGTATTTTTCGTTCCGGATACCGCGGTTTGGATTCCGTAATATGGATCTCGG
>JBFWQR010000278.1:0-4583 GCA_050249335.1 Lautropia sp.
TTGCGCGCTCGTTGCGTGCACCCGGCACGCCGCCTCACGCGCGCCTTGCCCTGCGGGCTGGCAGGCACCGGCGCGGCGGCGTCCGTAGAGTGAACAGGCCCTAGCGCTGCGCCGACTGCAGCGCGTTGACCGCCGCCAGGTACCGGCTGCGCGGAAAGGTCCGCGCCAGCACGCGTGCGGTGTCGTCGCGCAGATCATGCAGCCCGAGCTTGTCGTAGGCGAGCACCATCAGGTTCAGCGCGTCCTCGGTTGCCGGCGTCTGCTGATACTGGGCAATCACGTCCTGCGCCCGGTTCAGCGCGGCGACATAGGCGCCGCGGCTGTAGTAGTAGCGGGCGATATGGACCTCGCCAGACGCCATCGAGTTGACCAGGTACTTCATCCGCGCCAGCGCGTCTTCGGCATAGCGGCTGTCGGGGAACCGGGTCGCGACCTGCCGGAACGACTCGTACGATTCGCGCGCCGCCTGCTGATCCCGCTCCGACAGATCCTGGCCGGCCATCCGCGCGATCAGGCCTTCGCGGTTGTTGAAGTTGATCAACCCCTTCAGGTAGAGCGCGTAGTCGAGCCGCTCATGGGTCGGGTGCAGCCGGATGAAGCGGTCGATCGCGACCAGTGCGTCGGCACGCTCGCCTTCCCGGTAGCTGGCCCAGGCGAGATCGAGCTGCGCCTGCTGCGCGAACCGGCCGAACGGGTAGCGCGACTCGAGCCGCTGCAGCGACTTCTGTGCCGCGCTCCAGTTGCCGACGTCGAGCTCGCCCTTGGCGTCGGCATACAATTGCTCGGCGGTCCAGTTCGCGGTCCGGTCATACTCGGACGATGCGCAGCCCGCCAGCGCCAGCGCCGCGGCGACGGTCAGCGCCGCCAAGCGGGTGCGGTGTTTCGGGAATTCGGCTGGGGCGGAATCGGATGGCACGGGATCGGATGGCACAGGGTCGTCGGCAGGGCCGTCGGATGGCGCAGCATCGGTCGGCGGCAGATGGCGGATTATAGTCGCCAAGCCGGTGACGGCATGCTGCTGGCCGGCGACGAGGACGGCGACGAGGGCGACGAGAGCGATCAGCGGGATGGCGGCACCGCCGCGGATACCGCCGCGGACGGAGGCCCGGATGCGTCGTCGGGTGCGCGGGCGGCGGCCGGAATCCGTCGGATCGCCGCGGCGGGTGCCGCCGGCGTCCGGCTCGACCAGTTCGTTGCTGCCCGGCTCGACGGCGTCTCGCGGACCCGGGTGCAGCGCTGGATCGGGCTCGGCGCGGTCCGCGTCGATGGGGCGCTGCGGCTGGCGAGCCATCGCCTGACCGGCCACGAGCGGATCGAAGTCGAGCCGCAGCCGCTCGACAGCGAACAGTCGTTCCGGCCCGATCCGATCGCACTCGCGATCGTCGCGCGCGACGCCGATCTGCTGGTCGTCGACAAGCCGGCAGGGTTGGTGACCCATCCGGCGCCGGGCCACTGGCGCGGCACGCTGATGAACGGCCTGCTGCATGCGGATCCGGCCAGCGCGCGCTTGCCGCGGGCCGGGATCGTCCATCGGCTCGATCGCGACACCAGCGGGCTCCTGGTCTGCGCGCGCAGCGAGCGCGCCTTCGTCTCGCTGACGGCGCAATTGGCGGCGCGGACCATGGGTCGTGCCTACCTCGCGGTCGTCGAAGGCGCGATCGCCGCGGCCGGCACCGTCGATGCGCCGATCGGTCGCGACCCGCGTCAGCGGTTGCGGATGGCGGTGGTCGAGCCGCCGCACGGCAAGCCGGCGCGGACCCACTATCGGGTGATCGCGCGCAGTAGCGACGGCCGCTTCGCGGCTTTGCTGTGCCGGCTCGACAGTGGCCGGACCCACCAGATCCGGGTTCATCTGGCGAGCATCGGCCATCCGCTGGTCGGCGACACGACCTATGGCGGCCGGCCGCATGCCGGCTTCGAGCGCCAGGCGCTGCATGCCTGGCGGCTGACGCTGCAGCATCCGGCGAGCGGCAGCGTGCAGTCGTTCGACGCGCCGCTGCCGGCCGATCTGCGGTCGCTCGCCGATGCGCTCAGTCTCGCAGTGCCGGCGGCGCCGCCGGCGGAGTCGCCGTGAGCGGCGAGCGCGCCCGGGCCGCCGCGGCGGATCCGGGGCCGGACCACGCTGCGGCCGGCGGGCCCGGCTGGCTGGTGCTCCCGGCACCGCCGCATCCGCGGGTCCGCTGGGGCTTCACGCTGCGCCCGGGCGGCGTCAGCCGGGGCCGCTGGGGCGCCGAGGACGGCACCGGCGGGTTGAATCTCGGCGCCCGCTGCGGCGACCTGCCGGCCGCGGTCGCGGCCAACCGGGCGGCGGTGGCGCGGTCGTTCGCGGCACCGGTCCGCTGGCTCGATCAGGTTCACGGCATCGCGGTCCACGATGGCGATGGTGCCGGCGACGCGGCCGGTATCGGTGCGGAGATCGGCGTTGCCGGATCGGATGCGCCGGTCGCCGACGCGCAGATCACGGCCCGTGCCGGCACCGCGCTCGCGATCCTGGTCGCCGATTGCCTGCCGGTGCTGCTGGCCGATCGTCATGGCCGCGCGGTCGGCGCGGCCCACGCCGGCTGGCGCGGCCTCGCCGGCGGCGTCGTCGAAGCAACCGTGCTGGCGCTGCGGCAGCGCGTTCCCGACGCCGATCTGGTCGCGTGGCTCGGGCCGCGGATCGGCCCGACCCGATTCGAGGTCGGCGACGATGTCCGCGACGCATTCATCGCGACCGACCGTGCCGCCGCCGGCGATTTCACGGCCGGCGCGCGGGCGGGGAAATGGTGGGCCGATCTCGGCGCGCTGGCGCGGCGCCGGCTCGCCGCCTGCGGCATCACCGCGGTCCACGACAGCGGCGAGTGCACGGTGACCTCGGCTACCCGCTACTGGAGCTTCCGGCGCGACCGCGAGTGCGGTCGGATGGCGGCGTTGATCTCGCTGTCGGATCCGCAGTCGTAGCCGCCGTCGGTTCCGCTGTTGGTTCCGCCGTCGTAGCCGTTCCGACGGCGGCTTCGGCCGCCGCGCGTCGTGCCAGCTCCCGCCGCCGGCGCGGCGTGCCGAGCAGGTAGACGAGCAGCGCGACCGGAGCCAGCCCGTAGAACAGGAAGGTCGCGATGCCCGCGACCACGCCGGTTTCGGCAAAGGCCATCAGCAGCACGACGTAGAGCCAGCCGATCGCGATGATGTACATCGCACGATTATCGGTGACTGCCATCGGAACGATTGTCGGTGACTGTCATCGGATCGGCCGGTTTGACGCTGTCCGTCGCCACAGCGCAGAATCGCCGGGTGGCCGGAGCCGGTCCGGCAAGTGGACCTCGTGCGGGGTCGAGGAGACCGAACTTGAAATCCGCGAAAGCAGCCGCCGGGCGCGCGGCACCGAGCCGCAGCGCCAGACCGGCGACCCGGTCGCCGGCCGCCGGCAAGGCGGCCTCCAAGCCGAGCAGCGCCGGGACCGGCAAGCGGGCTGCGGCGAAGCTGCCGGCCGCCGCCGTACCGACCGCCGGCAAGCCGCCAGCCGCGAAGCCGGCGGCGCGCAAACCGGCGGCAAAGCGATCCGTGAAGCAGCCGGCAAGGGCCGCGGGCGCGCAGCGACGTGCCGCGGCCACGCCGGCCGCGCGCTCGGTCGCCGGCGCCGCCGACGTGATCGCGGACGCCGCGGCAGCCGCGGCGGCGGATGCCACCGCCCGCGCGGCCGCGAGCGCCGCCGCGAGCGCCGCGGCGTGCGACTCGCCGATGCCGTGGGCCGCGCTGCCGGCATGGCAGATCGATCAGCAGGCGCTGGCCAAGCTGCAGGGCGAATACGTCGACCGGGTCGGCGATCTGCTGAACCGCTTCGCCAAGGGCGAGCCGCCCGGCGTCACCGACCGCCGCTTCGGCGGCAAGGCCTGGCAGGAGCAGCCGCAGTTCGGCTGGCAGGCCGCCTGGTATCTGCTCAATGCCGACTTCATGCAGCGCACCGCCGCGCTGATCGACAGCGACAAGAAGACCAAGGACCGGATCCGCTTCGTCACCCAGCAATGGGTCGATGCCTGGTCGCCGGCGAACTTCCTCGCGAGCAACCCGGAAGCGCAGGCGAAGATGGTCGAGACCGGCGGCGAGAGCCTGCGCGCCGGCATCGGCAATCTGCTCGGCGATCTGCAGCATGGGCGGATCTCGCAGACCGACCTGACCGCCTTCGAGGTCGGCCGCAATGTCGGTACCTCGCCCGGCGCGGTAGTCTACGAAAACGAGCTAATCCAGCTGATCCAGTACGCGCCGCAGACCGCGACCGTCGGCGCGCGGCCGCTGCTGATGGTGCCGCCGTCGATCAACAAGTTCTACATCCTCGACCTGCAGCCGGAGAACTCGTTCATCGGCCACGCGGTGGCGCAGGGCAATACCGTGTTCGTGGTTTCTTGGCGCAACGTCAAGGAGCCGCAGGGCCACCTGACCTGGGACGACTATCTGCAGCACGGCATCGTCGATTCGATCGACGTGGTGCAGCGGATCAGCGGCGAGAAGACGATCAACGCGCTCGGGTTCTGTGTCGGCGGCACCATTCTCTGCACCGCGCTCGCGGCGCTCGCGGCCAAGGGCCGCCGGCCGGTCGAGTCGCTGAC
>JBFWQR010000279.1:0-4559 GCA_050249335.1 Lautropia sp.
CTGCAGCAGGCGTTCGGCCCGGTCTGGGTCGGCGGCGAGCTGTCGAATTTCACCCGCGCCGCCAGCGGCCACTGGTACTTCACCCTGAAGGATCCGGTGGCGAGCGTGCGCGCGGTCATGTTCCGCAGCGCGGCGCGGCTGGTCGGCTTCGCGCCGCGCGAGGGCGACCGGATCGAGGTGCTGGCGCGGGTCTCGCTCTACGAGGCGCGCGGCGAGTACCAGCTCGGTGTCGAACGGATGCGGCAGGCCGGCGCCGGCGACCTCTACCAGCGTTTCCTGCGGCTCAAGGCGCTGCTCGCCGCCGAAGGTCTGTTCGACGCCGGGCGCAAGCGGCCGCTGCCACCGCGGCCACGGGTGATCGGCATCATCAGTTCACCGCGTGCCGCCGCGCTGCGCGACGTGCTGGCGACGCTGGCACGGCGGGCGCCGCAGCTGTCGGTGGTGATCTATCCGGCGCCGGTGCAGGGGCGCGAGGCGCCGGCCGGGCTGATCGCCGCGCTGGCGGCGGCCAACCGGCGCGGCGACTGCGACGTACTGCTGATGGTGCGCGGCGGCGGGTCGTTCGAGGATCTCGACGCCTTCAACGACGAGCAACTGGCGCGGCGGATCGCCGCGAGCGGGCTGCCGGTGGTCAGCGGCGTGGGCCACGAGACCGACTTCACGATCTGCGATTTCGTTGCCGACCTGCGTGCGCCGACGCCGACCGCCGCCGCCGAGCTGGTCAGCCGCGACCGCGCCGAGGAGCTCGCCCAGCTGCAGCGCCAGCGGCTGCGGCTCGCGCGCGGGCTGCGGACGCTGCTGGAACGGGCAGCGCAGCGGCTCGATGTCGCCGAACGGCTGCTGCGTTCGCCGTCGCGGCAGGCCGAACTCCGGCTCGCGGCGGTCGAGCGGCAGGGCGAGCGGCTGGCGCAGGCGATGCGGGCGGTAGTGGCGCACGAGCGGGCCCGCTTGCGGCTGGCCGCGGCCGCGGTCCGGCCGCCGCGGCTTGAGCTGCCGCTGGCGCGGATCGCAACGCTGCAGGCGACGCTGCTGCGCCTGCCGGCGGCGCGGCTCGACACCGGCAGGCAGCGGCTCGAGCACCTCGAATCGGCGCTGGCGCTGGTCAATCCGCGCGGCGTGCTCGAGCGCGGCTATGCGATCGTCCGTGACGCCGGCGGCACCATCGTCCGCCGTCCGGCGCAGGTCGCGGCCGGCGCGCCGCTCGCGATCGAACTCGCCGAAGGCCGGCTCGGCGCGGTCGCGACCGGGGCGGGCACAGCGCATGCGCAGCAGGACACTTAGAATAGCGATCGAGATCGACTCAACCCCGAATCCCAACGAAGAGGATGCCATGGAACACAAACTCCCTGCCTTGCCGTACGCCCAGGACGCACTCGCGCCCCACATCTCGAAAGAGACCCTCGAATACCACTACGGCAAGCATCACCAGACCTACGTCACCAACCTGAACAACCTGATCAAGGGCACCGAGTTCGAGAACATGGGCCTCGAGGACATCGTCAGGAAGTCCAGCGGCGGCGTCTTCAACAACGCGGCGCAGGTCTGGAACCACACGTTCTACTGGAACTCGCTGGCACCCAAGGCCGGCGGCGAGCCGACCGGCGCGGTCGCCGATGCGATCAACAAGAAGTGGGGCAGCTTCGCCGCGTTCAAGGAGGCATTCAACAAGTCGGCGACCGGCAACTTCGGCTCGGGCTGGACCTGGCTTGTCAAGAAGCCCGACGGCTCGCTCGATATCGTCAACACCAGCAATGCGGCGACCCCGCTGACCACCGCCGACAAGCCGGTGCTGACCTGTGACGTGTGGGAGCATGCCTACTACATCGACTATCGCAACAAGCGGCCGGACTACCTGGCCGGCTGGTGGGCGCTGGTCAACTGGGCGTTCGCGGCCAAGAACATCGCCTGACCGCAGGCCGCCGGTCGTTGCGATTTCGTGTCGGCAATGACTCCAGGCCGCAACAATCGTCCGGCGCCGGCTTGGTGCCGGGTTTGGTCTCGGCTAGAGTGACTGGATACGGCCATCAGGGCCTGCAATCGAGGAGTCGAGTTCATGGGCGGTGGTGTGATTCAAATGATCGTGACCGGCCTGATCATCGGGCTGCTGGCACGCGCGATCATGCCGGGTGAGCAGAAGCTCGGCCTGATCCTGACCACGGTGCTCGGCATTGCCGGTGCCGCCGTCGCCAATTTCATCGGCGGTGCCGCCGGGCTCTATGCCCCGGGCGCCACGGCCGGCTGGATCGCGTCGATCATCGGCGCGCTGGCGGTTCTGTTCGTCTATGGTCTGATCGCCGGAAAGCGCGGCTGACCGGGCGAGTCGCGACGGCCGGGCGACAGCCTCCCGGCCGGCGCGAACGGGTCGCGCCGCCTCGCCCGGTGCGAGTGCAGGACGCGATCCGACACGGCTTGCGGGCGCCTTCGGGCGCCCGTTTTTCGTGCGCGCCGGGCACGCCCGCGCGCCCTGCGGACGTCAGCGCAGCCCGCCGATCCGGTCGCCGTCCTTGATGCCCTTGGCCTTGAACCAGCCCTGTTCCATCTCGAGCGCGTAGCGCACCGGCCGGCTCGGGCAGTGGCTGTTCTCGTCGTGCGGCTTCATGTCGGCGAGATCGACCACGGTGCCGTCCTCGGCGATGAACGCGATCGTCAGCGGAATCAGCGTGTTCTTCATCCAGAAGCAGTGCACCGAGGCGTTCTCGAAGACGAACAGCATGCCGCTGTTCGGCGCCAATGACTGCCGCATCATCAGCCCGCGCGCGCGTTCACCGGGGCTGGCCGCGACTTCTGCACGGATCCGGTGGATGCCGGCCTGCAGCCAGACCTGCTGCAGCGTCGGATTGGCTTCGGCCGGCTGCGCCGGCGCGGCCGGCGGCCAGCCGAGCAGCGCGGCAGCCAGCGCGGCGGCCGACGCCAGCAGGGCCAGACGCCCGCCGCAGCGCATCGGATGGTGCCCGCCACGGCGGTCGCTGCGGTGCCCGCTACGGCCCGGCGGGTATGACGCAGGCGGCTCGGGTGCTGCAGACGTTGCAGACGGTGGGGACGGGGAGGTCGGGGTCGGCTGCTTTGGCATACTCGGGCGAACGATCGAAGTGGCCAGGGGTTGACCGGTCATGTCCAAGGATAGCAAGCCTGGCGGCGATCGCGCTGGTGCCGACATCGAGCGCATCGAGCGCGCGACGCTCGCGGCAGTGCCGCCGGCGGCGTCGATCGAACGCGACGGCTGGTTGCTCGGATTCGATCCCGGCACCGTCGGTCGCGCCCGCAGCGCGGTGCCGCTGCGGCACGACATCGCCGATCCCGCGCTGTTGCCGGAACTCGAGGCCGAGTACCTCCGCCGGGGGCTGGTGCCGCGCTTCCGGCTGCCGATCGACGCGCCGGCTTTCGATCCGGTCGCCGACCGTCTGCGCGGCGCCGGTTACCGACCGAACCGGCCGACCCAGGTGCTGCGCGCGCCGGTGGCGATGCTGGTCGCCGCGTCCGACGTCGCGGATGCCGGTGCCGGCCGCGGCGACGGCGCCCCTGGCGACACCGACATCGTGCTGCTCGAGCGCTCCGCCAGCGACGCCTGGGCCGCGGTCTACCTGGGCGAAGGCTTCGATCCGGTCGACGGCCGCAGCCGGGTGGCGCTGCTGCGCCGCGCCGCCGAAGCCTGCTATGCCGGGATCCGGCTGTCCCGTGCCACCGCCGGCAGCGCAGCCGGCGCTGCAGCCGGCGAACTCGCCGCGGTCGGGTGCGCCTGCTTCGCCTTCGATCTGCTCGGCATTCATGGCATGCGGACCCGGCCGGCGCTGCGCGGCCGCGGCCTCGCGCGCCGTCTGATCGCGGCGATGGCCGGTGCCGCCAGCAGGCGCGGCATCGCCGAGGCGTACCTGCAGGTCGACGGCGACAATCCGGCGCAGTCGCTCTATGCCCGGCTGGGCTTCGCGCCGGCCTGGCGCTATGTGTACTGGGAGCGGCCGGCGGCGACACCGGCCGCCGTGCCAGCGGTGGCCGTGCCGGCGGTGCTATAGTCGGCTGCAGCGGAGGATCGATGCTGGTGCCGCAGTTGCCGATTCAACGAGGCTACGCCGATGTCCGCGGCGGCCAGATCCACTACGCCCGCTGCGGCGCACCCGACGCGCCGGCGGTTCTGCTGCTGCATCAGACGCCGCGCAGCTGGCGCGAGTACGCGGCGGTGCTGCCGCTGATCGGCAGCCGCTACGATGCGATCGCGATGGATACCGTCGGTTTCGGCGACTCGATGGCGCCGCCGTGGCCGCCGTCGATCGAGCGTTGGGCGAGGGTTGCCGGCGAGCTGCTGCAGGTGCTCGGCCGGCCGGTGGCGCATGTGGTCGGCCATCACACCGGCGGCGTGATCGCGATCGAACTGGCAGCGCAGCTCGGCGAGCGCGTCGCCAGCCTGGTGCTGTCCTCGACACCGTACATCGACGCCGCAGGGCGCCGGCTGCGACGCGAGCGACCGCCGATCGACCTGGTCGAGCCGAGCAGCGACGGCAGCCATCTGCAGCGGCTCTGGGGCCGCCGCGCGCCGTTCTATCCGGCCGATCGCCCGGATCTGC
>JBFWQR010000280.1:0-4535 GCA_050249335.1 Lautropia sp.
ATGACAGCAGTGCCAGCTGTCGCGAGACGTCCCACCACGCGAGCACGCTCGTGCCGGCGGCGACGTGTCGTTCGAGCACGGGCGCCAGCGCCGCGACCTCGCTGGCCGGCGGCATCAGCGTCAGGAACGGATCATCGAGCTTCGCCTGCCAGTGCAGCAGCACGGGGCCGGCGGGCGACTCGGCCACCGCGAGCTCGGCGAGCGGCGTGATCTCTTCAGGCTGAATCACGGCGGCCTGGCGCAGGACTCGGCCCGCCTGGGCGAACGGCGCGAGCGAACCCGGGTCGGCCGCCGGCAGCGGCTCGCCGAGCGCGTAGCGGTAGACCGCCGGCGCGGTGACGTGTTGCCACACCAGCGTCGCGCCGGCGATCAGCAGCAGCAGGCCGGCAGCGAGCGCGGCGGCGCTGCCGGCGCGCCGCCATCGGTTGCGATGTCCATCACGGCCGCCACGGCTGACGCGGCCGTTCCTGCCGTGACGATCGTCTTCGCCGTCGCAACCGTGTCGGGCCGACGAAGTGTCCATGGGCAGCGGGGCCCGGCCTGTCAGTGCCCGGCGGCGTCGTGGCCGGCCGTATCGGAGCCGTCACCTGGCTTCGTCCTGCCTCGGCGCGAGACCAGCGTACCGCCCAGCAGCAGGCCGCCGCCCAGCAGCATCATCGCGCCGCCGGCATGCAGCGGATGGCTGCCCAGGCCGGCCGCCAGCGCGGTCCGGTATTCGTGGCCGTCCCGCATCGAGGTCCTGCCCGTGCCCGGGGCGCCGCTGCCCCCGGAGCGTCCCTCGAGCCGGAGGATGCGCTGCTCCAGCGCGGCCTTCTCGCGCAGCGTGGTGTCGGCCTCGTTGATGATGATCTGGTCCTTGATCAGGTCCGACCAGCCGCGGCTGTAGGTCCAGCCGCCCGGATTGACGTGCTGCAGGGCCTTCATGTAGTTGGCGACGTGCTGCTCCCACATCTCGGCGAAGGTGCGGTCGACGACCGTGCTCTGGTTCTTCTCGGCGAAGAACAGCGACGAGAAGCCGCCCGGCTCGTCCTTCTCGGGCGCCGGCAGGGCGGGGCGGTTCGTCTTCTGACCCACCAGCAGGCCGTCGTCATACAGCTTCTGGACGACCTTGCGCGTTTCTTCGACCATGTTCGTGCCGGCCTTGATGCCTTCGTCCATCATCGTCAGATAGGTCTGCGCGAAACGCGGCGAGTGGCATTGCGAGCAGGTGCTGACCCAGGCCATCTTGCGTTCCTCGAACCACGGGTGGTCGAGGTTGTCGGCAATGCTCTTGAACGGCAGGAAGCCCCAGCGCACCTTGCGCACCAGGTTGTGGGTGAACTGGCCCTTGTACTCGAAGTGGCAGTTGGCGCAGGTCGGCGTCGTGAACCCGCCTTTCTCGATCTGGTCCGCCAGGCGCGCATTCCAGTTCCAGGTGTCGCCGAGCGTCTGGTACTTGCTCCCGTGCTTGGACATCATGTAGTCCTCGAACTCGGGATGGTCGACGCCGTTGTGGCAGGTCGCGCAGGCTTCGGGCTTGCGGGCATCGACGGTCGAGAACTCGTGGCGCGTATGGCAGTTGTCGCACTTGTTCTGGTTGGTATGGCACAGCGTGCAGCCGGCGGCGGCCTCGCGGCTCTGCAGCGCGGCCCAGGTGGCGGTCTCGACGTTGGCGATGTAGTCGACGGTATGAGAGGGGTGGCCGTTGGCCCACTGCTTCTGCGGCCAGATCAGCGTGTCGCGCTCGGACTCCTGCTCGGCGAACTGGCGCAGGTGGCAGGTGCCGCAGTCGGCCCGGTCCGGCATGCGTAGGTCCTTCATGTGGTTGCCGCCCTTCGAGCCGACGCCCATGTGGCAGTCGGCGCATTGCACGTCCTTCAGGCGCTCGCCCTGCGGAAGCAGGCCCTGGGAATGCAGGTTGGCTTCCACCTCTGCGATGATCTCCTTCTTGTAGGCGCGCAGATCGTCGACCGGCAGGTCGCGGATCGCATCGAGGTTGGCGTGCACGCTCTTCTCCCACGACTTGACCCAGCCGTGCGTGACGCCGGTATGGCAGGTGACGCACTGGTCGCGAGCGACCTCGATGTCGATGTTCGGCGGCTTGTAGAAGAGGGTAGGCGCCAGATACATGTCCATCGGGATCGGCTCCCAGTACTGCGCGAGCTTGCCCTTGGTCAGCTCGGCCCGGTAGCGTTTCGACAGCGCGTCGAACAATTCCTTCGGCGAAGCCTCCCGTTCGAGGCCAAGCGCCTTGAGCTGCTCATCGGGAACCGTATCCCAGATCCGCGCCGTGGCAGGAGCCTGGATCAGCAGCAGCGCGGCGACCAGGAACAGCAGTCTGGACAAGCGACCAGCCATGGTGTCTCCCCCTGCGGCCGGCAGAAATGCCGGCGGCGACAGGTATCACTATGCGCGATCGCCGCGGAAAACCAAGTACCACGGTCGGCACACGGCTTGGTACCGCATGCGGGCCGGCCTCCTGGTGCGATGTAAGATCGGCCGGATCGCCACGGCGCCGATCACGGTGATCTTTTCGAATATCGCAGGAGGTCGTAGACATGAAGTCTTTCGTTATGCGGTTGGGTCTGGCAGTCGCGGTAGCGGGCAGTCCATTCGCGATCAGTGCGCAGGCGCAGGGCGCGGGCGATTGCGCGATCGAGGTCGGCAGCAATGACCAGATGCGTTTCGACAAAGACAGCATCACGATTCCGGGCGCGTGCAGGGAATACAAGGTGACGCTGAAGCACACGGGCAAGCTGCCGAAGGCTGCGATGGGGCACAACTGGGTGCTGACGCGAACGGCCGACATGGCGGGGGTTGCGAAGGATGCGATTACGGCCGGGCTGGGCAAGGAGTATCTGAAGCCGGGCGACGATCGGGTGATCGCCGCGACGAAGCTGATCGGCGGCGGCGAGACCACGTCGGTGACCGTCGACGCGAGCAAGCTGAAGGCCGGCGAGGGCTACAGCTTCTTTTGCTCGTTCCCCGGCCACTCGAGCCTGATGAAGGGCACCCTGACCGTCGCTCCCTGATCCGTGGCAGGGCGTCCGGCACCACCCGCGCCGGCCTCGCGGCTGTTGCCGTTCCATACGCCGGCGGCCGGCTTCGACGAGCCGTTCGAGATGCTCGATGCCTGCCACGACCGGGTGCGGCGCACGCTGTCGCTGCTGCTGCGGCTCGGCCGTCATCTGGCGAAGCAGGACAGCGTCGATCGCCAGGCCCGTGACGCGGCGGCAGACGTCATTCGCTACTTCGACGTCGCGGCGCCGCTGCACCATCAGGATGAAGAGCGGCATTTGCTGCCGCTGTTGCGCAGCGATCCCGACCCGGCGGGCGCACGCGTCGCTGGCCGTGTGGAAAGAGACCATGCGCGCCTCCACGCGGCCTGGCAGCCGGTGCGTGAAGATCTGCAGCGGATCCAGGCCGGCGAACGGCCGGCGCTTGACGCGTTCCGCCAGCGCTGGCGGCGCTTCTCGGCCCGCTACCGCGCCCACATCCATCTCGAGGACATGCTGGCATATCCGGCCGTGCGGCCGCGGATGCCGGCCGAAGCGTTGCGGATGATGGGTGAGGAGATGGCGCGGCGGAGAGGGGTGCGCACCGCTCCGGGTCCGGGGTCGCCAGGCTGATGCTCGCGCACCGCCGTCGAATGAATCTGCTTCGCTACGCCTCACCGCCATCCTTCTATCCGCTCGCCGGACAGATGCAGCCCTGGTTCGCCGCGGCCGCTGCCGTGCTGGCGGCGATCGGCCTGTGGCTCGGTTTCGCGGTCGCGCCGACCGACTTCCAGCAAGGCGAGGTCTACCGGATCATCTTCATCCATGTGCCGTCCGCCTGGATGGCGATGTTCATCTATCTGGTCATGGCCGGCTACGCCCAGGATCTGCGCAACGAGGTGGTCCGCCTGATCGCCAGTGGCCGCGACGACGCCGCGATCAAATCCTTTCTGGTCGACCGCTATGGCGAGTTCGTGCTGTACCGGCCGACGTGGTCATCGCGCAATGCGCTGCTGTGGGTCGGGCCGTTTCTGCTGCTCATGATCGGCGCACTCGCGTGGTGGCAGCTGGGCCGCGCGCAACCGGCTCCGGCGGGCGCGCCGCGCGACGGCGCGCCCGGCGCCGCCGATGCCCCGGCCGCCCTGGACCCGGTCGATGACCTGCTCCGACACTGACGACCAACGCCTGCCGGGCAGGCCACGGCCGTTCACCGGCCTCGGCCCCGACCAGGTGTTCGATGCCTTTCAGCAGTCCCCCAATCGTCCCTGACCGTGCCGACGAATCGCCTCGCTTCCCGACCGCCTGCCTCGCACGCCGCCGACAAGCTGTCCTTGTGCGCATCCACTCCAACATAAAACTTGATACTCTCTTGTACGGCTCGTCTCCTTTCCCCTCGGGGATCTTGCGGCTGGCTCGTCCGGTCCGCATGTAGCTCGGCACACCTCGCGTGCGCAATCTACGTTACCGGAGACGAGCCTCCCCGCTCTCTTGACGAGCGAGCATGATGTCTAGGAGGCTGTCGGAGTATGGCAAGGGGTCGCGGTAGTGCCCCGCAAGCCC
>JBFWQR010000281.1:0-4486 GCA_050249335.1 Lautropia sp.
CGTTCCATTGCCGGCCGAGGCGAAATTCATCTTGCCCGGGTGCGCCTTGCCCATGGCTGCCAGGTCGGCCAGCGTCCTGATCGGTGATTCACCACGCACCAGCACGACCATCTGGGTGGCCGCGATCTGCGATAGCGGCACCAAGTCCTTCGTCGGGTTGAACGGGAGCGACCTGTACAGACTCGGGCTGATCGCGAGCAGCGACGAATGCATTAGGATCGTGTGGCCGTCGGGCGTAGCGCGCGCCACCGTCGCGGCGGCCACGTTGCCCGCGGCGCCGGGCTTCGGCTCCACGACCACCGGCCGCCCGAGCACGTCCGACATCGACGGCGCCATCATCCGCGAGAAGATGTCGGGAGCGCCGCCGCTCGCCAACACGACGATCGTGATCGGCTTGCTCGGGAACGACGCCTGCGCCGCCGCCGGCAGTGGCCGAGCCGCTGCCCCGAGCACGCCGGCTCCAGCCATGAGAACAAATTTCCGCCGGCAGTGCGGACGCTGATCACTCATGCTCGTCTCCTTACTGTTCCGGATCTGGGAATGTGCTGACGGATCCGCCAAGCATGTATGGTCTGCATTCTGAGGCGGCAGAAGTTCGAAATCGAATGCACATCGTGCATTCGGCGATTCTCGATAATGCATTTGATCATGGCACGCGTGCGCCGTTACAGTGCTCGCGGTCGATCGCCGGGGCGAGCGCGATCGAGCGGTCGCCGCTCGCGGGTGGAGACCGGGGTGGGCAACTCGCGCACCGAGGCTACGCAATGAATGATGTCGAAGTCATCGATATGCGGTTGCGCCCGGCCGTTCCGAGCCTGACGAAGTCGGTGCTGTATCAAGGCGGCGAGTCCGCCGCGATCGGCAAGACGCTGCATCCGGATTTTCCGCGTGCGCCGTCCACGCGGGAGCGATCGATCGAGCGGTTGATCGAGGAGATGGACGCCGCCAATGTCGTGACCGGCTCGGTGCCGGGCCGTCATTCGATGGAGCCGTTCGGCGTCGTCAGCAATGAGGAGATTTCCGCCCTGGCCGTCCGCTATCCGGGGCGGTTCGTCGGCTGGATGGGTCTGGATCTGCGCGACAACCCCGACCGTTGGATTGCTGCGATCCGCGCTTGGGCGGGCAGGCCGGGCATTGTCGGCGTCTCGATCGAGCCGGCGATATCGCTCGAACCCGATATCGGCCGGGCTGATGACCGTCGGCTCTACCCGATCTACGAAGAATGCGTGAAGCAGCGCATCCCGGTCAGCATCACGCTCAGCGCACTGCTGCAGCGGATGACGGGACGTCCGTACGAATTGTCGGATCCGAAACCGATCTACCGCGTCGCCGTCGATTTTCCCTCGCTCGACATCGTTGTCGCGCACGGCGCTTATCCATGGGTCAACGATATGCTCGGCGTCGCGTTCGTCTGTACCAACGTCTGGGTATCGCCGGACATCTACATGACGCCGCAATGGCCGGGGGCACGAGAGTACGCGTTGGCAGCCAACGATATCCTGCAGGATCGGGTGCTGTATGGCAGCAACTATCCTGCGCGTCCATTCCCGCAGCACATCGCCGCTTACCGCTCGTGGGGCTGGAAGGACGGTGTGATCGAGAAAGTACTATCGCGCAATGCCCGGCGATTGATGAGCCTGGAGTAGCTGCATGGCGACACCAGCAGCATCGTCGTGCCGGTCTGCATGAATATTCCTGGGACGGCCGTGCCCGCGGGACTCAGACTGCAGTGACGCGCGCGCCGGCGTCGAGCCGCTCGCCATCGAGCGCCGCGAGCGCGTCGAGGAAGCGCCAGGCGAACGAGCCCGGGCCGGCTGCCGCGTCCTCGGCCGCTTCGCCGGCCACCGCGAACGTCGCCAACGCAGCCACCGTGGCGGCGAACGGATCGTCCGGCGCCACCGCGGCGAACGCGCCGACCAGACAGGTCAACGAACAGCCGAGCGCCGTCACCTGCGGCATCAGCGGCGAGCCGCCGGCGACCCGGACTGCGCGGGTTCCGTCCGTGACGAAGTCGGTGGCGCCGGTCGCGGCGACGACGGTACCGTGTTCGCGAGCGACGCACCGGGCCGCTTCCTCGGCCTCCGCGACCGTGTTCCGGCTGTCGACGCCGCGGCCGGCGCTATGGCCGCCAGCCAGCGCGATGATCTCGGACGCATTGCCTCGCACGATCGTCGGCGCGAGCGCCATCAGCCCGGTCATCGCATCGCGGCGAAAAGCCGTCGCGAAATGCGCGACCGGGTCGAGTACCCATGGATGATTTGATGCTCTCGCGCCGGCGATTGCCGCGTGCATGCCTGCGAGCCGCAACGGCGTCAGCGTGCCGATGTTGACGGTCAGCGCAGCGGCCAGGCCGGCGAACTCTTCGGCCTCGGCCGCCGCATGCACCATCGCCGGCGAGGCGCCGGCCGCCAGCAGCACGTTGGCCGCGCTGTTCATCGCGACGTCGTTGGTGATGCAATGAACCAGCGGCGCGGCGCGGCGCAGGGCGGCCAACAGGGTACCGGGGGACGTGAGCGCTGCGCTCCGATTCGGGTTCAATGAAGGACGGTCCGGAGACGAGTGCGCTGCATCGCGGTGATCTTAGCAAACGCCGCGGCAGCGGGCTTCGGGCGCGGCAGCGGCAGCAGCGGCAAGCAGCGGCAAGCAGCGGCAAGCAGCGGCAGCAGCGGCAAGCAGCGGCAGCGCGTCGGCGGTCGGGAGCCGGAGTCGTCGGCTCCGGCCGCTCAGCGCTCCGGCCGGCGCCAGAGCCAGACCAGCACGACGGCCATCGACACGATGCCGGCGGCAGCCCAGTGCGGCTCGGCCACTGCGAGGAGGACGGCGGCGCAGACCGCCATCGCGATGGCGGCCGAACGTTTGGCCCGGCGGCTGACCCGGCGGCCGTCCTGCCAGTCGTGGATCATCGGCCCGAAGACCCGGTGCCGGAGCAGCCAGCCGTGCAGCCGGGGCGAGCCGCGGGCCGCGCACCAGGCGGCCGCCAGCACGAAAACGGTGGTCGGCAGGCCGGGCACGAAGATGCCGACGAACCCAGTCGCGAGAAACAGCACCGCGGCGGCGAGGAACAGCAGCCGCATCGACTTGCGGATCACGAGCCGAGCGCCTGGGCCAGCTCGCGTTCGGCCGGCAGCTTGTCGCCGGGTCGCATGATCACTGGTAGCACCAATGGATGATAGGCTCTTTCGAGCATGCGCTTTGGCGAGGTCGCGATCCTGCGCGATCGCAATCGGGCTGCCTGCGAGGCGGCGGCCCGAGCTACGACATCAAGTTCGACCTGAAACAGGCGGTGGATCTGCCGTCCACGGGCGAATGGCTTTCAGCCCCGACGCCCGCTCAATCCGTGAACAGCCCGCCGTTGACGTCCAGCACTTCGCCGGTGACGAAGCCGGCTTCCTCGCCGGCGAGGAAGGTCACCGCGTCGGCCACCTCGCTCGCGCGGCCCATGCGGCCGACCGGGATGAGGCTGCGGAGCGTGGCGGGCAGATCGGTCGTCATGGCCGAGGCGATCGGGCCCGGCGCGACGGCGTTGACCGTGATGCCATCGCATGCGACCTCCTTGGCCAGGAAGAAGGTCAACGCCTCGATGCCCGCTTTGGACGCGCCATAGGCGACGTTGCCTGCCCGCGCCTGCTCTTGCTTGTCGATCCAGGGTCGCGGGTTGCCACCGTTCTTCGCCAGCACCGAGCTGATGCTGATGATCCGGCCATAGCGGCGTTCACGCATTGCCGGCAGCACCGCCTTGCAGCAGAGGAAGACGCTGGTGAGATTGATACGCAGGACCCGCTCCCAGAGCGCGAGATCGACCGCATCGAAGCCGCCCTGTGAATTGATGCCGGCGACATTCACCAGGATGTCGATGCCATCGAAAGTCTTCAGCGCCTGCGCCGTCATCGCCTGTACGGCGTCCGGGTCGGATACGTCGGCGCCGACCGCGATGGCCTCGTGCCCGGCCTGCGCCAACTCGCGCTGCAGCGCTTCGGGCGGGGCGAGGTCGGCCAGCATGACGCGGGCACCTTCGCGGGCGAATCGCCGGCCGATCGCCGAGCCCAGGCCGCCGGCTGCGCCGGTGACAATGGCTGCCCGGCCGGCGAGACGCGGCACGCAGACCGTCGGCATGCCGGATGTCGTCCCTGGCATCGTCGAGTCCTGTGCCATCACGCCTGCTCCGCCATCGAGGCCGGCGCTGGCGCGTCGTTCAGGAGCTTGGACAGCACATAGGGCATCACTCCGCTTCGGGCATACCAGGCCGATTCGCGCGGCGTATCCACCCGGATGCGCAGCGGCACGCGCGCGGCACTGCCATCGGCGCGGTGCACGGTGAGCGTCGCCGTGCTGCCGGGCCGGATGGCGCGCAGATCACCATCGCCATCGGCGTTCAAGTCGAACAGCTCGTCTCCGACAAGGCCCAGGGTCCTGCGTGTGGTTCCCGGCATGAACTCGAGCGGCAGCACGCCCAGTGCCACCAGGTTGGAGCGATGGATGCGCTCGA
>JBFWQR010000282.1:0-4453 GCA_050249335.1 Lautropia sp.
GGATGACCGCGCTGCTGCGTGCGGTCGGCGCCAGCTCGCGTTCCGGTCAGTTCCGCGTCGGCAATACCGATGATCCGGTCAACTCGCTCGGCCAGACCGCGATGCGCTCGCCGTCGGTGTTCAACTTCTGGCGCCCCGGCTACACGCCGCCGAACAGCGAGCTGGCGGCGCAGGGCCTGGTCGCGCCGGAGCTGCAGGCGGCCAACGAGACCACCGTGGCCGGCTATCTGAACATGATGCAGTCGGTCGTGCAGAGCGGCATCGGCAACGATTCTCCGCGCGACGTGCAGCCGGACTACGAGGGCCTGAAGGCGATCGCGCACGATCCGGATGCGCTGCTGAACCGGATCGAGCTGCTGCTGACGTCGGGGAAACTCCGGGTCGAGACCCGGACCCGGATCAAGGACGTCGTCAACTCGATCACGATCCCGCTGGCGGCGACGCCGGCCGACAACGCCCGGCGCGACCGGGTCCGCGTGGCGCTGTTCCTCACGGTCGCGTCGCCCGAATTCCTGACCCAGAAATGAGAACCGCCATGCATTCGTTCAACGCTTCGCGTCGACTCTTCCTGCGCACCGCTTCGGCGCTCGGCGCTGCGGTGCCGGCGGCCGGCGCCGGCTTCGCGCTGAACCTGGCTACCGTCGGCGCCGCCGCGGCGCAGTCCGCCGGCGACTACAAGGCGCTGGTCTGCGTGTTCCTCTACGGCGGCTGCGACTATGCCAACACCGTGCTCGCGACCGACACCGATTCGTGGAACGGCTACCTGGCCGCGCGCAGCCTGCCGCCCGATCCGATCGCGCTCGACCTGCCGGGCAGCGGCAACGTCGCGCGCGCGACTTTGCCGATCGTGCCGCTGTCCTCGCAGCCCGGCCGGGCCTTCGCGCTGCATCCGAACCTCGCACCGCTGAAGACGCTGTTCGACGCGAACCGCGCCGCGGTCGTCGCCAATGTCGGTCCACTGATCGAGCCGCTGACCAAGGCGCAGTACACCGGACGCTCGGTGCCGCGGCCGGCGGCGCTGTTCTCGCACAACGACCAGCAGTCGACCTGGATGGCGTTCGGGCCGGAGGGCGCGCGGGTCGGCTGGGGCGGCCGGATCGGCGATCTGCTCGCGTCGGCCAACGCCGACCCGGTGTTCACCTGCATCTCGGCGTCGGGCAACGCGGTGTTCCTGTCCGGCGAGCAGGTGCAGCAGTACCAGGTCAGCGGCGGCGGCGCGGTCGGCATCCAGGCGCTGAACAACCTGTTCGGCGTCGGCGCCGGCCCGGCGGCGTTCCGCGGCATCGTCACAGAGAGCCGCGACCACCTGATCGAGCGTGCGATGAACCGCGTCACCGCGCGCTCGATCGACGCCGGCACGGTGCTGAACAACGCGCGCGACGTCGGCGCTTCCGCGCTCGGCGCCGTCGGCACCTCGGTACCGGCCAACAACGGGCTGGCGAACCAGCTCGCGATCGTCGCGCGGATCATCGGCGGCCAGTCGATGACCGGCGCGCGCCGCCAGGTGTTCCTGGTCGGCATGGGCGGCTTCGACACCCACGACGGTCTGAACAACGGCCACGGCAACCTGATGCGGCAGCTCGCCGATGCGATCGCCTGGTTCGACGGTGCAACCGATGCGCTCGGCCTGCGCGATCGGGTCACGCTGTTCACCGCCTCGGATTTCGGCCGGACGTTGACGTCCAACGGCGACGGTTCCGACCACGGCTGGGGTTCGCACCACTTCGTCGTCGGCGGCGCGGTCCGCGGCCACGACATCTATGGCCGTTTCCCGACCATCGGCGTCGACACCAACGACGACGTCGGCCAGGGCCGGCTGCTGCCGGGCCTGTCGGTCGACCAGTATGCAGCGACCCTCGGCCGCTGGTTCGGCGTCTCGGATACGCATCTGCTCGACGTGATGCCGAACCTGAAGAACTTCAGTCAGCGGGATCTTGGGTTCATGGCCTGACGCGGAGTCCGGCGCCGGGCTCGCGTCTCCCCGAAGACGGGGACCGGGCCGGACTACTGCCGCAGCGGCAGCGCCGCGCCGATCGCGACGAACAGGCCGCCGCAGACCTGGTTGAAGCGGCGCCCGACGCGCTGCAGCCACGGCCGGACGCGGTGGGCGAGGCTGGCGATCAGCAGCTCGGTGAACACCTCGATCGTCACGAAGGTGCCGGCCATTACGACGAACTGCAGCGCCAGGCTGCGGGCCGGGTCGATGAACTGCGGCAGAAAGGCGGCGAAGAACAGCAGCCCCTTCGGGTTGGTCACCGCCGACAGCAGGCCCTGGCGGAACAGCCGGCGGGAAGGCTGCGGCGATGCCGTCGTCGGCGCCCCGAGTGCGATCGGCGGAGCGCGCCAGACCTGGATGCCGAGCCAGACCAGATAGAGGCCGCCGATCCATTTCAGCGCGGTCAACCAGCCGGCCGAGGCCGCGAGCACGGCGCCGAGGCCGAACAGCGACAGTGCGATCAGCAGCGCGAAGCCGAGCGCGCCGCCGGCGATCGTGAACAGCGTCCGGCGGCGGCCGTAGAGCGCGCCATGGGTCAGCGCCAGCAGGCCGTTCGGGCCGGGCGACAGCGACAGCAGCAGCGCCGCGCCGGTGTAGATGAGCCAGGTCTGCAGGGACATCGTCGGGCGGCCGGTGGTGTGGGTTTCGGATCGAGGCGCGGGCGGATTGCAGCGTGCGCGGATTGCGAGGTGCGGGAGGTTGCGAGGTGCGGGAGGTTGCGAGGTGCGGGAGGTTGCGAGGTGTGTGGGTCGCAGGGTGCTCGGGTTGCGGCGCGATCTCTGCGAGCATACCGTGTCCATCGATCGTGCGAATACCAATGGACCGTACGAATACGTTGCGGACGCGGGCGCTGGCCGCGCTGGCGATCACCGACCCGGCTGGGAAGGTCGCGGCCGCCCGCGCGCTCGGCACGGCCGGCGGACCGGTCGGCGCCGGCGCGATGCTGGCCGAGCCCGACGGCCTGCCCGGCCGGCCGCCGCGGCCCCGGCTGGTGCCGCATACCGACGTCTGGTCAGGGTCCGTCGGCAGTCGCGAGGGCCGGGCCGCACTGCTGCATGCGATCGCCCATATCGAGTTCAATGCGATCGATCTGGCGCTCGACGCGGTCTGGCGCTTTCCCGGCCTGCCGGACGACTTCTATCGCGACTGGGCGCGCGTCGCCGACGACGAGGCCCGGCATTTCATGCTGCTCGCCGACCATCTGGCGACGCTCGGCTTCGTCTATGGCGACTTCGACGCCCACCACGGCCTGTGGGACATGGCCGAGCGCACCCGTCACGACCCGCTCGCCCGGCTGGGTCTGGTGCCGCGCACCCTCGAGGCCCGCGGCCTCGATGCCTCACCGCCGCTGCGGCGCAAGCTGGCCGCGGCTGGGGATCTGGCCGCGGCCGCGATCCTCGACGTGATCCTCGCCGACGAGATCGGCCACGTCGCGATCGGCAACCGCTGGTACCGCTGGCTTTGCGAGCAGCGCGGCCTGGACCCGCTCGCGACCTTCGCCGCTCTGACCATCCGCTACGACGCGCCGCGGCCGCGGGCGCCGCTGAACCTGGACGCGCGACGGGCGGCCGGGTTCAGCGAGGCAGAGCTGGTGGCGATCGAGGCGGCAGCGATCGGGGCGGGGTCGAAGAGGAAGGCATAGAGGGAAGGCATAGGCCGGAATCTGCCAGCCTCGGTCTGCGACCCGGTCTCGGGACTCGACCTCAGACTTGGCCTCAGATCAGCGACTTGCCGTGTTTCAGCACCTGGTCGCAGACCTGCTCGGTCACCTTGGACTTCAGCCCGGCACTGCCGCCGCCCAGATCGAACTTCTTGTCGCTGTTGCCACCCAGCACGCCCTTCAAGCCTTCCTGGTAGCCCGGGTCGGCCTTGGCCTTCTCCTCGCCGCCGAGCTTGCCGAGCAGCTTCTGCTGGACACCGGCGGCGTCGCCGCCGAGCAGATTGTTCTTGGCGCAGTAGCCGAGCACGCCGGTCAGGTTGCCGGTGCCGACCGAGCCCAGCGACGGAATCGCGCCGCCGGCCAGGCCGCCGAGGCCGCCGGCAGCGCTGCCGGCGGATTCCTTGCCGCCGGAAATCGCGCCCTTCAGCGCGTCGAGTCCCTGGGCGTGCAGGGCCGGGGCGGCCAGCAGCAGGGCGGCGAGCAGCGGAGCGGAGAGGGAGGCCGATCGGGTAAGGCGGCGGGCACGGGATGCGGTGACGAATGTAGCCATAGCATAGGTCCTCGAGGGGATCGCGGTCGGGCGATCTTAGCAAGAGTCGTACCCAGGTATGCGAGCCGGTCGCGCCAGGCGGGCGCAGCGATTAGCCCCGCAGAGTGGTTCGGCGTCCGGCCGCGCCGTTAGATGAACGTGCGAAACGGCACGACTTCGATATTGTCGGCCAGCGGATCGCGACCACTGCGTTAATGGAACCCCGGGGATGGCAGCCTGGTTTCAACCCACGCGCCCGTGAAGGGCG
>JBFWQR010000283.1:0-4322 GCA_050249335.1 Lautropia sp.
TCGGCCGCTGCCTGGTCGCAGTCGCTGAAGCTGATCGCGCGGCCCGACCGGCTGATCGATTGCGCCGAGGTCGGCAGCCGCGTGCTTCGCGATGCGGTCGAGATCGCGCGGATGCCCGACGATTCCGCAACCAGCCTGAAGGGCCGGCCGGGCATGCAGAAGCGCGTTGCCTGGGCCGACCCGTTGCCGCTCGACGAGGTCAAGGCGGTCTGCCGCGTGCTCGGCGCATCGGTCAACGACGTGCTGCTGTCGTGCGTCGCCGGCGCGCTGCGACGCTATCTGGCGGGGCGCGGCGAAGCGACCGCCGACGTCGAGATCCGCGCGATGGTGCCGATCAATCTGCGGCCGCTCGAGCGCGCGCTCGAGCTCGGCAACCGCTTCGGCCTGGTGCCGCTGACGCTGCCGGTCGGCATCGCCAATCCGTTCGAGCGTCTGCGCGAGCTGCGGGCGCGGATGGAGGCGTTGAAGGGCGGCTATCAGGCGGTGCTCGCGTTCGGTCTGCTCGGCGCGGTCGGCTATGCGCCCAAGCCGGTGCAGCAGGCGATCCTCGACCTGATGGCGCGCAAGGCCACCGCGGTGATGACCAACGTTCCGGGTCCGCAGCAGCCGATCCGGCTCGCCGGCACGAAGCTGTCGCGGTTGATGTTCTGGGTGCCGCAGTCCGGCGCGATCGGGCTCGGCGTCTCGATCCTGTCGTACGACGGCGCGGTGCAGTTCGGCGTCATCGCCGACGCCGGCCTGTGCCCCGACCCGCAGGCGCTGATCGCCGCGTTCGCGCCCGAGTTCGAACGGCTGGTGCTGTCGCTCGCGCTGACGCCGCGCGATTACGCGCTCGACCCGGCTGCCGATCCGGAGGATTGGGAGCATCGGCTGTTCGCCTGACGGCCCGGTTTGAATTCGGGCCGTGCACAGCCATCCACCGGCAATGTCGAGCGTACCCTTCCCGGTTGGAGGCGACCCCCGGGTTTGCCGGCTGCCGGCCGATCTGAAGGTCGGTCGCAGAATCGGTAGCGGGCTCCGCTGTGAAGTCTATGCAGCGACCTGGCAGGGTGTCCGGCTGGTCGTGAAACGCTATTCGCGCCAAGCGATCGAGAAGCACGCGTCCTTCTGCAGCGAACCGATCGCTTCGTTCGAGTACCGCCGCAACCAGGCCTGCTATAGCGTACCGGAGCTGCAGCGGCATGTGGCGCAGCCGGTCGCGTTCCACGTCGGCCCGGACCGACAATGGCTGCTTCAGCAGCGCGTGGACGGGCGACTCTGCAGCGAGGTCGGCGCTTCGTGGACGAACGGGCAATGGCATGCGTTGCGCCGTCGGTTGCTCGCGATCGCCGCGCTTGCCCATCGAGCAGGCATCTACGACCTCGATCTGCATCCGCGCAATGTGATTCTTCTGGGCAGCGGCGACCAAGACGCCGATGTCGTCGGCGAGCCGGTCTTCTTCGATTTCAATCTGGTGCCCTTCACGGAACGCCAACGGCCAACGCTTCTGGGGTGGCTCTACCGGCTCGGGCTGGTCGAGGCGAACGAGCGGGATCTTCGCCGCATTCGGCAACGCTTCCGTTGCTGACGACCGCGGATGCCTACCCGCCCCTGCGCACTTCGACGACCGTGGGCCCGATCGACGTCCGCAGGTACTCGAGTACACCCGACAGGAAGACCAGCACGCCAGTCATCTCGAGGAACTCTTCGACCAGCACGTACAGGCCGTAAGTCATGTTCTCGGTGCCGTGCCGCTGCGCATGCCGCGCCTCCGGCATCTCGACACCGATCGCGCCCGCAACGAACAGAAGGCCGCCAACGATCATTCGCGTGCGCACCAAGCGCGGCAACGCGTGCAGCACGAACCTGGCGAATACGACGCCGAACGCCGCGACGAACACCATGCCCGGAATCACCCAAGCCCAATAGAACAGCCCGGTCGCCAGATCCGGGAACAACTCGCGTATCGGCCGGATCGTCAGTTCATGCAAGCCGGACAATTCGTCGGCGGCGAGATAATAGAAGAGCCCGGCAAGCACGGCCCAGTGCACCTTGTAGCGGTTGCGGTCCCGACAGTGGACACAAGCAATCGCCGTCAATAGCAACGCGCAGACGATCAACTGGAAGCCGGAGAAGAACGTCGGCATGTTCGCCTCGACGCCCATATCGAACAAACCGACCAGGCCGTACAGACCGGCATAGCCCAGCCGATACTTGACCGTTTGCGTCGCGAAATGCGCGAACGCCAGCAGAATGACGATCCAGCCGAAAAGATGGACGATCGAGGTGGAGGGCACACTGATTCGCGGTCGCGGCATCGGCTGCCTCTCGATTGAAGCGAGCGGAAATTATCCATGCCGCCTGCCTGCTGGTACACAAATCGACCATCGAAGTAGGGGCTACGCCGCCCAGCGATGGTGTCGCTTCATCGGTCTCCGCCGCCGAGGCGGCAGTGGCCGAAGACATCCCAGCGGTCGACCTCGGCCAGGTCGCTGCGCCCGGCCACCGGCCGTACCGCGGCCAGCGTGTCGAAGCGGATCGCCCGGCCGGCGAAAGTCTCGCGCCGTGCCAGCGCGTCGCGGCGGTCGGCGTCGAGCCGGGCATAGAGCAGGCTCAGGTGCGGCGCGAGCCGGTAGGCGCCGACTGCCGTGTCGGCCGCCGCCGGGTCGTCGCGATGCACGGCCGCGGCCAGCGCCCGCTGCAGCGCCTGCATTGCGGCGAGACCGTTGCCGGCCGGCGCCGCATCGGCCGGCAGATCGATGAACAGCGTCTGGAAGTAGACGTCCGAGTGGCCGGTGGCGCCGGCGACGAGCGTGAGCGGCCGATGCGCGGCCGCGATCCGGGCCATTGCCGCGCCGATGTCGAGGCCGATCGGGGCGCGATCGACATGCAGCGTGACATGGGGCTCGAACACCGGCGCGGCATGCTCGCCGGCCAGTGTCGCCATCGTCGCCGACAGCGACGCATGATCGTCGCTGGCCGGCACCAGCCAGAACGCGACCGGCCGTGTCGCGGGTCCGTCGCCCGGACGTGCGCCGCTGCCGGTCGCCGGCCCAGGGCCATCGGGCCCGTCAGTCGTCGAGGCCATTCCAGACCCCCGGGAAGGCGCCCGCGGCGGTCAATCCGTCCGGCGTGCCGATATCGAGGAAGCGCCCGCCGCGGAAATACACGCTGTCGACGTGCAGACCGGCGCGGATTGCCGCGGCGATGACGGCGCCGACCGGCCATTCGGGCGGCTTGGCGGCCGGCGCGGCGGCGACCGCAGCCTCGGCCTGGCGGGAGAGCCGGTCGCATTCGTCGGTCAGGAAGCGGGTGAAGCGGGCATTCCAGACCGCGAACATCCAGCAGATGTAGTGCGGCGGCCGGATCGGCCGCTCCTCTTTCGTCTCCAGACCCCGGACCCGGCCGTCGGGGTCGGCGGTGATCACGTCACCCGGCTCGTGGGGGCGGGCGTCGAACAGGCCGAGCACGACGTCGGCGCCGGTCGCGTGCATCCGCGCGAGCAGCGGCGAGAACGAGTCGACCGGGTCGATCAGGATGTCCGGGAAGCCGAAGACGACGTCCGCATCGCCGATGAAGGGCGTCGCCTGGCTCAACGTGAACGGCGGCCCCCATGGCGCGCCGACATGCAGATAGGCGATCCGCATGCCGAGCCGCGCGCCGTCGCCGTAGTAGTCGGCGATATCCCACTTGCCCTGACGGGCGATGAAGAACAGCTTGCGGGCGCCGGCCGCCCGCATCCGTTCGACCAGGTACTGCGAGACCGGCTTCGGCCGCCGGTCGGCGCGGTCGGCGGCCCGTTGGAAGCCGACCGGCACCAGTTCCTTGCTGAACGGCAGCGGCGCCAGCCGGGTAGCCCGGCCGGCCGCCGGGATCAGGCCGACGATCTCGCGCCGGCCGCTTGCGGGATCAGGCGCGGGGTTCGGATCAGGACTTGCGTCGGCGCCGGCCATCGGCGGGTGCTCCGTAACGGGCCTCCATGGCCCGCCGGAAGTCTACCGCAGGGTTCGCCGCGTCGATCGCGACGTCGGCATAGCCGATCGGCGTGCCGGCGGCGATCGCGCGCCTGAGCTTGACGCCGTGGGCGAGGCCGAGCGGCAGCCCGCCGATCGCCCGCGAGCGGCGGGCCGGCATCAGCTTGCCGTAGACCCGGAAGCCACCTTCGCCGTCGAGCACCTCGCCGGCCTTCAGGTCGCGCTTGGCGGTGGCGACGACGTCGGCATGCCAGGCTAGCGCCGATCCGGTCGGTTCGCGGCGCAGCCCGACCGAGGCCACGGTGATGCCGAGCTCGAGGCCGATCAGGTGGTACGGCTTGAACATCGCCGAGTACTCGCCGCCCGGAT
>JBFWQR010000284.1:0-4249 GCA_050249335.1 Lautropia sp.
GGTCATCGACGATCGATTCGATCCGCGCTGCGCGCGCGGCCGGCGCTGCGTCGGCCGGCGGCCGGCCGAGCAGCTGCTCGAGCTGCTGCCGCGTGCCCTGCACCGTCTGGTTCGCCTTGTCGAGCAGCGTGCCGCCGGCCGGCTTGCCTTCGACCTCGGTCAGCGACACCTCGCGGACGATCGCGCGCAGCAGCCGCGGCAACGGCGACTCGGCATCGGACAGGATCCGCGCGGTCTGGATCGTCTGCGCCATCGAGGTCGCCGGGATCACGCCGAGATCACCGACGAACGCCTCCCAGGTATTGGCATAGTCGCGCAGGTAGAGCTGGCGGACCTCGTCGGCCAGCGCGCCGCGCTGCTGCCGATCGGCGGCGCGCCGTGCGTTGCTCGAGTCGGCGATGCCGAGCACCCAGACCTCCTCGGCCGCGAGATCGCTGATCACCGCGTCGACCGCCTGGCTGAAGCCGCGATGATAGCCGTCGTAGGTGAAGAGGCCGGCGACGCCCTCGGACAGCGGCCGGCCGCTGCGGCGCTGGAACACCAGCGCCGCCGACGGACCGCCGGCGTTGTCGGCGCGAAACGCCGGGAACTGCGCGGCGACGCGCTGCCGCAGCAGCCGCTGATAGACGCGCTGTGGAAACGGCGTCGCCGCCAGCTGGGCGCGCACCCGCGCCAGCAGCGGCTGATCGATCGGCAGCGATTCCTGCAGCGTGCCGCGCGTCAGCAGCGCGTCGATATGGCCGAGCAGCTCGCGCCGCTCGTCGACCGACAGATCGGCGCCGCGATTGGTCTCGAGATCGAACGCGACCCAGCCCTTGACGGCGTCGCGGTCGAGCCGCTCGGGTACCGCCAGCATCACGTAGGTCTTCAGCGTCTCGTACTGCAGCTCGGGCGTCGCGGCGCCCTGCCGCAGCACCCACGCCAGCCGCTGCGCCAGCGCCGGCGCCAGCGTCTGCGCCAGCACGCGGTGATACGACTGCTGCGCGCCTTCGTCGAGCTTCTCGCCCTGGAACAGGCCCAGCGACTGCGAGAGCCGCGGCGATCGCGGATCGACGCGCTCGGTCGCGGCCAGGTTCGCCAGCGTCCGGTACAGCGGCAGCAGCGACCGGATGTCCTGCGGCACGCCGCTCTTGTCCATGATCTGCTTCAGCTCGGCCGCACGCGCGTCGACAGTCCGGACATAGTCGCGATTGTTCAGGAAGCTCGTGGTCCAGCTGGCGAACGCGACCAGCGCCAGCGCCGTCGTGCCGGCGACCGCGGCCCACTTGAGCCGCGCCAGCCGGCGCTCGTACTTCAGGTTGGTGCCGGCGATCGGCGCCTCCGGGAACACGACGTCGTGCAGCAGCCGGGTCAGGAAGAACGACTTGCCGCTCGGCTGCGCCGACGGCAGCAGCCGGCCCTGCAGGCCGAAGCGGCGCGCGACCGATCCGAGCACCCGGTCGATCGGGTTGCCTTCCTGGGTGCCGCTGGTCAGATAGAAGCCGCGCAGGAACACCTTGCCGGTCAGCGTGCTCTGCGGGAACGCGGTGGCGATGAAGTCGAGCAGCGCATCGCGGATGGTCGCGAGCTGGTGCGGGAAACCGTAGATCTGCGCGCGCCGGCTCAGGTCGCGCTCGCGCTGCAGCCGTTCGGGCATCTGCGCGCTGATCCGCTGGACCAGCTCGTCGAAGCGCTGCGCCAGCGCGGCCGCCGAAGGCGGCGTCGGGTCGCGCTCGTCGAACGGGAACGTCGTGCCCCAGACCTGCTCGCGCTGCGCCCGGTCCAGGTCGCCGAAGAACTCCATGAAGCCGGGCAGCAGGTCGGCCTTGGTCACCAGCAGGTAGACCGGGAAGCGCGTGTCCAGCGTCGCGATCAGCTCCTGGATGCGGGCGCGCACCGCGACCGCGGTCTGCTCGCGCTCGGCCGGCGACGCCTGCAGCAGGTCGGCGAGGCTGACCGTGACCAGCGCGCCGTTGATCGGCTGCCGCGCCCGATACTTGCGCAACAGGCCCATGAACTCGCGCCATTCGGTCGCATCGGCGTCGCGATCGCTGTCCTGCGTCACGTAGCGGCCGGCGGTGTCGATCATCACCGCCTGGTCGGTGAACCACCAGTCGCAGTTGCGGGTGCCGGCGATGCCGCGCACCGGCTGGTCGCCGATCCGGTCGGCGAGCGGGAAGCGCAGCCCGGAATTCAGCAGCGCGGTGGTCTTGCCGGAACCGGGCGGACCGATGAAGACGTACCACGGCAGCTGGTAGACATACCGTTCGCGGTCGGTCAGCCGCGACCACCAAGACGACTTGCCGTCGGCCCGGTCGGTGCGCTGCATGATGCCGAGCGCCTGCGCGAAGCGTTCGCGGACGACGCGCAGGCTCTCCGGGTCCTCGGCCGGCGCGCCGGCCGGCGCCGCGGCGAGCGCATCGAGCAGCTTGCGGTTCTGCCAGCGCCGGCGTGCGGCGGCGAACAGCCGGCGGCCGAGCCACAGCAGCAGCAGCACCGCGATGACCGCGATCCGGACCTCGGCGCTTTCGAGCGGATGCCAGCCGGCGAACGCGAGCAGCGGCCCGGCAAACCAGACGATCCCGGCGAGCCCGAGCGCGCCGGTCAGGCGGAGCATGAAGCCGCCGAACAGCAGCCGGAACAGCGCCTTCATCGCCGGCTTCTCGCAAGGAAACGCCGGGCCGCCCCAAGTTTCCTTGACCCCCTCGGGGGCGGAGCCGGACACGATCGGTCCCTGCGGACCGATCGTGCCTGCGGAGCGCCCACGGCCTCCGGACGAGGGCTGCGGGCTGGGCGCAGCCCAGCCCTGGGGGCGCTCGGTTCCACCCGTCGGCTGCTCATTGGCGTACCCCTCACTGGCGTACCCTTGCGTCGCTTGCGTTCACTGGGTCACGAACAGGTTGATCTCGACCCGCCGGTTGTCGGCGCGGCCCTGGACGGTCTCGTTCGACGCGATCGATTCGCTGTCGGCGCGACCGTCGGCCTGCATCCGGCTCGCCGGCACGACCCGGGCCAGATAGGTCTTGACGGCCTCGGCCCGGTCGCGCGACAGATGCCAGTTCGACGGGAAGCGCGCGGTGCGGATCGGTATCGCATCAGTATGGCCGCTGATCAGCACCGACCCGGGCATCGCGGCGAGCGCACGGCCGACCTTGTCGAGCACCGGGCGCATCCGTGCCGACACCTGCGCGCTGCCGGGATCGAACGACAGGTCGCCCTTCAGCACGACGACGCTGCGGGTCGCGGTGTCGCTGACCGTCAGCAGGCCCTGCGCGGCCTCGTCGGCGAGCAGCGTCGCGAGGCGCGGCCGCACCGCCGGCGCCGCTGCGACCGCTGCCGCGACCGGCCGCGGCGCCTCGCCCAGACGCAGCGCCGCGAGCCGGGCGAATGCCTGGTCGGACTGCCCGGCCAGCGTCGCCGAGTAGAGCAGGTAGCTGCCGATCGCCGCGGCGCTCACCAGCACGCCGAATACCCAGTACGGCGCCGCCGAGAACCAGTGCCGGCGCGCGACCGCCGCCGGCGCCCACTGCGTCGACAGCGTCGGGTCGGCGGCCGGCGCCTGCTCGCGGATCATCAGCGCGAGCCGCTCGCGCAACCGGTCGAGCTGCGCGCGACCGTCGGGCAGCACCCGGAACCGGCCCTCGAAGCCGAGCGCGAGGCACAGCGAGAACAGCTCGAGCAGTGCCCGGTTGCGCTGCGGCGACTCCGACAAGCGCGCCAGCAGCTGGAACGATTTCTCGCCGCCCCAGGTCTCGTTGTGGAACCGGACCAGCAGTGAGCTCGCGGCCCAGGCGCCCTGCCCGCCCCACGGCGTGCCCGCCGCGGTCTCGTCGACGAACGTGCAGAGCAGATAGCGCGCGGCGACGATCGCATCGCGCGGCGCGCCGCCGGCCGCGGCGTCCTGCTCGAAGCGCGCGACCGCGCGGGCCAGCTCCTCGCGCAGCGCGGCCGGGTCGGGATGGCGCGCGCTGCCGCGGATCTGCGTGATCAGCGCGAGCAGCGGATGCGCCGCGTCGACCAGCGGGTTACCGGTCGCGGCCCAGTGCACCGGCAGGCCCGGATCGGCGTCGTGGCTCGCCGGGTACGCCGCCGCTGCGGCGGGTGGCGGCGAGCCCGCGGCCGGCGGCAGCGCCGAACCGAAGGCCGTCGCGGCGAACGGATCCGGGACCGGATTGGCCGCCCGCGCGCCCGGCCGCGGCCGGACGCCGTTGCGCGGCGAGCCCACGGGCGGCCACGGGACGTTGGCCATGTCAGCGGCGCCCGGCCGCCC
>JBFWQR010000285.1:0-4234 GCA_050249335.1 Lautropia sp.
CGATCGGCATGACGATGTCCTTGACCAGCGAATCGACGATCTTGCCGAAGGCGCCGCCGATGATGACGCCGACCGCGAGGTCGACGACATTGCCCTTCAGCGCGAATTCACGGAACTCGGACATCATCGACATGGACTCTGCTCCCGCCGCTTTTGTTGCTCTTGCCGGCAAGTATCCGAGACAGCACGAGACGACGCAAGGCGTGGTGTCGCCACGGCGCCTCTGTGACGGCGCGACCACGCTGCCGCCGTGCCCGCCAGCAGACTCACCGGGTCGGCTAGGCTATAATCTAAGGTTGTCGCGTCCGCCCGCCCATTCCTACCGAATGCAGTCAGCCCGAATGTGCCGGTAACTCGCGCCGGTGACCCGTTCCGGTGCCCCGCGCCTCGCCCCGCCGATACCCGCCTCATCACACGCCCCCATCACCTGCAAGAGGTCTTCCCCGATGTCCGAAACCTACGATCCACGGATGGATTCCGGGTTCAGTCCTGACCCGAATGCGTCCACCGATTCGTCACGTCGGGCCGCCCTGGTTTCCACCTGCGTCGTCGGCTGCGTCGGCGCCGCGGCCACGGCGATTCCGCTGGTTTCGACATTTCAGCCGTCCGAACGCGCCAAGGCAGCCGGCGCGCCGGTCGAGGCCGATATCGGCGGCATGGAACCGGGTGAGCGGCGCGTCGTCGAATGGCGCGGCAATCCGGTCTGGATGATCCGCCGCACGCCGGCGATGGTGGCGTCGCTGAAGCAGACCGAAAGCGAAGTGCTCGACCCGAAGTCCGACCTGTACTACCAGCTCGAGACGCCGGAATACGCGAAGAACCAGGTGCGGTCGATCAAGCCCGAATACCTGGTGCTGGTCGGCATCTGCTCGCATCTCGGCTGTTCCCCGAGCGACCGCTTCCAGCCCGGCGCGCAGCCGTCGCTGCCCGACAACTGGGCCGGCGGCTTCCTCTGTCCGTGCCACGGTTCGACCTTCGACATGGCCGGGCGAGTCTTCAAGAACAAGCCGGCCAACCGCAACCTGGACGTGCCGCCGCATACGTACCTGTCCGACACTCGGCTGCTGATCGGCGCCGACAAGAAAGCCTGATGCCGCCGCGCCGCCGGCAGCGCCGCCGGCGCGCGCAGTGACAGGCACGGTACCGCCGCGCTGAGATCCGCAGGAAAGAACAGACAGACAGGCTCGGGACAGAGGTCATGGCAGCAGAGAAGCAGGTTGAGTGGAAAGGGTTGCTCGGTTGGGTCGACCAGCGGTTTCCGCTGTCGCAGAACTGGAAGGAGCACCTGTCCGAGTACTACGCGCCGAAGAATTTCAACGTCTGGTACTTCTTCGGCTCGCTGGCGATGCTGGTGCTGGTGATCCAGATCGTCACCGGCATCTTCCTGGTGATGCACTACAAGCCCGACGCGGCCAAGGCGTTCGAGTCGGTCGAGTACATCATGCGCGACGTGCCGTGGGGCTGGCTGGTGCGCTACATGCACTCGACCGGCGCGTCGGCGTTCTTCGTCGTCGTCTACCTGCACATGTTCCGCGGGCTGCTCTACGGCTCCTACCGCAAGCCGCGCGAGCTGGTCTGGATCTTCGGCTGCCTGATCTTCCTGACGCTGATGGCCGAGGCGTTCTTCGGCTATCTGCTGCCGTGGGGCCAGATGTCGTACTGGGGCGCGCAGGTGATCGTCAATCTGTTCTCGGCGATCCCGCTGATCGGACCGGAGCTGTCGGTGTGGATCCGCGGCGACTACGTGGTCGGCGACGCCACGCTGAACCGGTTCTTCTCGTTCCACGTGATCGCGATCCCGCTGGTGCTGCTCGGACTGGTCGCCGCCCACATCCTGGCGCTGCACGAGGTCGGCTCGAACAACCCGGACGGCGTCGAGATCAAGGCGAAGAAGGACGCCCGCGGCCGGCCGCTCGACGGCATCCCGTTCCACCCGTACTACACGGTGCACGACCTGTTCGGGGTCGCGATCTTCCTCGCGATCTTCTCGGCGGTGATCTTCTTCGCGCCGGAGATGGGCGGCTACTTCCTCGAGTTCAACAACTTCATCCCGGCCGACCCGCTGAAGACGCCGGCGCACATCGCACCGGTCTGGTACTTCACGCCGTTCTACTCGATCCTGCGCGCGACCACCACCGAGTTCCTGTTCTACGGCCTGGTGCCGTTCCTGCTGGTGCTGCTGCTGATGATCATGGCGAGCGCGCGCTACCTGCTCGCCAAGGTGCTCGGCCTGATCGTGATCGCCGCGATGATCATCGGCTTCTTCCTGTTCGACGCCAAGTTCTGGGGGGTCGTCGCGATGGGCGCGTCGACGCTGATCTTCTTCGCGCTGCCGTGGATCGACCAGAGCCCGGTCAAGTCGATCCGCTACCGCCCGACCTGGCACAAGTGGTTCCTCGGGCTGTTCGTCGTGTCGTTCCTGGTGCTCGGCTACTTCGGCGTGCAGGCGCCGTCGCCGGTCGGCGAGCGGCTGTCGCAGCTGTTCACGCTGATCTACTTCGCGTTCTTCCTGTTCATGCCGTGGTGGAGCAAGCTCGGGACGTTCAAGACGCCGCCCGAGCGCATCACCTTCAGCGCCCACTGAGCCGTCCGATGAACGACCGCATCAAGACCCGCATGTCCGCACTGGCCACCAACCTGCAGGCTTCGGCCCGCCGCGCGCTGCTCGGTTGCGCCGGCCGCGCCGGCCGCCGCATCGCGCTGCTCGCCGCCGCGTCGGCACTCGCATTCGGTGTCGCGGCGCCGGCGCAGGCCGCCGAAGGCGGCGCCCCGCTCGACCATTTTCCGGCCGACAAGCTGACCGATCTGCCGTCGCTGCAGGACGGGGCCCGGACCTTCGTCAACTACTGTCTGAACTGTCACAGCGCATCGATGATGCGCTACAACCGTCTGAAGGACATCGGCCTCACCGATGATCAGATCGTCGCCAATCTGATGTTCACCGCGACCAAGGTCGGTGATCCGATGACCATCGCGATGCGGCCGGCCGACGCCAAGACCTGGTTCGGCGCGATGCCGCCGGACCTGTCGGTGATCGCGCGGGCGCGTTCGTCCGCCGACGGCTCCGGCGCCGACTGGCTCTACACCTATCTGCGCAGCTACTACCGCGACAACGGTCGCGCCACCGGCTGGAACAACGCATTGTTCGCCAATGTCGGCATGCCGCACGTGCTGTGGGAATTGCAGGGTTCGCGCGGCGCGACGATCGAAGAGATCAAGGCCGGCGAGGGTGGGGGCCACGGCAGCAGCTGGGTCAAGACCATCGTTACCTTCGACAACGACGGCAACCGCTCGGAGAAGACCGAGAAGCTCGAAGGGTACCAGCACGCTGGCACGCATCTGACCCTGACGCCGGCCAAGGGCGGTACGATGAGCCAGGCGAACTACGACGAGAAGGTCGCGAACCTGGTCGCCTACGTCGCCTACATGTCGGATCCGTCGGCCAAGACCCGGGCGCGGATGGGCGTCTGGGTGCTGATCTTCCTGTCGATCCTGATTTTCGTCACCTGGTGGCTGAATCGCGAATTCTGGAAGGACATCAAGTAGAGCCGCCGGGCGCCGGCGCGGGTCTCGGCGCCCTCCGTTGCGGCGCCGGGTCTGCGCTGGCCCGGCGATACCGGCCGGCACCCGCTGGCGTGCATGTGCGCGCCGCCGCTGCAGCGGCAACGGCTCGCCGGTGCGCCCGGGCGTGAGGTCCGGCGCAAGGTGCGGCACCGGATGCTCGCCGCGATCGATCCGGGTAGCGGCCGTCGAGGTCCGTCGGGTGCCTCGGACCGGCCGGCTCGCCGGCGGTGGTCGCGGTGCCGCCGATCCCGGCCGCTAGTCTGCGCCGCAGTGGAATGACGAACGAGAAGGTGCGCCCCGGCGGCACCTTCGCCTCCCCAGGAGCCTCCTCCCATGATGGTTCTCTATTCCGGTACCACTTGCCCGTTCAGCCAGCGCTGCCGTTTCGTGCTGTTCGAGAAGGGCATGGATTTCGAGATCCGCGACGTCGACCTGTACAACAAGCCGGAAGACATCTCGATCATGAATCCCTACGGCCAGGTTCCGATCCTGGTCGAGCGCGACCTGATCCTGTACGAATCGAACATCATCAACGAATACATCGACGAGCGCTTCCCGCATCCGCAGCTGATGCCGGCCGATCCGGTGATGCGCGCGCGGGCGCGGCTGTTCCTGTTCAATTTCGAGCGCGACCTGTTCGTACACGTCCAGCAACTCGAGCGCCGTGACC
>JBFWQR010000286.1:0-4233 GCA_050249335.1 Lautropia sp.
CGCGTCCGGCGGATCGGCCAGCTCGCCGCGGCCATCGGCGGCGCGCTCGGCGTGCCGGCGCCGGCGGTCGCGCGCGCCGCGCTGCTCGCCAAGGCGGACCTGCTGACCGGCATGGTCGGCGAGTTTCCCGAGCTGCAGGGCATCATGGGGCGCTACTACGCGCGCCACGACGGCGAGCCCGAGGACGTCGCGACCGCGATCGCCGAGCACTACCAGCCGCGCTTCGCCGGCGATGCATTGCCGGCGAGCCCGGTCGGCACCGTGATCGCGCTCGCCGACAAGCTCGAGACGCTCGCCGGCATCTGGGGGGTCGGACAGCGGCCGAGCGGCGACCGCGATCCGTTCGCGCTGCGCCGGCACGCGCTCGGCGTGATCCGGATGCTGGTCGAGAAGGCGCTGCCGCTGTCGCTCGGTGGCCTCCTCGCCGATGCGTTCGGCGCGTTCTCCGGCGTCGCCAGCGATGCCAAGGCGCCGTTCGAGCGCGACGTCGGCGGCCTGCGGACCTTCGTCGTCGACCGGCTGCGCGGCTACCTGCGCGAGCGCGGCTTCGAGGCCGGCGACGTCGACGCGGCGCTCGCGGTCGACGCCGACCGTCTCGACCGGATCGAAAGCCGGCTGGTCGCGATCGCCGAGTTCCGCCTGCTGCCGGAGTTCGAAGCGCTCGCCTCGGCCAACAAGCGGATCGCCAATCTGCTGCGCAAGAGTGGCGGCGGCAAGAGCAGCGGCGACACCGATCAGGCACCGGCCGGCGCCGCGGTCGATCCGCAGCGGCTGGTCGAGCCGGCCGAACGCGCGCTCCATGACGCGCTGGCCGCGACCGCGCCGGAAGTCGAGCGCCAGCTGGCCGCGCTCGACTACGGCGCCGCGCTGAAGGCGCTGGCCGGTCTGCGCACGCCGGTCGACGCGTTCTTCGATACGGTGATGGTCAATGCCGACGACGCCGCGCTGCGCGCCAACCGGCAGGCGCTGCTGGCACGGCTGTCGGGGTTGATGAATCGCGTCGCCGACCTCGGCCGGCTCTGACGCGGGCACCGGCGAACCGTACCGCGGACGCGATGAAGCTGGTGATCCTCGATCGCGACGGCGTGATCAACCGCCATGTCCCGGGCTACGTGCTCAAACCCGAGCAATGGGAGCCGCTGCCGGGTGCGCTCGAGGCGATCGCCCGGCTGCATCATGCCGGCTTCGCGGTCGCGGTCGCGACCAACCAGGCGGCGCTGTCGCGCGGGCTCTACGACATGGCCATGGTCAATTCGATCCACCAGCGGATGAGCCGGCTGGTCGAGGCGGCCGGCGGCCGCATCGACGCGATCGCGATCTGCCCGCACAACCCGGAGCACGACTGCGGTTGCCGCAAGCCACGGCCCGGCATGCTGCTCGAACTGATCGACCGCTTCGAAGCGATTCCGGAGGAGACGACGATGATCGGCGACACGCTCGCCGACCTCCAGGCCGGCATCGCCGCCCGCTGCCGGACCTGGCTGGTCCGCTGCGGGCACGGCGAGGACGCGATCGTGCAGGGACCGGTCCCCGAGGCCGTGACGATCTGCGCCGACCTCGCCGATGCCACCGAACGGTTGCTCGCCGACGCGGCCCGGGCACGGCCGGGCGCCGCCGACCACCGGTGACGACCGTGGTGCTCTGGCTGCGCTCGCTGCTGTTCATGGTGGTGCAGGTCGTCACGGTGATCCCATGGGCGTTCGTGTGCCTCGCCTGCGCGCCGCTGCCGCAGCCGACCCGCTATCGGATCACCGTGATGTGGCCGCGCGCGATGATCCATGCGGCACGCTGGCTCTGCGGCATCCGCTGGCAGCTGCTCGGCACCGAGAACCTGCCGGCCGGGCCGGCGATCCTGCTCAGCAAGCACCAGTCGACCTGGGAAACGTTCTATCTGGTTTCGGTGATGCCGCGGCAGCTGACCTTCGTGTTCAAGCGCGAACTGCTCTATCTGCCGTTCTTCGGCTGGGGCATCGGCCTGCTCGATATGATCCATATCGACCGCAGCCAGGGCCGCGACGCGTTCGAATCGGTCGTGACCCAGGGCGTGCGCCAGCTGGCCGAGGGCCGCTGGGTCATCATGTTTCCCGAAGGCACGCGGATCCCGCCGGGCCGGGTCGGCCGGTACAAGAGCGGCGGCGCGCGGCTGGCGATCCGTACCGGCACCCCGGTGGTGCCGATCGCGGTCAATTCCGGGCGTTTGTGGCCAAAGGGGAAATTTATCAAAACTCCAGGATTGATAACCGTATCGATCGGCGCCCCGATCGACCCGGCCGGTCTCGCGCCGGAGGACCTGACAGCCCGGGTCGAGGGCTGGATCGAATCCGAAATGCGTCGGATCAGCCCGGCGGATTACGGTAATCTTCAAACCTCACCTGGCGCGAAAGAGGTCTCTGTCTGAGGGACTTCGGCATGAGGTCCCCCGATGAAACGTTCGACCCGCAAAACCGCCCGGATCCCCCTGCTGCGGACCCGTACCCGGATCACCGAGCGGCCCCGGGTGCTGGTCGTGCAGCGCGGCAGCAGCGCCTGCGAACTGTCCTATACGCTGCGCCGCTCGACCCGCCGGACGATCGGCTTCCAGATCGATGGCCGCGGCCTCACGATCAGCGCGCCGCTCTGGGTCTCGCTGCGCGAAATCGAATCGTCGATCGTCGAGAAGACCAGCTGGATCGTCCGCAAGCAGGTCGAGTGGCGGGCCTATGAACGCGCTCGCGCCAAGGCCGCGCCGCGCTACTGCGACGGCGGCCACGTCCGCTTCCTCGGCCGGCGCCTGACGCTGCGTATCACCCCCTACGTCGACCGGCATCGGCGCACCCACTTCCTGCTCGCCGGCGACGAACTCTGGGTGGCGGGGCCGTCGGTCGACGACGCCGCCTGGCTGGAACGCAAGGTCACCGCATGGATGAAATCGCAGGCGCGCGACCTGTTCGAAGTGCGGATGCAGCCGTTCGTCCGCCGGCTCGGCCGCGGCCCGAAGACCTGGGCGCTCAGCGCGGCCCGCTCGCGCTGGGGCAGCTGCAGCCCGGACGGCAAGATCCTGCTGTCGTGGCGGCTGATCCATTTCTCGCTGCCGATCATCGACTACGTGATCGCGCACGAGATCGGCCATCTGAAGGAGATGAACCACGGGCCGCGCTTCTGGGCGATCGTCGACCGGCTGCTGCCCGGCTACGAGCGCGCGCGCGACGAGCTGCGGCGCTACCCGGATGGCCTGATGCCGGCCTAGATGACGATGAGAATCCTCCACACCATGCTGCGAGTCGGCAATCTCGACCGCTCGGTCAAGTTCTACACCGACATGCTCGGCATGTCGCTGCTGCGTACCACCGACCGCCCCGAGCAGAAGTATTCGCTCGCATTCGTCGGCTACGGCAGCGAAGCCGAGGACTCGGTGCTCGAGCTGACCTACAACTACGGCGTCGAGCAGTACGACCTCGGCGCGGGCTACGGCCATATCGCGATCGAGGTCCCCGATGCCTATGCAGCCTGTGATCGCATCGCTGCCGCCGGCGGCAAGATCACGCGGCCGGCCGGGCCGGTGCAAGGCGGCCGTACCGTGATTGCGTTCGTCGCCGATCCGGACGGCTACAAGATCGAATTAGTACAAGCTAAATCAATTGCTTAGATAGTCATAAGGCCGCCGCAGCCGGATCGGAAGCCGGATCGGTATTCATAGCGCTTCCACTACGCTGGACGTCAGCCGCATGAAGCCCTCGGTGGCCAGCCCGGCAGCGGGTTGTGCCAGGAAGTCCAGGCTTTCGGGCCTTGGGCCATTTCTTCGTCGGTCAACAGACAGTTGTCCAGGCGGGCACGCAACGCCGGCTCGTCCATGTCCATGCCGATCAGCACCAGCTCCTGCTGGGCGTCGCCGACGCGCTCGTCCCAGCGGGCGCGAATGGCGGCGACGGCTTCCGGGTCCTGCGGCCAGCGCTCCGGCGACATCGCGGCCCACCAGTAGCCGGTCGGACCGTGCCGGGCGACGGCACCGGCCTGTGACCATTCACCGACCAGGGTCGGGTGGCTGGCCAGCCAGAAAAAGCCCTTGGAACGCACGACGCCTGGCCACTCGCTCTCGGCCCAGTCGGCGAAACGCTGCGGATGGAAAGGCCGGCGGGCGCGGTAGACGAAACTGCCGATGCCGTATTCCTCGGTTTCCGGCTTGTGCGCACCGCGCAGTTCCTGCAGCCAGCCGGGCGCCCTGGAGGCTGCCTCGAAATCGAACAGCCCCGTGCC
>JBFWQR010000287.1:0-4208 GCA_050249335.1 Lautropia sp.
CAAGGACGACGGCACGCACAGCGGCCGGATCACGGTCGAATCGCCGTGAAGCCGCGCGGCGGGCGCGACGCCTAGGAGCCTGTCGGAGTTTGGGACGGGGTCGCGCGGTGGACGACAGGGATGCAGCGCAAGGCGCGAAATCGAGTCGATACCCGGAGGTATCGACTCGATTTTGCAACGCCGCGATGCGCCCTGTCGTCCGCCGCCCTGCGGGTTCGAGCCAGGAAGGCGCGATGCGGCGTTGCCGAACCCGGTCGATAGCTCAGGCTATCGACCGGAACCGGCGCCTTGCCTCGCGCCTTCCTGGCTCGAACGCGACCCCTTCCCATACTCCGACAGGCTCCTAGCGCTTGTCGACGATGATTATAGGGGCCTGCTGGCGGCGAGGAAGCGGTCGAGGAAGTAGCCGACCGTCCCGCCCTGACGGGCCAGCACGGTCAGCCGTCGGAAGGTGTGCGAGATCTTCAGTTCGTCGGTCATGCCCATGCCGCCGTGCAGCTGGACCGATTCCTGCGCGACCCGGTCGGCGACCTTGCCGATCAGCACCCGCGCCGCGGCGACCGAACGGTCGCGGTCGGCCGCGTCGACCTGGCCGGCCGCGGCGGTGTCGACCTTCGAGCAGGCCAGCGCCGCCATCGAGCGGACCTGTTCGAGCTCGACATGGAGATCGACGATCCGGTGCTGCAGCGCCTGAAAGCTGCCGATCGGTACGCCGAACTGCTTGCGGGTCTTCAAGTAGTCGAGCGTCGTCGCGCAGGCGAATTCGATCAGCCCGACCGCCTCGGCGCAGAGCAGTGCGTCGCGGAACGCAGCGGCGTCGTCGAGCGCAGCGGCGATCGCCGCGGCGTCGTGATCGCCGCCGATCCGCGCCGCGGCCGGCAGTCGGACACCGGCGAATTCGATCGTTGCGACCCGCTGGTTGTCGAGCCCTGGGTCGACCGAGATCCGGGCACCGCCGCCGTCCTGCGGCAGCACGAACAGCAGCCGGCCGCCGTCGCTGCGCCTTGCGGTGACCAGCAGCGTCGCGCCCGGCCCGGCACCGGCAACGCCGTCGATCCGGCCGTCGAGCCGCCAGCCGTCGCCATCGGCGCGGACGCTGCAGCCGGCGGTCGCGCCGGCGGCGAGCGCGCCGTCACCGGCCGCATCGGCCCACGCCAGCCGGACACCGCCGGCGGTCGCCTGCTGCAGCAGCGCGAACAGCGCTTCGCCGGCGGTGCCGCCGACCGCAGTGGCGCAGCGATCGAGCAGCCGCGCCGCGCTCAGGTGCGCGATCACCGGCTCGACCACCAGCGCCGAACCGATCAGCGCTGCCGGCCGCATCAGGTCGACCGCGCCGCCGCCGAAGCCGCCGCCGGCCTCGGAAACCGGCAGCGCCAGTACGCCGAGCTCGGCGATCCGCGACCAGATCTCGGCGCTGTGGCCGCCGGCCGCGAGGATCGCCTTGCGGCGCTCGAGGCCGTATTGCTGGTTCAGCAGCCGCTCGAGCGAATCGGCGAGCTGGCGCTGCTCTTCGGAGAGTTCGAAGTCCATGATCGTGTTCCGTAAAACGGCTGCGGTCACAGCCCGAGCATCATCTTGGCCATGATGTTGCGCTGGATCTCGTTGGAGCCGGCGTAGATCGAGGTCTTGCGGAAGTTGGCGTAGCGCGCGCCGAGCCGCGCGGTCAGCGGGTCGTCGCCGGCCGCGTCGCCGGTGCGCAGCGCCGCGGTGCCGCCGGCTTCCATCATCAGCTCGGTCAGCCGCTGCTGGATCTCGGTGCCGCGGATCTTCAGCATCGACACTTCCGCGCCCGGCGGATTGCCGCCGACCAGCCTGCTGAGGAAGCGCAGGTTGGTGATCTCCAGCGCCATCAGGTCGATCTCGAGCTCGGCGAGCCGGTCGGCGAAGCGCGGATCGCGATCGAGCGGCCGGCCGTTGCGCTGGCGGCCGGCGGCGAAGCGCTTGAGCGCCGCCAGCTCGCGCTTGGACGCGCCGATCCGGCCGGTATTCATCCGCTCGTGGCCGAGCAGGTACTTGGCGACGGTCCAGCCCTTGCCCTCTTCGTGGACCAGGTTCTCGAGCGGTACCTCGACGTCCTCGAAGAATACCTCGTTGACCTCGTGGCTGCCGTCCATCAGGATCAGCGGCCGCACCGTGATGCCCGGCGTCTTCATGTCGATCAGCAGGAAGCTGATGCCTTCCTGGCGGATCCGCGCGTTCGGGTCGGTGCGGACCAGGCAGAAGATCCAGTCGGCGTAGTGGCCGAGCGTGGTCCAGATCTTCTGGCCGTTGACCCGATAGTGGTCGCCGCGGCGTTCGGCGCGGGTCTTCAGCGACGCGAGATCCGAGCCCGAGCCCGGCTCGGAGTAGCCCTGGCACCAGAAATCCTCGCCGTGATAGATCCGCGGCAGGAAGCGCTGCTGCTGGGCAGGGCTGCCGAAGCGGATCAGTACTGGCCCGCACATCGCGAGGCCGAACGGCACCAGCGGCGGCGCGCCGGCGAGTCCGCATTCCTCCTCGAAGATGTAGCGCCGGACCGCGTTCCAGTCGGTGCCGCCCCATTCGACCGGCCACGACGGCGCAACCCAGCCCTGGCGGGCGAGGATCTTCTGCCAGCGCAGCAGGTCGTCGCGCGACAGTTCCTGGTAGCTGGCGCCTTTCTGCTGCAGGTCGGCCGGGAGGTTGGCCTCGAGCCAGTCGCGGACCTCGGTCCGGAACGCCGATTCCTCGGCCGAATAGTTCAGGTCCATCCGATCTCCTCTGCTGCGGCGAACCCGCTGCGGCCGGTGGTCGGCGTCCGATTCAGCGATAGTGCGCCCGTGCGACGGCCAGCGACTGCGCGACGGCATCGACCGCCGAATGGCCGGCCGGCGTCAGTGCCTCGATGCATGCTACACGACCGGGCAACGCGCGGCTGATCGCCGGCCCGGCCCGCGCATGCAAGCGGTTGTTGGCCGATAGCGGCGCCAGCCGGTGCTCGGCGAGCTGGACGTGGGTGATCCGCGACGCACAGCGCGCCAGTACCGCTGCGACATCCTCGCCGGCGAGGCCGAGGCAGCCGACGTCGAGCGTCAGGCCGAAGCCGGGATGATCGATCCGCTCGACCAGCCGCAGCGCTTCGTCGTGGTCGACCAGGAAATCGTTGCCGTAGCCGGAGAAGATCGGCTCGATCGACAGACAGACGCCACGGGCGGCGGCGGCCACCGCCAGCGGCGTGAACAGTTCGGCCGCGGCGTCGATCGCCGCGGCGAGCGGCAGCGCGCCGCGCCGGCGGTTCTGCCAGGAACCGAACACCAGCTGTCCGGCGCCGACCGCAACCGCGACGTCGAGCATCGCCGCGAGCCGTGCCGTCAACCGCGCCCGGCTGTCCGGTGGGCCGAACAGCGCGAGGCCGTCGGCGCCGTGCAGCAGCGACTGCAGGCCGGTGATCGCGATGCCGCGATCGTGCCAGCGGGCAGCGATCCGGCGCCAGTCGGCGGCGCTCGCGGCGGCCGGATCGGCGAAGTAGCGGGTCGGAGCCAGATCGATCGCGTCGACCTCGAGCCGGCGTAGCAGCTGCGCGACCGCGTCGTCGCGATCCGGCGTCCACAGCAGGTTCGAAACCCCGATGCGCATTGCCTAGTGCAGCGTGAATCGGTACGCCAGCCCGAGCAGCAGCGCCGGCTGCAGCGGCTGGCGCACGATCGGGCTCTTTTCGGCCGGCCCGATCAGCCGGACCAGGCTGAAGCGGGCGACCCAGATCCAGTGCTGGTTCGGTTCGCCGACCAGGCCGATCGAAGCCGAGATTTCGCGGAATCCGGAGCTCGGGTTGTACAGCGGCAGGCCGCTGGCGGCGTGCTCCTTTTCGCCGATGCCGTAGCTGTTGTCGAGCGTGGTCGCGCTGGCCCAGGTCACGCCGACGCCGCTCGACAGCAGCAGGCCGGGCCGCAGCTGATGCTGCCAGCCGAGGTTGACCGGGATCTCGAGGCCTTTCTGACGGCCGAGCAGGTCGCCGACGATCAGCGCCGTCACCGACACGTCCGGCGTGAACGTGTAGCGCAGCCGCAGCCGGCCGATCAGCGTCGCCGGGATGTCCTTCAGGCCGAGCCGGGCGTCCTCCTCGCTGATGTTGCGGCCGCGGTTCAGCGACCCGCCCAAGCCGAACGCGAACCGATTGCGCCGCACCAGCGGGCCCTACAGCCCGGTCTCGGCACTGCGGCTCGAGCCGGCGACCGAGCTCGCGCGTGCGA
>JBFWQR010000288.1:0-4184 GCA_050249335.1 Lautropia sp.
TTTCCCATTTTCCTGGCGGTCAAGGGGGACAGCCCGTTCTCTTCGGTCTCGGATCTGGTCGCGTACGCCAGGAATCCGGGCAACAAGGTCCCCTATGGATACGCGCAGGGGACGGGAGAAATCGCCGGGGCCGCCTTCGTGCGGCTCGCGAACCTGCAGGCTACCGGCGTGGCGTACAAGGGATGGCCGCAGGCGTGGCTCGACCTCGCCGCCGGCGAATACAACTTCGCGATCGGAGATCTCGTCTCGAGCGCGCCTTTCGTCAAGACGGGTCGAGTGAAGTTTCTCGCGGTCAGCAGCGGCAAGGAGAGCAAGCTCGCTCCCGAGCTGCCGCCGATTGCCAAGGCCGCGAATCTGCCGGACTACGACGTCGTGACCTGGATGGGCTTCGCCGGCCCGGCCGGTATTCCAAAGGACATCGTCGAGAAGCTCAGCGGTGCGCTCAATGCGATGCTTGCCAGGCCCGCCGTCGTGCAGGCGCTGAAGGAGTTGGGGGTCGAGGCCGCGCCGAATACGCCAGCCGAGTTCGCCAGCTGGATTCAGGCGCAGGTCGAAGTGTGGCGAGTGGCAACGCAACTGGCCGGGATCGAGCCGCGTTGACCGCACCGGCCTCCTTTCGAGGAGCGCCCTGAAACGCATCCGCTACCAGGCCCGGCGAACGGCTTCGAGATCGCGGGCCCCGAGCTCACTTTCCAAACAGAGAGACATCCATGACTATTCTGAGCATGTTGGCGAAGACGACCTGTGCAATGTCCGTTGCGGCACTGGGCCTGTCTTCCGTCACAGCTTCGGCCGAAGGATTTCCATCGAAGCCGATCACGATCGTGGCGCCGTATGTTCCGGGCGGTACCGTAGATGCGCTGGCTCGTACGCTGGCGGTGCATCTGCGAGAAGAGTTCGGCCAGCAGGTGGTGGTCGAGAATCGCGCCGGGGCTTCGGGCGGCATCGGTGCCGCGTACGTGGCGGCTGCGCCCGCCGATGGCCATACGCTGCTGCTGACGAACAGCAGCCTGATCGTCAACCCGATGGTGTTGAAGGAAAAGCCGCCGTTCAACCTGCAAAAGGACTTCACTCCGATCGGTCAGGTCGCGATCGCGCCGCTGGTCTTCGTCGTCGGATCGTCGTCCGGTATCGGTAGCGTTCAGGAGTTCATCGCGCTGGCCAAAGGACGTCCGGAGAAGGTGACGTTCGGCGTCGGCGGATTCGGCTCGGGTGGTCATCTCGCCATGGAGTCGTTCAACGTGGAGACCGGCACCCGGATCCCGATGGTGCTGTACAGAGGCGGGGCCAATGCACTGGTCGATATCGCGGGTGGCCAGGTGACGGCGATGATGGAACCCGCGCTGACGACGGTGCCGTACGTCACATCGGGGCGCATGCGGGCAATCGCGGTGACCGGCGATCGTCGCAGCGAACTGCTCCCGCAGGTGCCGACGCTGGCGGAAGCGGGGGTGAAAAACGTGGACTTCGTGTCGTGGTACGGACTCTGGGCGCCAGCGCAGCTGCCGGCTTCGGTCACCCAGCGCGTGCAAGCGGCATTGGCGAAGGTCCTGGGCCGGGCGGACATGCGGGAATGGCTGGTCAAGCAGGGACTGATTGCCAGCACCGCCATGGGGCCGGCTTTTGCGAAACTGATCGACGACGAGCGGATCAGATATGCAGAGGTCGTCGAAAAGGCGCGGATCGAGCCGAAATAGCCCAGGTATGAGCATGAACCGATGACCGACATCGAGACTGCCGAAGGCGCGCCGGCCCGAGACCTGACCGACGAGCTCGCGGCTTACGCCGCCGGCATTCGGATTGCCGAAGTTCCGGAGGTGGTCCGTCGGCAGGCGATCCTCTGCATCCTGGACACGATCGGCTGCTGCGTCGCGGGCGCCCAGGTGGAGGACTGGAAGCCGCTGATGGCAGCCGAATCTGCCGACAGCGCCCGTCCGGAGTGCACGGTCATCGGTACCGGCAGGCGCTTGTCGACCGAAGCCGCCGCGCGCGTCAACGCCTATATGGGCGATATCCTGAACCTGCACGACCAGATCGGCGGGCACGGCAGCATCGGCAACGTCTGCGGCCTCGTTGCACTGGCCGAATCGCAGCGTTCTTCGGGCCGGGCGCTGCTCGAGGCCGTCATCGTCGGGCTCGAAGTGACCGCACGGGTCTACCAGGGCTACTTCGCTGCGATCAAGCCCTACGATGAGGTCGGCATGACCCCCGTGGTCTTCCCGTCATCCTATGGCGTTGCGGCCGGTGCCGCGCGGCTGCTGGGGCTCGGCGAGCCCGGGCTCGCTCACGCGATGGGCATTGCCGGGACGCTCGCCGGCTGGTGCCCGGCCGAAGTCGTCTTCGGCAATGGCGGTACGGTCAAGCCGATGCTCTACGGTGCATGCCCGGCTACGGCAGGGCTCGCGGGCGCCAAGTACGCGAGAGCCGGCATGACCGGTCCCAAACGGCTGCTGGAAGGACCGCGGGGTTACTTCGTCACGGCCGCTCGCGGCATGTTCGCCGAGGCAGTCCGGGACAACCGGACGTGGCATCTCGCGTCGCCGCCGCGCAAGTATCACGCAGCCTGCGGCTACATTCATTCGCCGGTCGATGCCGTCGTGTCGCTGCGGCGTGATGGCGTCCGGCTCGAAGAGGCAGCGGAGATCCGGATCGGCGTCGCGGAGCTGACCCTGGCCGGCGTCTCGAAGCAAGGCCCGCCGAGAAGCGGCAACGAGGCGCGCTTTCATCTCGAGTACTGCGTTGCCCTGGCGGCACTCGGCGAGGACGTGATATTGCCCGAGCACAGCATCGGGTTCGCGAGGCATGCGGCGAGGCCGGAGATCCTTCGAATGCTCGACAAGGTCCGGATCGTTGCGGATCCCGCCCGGAAGCACTTCCATCACTGCGCAGTCACGGTCGTCGATGCCGCCGGCCGGGCGCTCGCCCGGCGTGAAGTCCACGGACCCAAGGGGGCGCCGCGAAATCCGATGAGCGATGACGAGGTGCTCGGCAAATTCCGCCGCCTCGTCGAATACCGGCTCGCCGGCGCGGCACTCGACGCCTATCTCGAGCGGGCGCTTCGTCTGGAATCCCAACCCGACTCGGATTGGCTGATGGCGGCGTTCGGTTGAAAGGGCCGAGCCGTACCGAAAGACCGATCTGCATCGAAGAGTCGAGATGCAGCGGAGCTCCGCCTGATCGAATCGACATTGTAAGGAAATTTCCTTACAATCCGGATGTCGTCATCAGGAGCGCCGCGATGCCCGAAATCCACGAAGTCGCCACGTTGACCTCCAAGGGCCAGATCACGCTGCCCAAGTCCATCCGGCAGGCGCTCGGTGTGGATACCGGCGGCAAGGTGGCATTCGACCTGCGTGACGGTGAAGTCGTCGTTACCCGGGCCGATGCCGCCCATGAAGACCCCGCCATCGGCGCCTTCCTGGGCCTGCTGGAAGCGGACATCCGGGCCGGGCGGCACGTCCAGTCCCTGCCGGAGGATCTGGCGCGGGCCATGCTGGCGAGCGCACAGCGTGCGGCAAATCTCGATGACGACATCGACGGCGAAGTCGCGCTCTGATGCAGCGGCACGGGTGGACGCTGCTGTTTCACGCAGGCGTGATCGAGCAGTTGCGCAGGCTGCAGGCGGCCGCGGAGCGGGCCGAACAGAGTGACCCGCAAGGGTTCGAGAGCAATGCCAACGTCAAGTTGTTCCGGGCGTTGAGCCAGCTGATCATGGAGGTCGTGCCGGGCGACCCCGCGCGCGACGAATTCCGTCAGGGCAACACCCTGGGGCCGGCGCATCGGCACTGGCGACGCGCCAAGATCGGGCGGCGCTTCCGGCTGTTCTTCCGCTACGACTCCAAGGCCAGGGCGATCGTGTTCGCTTGGGTCAACGACGAGCAGACCTTGCGGTCGGCAGGCAGCAAGTCCGACCCCTACGCGGTGTTCGAGAAGATGCTCGGGCGCGGCAACCCGCCGGACGACTGGGCCGCGCTCGTGGCCGCGAGCCGCGCCGACTGGCGCGTAACGGACGAAGACTAGGAACCCGTCGCATCGCGCGCCCGGGATTGCAGTCTTATAGTTGTCCGGACATCCGATTATACTGGACATCCGCAGAAGATTACCGTAAGGTTCGGGCTGGGCGTGGGGTTCGCGCAGGTCGTAGCGGAGCGTGACGCCATCAACTTCCGGAGGGGAACAGGTGT
>JBFWQR010000289.1:0-3923 GCA_050249335.1 Lautropia sp.
CGTCGCGGTGGTGGTGGCTGCCGTGCCCGCCGTGCCCGCCGTGCCCGCGGTCGTCGCGGCAGTCGCATTCGGGGGCAGGGTCGTCGCGCCGGCCGGCCCGGCGCCGCTCGGCGTAGCGGTGCCGGTCGGCGTCGCGGCAGCGTTCGCAGCGCCGCTGCCCGCCGCCGGCTCGCCATGGCCGGCTTCGGTTGTCGGAGCGGGGCCGATCGGGTCGTTTCGGTTCTTGTCGATTCTGGCGACGGATTCCATCAACGCAATGGTTCTCGCAGGGTGCGCTCGCCTGCTTCTCGCAGGGTACGCTCGCCGGTGTCCGGCGGCTCAGGGGGCTGTCGGACTAACGGGCCCGCCATTGTCCCATCGCTAACGCCGCGGCAGGTCTGGAAGGGCCTGGATTCCACTCGGACTGTTGTTCCCGGGAGAACCGGCGGCGCCCGCCGCATCCGGGTTCGGTTCCATCACCGGTTCGGCCGGCGCGATGCCGAGGAACGGCGTCAGCTTCGCCTGGGTGGCGAACAGCCGATAGCGGATCTGCAGCAGTTCGAGCCGCTCGGTGATCGCCGATAGCTGAGACTGATAGGTCTCGTTTTCGGCATTCAGCAGGTCAATGATCGCGCGCTTGCCGATCTGGAACTGCTCCCAGTAGGCGGCGCGGACCTTGCGTGCGGTTTCGACCAGATCGCCGAGCGAACCGGTCCGGGCGGCGCGCGATTGCATCTGCGTCCACTGCCGGGCGATCTCGGTACCGAGGTCGCGGCGGCTGGCCGCGGCATTCTCTTCGGCGGCGGCGATCTGCGCGCTGGCCGCGGCGGCCCGGGCGGCGCCGACGCCGCCATCGAACGGGTTCCAGTCGGTGACCAGGCCGACATCGTAACCGCCGAACCATTGCCGGTTGCCGGCGGGGTACTCCGGGCTGCGGACCCGGCCGCGGACGCTGACGGTCGGCTTGTCCCAGGCGCTGGCGACCGCCGCAGCGCGCCGCGCCGCTTCGACGTCGGCGAGCCCGGCCAGCACCTGCGGATGGTTGTCGAGCGCCGCCTGCGCATCGGCGAGCGAGGCCGGCAACGGACCCGGCGTCGCCGGCTCGACCGGCGCCGGCACCGGCCGGCCGACCAGCTGCGCGAGCGTCGCCTGGGCTTCCTGCAGCAGCCCGTCACGGGTCGACTGTGTCAGCCGCGCCTGCGACAGCCGCGACTGCGTCTGCAGCAGGTCGTAGCCGCGACCGCGGTCGAGCTTGACGATCTCTTCGACCCGCTGGTTCAGCGAGCCGATGTTGACGACGTATTCGCGCGCCAGCGCCGCGAGCGCCAGCTGCTTGACCACCTCGACGTAGGCATCGGCGACCCGCAGCGCGACGTCGGCCCGCGCCAGCTCGAGCTGCTGGTTGGCGCTCGCCAGCCGCGCACGCTGCCGCGCGACCTCGTTGTCGGTACGGCCCGAATCGTAGATCGGCTTGATCGCCTGGACCCCGAGATCGCCGATGCTGTCATGGCCGTAGCCGCGCACGTAGCCGTAGCCGGGCTCGGCGATCAGGCCGAAGCGGGTATTCATCTGGCTCTGCGCACCGGTGATCTCGAATCCGACCGACTGCGCGTTGCTGCGCGCCGCGACCACCCGCGGATGGCTGCGCAACGCTTCGGCGACCGCCTCGGCGAGCGATTGCGCGCGCGCTGCCGGCACCGCGGCGAGCGCTGCCAGCGCCAGCGCGGCCGCGACGGTCCGCGCCCGTGCACGCGACCGCGGTGGCACCCGCAGCGGCACCTGCATTGGCGACGCCGGCGGACCGAACGGCGGCACGATCATGCCGAGCGCGGCAGTCATGCCGAGAACGGCTGGCGGCCCTCGATCGGGTACGCCGGATCGCTGTAGCCCGGCGTCGACGGATGTCCGGCCGGTACCAGCGAGTCGATCAGCGCCTCGTCGTCGGCGCCGAACACGAGATCGATCCCGTCGAGATATTCCTGCATCTGGCCGAGCGTGCGCGGCCCGACGATCGCCGAAGTCACCAGCCGGTTGTTCAGCACCCAGCCGACCGCGAACTGGGCCGCGGTCACGCCGCGGCGTTCGGCGTGCTCGCGGATCCGCTGCGCGATCCGCAGCGATTCCTCGCGCCATTCGGTCTGCATGATCCGCTTGTCGTTGCGGCCGGCGCGAGTGTCCTCGGGCGGCTTCTGGCCGGGCTGGTACTTGCCGCTGAGCACCCCGCGCGCGATCGGCGAATACGGCGCGACACCGATGCCGAAGTGGCCGCAGGCCGGCAGCACCTCGACCTCGGGCATCCGGTTCAGCGCGTTGTAGTAGGGCTGGCAGACCACCGGCCGCGGCACGCCGAGTTCGTCGCAATGCCGGACCACCTCGGCGATCCGCCAGGCGCGGAAGTTCGAGACGCCGAAGTAGCGGATCTTGCCGGCGCGGATCAGGTCGCCGAGCGCGGCGACCGTCTCGCCGATCGGGGTGCGCGGGTCTTCCCTGTGCAGGTAGTAGACGTCGACGTGATCGGTGCCGAGCCGGGTCAGCGATCCGTCGATCGCCTGGACCAGCCAGCGCCGCGACAGGCCGCGCGCGTTCGTATCGTCCGACATCGGATTGGCGACCTTGGTCGCGAGCACCCAGTGCGCGCGTTGCGGCGCGATCAGCCGGCCGGTGATCCGTTCGGATTCGCCGAGGCTGTAGACGTCGGCGGTGTCGATGAAGTTGACGCCGCGATCGCGGCAGGCCGCGACGATCTCGCCGGCTTCCCGTGCGTCGGTCCGGTCGCCGAACATCATCGTGCCGAGACAGAGCGTCGACACCATGACGCCGCTGTTGCCGAGTCGTCGGTATGCCATCGTTCCCCCTACAATCGCTGGCGGTTCATGCGTCGGGCGGATGGTCGGCCGCCGCGCCGCGCGGTTCGGCGACAATGGTAACCGGACGGCAACCGAGGTAGCGGCAGTGCGAATCGACAACGAGATCAAGCTCGACTTCAAGGACGTGCTGCTGCGGCCCAAGCGCTCGACGCTCGGCAGCCGCGCCAGCGTCGATCTCGAGCGCGTCTATACGTTCCGGCATGCGCGGCTGCGGTTGCCGGTGGTGCCGGTGGTCGCGGCCAACATGGACACGGTCGGCACCTTCGAGATGGCCGCGGCGCTCGGCAGGCACCAGCTGCTGACGGCGATCCACAAGCACTATCCGGTCGCGGATCTGGTCCGGTTCTTCAAAGCGCCGGAGTCGGCAGCGGATGCCGATTCCGGCGCGAGCCGCCATGCGTTCTACTCGCTCGGCATCCTCGAGCACGATCTCGAGAAGTTCCGCGCGGTCTGGAGCGGCACCGGCGGTGCGATCCGCTGGGTCTGCATCGACGTCGCCAACGGCTATACCGAAGCGTTCATGGACTTCGTCAAGCGCTTCCGCGACGCCCATCCGGAGGTCGTGCTGATGGCCGGCAACGTCGTCACCGCCGACATGACCGAGGCGCTGATCCTCGCCGGTGCCGACATCGTCAAGGTCGGCATCGGTCCCGGCTCGGTCTGCACGACCCGGACCATGACCGGGGTCGGCTATCCGCAGCTGTCGGCGATCATCGAATGCGCCGATGCCGCGCACGGCCTCGGCGGCCACATCTGCGGCGACGGCGGCTGCACCGTGCCCGGCGACGTCGTCAAGGCGTTCGGCGGCGGCGCCGATTTCGTGATGCTCGGCGGCATGCTGGCGGCCCACGACGAATCCGGCGGCGAGCCGGTCGAGCAGGACGGCCGGCACTACCGCCGCTTCTACGGCATGAGCTCCGAGGAAGCGATGACGCGCTACGCCGGCGGCGTCGCGCGCTATCGCGCGAGCGAAGGCAAGTCGACGCTGCTGCCGGCGCGCGGCCCGGTCGTCGGCACCGTCCAGCAGATCCTCGGCGGCCTGCGCGCGGCCTGCACCTATGTCGGTGCCCGCTAGCT
>JBFWQR010000290.1:0-3900 GCA_050249335.1 Lautropia sp.
GCCCGTGCCGGTGAGCCCGCTGAGCAGCACGAAGCTGCACTCATCCAGCGCCGCCTCCAGCGTCTGCATGAGGAAGTGGCGCATCGCCTTGTAGCCGCCGCGCACCCGCGGATAGTGGATGCCGGCGTCGGTGCGCAGCCACTCGCACACCAGGCCGGAGCGCATGCCGCCGCGAAAGCAGTAGAGCAGCCCCGACGGGTTGGCGCGGGCGAATGCGGCCCAGGCCGCGACGCGCGCGGCCCGCACCTCGCCGCCGACGAGCCGGTGGCCGAGCGCGACCGCGGCGTCCTGCCCCTGCTGCTTGTAGGCCGTGCCGACCTTCTGGCGCTCGGCGTCGGTCAGGAGCGGCAGGTTCACCGCGCCCGGGAACGCCCCCTTGCAGAACTCGACGGGGGCGCGCACGTCCAGCAGCGGCGCTACGGCGAGGAAAAGCGACCGGTAGTCCTCGACGAGCCCCTGCGCACGATCCGGAGCGGCGAGGGCAGCTTCAGCTGATCCTGACGGCATGGGCCTGCCTGGGGACGAACTCGCCGATCGGCTCGAGAGACAGACCTTCGGCGGCCGCTGCCTCGAGGAACCCGCCCATGCCAGCCTGGTCGACCGCCACCAGCAGCCCGCCACTGGTCTGCGGATCGCAGAAGAGCTGGCGCTGCGCCGTGGCGATCTCGCCGATCCGATGGCCGTAGCTCTCGTAGTTGCGTTGGGTGCCGCCGGGTATGGTGCCGAGGGCGAGGTAGTGGTCCACGCCCGGCAGGCGCGGCACGGCCGAGGCCTGCAGCATCGCCGTGACGCCGCTGCCGTCGGCCATCTCCACCAAGTGCCCGAGCAGGCCGAAGCCGGTGACATCGGTCATCGCCGTCACTGCCTCGATCCTGCCGAAGCGGCTGCCGGCGCGATTGAGCGTGCACATCCAGTCGCGGGCCACGCCCCTATCCTCGTCCCGGAGCTTCGACTGCTTCTCGGCCGTGGTCAGGATGCCGACGCCGAGCGGCTTCGTCAGGAAGAGCCGGGAACCGACGGTGGCCGTATCGTTGCGCTTGAGGTGCCGCTTCTCGACGGCGCCGGTCACGGCCAGGCCGAAGATCGGCTCCGGCGCGTCGATCGAGTGCCCGCCCGCGAGCGGAATGCCTGCCTCGTCGCAGACGGCGCGGCCGCCGCGGACCACCTCGCGCGCCACTTCCGGCGGCAGGACGTTGACCGGCCAGCCGAGGATTGCGATCGCCACCAGCGGGTCTGCGCCCATCGCGTAGATGTCGCTGATCGCATTGGCCGCTGCGATCCGGCCGAAATCGAACGGGTCGTCCACGATCGGCATGAAGAAGTCCGTGGTCGACACCACGCCGCGGGTCTCGTCCAGCGCATAGACGGCCGCATCGTCGCGCGAGGCATTGCCCACCCAGAGCGCGGGATCGAGGTTCTGCGCGCCGCTGCCGGCCAGAATCACGTCCAGCACTTTCGGCGAGATCTTGCAGCCGCAGCCGGCGCCGTGGCTGTACTGGGTGAGGCGGATGGGATCGGTCATGGAAGGCTCTCGTCGTCTGCGCGGCCGGAAGGGAATGGTACCGCCTTGCCGGTGGGTCCGATCCCCGAGGCGGCGGCGGCATTTCCCTGGCGTCCTCGCGGGAGACGGTCACTTCAGCAGCTCGTAGGGGCCCCCTTTCTCGATCGCGCGCCGGTAGGCCGGCCGTGCATGGATCGCTTCCAGGAAGGCCATCGACCTGGGCCGGCTCTGGTCGAGCCCGGCACGTGCCGCCGCCGCCTCCATCGGAAAGCTCATCTGGATGTCGGCTACGGTGAACTCCGGTCCGGCGAACCAGCGTTGCCGGCTCAGCTCGCCTTCGATGTAGTCGAAGTGAGTGCGCAGGTTGGGCTCGACGAAGGCCTTCATCGCGCCGTCGCACAGCTTGCGTGCGATCGGTCGCACGAAGAAGGGCATCGGCCCCTGCGGCAGACGGCTCAGCACCAACCGCATCAGCAGCGGCGGCATCGCCGAGCCCTCGGCATAGTGCATCCAGTAGCTGCAGCGAATGCGCTCCGGGCTGCCTTCCGGCGGCAGCAGCCGGCCGCCGCCGTGCCGTTGCGTCAGGTATTCCAGGATCGCGCCCGATTCGGCCAGGGTGATGTCACCGTCGACGATCACCGGCGACTTGCCCAGCGGATGGACGCGGCGCAGCTCGGGCGGCGCCAGCATGGTCCGGGGGTCGCGCTGATAGCGCTCGATCCGGTATTCCAGTCCCAGCTCTTCCAGCAACCAGAGCACCCGTTGCGAACGCGAGTTGTTCAGATGGTGGACGACGATCATGCAACGCTCCTTCCTGGCAAAACTGCACGCCAGCGCGGTGCTGGTGTCCGGCGGGTCCGGTCAATTGTTTCACAGTCGGACCACGGCCCGGCGAAGGGTGCCGACGCCGGCGAGCGGCTTCGCCCGGCACAGGCGATCCCGCTTCCGCGGGCCCGGATCCTTGCCGCCGACCGGCATCCTGCGCACAATGACGGTGCGGCCAATGACCGGCAACCGGATCTGCCCGGCGCGGCGGTCGCGTGAACCGAAGAGGGTGGACGATGAGTATCCCGGTCGAATTGCAGGACCTGGCGGACGTCATGGCGCGATATCGCTTCGCCTACCTGATGACGACCAGGGCCGAGGGCGCGCCGCATGCGGTGGCGGTCGCCGTGTTGCTGCAGGACGGTGCGCTGGTCGTGAACGGCATCGGTCGCCGCACTCGCGAGAACCTGCTGGCGCGGCCCGCGGTCGGCCTGGTCTGGCCGCCCCAGTCCGAAGCGGACTACTCGCTGATCGTGGACGGGCAGGCGGCGGTCGCCGGCGAATCGCTGCGGATCACGCCGACCCGTGCAGTGCTGCACCGTCCGGCGCCGCGCCCCGGCCCCGCCGTGCCGGGGGCCTGCGGATCCGACTGCGTCGAGCTCGGTGTGGCAGGGTCGGACCTCCGCGCCGGCGTGCCGGGCGTTTCGTGACCGTCACATCTGCACGCCGGTGACCTTCGCGATGTTGCGGTAGCGGGCGTTCTCCGCGGCGATGAACGCACCGAACGCCTCGGCGCTCATCGCGTTGCGCCGGACGCCGAGCTCGTCGAGCTTACGGACCACGTCGGGCAGCGCCATGATCCGGTTGAGCTCCGCGTTGAGCTTCTGCACGAACGGGGCCGGCGTGCCGGCCGGCGCCATGACGCCATACCAGTTGGTCATCTCGAAGTCCTTGTAGCCGGACTCCGCCATGGTCGGCACCGCGGCGAGATCGGGATCGCGCTGCGGCGTGGTGACCGCCAGCGCGCGCATCGTGCCGGCCTTGAGATAGGGCACGACCGACGACATCGCGTCGAAGTTCATGTCGATCTGTCCGCCGAGCAGGTCGACGATCGCCGGTCCGCTGCCCTTGTACGGCACGTGGACCAGGTTGCCGCCCGACTGGCTGCGCAGCAGCTCGCCGGCCAGATGGTTGGTGCTGCCGTTGCCGGGCGACGCGAACGTCAGTCCCTGCGGCCGGGACTTCGACAGCGCCACCAGCTCTGCGAGCGTGTTGACCGGCGTCTTGGCATTGACGACCAGCACGTTCGGCACGTAGCCGACGTAGGCGACCGGTGCGAAGTCCCGGATCGGGTCGTACAGGGGCTTTCGGCTCAGCGACGGCGCGATCGCGTTCGAGTTGACGTGTCCCATCAGGATCGTATAGCCGTCGGCCGGCGCGTTGGCCACGAAGCTCGCGCCGAGCATGCCGGTCGCCCCGGGCTTGTTCTCGACCACGACCTGCTGACCCCACGACTCCGACAGCTTCAGCGCGAGCAGGCGCGCGATGATGTCGGTGCCGCCGCCCGGCGCGAAGCCGACGACGAAGCGGATCGGCTTCGAAGGGTAGGCCTGCCCGCTCGCCGCCGGCGACGC
>JBFWQR010000291.1:0-3895 GCA_050249335.1 Lautropia sp.
GACGTCGATGATCCGGCCGCGGAAGATATCCGACATCCGCTTCATCTCGTCGCGCTCCTTGCCGGCGGCGCGCACCTTGATCATCATCAGCTCGCGCTCGATGAAGCTGCTGTCGGTCAGGTCGTAGACCTTGACGACGTCGATCAGCCGGTTCAGATGCTTGGTGATCTGCTCGATCACGTCGTCCGAGCCCGAGGTCACGACCGTCATCCGCGACAGCGTCTGGTCCTCGGTCGGCGCGACCGTCAGCGACTCGATGTTGTAGCCACGGGCCGAGAACAGGCCGACCACGCGCGACAAGGCGCCCGGCTCGTTTTCCATCAGCACGGAAATGATGTGTTTCATCGCGCGGCTCCTCAAAGGTCTTCCGAACCGAGGATCATCTCGGTCAGGCCCTTGCCGCCCTGCACCATCGGCCAGACGTTCTCGGTCTGGTCGGTGATGATGTCGAGGAATACCAGCCGGTCCTTGTACTTGCCGAACGCGTCGCGCAGCGCGCCCTCGACGTCACCGGCGGCCTCGACGCGGATGCCGACATGGCCGTAGGCCTGCGCCAGCGCGACGAAATCCGGCAGCGCCTCCATGTACGACTGCGAGTAGCGCTTCTGGTACTCGATCTCCTGCCACTGCCGGACCATGCCGAGATAGCGGTTGTTGAGGTTGACGATCTTGACCGGCAGTCCGTACTGCTTGCAGGTCGACAGCTCCTGGATGCACATCTGGATCGAGCCCTCGCCGGTCACGCAGGCGACCTGCGCGCCCGGGTTCGCCAGCAGCGCACCCATCGCGTACGGCAGGCCGACGCCCATCGTGCCGAGGCCGCCGGAATTGAGCCAGCGGCGCGGCTTGTCGAACTTGTAGAACTGCGCCGCCCACATCTGGTGCTGGCCGACGTCGGAGGTGATGATCGCGTCGCCGCGGGTCACCTCCCAGAGCTTTTCGATCACGTACTGCGGCTTGATCAGGTTGCTCTTGCGGTCGTACTTCAGGCAGTCCTTCTTGCGCCACTCGTCGATCTGCTGCCACCAGGCCTGCAGCGCCTTGGTGTTGGTCTTCTCGCCGGCGGCGAACGACGCCTCGAGGCTGTCGATCATGTCGGCCATGCATTCGCGGACGTCGGCGACGATCGGCACGTCGACCCGGACCCGCTTGCTGATCGACGACGGGTCGACGTCGATATGGACGATCCGGCGCGGATTCTGCGCGAAGTGCTTCGGGTTGCCGATCACGCGGTCGTCGAAGCGTGCGCCGATCGCGATCAGCACGTCGCAGTGCTGCATCGCCATGTTCGCTTCATAAGTGCCGTGCATGCCGGGCATGCCGACGAACTTCGGATTCGACGCCTTGAAGGCGCCGAGCCCCATCAGCGTGTTGGTGCACGGGAAGCCGAGCAGTTCGACCAGCCGGTTCAGCTCCTTCGACGCATTGGCCAGGATCACGCCGCCGCCGGTATAGATCATCGGCCGCTCGGCCGCCATGATCAGCTGCAGCGCCTTCTTGATCTGGCCCTGGTGCCCCTTGAAGACCGGGTTGTACGACCGCATCGCGATCGACTTCGGGTACTCGAACTTGCACTTGGCGCGAGTGATGTCCTTCGGGATGTCGACCAGCACCGGCCCGGGCCGGCCGCTCCGGGCGATGTGGAAGGCCTTCTTCATCACCGAGGCCAGGTCCTTGACGTTCTTCACCAGGAAGTTGTGCTTGACGCAGGGCCGCGTGATGCCGACGGTGTCGCACTCCTGGAACGCGTCCTCGCCGATCGCATGGGTCGGCACCTGGCCGGACAGGATCACCAGCGGGATCGAGTCCATGTAGGCGGTCGCGATGCCGGTGACCGCGTTGGTGACGCCGGGGCCCGAGGTGACCAGGCAGACGCCGACCGACTCGGTCGAGCGCGAATAGGCGTCGGCGGCGTGGACCGCAGCCTGCTCGTGGCGGACCAGGATGTGCTGCAGCTTCTTGGCGGCGTAGAGCGCGTCGTAGATATACAGGACGGCCCCGCCGGGGTAACCGAAGACGTGCTTGACGCCTTCCTCTTCCAGACAGCGGACGACGATCTCCGCTCCGGTGATTTCCATTTCCGGATCCTTTCTCAGACCGGGTCTTCGCCCGCCGGTCCCGATGCGGCTCGCTCCTCCGCCCCGAGACAGACCTTGACAACGACGACCCGACTGTTGCTGAACACCCACGACGCGCTGTGGTGGGCGCGCCGGGGTGGCTCGTGCACGGCCTGCGCCGCGCGGCCGAGATACTAACAGAGCGCTGGTAGCATCCCCGCTCCATGGCGACGCGACAGGAGATCTCCGACTTCCTCGCCTCGGTCGAGCGCAAGGCCTTCAAACAGGCCGTCTATGCGGTGCGCGACGACGAGGCGGCGCTCGACATCGTCCAGGATGCGATGCTGAAGCTGTCGGAAAAGTATGCCGAGAAGCCGGCGGCGGAGCTGCCGCCGCTGTTCCAGCGGATCCTGCAGAACGTCGTCCACGACCATTTTCGGCGCCAAAAGGTCCGAAACCTGTGGACAACGCTGCTTTCCGCGCTGCAACCAACCGATAGTGACCACGAAGGGGCCGAATCGGACCCTTTGGAGACACTTTTGCCTGGAGAAAGCAACGAAACGGCCGAAAACGCGGCCAATATCGTTGAAAGCAACCAGATATTGCAGATCATTGAGTCCGAGATACAAAAGTTACCGAATCGTCAACGCGAGGCTTTCATCATGCGTTACTGGCAGGACATGGATGTCGCCGAGACCGCGGCCGCCATGGGATGCTCGGAAGGCAGCGTCAAGACGCACTGTTCGCGGGCGACCCACGCGCTGGCGTCGGCTTTGCGAGCCAGAGGCATCACCCTATGAATGAAACCCAGTTCGCGCGCAGCGTCTGCCGCCATCTCGACCGCAGCGCCGAAGCGCTTCCGTATCGGGCTCAGCAGCGGCTCGCAGCAGCGCGGCAGGCGGCGCTCGATCGCCTGCCGGCCACCACGGCCGGATCGGCGGTCGGCTTCGCGGCGCTGACGCCGGGCCGGACCCAGACGGCGCCGGCACTCGCGGTCGGCCGCCAGCGGGTGGAGCCGGACCGGTCGACATCGCTGTGGTGGCGGCTGGCGGCCACCGTCCTGCCCGCGCTGCTGCTGGTGATCGGGATCGTCGTTGCCGACACGATCGAGGAGGAGCAGGCGGTCGCCGATCTCGCCGAGGTCGATTCGGCGCTGCTGACCGACGATCTGCCGCTGGTCGCCTACGCCGATCACGGTTTCGGCGTCTACTTGAAGAACATGCGCCGCTGAGCGGCGGTCGATTCGCGTGGTGAACGGTTCGTCGTCGCGGCTGTCCCGGCGCCATCGGATCGCCGTGGCGCTGGCGATCGTGCCGGTGTTCGCGTTGCTGCTCGCGACATCGTCGCGGCACGCCGTTTCGGCCGAAGAAGCGGTGACCCGCCCCGGCCCGGGCGAGGACTCGGCACCGGTCCCGGTCACCGCGGCCGGCGGTACGCCAGCGGCGCCGGCCGCGGCTTCCGGCCAGCCTTCGGCAGTACCATCCGCGGCCGCGACCGGGCCGGTGGGCGCGCCCGCGACGCGGACCCTCGCGCCTGCCACGCGGACCATCGCGCCCGCCGTACCGGCGATCGTCGCCCCGCCCCGCGCGACGCCGCGGCCGTCGCTCGCGACCCGGCTCGAGCCGCTCTGGGTTGACCTGACGCCGGAGCAGCAACAGGCGCTGGCACCGTTCGCGCCCGAGTGGAACACCTGGCCGGCGACCGAGAAGAAGGCCTGGATCGCGCTTGCCGACAAGCTGCCCGGCAGGTCGGCCGACAAGCGCGGGCGGGCGCAGCGGCGGATCCTGGAATGGTCGAACCTGTCGCCGGCGCAGCGCCAGCTGGCCCGCGAGAACTAC
>JBFWQR010000292.1:0-3849 GCA_050249335.1 Lautropia sp.
TCACGTTGGTCTGGACGAATGCCTCGGGGCCGAGGATCGAGCGGTCGACATGGCTCTCGGCGGCGAAATCCACGATCGCGCGCGGCCGGTGCTGCGCCAGCAGCGCGTCGACGGCCGCGCGGTCGCAGATGTCGGCGCGGACGAACCGGTGCCGCGGATCGTCGGCGACCGCCGCGAGATTCTGCCGGTTGCCGGCATAGGTCAGCTTGTCGAGGTTGACCACCGGCTCGCCGCCCGCAGCCAGCCAGTCCAGCACGAAGTTGGAGCCGATGAACCCGGCGCCGCCGGTCACAAGAATCATGTCGCTTCCCATTCGTGGCCGGCCGCCACGGAGGTGCCTGCCGTGTATCGCATAATCGCTTCGCTCGCGCCCGGCCGCGACGCGCACCGCCCGATCCGTCCGCACGCATGCCTTCGTCGCTCACCGCACTGGCCGCCGCCCTCGCCCTCGCCTGCGCGACCAGCTGGCTGCTGTGCCGGGCGCTGGTGCACTGGGCAACACCGCTCGGACTGCTCGACCGTCCGAACGACCGCTCGTCGCACCGGGTGATCACTCCGCGCGGCGGCGGTGCCGCGATTGTCGCAGCATTCGCGCTGGCCGCGCCGCTGGCACTGCCGGCGGGCTGGCTGACCGCCGCGGACGTAAAGGTGGTCGGCGCTGCCGCCCTGCTGGTGGCCGTGATCGGCTTGATCGACGACGTCCGCAATCTCGGGGCGACCGTGCGCCTGGCGATGCAGGCGATCGCCGTGGTCGCGCTCGGCTACGCGCTGCGCATCGCCGCCGCGCCCGCCGAGGCCGATTCCGGCTGGATCGGCCTGCTGTTCGGCCCGGCCTTCGCCGGCCGCTGGCTGCCGGTCGATGCGCCGGCGCTGCTGATCGCGATCGACTTCGCGGTCGCCGCCGCGCTGGTGCTGGCCGCGCTCTGGTGGCTCAACGCCTACAACTTCATGGACGGCATCGACGGGCTCGCGGCCGCCCAGGCACTCTTCATGCTGGGGGCTTCGCTGCTGATCGAGGATCGCTGGATCGCGACGCCGGCTGATCGCGCCAGGCTGGTGCTGATCGCGGCGGTGCTCGGTTTCCTGTGGTGGAACCGACCGCCGGCGCGACTGTTCATGGGCGATTGCGGCAGCCTGTTCCTGGCGTTTGCAGTTCTTGCATTCGGCGGACACGGCGTTACAAGCGGAGATTCGGGAGTCTGGATTTGGCTGATACTCGGCGGAATGTTCGTCTGCGACGCCAGCGTGACGCTGCTGCGCCGGCTGCTGACCGGCCAGAATGTGCTCGCCGCGCATCGCTCGCATGCGTATCAGCGGCTGGCGCGACGATGGCGCAGCCACGCCCGCGTCACGCTTGTATACTCCGCCGTCAACCTCGCCTGGCTGTTGCCGCTGGCGGCGCTGGCGCGCGTCGACCCGGCCCGGGGAGCTGCGCTCTGCGCAGTCGCCTGGGCGCCACTGGCGGCGGCGGCATGGTTGCTCGGTGCCGGCAAGAAAGAAGAAGCGTGACCGCATCACGATGAAGCTATTCAGCGCCCACCCCCGAACGTTCATCGCGATGGCGCACGACCTGCTGGTCTCGGCGCTGGTCTGGACGTTCACGTTCTCGCTGCGCTGGAACTTCGAGCTCGAGCCGACCACCCAGTTGATCCTGCTGCAGACGCTGCCGGCGGTGCTGGCGGTCCAGTTCGGCTGTTTCGTCTATTTCGGCCTCTATCGCGGCATCTGGCGCTATGCGTCGATCCACGACTTCAAGCTGATCGCGGCCGCGGTCGGCGTCTCGGCGCTGATTATCCCGATCCTGCTGCTGCTCTGGCGCAACGGTCTCGGCGTACCACGCTCGCTGTACTTCCTGAACCCGCTGCTGCTGATCCTGTTCATGTGCTCGGGGCGGCTGCTCTATCGCTGGTACAAGGAAACCGGCACGATCACGCGCAGCCCGCAGCGCCAGCCGGTGCTGCTGCTCGGCACCGGCAACTCGGCGCTGAAGCTGATCGAGGAGCTCGGCCGCAGTCCGCAGTGGTTCGTCGTCGGGGTGCTCGACGAGAACCCGCGCAAGATCGGCCGGCAGCTGGGCGGCGTCCGGATCGTCGGCAGCTGGGACCAGCTCGAGCGGATCGCCGACGATGCCAATTGCAAGAACGCGGTGCTCGCCGACGGCGGCGGCGATCACGCGACCCGCCGCCGCGTGTTCGAGCTCTGCGAGAAGGCGCACGTCAAGCTGCTGGTGATCCCGGACGTCCACGAGCTGATGGCCGGCCGCGTCAAGGTCTCGCAGATCCGCCATGTCCAGGTCGACGATCTGCTCGGCCGCGATCCGATCCAGCTCGATACCAGCGGCCTGCGCCACATGCTCGCCGGCAAGTCGGTGCTGGTCACCGGCGGCGGCGGCTCGATCGGCGCCGAGCTGTGCCGTCAGATCGCGCGCTTCGAGCCGCTGCGCATCGTCGTGCTCGAGATCAACGAATTCGGCCTCTATCAGGTCACCGAAAGCCTGCAGACCCGCTTTCCGCAGATCCAGGTCGTGCCGGTGCTCGGCGACGTCAAGGACGAGCGCCGGTTGATCGAACTGTTCGTCCGCTACGAGCCGACGGTGGTGTTCCATGCCGCCGCCTACAAGCACGTACCGATCCTCGAGGCCGACAACGCCTGGCAGGCGGTCCGCAACAACGGGCTCGGCACCCGCGTGCTCGCCGACGTCGCGGCCCGTTTCGAGATCGAGCGCTTCGTCTACGTCTCGACCGACAAGGCGGTCAATCCGACCAACGTGATGGGCGCGACCAAGCGGCTGGCCGAGATGATCCTGCAGTACCGGCACCGGCTGTCCGGCCTGCCGGTGGTGCTGGTCCGGTTCGGCAACGTGCTCGGCTCGTCGGGCAGCGTGATCCCGAAGTTCCGTGCCCAGATCGATCGCGGCGGCCCGATCACGGTCACCCACCCGGAGATCACCCGCTACTTCATGTCGATCCCGGAAGCGACCCAGCTGGTGCTGCAGGCCGGCCTGATGGGCCGCGGCGGCGAGACCTTCGTGCTCGACATGGGCGAACCGATCCGGATCGTCGATCTGGCGCGGACCATGATCCGGCTCTCGGGCTTCACCGAGGAGGAGATCCCGATCGAGTTCATCGGCCTGCGTCCCGGCGAGAAGCTCTACGAGGAGCTGCTCGCCGACAACGAGAAGACCCTGGCGACGCCGCACGCCAAGCTGCGCGTCTCGCGGCCGATCGAACCGCCGGGCGCTGCCTGGGAGACCGGCGTCCGCCGCTGGCTCGAATCGGCCGGCCCGTTCCGCGACGCGGACGTCCGCAGCGCGCTCGGCGAATGGGTTCCGGAATACCAGCCGGCGCTGCAGCCGAACTTCGAGCAGCTCAAGCGCGGCAAACCGCTGCCGGCGGAGCTGCCGGCGGCGGCGAGCGGCCATGTGGTGGCCGCCGCTACCGTGGCCGCCGCCGCGGTGACCGGTGCCGCCGCTGCGGCAACCGGTGCGCTCGGCGCAGCCGCCGGTGCCGCCGGCGTGGACCCGATCGTCGGAATGGCCGCGCCGTTGCCGGGCTCGCGGCCGACCGGCCCGCTGCCGCCGATCGCCGGCGCACCGGCCGCCGGCGGCGATCCGATTCGGCCGTGACCCGTCGCTTGGCCGCTCGCTGAACGCCTGCTGAACAGCCGCCCTTCCGTGACGATCGCGTACGGCGACCTGCAAGGCTGCGACCGCCCGCTCGGCGCGCTGCTCGAGACGATCGCACCGGCGGCCGACGAGCCGCTCTGGTTCTGCGGCGACCTGGTCAACCGTGGCCCCGATTCGCTGGCGGCGCTGCGCCGGATCGCCCGGCTCGGCGACCGGGCGCAGGT
>JBFWQR010000293.1:0-3691 GCA_050249335.1 Lautropia sp.
TCCGGCGGATGTTGACCGAGCCGGCGGCGCGCGAGGCGTTCGCGGCGTTCCTCGAGAAGCGGCGGCCGGACTTCGCGAAGGTCGAGCGCGAGGCGGCCGCGGCGCGCGGCGCGGACGACGCGCGTGCCTGACCGGCGTCATGCCGTGTGCTGCCCCTGCCTCCAGGGATTCCCGGGGCTTGACGGCTCGCGGCTTCGCCCGCATCTGCTCCCGACCGCTGCCATTCGCGCCGCCCGCCGCCGGGCGCGCCCCATCCGCCGATGCCGACCCTGACGCTGCTCCCGTTCGCGCTGTCCGCCTACATGGCGCTGCGGCTGCTGCCGGCGCTCGCCGCCTGGCCGGTCGTCCAGGTCGCGACCGGGGTGCTGCTCGCGGTCACCGCGGTCGCGATCCCGGCCACCTTCGCCGAGATGTGGCGGCGCCGGCCGGCGCGCGCGCCGTGGCGGCATCGGCTGCATGTCGCCGGCCTGGTGCTGATCGGGCTCGGTTCCAGCCTGTTCGTGCTGACGGTGCTGCGCGACGCCGGGCTGGTGCTGCTGCAGCTCGCGGCCGCCGTCGTTCCCGACGTCCGGGCGCACGGCGGCTGGCCGGCCGCGCTGCCCGGCGCTGCTCGCCTCGGTGAGCTCTCGGCGCTCGCGGTGCCGGCGCTCGCCGGCACCGCATCGCTGGCCGGCTGGTTCGGCGCGCGCCGGATCGCGCCGGTGCGTACCGTCGAGATCCCGATCGCGGGCCTGCCGGCCGCGCTCGACGGCTTCACGATCGCGCAGATCTCGGACCTGCACGTCGGCGACACGATCCGCCAGCGCGAGGTCGCGGCGATCGTCGACCGCGTCAACGCGCTGCAGGCGGACCTGGTCGCGATCACCGGCGACCTGGTCGACGGCCCGGTCGCCACGCTCGCGCCGGAGGTCGCGCCGCTGGCGCGGTTGCGCTCGCGCGAGGGCACGTTCTTCGTGACCGGCAACCACGAGTACTACAGCGGCGCCGCGCCCTGGCTCGCCGAGCTGCGCCGGCTCGGCATGCAGGTGCTGTCGAACCGCCATGTCGTGATCCGGCGCGGCGACGCGGCGCTGGTGCTCGCCGGCGTCACCGACTGGTCGGCCCAGCGCTTCGACCCGTCGAGCCCCAGCGATCCGGCCGCGGCGATTCGCGGCGCGCCAGCCGACGCCGCGGTCCGGGTGCTGCTCGCGCACCAGCCGCGCAGTGCCGCCGCGGCCGCCGACGCCGGCTTCGACCTGCAATTGTCGGGCCACACCCACGGCGGCCAGTTCCTGCCGTGGACCTTCTTCGTCCGCTGGCAGCAACCGTACACGGCCGGCCTGCGCCGGCTCCGGTCGCTGTGGGTCTATACCAGCCGCGGTACCGGCTACTGGGGGCCGCCGATGCGGTTCGGGGCGCCGTCGGAGATCACGCGGATCCGGCTGGTCGCGGGCGACAACCCTGCTAGGCCGGTACGACCCACGCCTGTTCGTCGCGTACCGCGATCGTGACCTCGTCGCCGACGGCGACCGGCGTCGCCGACGACGTCTCGAGATGGAACGCGTGCGCTGCGGTCTGCACGACGACCGAACGCCGCGGCCCGCGGAACACCGACGCGGTGACGCGGCCCGGCCACGACAGCAGGCCGGGCTCACGGGCTTCCGACGAACCGACGAAGCGCAGGCTCTCGGGCCGCACGACCACGACGACCTCGTCGCCCGGCGCATGCCGGCGGCCGGCCGGGATCCTGCCGGCCCAGCCGCTGCCGCGGACTTCGACGCGATGGCCGCCGGCATCGTCGGCCGAGCCGGCGACCTGCCCTTCGAGCAGGTTCGGCATGCCGAAGAAGCCGGCGACGGTCCGGGTCTCGGGACGCCGGTAGACGGTTTCCGGCGCCGCCGTCTGCAGCATCCTGCCGCCCTGCATCACGACGATCCGGTCCGACAGCGCCATCGCTTCTTCCTGATCGTGCGTCACGTAGAGGCTGGTGATGCCGAGCCGCTTCTGCAGCGCGCGGAACTCGTCGCCCATCTGCAGCCGCAGCTTGGCGTCGAGGTTCGACAACGGCTCGTCGAGCAGCAGCAGCTCCGGCTCGAACACCAGCGCCCGCGCGATCGCGACGCGCTGCTGCTGGCCGCCGGACAGCGCCGGCGCCGGCCGGTCGGCGAAGTGCGACATCTCGACCAGCCGCAGCGCGTCGGTGACCCGTCGCGTGATCTCGTCGGCCGAGCGGCGCCGGACCCGCAGCGGATAGGCGACGTTGTCGAACACGGTCATGTGCGGCCAGATCGCGTAGGACTGGAACACCATGCCGATCCGGCGGCGATCCGGCTGCAGGAAGTAGCCGCGGTCGGCGTCGCTGACGACCGTGCCGCCGATCGTGATCTTGCCGCCGCTGCCGTTCTCGAGGCCGGCGACCATCCGCAGGATCGTCGTCTTGCCGCAGCCCGACGGGCCGAGCAGCGTGACGAACTCGCCGGCCGCGACCTCGAGGCTGACGTCGTCGACCGCGACGACGGCGCCGAAGCGGCAACTGACCCTTTCGAGCGAAACTCCCGACATGCCGTGTTTTCCGTTGCAGAGCAGGTTGCCGACGCCGGACGCGGTCACAGCGCGCCGACGCGGCGCTTGACCAGTTGCAGGTGGATCAGCCGGAAGCCGATGACCAGCAGCATCATCAGGAGGCCGATCACGCTGACTTCCTCGGCCTTGCCGGCGCTCCAGAGCTTCAGCACGATGACCGACAGCGTCTCGGTGCCGACCGAATAGAGCAGGATCGACGCCGACAGCTCGCGCATGATGCCGAAGAAGGTCAGGATCCAGCCGACCATGAACGCCGGCCACGACAGCGCGACCAGGATCCGCCACAGCGTCTGCCACCAGCTCGCGCCGTGCACCCGCGAGCACTCCTCGAGGTCGAACGACAGCTGGGCGAACGACGCCGACATCACCCGGGTCGCGATCGGCGTGCCGAGCGCGACGTAGGCGAGCAGCAGCGCCCATAGCGTGCCGTAGATCGGGATCGCCGGCGGCAGCACCGCATAGGCCCACAGGAAGCCGATGCCGAGTACCATGCCCGGCATCATCCACGGCAGCCAGGCGAGCGCGTCGACGACGAACCGCCAGCGCCAGCGGGTCCGCACGCCGACGTAGGCGACCACCGCGCCGAGCGTCATCGTCGCGGTCGCGCCGACGACGCCGAGCAGCAGCGTGTTGCCGAGCGCGCGCCAGAACTCGGCGTTGGCCCACACCGCCCGGTAGTTGTCGAGCGTCAGCATGTTGAGCTGATAGAAGCCGAAGAAGCGGAAGAACGAGCTCAGCAGCAACTGGCTGATCGGCAGCGCGACGGTCACGAAGAAGAACAGCACACAGATCGCGAAGGTGACCCAGCGCCATCGGCCGAGGCTGGTCACGTGCGGCCGGTAGCCCTTGCCGGTCACGGTCGCGAAGCTGCGGCCGGCCAGCACCCGCCACTGCAGCAGCACCAGCAGGAACATGAAGACGACCACGCCGAGCGACAGCGCCGTCGCGTACTGGTAGTCGGGTATCGCGCGATGATTGATCGCGTTGTAGATCTCGGTCGTGTTCACCGTGATGCCGGCCGGCGTGCCGAAGAACAGCGGTGATTCGAACGCCTCGATACCGCGGATCAGGCTCAGCATGAACGACGCGATCAGCACCGGCGTCATCAGCACCAGCGTGATCTGCCGCA
>JBFWQR010000294.1:0-3484 GCA_050249335.1 Lautropia sp.
ACGCGAAGGAGAAGCGCCGCCGTCGTTCGCGCAGACCCTGATCGATGCATTGGTGGCCTACGGCACGCGAGCCGCCGGCGGCTGAGTCTGCAGCCGCCGAGCCCGCAGCCGCCGACGCGCGGGAAAAGGCGACCGGGGGCGACCGGGCGGCGATCATGAGACTACCCCTCCGTCCTTCGGACTGCGGGACCGAACGCCTTGGGGCGGCCCGGCGGCGTTCATGAGACTACCCCTCCGTCCTTCGGACTGCGGGACCGAACGCCTTGGGGCGGCCCGGCGGCGTTCATGAGACTACCCCTCCGTCCTTCGGACTGCGGGGCCGAGCGCCTTGGGGCGGCCCGGCGGCGCTCATGAGACTACCCCTCCGTCCTTCGGACTGCGGGGCCGAGCGCCTTGGGGCGGCCCGGCGGCGCTCACGCCCCCGCCCCGACCCCGACCCGCCGCCGCACGGCTGCCAGATCGCGGACCGGCCGGACCTCGATGCAACCGAACCGCGCCCACGGCAGCGACTCGGCGACCCGGACTGCCTCCTCGATCGAGTCGGCCTCGATCAGGTTGAAGCCGGCCAGCATCTCCTTGGTTTCGGCGAACGGGCCGTCGAGCACCGCCGTGCGGCCGCCGCGGATCCGGACCGAGCGGGCGGCGGCGGGCGGCTCGAGCTGCTGCGAGCCATGCAGCCGGCCGGCTGCCTGCAGCTCGTCGAAATGACCGAAACAGTCGCGCAGATGGGCGTCGATCTGTTCGGCTGGCAGCTGCTGCAGCAGCGCGTCGTCGGTGTAAATCAGCAGCGCGTATTGCATATCGTGAGATTCTCTCGGTTGTTTGCAAGCCGGCGGTCGAGGATGTCGATTTCGAGCGCCCGCCGACGTCGTTGCGGTACGGGCCGAAAACGCCGGGAGGCACCGGGGTAGCGCGGCCCACAACCCGAACGAGCGAGGAGAATCGACATGCGCGTGATGGTACTGGTCAAGGCGACCGCGAATTCCGAAGCCGGCGTGATGCCCGACGAACAGCTGCTGACCGAAATGGGTCGCTTCAACGAGGCGCTCGCCAAGGCCGGCGTGATCCTCGCCGGCGACGGGCTGAAGCCGTCGTCGGCTGGCAAGCGGGTACGCTTCTCCGGCAAGTCCCGTACCGTGATCGACGGCCCGTTCGCCGAGACCAAGGAACTGGTCGCCGGTTACTGGCTCTGGCAGGTCCGTTCGATCGACGAGGCGGTCGAATGGGTCCGGCGCTGCCCGAACCCGCACCCGGGCGAAAGCGAGATCGAGATCAGGCCGGTGTTCGAGATGGAAGACTTCGGCGACGCGCTGACGCCGCAAGCACGCGGACTGCACGAGACGGCGCTGAACCGGAAACCCGACCCGGCGTGATGGCAACGGAACCGGCGAATGACCCGGCACGGTGTCCTGATCCGGCACGGCGGCCCGATCCGGCCCGCAGCATCGACGCGGTCTGGCGGATCGAGTCCGCCCGGATCGTCGGCGCGGTCGCGCGGATCGTCCGCGACATCGGGCTCGCCGAGGAGATCGCGCAGGACGCGCTGGTCTCCGCGCTCGAGCACTGGCCGAAGGACGGCGTGCCGGACAATCCCGGCGCCTGGCTGATGACCGCGGCACGCAACAAGGCGCTCGACCGGCTGCGGCAGGCCGCGACCCACCGCGAGCGTGAGCAGGAGCTCGGCGCCGACGCCGATGCGCGCGGCGATCATGTCGTACCGGACTTCGTCGACGCGCTCGACGCCGCGCGCGCCGACGACATCGGCGACGACCTGCTGCGGCTGATCTTCACCGCCTGCCATCCGGTGCTGTCGAAGGACGCGCAGGTGGCGCTGACGCTGAAGCTGCTCGGCGGCCTTGCCACCGACGAGATCGCCCGCGCGTTCTTCGTGCCCGAGCCGACCATCGCGCAGCGGATCGTCCGCGCCAAGCGCACGCTCGGCGCGGCGCGCGTGCCGTTCGAGGTGCCGGACGGCGCGGCGCGCGCCGAACGGCTGGCCGCGGTGCTCGAAGTGGTCTATCTGATCTTCAACGAGGGCTACAGCGCGACCGCCGGCCGCGACTGGATGCGCACCGCGCTGTGCGACGAAGCGCTGCGGCTGGCGCGGATGCTGGCGCAGCTGGCGCCGGCCGAAGCCGAGGCGCATGCGCTCGCGGCGCTGCTCGAGATCCAGGCATCGCGCCAGCGCGCGCGCACCGACGCGAGCGGCGCACCGATCCTGCTGATGGACCAGGACCGCAGCCGCTGGGATCCGCTGCTGATCCGGCGCGGCCTGGCGTCGCTCGAGCGCGCCGATGCGCTCGGCGGCGAGCGCGGCCCGTACGCGCTGCAGGCCGCGATCGCCGCCTGCCACGCGCGGGCGCGCACGCCGGAGGCGACCGACTGGGCGCAGATCGTCGCGCTCTACGACGCGCTGGCCGCGCGGGTGCCGTCGCCGGTGGTCGAGCTGAATCGCGCGGTCGCGGTCGGCATGGCGTTCGGACCGAATGCCGCGCTGCCGCTGGTGGATGCGCTGCAATCGGAGCCGACGCTCGCCCGCAGCCATCTGCTGCCCGCCGTGCGCGGCGACCTGCTGGCGCGGCTCGGCCGCGGCGACGAAGCGCGCCGCGCGTTCGAAACGGCCGCCGCGCTGACCCGCAACGAGCGTGAGCGCGAGGTACTGCTCGGCCGCGCGCGGGCGACTCTGAACTGAAAACCTGTGAACGAACCGACTGGCCCGTAGGGGTCGCTGCCGAAAAAAGGCTCAGCGACCATCAGCACGATCTTGTCGAAGCGCTGGTGCAATCCGGGCGCTATCAGAACGCAAGCGAAGTTCTGCGTGAAGGCCTGCGTCTGATCGAACAGCGCGAGCGGCTGGAAGCGGCCAAACTCACGGCCCTGCAGAAGGCAGCCCGGACGGGTTGGGCTGACATCGCCGCGGGCCGTTACACGGACGTGGCCGACGACGAGCTCGAAGATTTCATCGCGCGACTGGGCCGGCCACGGAAGACGACGTGACCGTCGTCGGCCGCGTGCTCCACGATGCCATGGAACCGGCACGCCATCTGAGCCCCGAGGACCTCTCGACGTAATGGCGGCCGTCCCGGGCGGGCCCCGGCCGGGGCACCGCGCCGGAACGGCCGATCGTCACTCGGCGGCCCCGGCGGTGCCGAGCGGCGCGCCGGCCCGCGGCAGCGCCGGCGTCCGGCCGATCAGGCCGAGCACCACCTGCCAGGCCATCGCGACGGCGCCGGCGATGAAGACGACGTCGCCGAAGGTCCGGACCCAGCGCAGCATCTGCAGCAGCGGCTGCTGCATGAAGGCCTCGCTGCGGGCGTACCAGAGCCCTTCGGATGCGCTCGCGAAGAACTGGATGATCCCGATCGGCAGCAGGCTGGTGGCGATCATCAGCGCCAGGCCGGCGTTCAGCCCCCAGAAGGCCGTCATCATCAGCGACTCGCTGAAGCGGAACATCGGCCGCACGTAGCGCAGCACCAGCAGCGTG
>JBFWQR010000295.1:0-3377 GCA_050249335.1 Lautropia sp.
TTTGGCGACTTCCAGTCTCTCAGAACTTCTCCGGGTGAACACCGGATACAACCTATTGAGCCTTCACACCTCGGGCCTGTTCACGCTCCGGCGCGGCGGCGTCCGGAGCGTGAGTGCGGCGTCAAAGCACCGACAGCAGCTCCCGCTCGAACGCCAGCCGGTTCTTCTCGCTGCCGAGCCGCTCGGCGTCGACCGTGAACATGTCCTCGACCCGCTCGCCGAGCGTCGCGACCCGCGCGCCGTGCAGCTCGATGCCGTTGCGCGCCAGGATGCGCGCGATGTCGTAGAGCAGGCCGGTGCGGTCGGTCGAGGTCACCGACAGCAGGAAGCGCCGGCCGGCCTCGTCGGGCCGCAGGTCGACCTTCGGCGGCAGCGGGAATGCGCGCGAGCGCCGCGACAGCCGCGCCGGGCCGGCCGGCTTCAGGTCGGCGACATCGAAGCTCTGCTGCAGCAGCTCGGCCAGCTCGACCTCGACCAGCGCCAGCATGTCGCGGTACGGCAGCTGCTGCTCCGGATCGACGACGATGAAGTTGTCGAGCGCGTAGCCGCTGCGGGTGGTGTGGACCCGGGCGTCGAGGATCGACAGGTTCTTGCGGTCGAAGTAGCGGCAGATCCGGGCGAACAGCGCCGGCTGGTCGCGCGCGTAGACCAGCACCTCGAAGCCTTCGCCGAGCGGCGACAGCCGGGTGCGGACCACCGGGCGGGCCGGGGCGGTCATCGTGTGCAGCACCCGTGCATGCCAGGCGATGTCGAGCGGCTCGTGGCGGAGGAAGTAGCCGATGTCGAGGCCTTCCCAGAACGTCCGGTAGCGGTCCGGCGCGATGCCCTGCAGAAGCAGCAGCCGGGCCGCCTCGGCGCGCCGGCTGTCCATCCGGTCGGTCGGGCGCAGGTCGTTGCCGGCGAGCCGGGCGCGGGTCGCGCGGAACAGGTCCTCGAGCAGCTTGCCCTTCCAGGCGTTCCAGACCTTGGCGCTGGTGCCGCGGATGTCGGCGACGGTCAGCAGGTAGAGCGCGGTCAGCCGGCGTTCGCTGCCGACCAGATCGGCGAAGCCGGCGATCACCGCCGGGTCGGTCAGGTCCTTCTTCTGCGCCGTCATCGACATGCTGAGGTGGTGGCGCACCAGGAAGCGCGCCAGCGCCCGGTCTTCGCCGGCGATGCCGTGCTGCCGGCAGAACCGGTCGACGTCGCGTTCGCCGAGCGTCGAATGGTCGCCGCCGCGGCCCTTGGCGATGTCGTGGAACAGCGCCGCGATCACCAGCAGCCACGGCCGCTCGAAGTCGGCGATCAGCTGGCTGCAGAACGGGTATTCGTGGGCATGCTCGGCCTGCATGAAGCGGCGCAGGTTGCGCACCACCATCAGGATGTGCTGGTCGACGGTGTAGACGTGGAACAGGTCGTGCTGCATCCGGCCGACGATGCGGCGGAACGCCGGCAGGTAGCGGCCGAGCACCGACCACTGGTTCATCCGGCGCAGCTCGTGGGTGACGCCGCGCGGCGCCTGCAGCAAGGCCAGGAACGCCGCGCGGTTCTCCGGATCGTCGCGGAACCGGGCGTCGATCCGGAAGCGGGCGTGCCACAGCGCCCGCAGCGTCGCCGCCGTCATGCCCGACAGGTCCGGATGGGTCTGCAGCATCCGGAACGCCCGCAGGATCAGCCGTGGATCGCGATCGAAGCCGTCGGGCCGGTGCAGGTCGAGCCGGTCGTCGACCCGGTCGAAGTCGGCGTCGAGCGCGACCGCCTGGCCGGGCGGCCGGTTCAGCAGCCGGATCTCGAGCGACTGCAGCAGGATCGACGACAGCTGCGTGATCATCTTGGCGGCCAGGTAGTAGCGCTGCATCAGCGCTTCGCTCTGGGCGCGCGCGTCGTCGGCCGCCGCCGGCAGCCGCATCGCGCGGGCCACCAGCGGCTGCAGGTCGAACACCAGCCGGTCCTCGCGGCGATTGGTCAGAATGTGCAGCCAGGCCCGGATCCGCTTGAGCAGCCGCTCGTGGCGCTGCAGCTGGTTGGCCTCGAGCGGTTCGATGACGCCGGCACGGACCAGCGCGCTCCAGCCGAGCCCGAGGCCGGCGCCGCGGCTGACCCAGGCGATCACCTGCAGGTCGCGCAGCGCGCCGGGGCTTTCCTTGCAGTTGGGTTCGAGGCTGTACGGCGTGTCCTCGTACTTCTGGTGGCGCTGCCGCATCTCGAGCAGCTTGTCGCGCAGGAACGCGACCGGGTCGAGCAGGCCGTCGAGCGCGGCGGCGAGCTCGCGCGCCGACTTGCGGCTGCCGGCGAGCACGCGGCGCTCGAGCAGCGCGGTCATCACGGTGACGTCGGCCCGCGCCTCGTCGACGCACTGGGCCGGCGTCCGGACGCTGTGGCCGATCTCGAGACCGATGTCCCAGCAGGCGCCGATGAACGCCTGGATCCGCTCGATCCGCACTTCGTCCGGCGCCTGCGGCGTCAGCAGCAGCAGGTCGACGTCCGAGTGCGGCTGCAGCTCGGCGCGGCCATAGCCGCCGACCGCGAACAGCGTCCAGTCGGCCGGCATCGCGCTGGTGGCCCACAGCTGCTGCAGCACGGTGTCGGTAGCGCGCGCCAGGCTGCGCAGCAGCCGGTCGACCTGCTGGTCGTGCTCGAACCGCTCGGTGCACGCGCGCCGCAGCGCGCGCAGCCGCTCCTTCAGATCCGGCATCGCCAGCCGCGCGGCGGCGCCGGCATCGACCGCGATGTTCAGGCGGCGGCCTCGAGGATCGCCGGCCGCGCCGGCGTGCCGACCGAATGCGTCAGCACTTCATGGCCGCTGTCGGTGACCAGCACCGTGTGCTCCCATTGCGCCGACAGGCTGTGGTCCTTGGTGACGATGGTCCAGCCGTCGGCGAGCTCGCGGATCTCGCGGCGGCCGGCGTTGATCATCGGCTCGACCGTGAAGATCATGCCCGGCACCAGCCGCTCGCCGATCCCCTGCCGACCATAGTGCAGCACTTGCGGCTCCTCGTGGAACCGCCGGCCGATGCCGTGGCCGCAGAACTCGCGGACCACCGAGAAGCCCTGGCCTTCGGCATGGCGCTGGATCGCATGGCCGACATCGCCGAGCGTCGCGCCGGGGCGGACCTGGTCGATCCCGAGCCACATGCATTCGTAGGCGACCTCGCAGAGCCGCCGCGCCGCCACCGACGGCTGGCCGACGATGAACATCCGGCTGGTATCGCCGTGCCAGCCGTCCTTGATCACAGTGACATCGATATTGACGATATCTCCGTTCTTCAGGACGCGTTCTCCCGGGATTCCGTGGCAAACCTGGTGATTGATCTAGGTGCAAATGGATTTCGGGAACGGCCGGTAGCCGGGCGGCGCATAGTACTGCGGCGCCGGAATCGCCAATTGCGGGTTGACGA
>JBFWQR010000296.1:0-3299 GCA_050249335.1 Lautropia sp.
TTCTTGGCGCTGGCGCTGCGGCGCTTCGCGTCGATGACGACCTGGGTCGACAGGCCGGTGACCTCGTCGATCTGCTTGGCGACGGTGACGCCCTCTTCGACGTTCTCGAACCTCACGGTACCCGCGTACTCGGTGATGATCGGGCGCGTCAGCGGGTCCCAGGTGGCGAGCTGGGTGCCGGCACGCAGCGCCTGGCCATCCTGGACCAGCAGCGTCGCGCCGTACGGGATCTTGTGGCGCTCGCGCTCACGGCCGTTGTCGTCGGTGATCATCACCTCGCCGGACCGCGAGATCACGATCAGCTCGCCCTTGGCGCTCGAGATGTAGCGCATCGTCGCGGTGAAGCGCGCGACGCCGTTGCTCTTGGCCTCGACCGAGCTCGATACCGCCGCCCGCGACGCCGCACCGCCGATGTGGAAGGTCCGCATCGTCAGCTGCGTGCCCGGTTCGCCGATCGACTGCGCCGCGATCACGCCGACCGCCTCGCCGACGTTGACCAGCGAGCCGCGGCCGAGATCGCGACCGTAGCACTTGGCGCAGAGGCCATAGCGCGTGTCGCAGGTCAGCGGCGTGCGCACCCGCACCTCGTCGATGCCGACCTGTTCGATCCGGTCGACCAGGTCCTCGTCGAGCAGCGTGCCGGCCTCGATCATCGTCGCCTGGCTCTCCGGATCGACGACGTCGATCGCGGCGACGCGGCCGAGGATCCGATCGCGCAGCGCCTCGATGACTTCGCCGCCTTCGACCAGCGCGCGCATCGCCGCGCCGTTGCTGGTGCCGCAATCATCCTCGGTCACGACCAGATCCTGCGTCACGTCGACCAGGCGACGGGTCAGGTAGCCCGAGTTCGCGGTCTTCAGCGCGGTGTCGGCCAGACCCTTGCGGGCGCCGTGGGTCGAGATGAAGTACTGCAGGACGTTGAGGCCTTCGCGGAAGTTCGCGGTGATCGGCGTCTCGATGATCGAGCCGTCGGGCTTGGCCATCAGGCCGCGCATGCCGGCGAGCTGCCGGATCTGCGCCGCCGAGCCGCGAGCGCCGGAGTCCGCCATCATGTAGATCGCGTTGAACGACTCCTGCTTGACGCTGTGGCCTTCCCGGTCGGTCACGGTCTCGGTGGCGAGCTGGTCCATCATCGCCTTGCCGACCTGGTCGCCGGCCTTCGACCAGATGTCGACCACCTTGTTGTAGCGCTCGCCCTGGGTCACCAGACCCGAGGTGTACTGCTGCTCGATCTCCTTGACCTCGCGCTCGGCCTCGGCCAGGATGCCCGGCTTGGCCGGCGGCACCAGCATGTCGTCGATCGCGATCGAGATGCCGCCGCGGGTCGCGAGCCGGAAGCCGTTCTGCATCAGCTGGTCGGCGAAGATGACCGTCGCGCGCAGCCCGCAACGGCGGAACGATGCGTTGATCAGCCGCGAGATCTCCTTCTTCTTCAGCGCCTTGTTCATCAGATCGAACGGCAGACCCTTCGGCAGGATCTCCGACAGCAGCGCGCGGCCGACCGTCGTCTCGAAGCGCTTGCGGCTCGGGATGAACTCGCCGTCGTTGGCCGGGTCCTTCCGGTACTCGACCAGCCGCACCGAGATCCGGGTCGCCAGCTCGACTTCCTTGTTGTCGTAGGCGCGCTGGACTTCCTTGACGTCGGCGAAGACCATGCCCTCGCCCTTGCCGTTGATCTTCTCGCGGGTCGTGTAGTAGAGGCCGAGCACGATGTCCTGCGACGGCACGATCGACGGCTCGCCGTTGGAAGGCAGCAGCACGTTGTTCGACGCCAGCATCAGCGACCGCGCTTCCAGCTGCGCTTCGAGCGACAGCGGCACGTGCACCGCCATCTGGTCGCCGTCGAAGTCGGCGTTGAACGCGGCGCAGACCAGCGGATGCAGCTGGATCGCCTTGCCCTCGATCAGCACCGGTTCGAACGCCTGGATGCCCATCCGGTGCAGCGTCGGCGCCCGGTTCAGCATCACCGGGTGCTCGCGGATCACCTCTTCGAGGATGTCCCAGACGATCGGCTCCTGGTTCTCGACGAACTTCTTGGCCTGCTTGATGGTGGTCGCGACCCCCATCGTCTCGAGCTTGTTGAAGATGAAAGGTTTGAAAAGCTCCAGGGCCATCAGCTTCGGCAGGCCGCACTGGTGCAGCTTCAGCTGCGGGCCGACCACGATCACCGAGCGGCCCGAGTAGTCCACCCGCTTGCCGAGCAGGTTCTGCCGGAACCGGCCGCCCTTGCCCTTGATCATGTCGGCGAGCGACTTCAGCGCGCGCTTGTTGGCGCCGGTCATCGCCTTGCCGCGGCGGCCGTTGTCGAGCAGCGAGTCGACCGACTCCTGCAGCATCCGCTTCTCGTTGCGGACGATGATCTCCGGCGCCTTCAGCTCCAGCAGCCGCTTCAGCCGGTTGTTCCGGTTGATCACGCGGCGATAGAGATCGTTCAGGTCCGAGGTCGCGAACCGGCCGCCGTCGAGCGGGACCAGCGGACGCAGCTCCGGCGGCAGCACCGGCAGCACTTCCATCACCATCCACTCCGGCTTGATGCCGGAACGCTGGAAGCCCTCCAGCACCTTCAGCCGCTTGGCGATCTTCTTGATCTTGGCTTCGCTGGTCGTGACCTGCAGCTCGTCGCGCAGTTGCTCGACGACGCGATCGACGTTGATCGACTTCAGCAGGTGGCGGATGCCCTCGGCGCCCATCGACGCCTCGAACTCGTCACCGTACTCGTCGCTCTTGGCGAGGAAATCGTCCTCGGTCAGCAGCTGGTTGCGCTTGAGCGGCGTCATGCCGGGCTCGACGACGACGTACGCCTCGAAGTACAGCACCCGCTCGATGTCGCGCAGCGTCATGTCGAGCACCATGCCCAGCCGCGACGGCAGCGACTTCAGGAACCAGATGTGCGCGGTCGGGCTGGCCAGCTCGATATGCCCCATCCGCTCGCGGCGGACCTTGGCCAGCGTCACCTCGACGCCGCACTTCTCGCAGATCACGCCGCGATGCTTGAGCCGCTTGTACTTGCCGCACAGGCACTCGTAGTCCTTGATCGGCCCGAAGATCTTGGCGCAGAACAGGCCGTCGCGCTCGGGCTTGAAGGTCCGGTAGTTGATCGTCTCCGGCTTCTTGACCTCGCCGAACGACCAGGAGCGGATCTTCTCGGGCGAAGCAAGACCGATCTTGATCGCGTCGAAGTGCTCGTCTTCCTCGACCTGCTTGAACAGATCCAACAGTGCTTTCATCGACTGTTCTCCATGAATTCGGGTTCTGCCACGTTCGCGTTGGCGCGACGGGCGGGCTGGGCGGCGCGGCGG
>JBFWQR010000297.1:0-3280 GCA_050249335.1 Lautropia sp.
GGCTGGCCCGAACCCGGGTCGCTTTATCTCGAGGCCACCGAGTTCTTCGACTACCGGACCGCCGGGGTGGAGCGTTTCGCGCGCGATGCCATCGTCGGCGCCGCCTCGCAGCGGGACCGGGCGGTCCGGCTCTTCTACGCGGTGCGCGATGCGATCCGCTACGATCCGTACAACGTGAGACTCCAGCCGGCCCGGTTCCGGGCGAGCACGGTCCTGGCCGAGGGGCACGCGTTCTGCATCCCGAAGGCGGTGCTGCTCGTCGCGGCGGCGCGCTGCGTGGGCATCCCGGCAGCGATCGGCCTGTCGGACGTGGTGAACCATTTCACCTCGCCGCGGCTCATGGCGATGATGGGTGGCCGCGACGTCTTCGTGCATCATGGCTGGGCAGCGCTCCATGTGGACGGTCGCTGGGTGAAGGCCGTGCCGGCCTTCAATGCGGAGTTGTGCCGACGCATGCGCGTGCCGGCGACCGAGTTCGACGGGACGGCCGACGCCGTGCTGCAGCAGTTCAACGAGGAGGGGACGCGCCAGATGACCTACCTGCGGGATCACGGCGTCTGGGCGGATCTTCCCTATCGCCGTATCCACGACGAGTTCGTCGGCTTCTACCCGCCGACGCTATGGCAGGGTGCGGAGGGCGCTGCCGAGTTCGGTCGCGAGTGAGCCCGAGACATCATGACCACCATCCTGGGAATTTCCGGCAGCCTCGGCAAGGGCTCGCTGAACGCCTCGCTGCTGCGTGCGGCAGCCGAGCTCATGCCCGACTCGGCGACGCTGGATGTCAACGGAATCCACGGCATTCCGCTCTACGATGCCGACGTCGAGGCGGCGACCGGCATCCCTCCGGCCGTGGCCGCCCTGAAGGCGAAGCTGCTGGCCGCCGACGGCCTGCTGCTGGTCACGCCGGAGTACAACAACTCGATCCCGGGCGTTTTCAAGAACGCCATCGACTGGATGAGCCGTCCTTCGGCGGACATCCCGCGGCACTTCGGCGGAAAGCCGGTCGCGGTGATCGGCGCCTCCCCCGGCGGATTCGGCACCATCCTGTCGCAGGATGCGTGGCTTCCCGTGCTGCGCACGCTCGGGACGCGTCCCTGGTTCGGCGGCAGGCTGCTGGTCTCGCGCGCCAATACCCTCATGGGGCCGGACGGAGCGCTGACGGATCGAGGAACCCGGGACCGCCTCGCGGAGTTCCTCGCCGGCTTCGTACGCTTCGCGGCGCACTGAGTGCGTCGGGCGCCCTTCGGGCACCTGGAGGCGCTTCGAGCGCGGGGTGTCAGGTTGCTCCGTCGAGGCCGCCGCCCGGACCGGCCTCGTCGCTTTCGGACGACTTGCTACTGTTCGATTTCGGGGCTCGAATCGTCGGCGGCGCGAAGTAGATCGCCGTCCAATTCGGTTCCAGGCGAAAACGCTGCTCCTTCGAGTACAGCCGGAATGCACCCTTCGGCGTAATTCCGCCCAGCAGAAGCCAGTCAGGGGCGGCCTCGTCCAATCGGGTCTTCAACGCCTCCCAGTCGTGGCTCTTGCTGATCCCGGTGCTCTGAATCGTCCAACCCTCGGCCAGCCGGCTGTGCAGCAGTGCAAAGCTGGCGCTCGGGCCGAAGGCGAAATAGCCGCGCATGTCGATCGACATTCGCTTGAATTCCTGGTCTGCCGCGCTGTGGGCCGCCAGTTGGAAGGCCTTGTGGTGGCCGAACTGCCGGCCCTTGGCTTTGCAGACCAGTGCATTGTAGAAGTCGTTCTCGGTAGCGCTCAGCAAGTGACTCAGGTCCTGGACGTCCAGCGTGTGGTCGCTTTCGGCGGACAGGATCTCGCCATAGTGAATCGGTACACCGGCCATCCGTGCGTCCTTCAAGTGGGCCCAGACGCCATCGGTGATGCGCACCTGCTGCTGAAGCCGGCGCAGCATCTGCGCGAGCTCGAGCGAGAACCTGGAGGCCCCGACGATCAGGAGCCCGTTGCTGTCCTCCGCGGCGAGCTTCAGTTTGCGGGCCAGCGGCCCGATGCTCAGGCCGTGGGCGACCACGGTGACGATGATGACCAGAAAGACGATCGGCAACAGCCGTTCGGCGTCCGGGTAGCCAGCCTGCATCAGCGCCGGTCCGAACAGGCCAGCGGTTGCCGCCGCGACAATGCCGCGTGGCGCGATCCAGGAAAGCATCAGCTTGTCTTCGCGGCGCACCGGCGCGCCTGCAGTCGCTGCCTGAACCGTCACTGGGCGCACGATGAAGAGCAGCGCCAATACGAACAGCACCGCCCTCGGGTCGAGCAGCGCCAAGTGCTGCGGCCCGAGCTGGGCGGGAATCACGACGAACAGGACCGATACCAGTACGACCGTCAGATTCTCCTTGAAGCGTTGCAGAGCTTCACGCTCGACCAACTTCATGTTGCCGATGACCATGCCCATCACGGTGACCGACAGTAGGCCCGCCTCATGCTGGACCAGGTTCGATACCCAGTAGAGAACCAGAACCAGCACGATCAGGATCGGTGCCTTCAGGTGGACAGGTACGGCGCCCCGCCTGTACAGCCATCCGGTCAGCCATCCGCCGACGCCACCGATTCCGCCGCCGACTGCGAGCGCGATGCCCAGGTCCTTGAGGGTCGCCGAGATGGTGCTGCCTTCGCTGGTGAAGTACTGGAAGCTCAGCACGGCCAGCAGTACGCCCATCGGGTCGTTGACGATACCTTCCCATTTGAGCAATGACGCGGACTCCCGGTTGAGCCGCGTCTGACGCAGCAGCGGCAGGACAACGGTTGGTCCGGTGACCACCAGAATCGCCCCGAGGACGATGGCGACCGGCCAACTCAATCCGCCGATGTAGTGAGCCGAGGCGGAACCCAGTATTCAGGCCAACGGCGGTGCGACTATGACCAGCCGGCCGACGCCGCGACGAGTGTGTCGCAGTTCGCCGATCTTCAGGTCCATGCCGCCTTCGAACAGGATGATCGCAACGCCGAGCCCGATCAGCGAGTTGAAGTCTTCGGGCGAGGTCGATGGCTGGATCACGCCGGTGACAGGGCCAAGCAGGATGCCGCTCGCGATCAGCAGCACGATCGCTGGCAGGTTGATGCGCCAGGCGAGCCATTGGGCGGCCAGACCGGAAGAAAGAATGATCAGGACGAGCTTCGCCATGTCGATCACATTTGATGGCGGTGGGTTCGCGGAGTGAGTCCTCGCCCCGGCGAGGCCGGGGCCTTGTGTCGTGATCTGCTCAATGCGGCAGGGCAGGATCGTTGGCGTGTACTGGCTGATACTTGAACTGACAGGCGATGCTAG
>JBFWQR010000298.1:0-3277 GCA_050249335.1 Lautropia sp.
CGACGCGGTGCGCCGCCACCTGCGCGGGATCCGATTCGAGCCGCCGGGCGGCGGCTCGGCGCTGTGGCTGCGCGCGCCCGACCGGATCGACATGCGCGCGGTGCGGCAGCGCGCGCTGGCCGCCGGCGTGGTGTTCGACAGCGGCGAGCCGTTCTACGCGGCCCGCCGGCCGCCGCTCGACTGGTTCCGGCTCGGCTACTCGTCGATACCGGCCGACCGGATCGACGCCGGTGTCCGCCGGCTGGCGGACTGCCTGCCGCGGTAGCGCGGGAATCCCCCCGGCGACGGCCGGCGATGGCGGCTGCCACCGAAGCGGTGGCAGAATAGAGGGCGCAGGACGTAGGGGTACAGGACGATCCGCCGATGACTGTTTCCCGCCGCGAGTTCGTGACCGTGACCGCCGCGACGATGGCCGGGGCCGGCAGCCCCGTGCCGGCGCTGTCGGCCGACGCGTTGATCCGCCGGCCGATCCCGGCCTCCGGCGAGATGCTGCCGGCGGTCGGCCTCGGCACCGCCCGTCGCTACGAACGTGCCGACCACGAGGACGCCCTGGCGCCGCTGCGCGCCACCATCGAGAAGTTCGCCGAGTTCGGCGGCCTGCTGATCGATACCGCGCCTTCGTATGGCAATGCCGAGGCGATCATCGGCAAGCTGATCGCCCGGATCGAGTCGCGCGACCGGCTGTTCCTGTCGACCAAGGTCGGCGCCACCGGGCGCGAGGCCGGCATCGCCCAGGTGGAAGACTCGTTCCGCCGGCTGCGGCCGCATCGGATCGACCTGATCTCGGTCCACAACCTGCAGGATGTCCCGACCCAGCTGCCGATGCTGCGGGACCTGCGCGAGGCACAGCTGATCCGCTACGTCGGCGCAACCACGTCGAACGACCGGCAATATCGCGATTTCGAAGCGATGATGCGGCGCGAGCGGCTCGATTTCATCCAGGTCGACTATGCGCTCGACAACCGCGGCGCGGCCGAACGCCTGCTGCCGCTGGCCGTTGAGCGCGAAATGGCGGTGATGATCAACCTGCCGTTCGGCCGCGGCCGGCTGTTCGAAGCGACCCGCGGCAAGCCGCTGCCGGACTGGGCCGGCGAGTTCGACTGCAGGAGCTGGGCGCAGTTCTTCCTGAAGTACCTGATCGGCCATCCTGCGGTCACCTGCGTGATCCCGGGCATGGCACGGCCCGAGTACGTCGCCGACAACCTCGCCGCCGCGACCGGCCGGCTGCCCGACGCCGATCTGCGCCGGCGGATGGAATCGTTCATCGATGCCCTTTGACCGGCTCACCCGGGCTGACGCTGCGCCCGGGTGAATCGTCGGCCTCGGCTGGGCATGTGGCTGTACGTACCGGCGCTGACGGCGTCCGCTGACGGCGTCGTATCACGCGATCCGGCCGATCCGCGACGCGATGGGCGTCGACACCAGGATCGAGCATCTGCAATAGCCGTTTACCGGCACGCTGCTCGCGATGCCGGCGCTGCAGCCGGCCACCGCGCCGGCATCGGACCGATCGGGCACATGGGATACTTCGGTGCCGCCGCCGTGCCGCTGTGGCGCGACGCGACACCAAGCAACAGCCACCGACGCCATGCCGACTCCCGATACCCTGCCGACCTTCACGCCGGTCTCTTGCGCGATGGCGCCGACACCTGGCCCGAACGTGATCTGCCTGCCGTCGCAGTCGATCAGCCAGGGCCGTCGAGGCCGCAGATGACGACTCCGACCCTGACCCCGCTCGAAGCCCGCGTGCTCGGCGTGCTGGTCGAAAAGGAACAGACCGTCCCGGACACCTACCCGCTGACGTTGAACGCGCTGACCGCCGGCTGCAATCAGAAGACCAGCCGCGAGCCGATCATGTCGGCGACCGAGGCCCAGGTTCAGGACGCGCTCGACGGCCTGCGCCGGCGGTCGCTGGTCATCGAATCGAGCGGCGGCCGGGTGATGCGCTATGCGCAGAACGCCAAGCGCGTGCTCGAGCTGCCGTCGGCGTCGGTCGCGCTGCTGATGACGCTGGTGCTGCGCGGACCGCAGACCGCCGCCGAGCTGCGCGCCAACGCCGAGCGGCTGCATCGCTTCGCCGACGGCTCGTCGGTCGAAGCCTTCCTGCAGGAACTCGCCGAGCGCCCCGCCGGCGCACTGGTCGTGCTGCTCGCCCGCCAGCCCGGCACCCGCGAAGCCCGCTGGGCGCATCTGCTGTGCGGGCCGGTTGTCGCCCCGATTGCCGCGCCGATTGCCGCTCCGGTTGCCGCCTCGGTCACCGCCGCCGCTGCCGCCGCAATGCCGTCGGACGGCGCGGCCGATGCGGCGCCGCCGGCCGGGACGGACACCTCGGCCATGCGGCTTGAACGGCTCGAAGCCGAGGTCGCGCGGCTCGACGCGCGGCTCGAACGACTGTGCCGGGAGCTCGGGATCGAGCCCTGAGATCATGGCCCGCGCGCTCGCGACTGGTACACACGGCGGGTATCACGGCAGCCGCATGACGAGGCAATCGAGCGAGATGGTGCGCGAGCCTCACCGCACGTGCCATTCCTGCGTCAGCGGCTTCGCGCCGTTGAGCTCGGCATAGCCGGCGCCGGTGGTCCCGGCCGGATGCGGGCCGAAGTAGCGCTCGTCGATCGGCAGCGCGGCCGGCTGCCAGCGCAGATCGGTGGAAAGCCGGACCCGGCCGATCGCCGAGTGGTTGTCCAGCGAGCCGTGCGCCGTGTACATGCCGAAGATCGCGACGTCGCCGGCAGCGAAGTTGCGGGTCAGCAGCCGCGTGCCCCGCGCCCGTGCGAACGCGATCGCGTCGGTGCCGAGGTCGGCCTTGCGCGACGAATCGGTCGCGACATCGAAGCCGATCATCGGCTCGATCAGGTCGCGGTACCGGTGCGACCCTTCGACGACGACCAGCGGCCCGTCCTCGACCGGCACGTCGCCGATCGGCGTCCAGACGGTACAGACGCGGTCGTGCAGCCGGGTAAAGAACGGATAGTCGAAATGCAGGCCGGTGGCCCGGCCGAGCGCACCGGCACGCAGGAACAGGTAGTCCTGAGCGCGCGCCGGCTCGCCGAACACCGCCGACAGGATCCGGACCATCGTGTCGCCGTGGGTCAGCTGCCGCAGCCGCGGCCCTTCGGACACCGACTGCCAGAAGCGGCCGCGGTCCGGCTCGAGCTCGGCGCGCCGGCTGCGGCCGGTCGCGATGCCGGCGTCGGCCGGCAGCGCGATCTCGTCGACGGCGACCAACCGCTCGAACACCTCGCGCCGCGCCGCCGCGACGTCGGCCGCCGGCAGC
>JBFWQR010000299.1:0-3235 GCA_050249335.1 Lautropia sp.
CGGCCACGTCACTGCCGGCGTCTCGGGCCTCGGTGAGTTCGCCGAGCAGATCAAGGGCAAGCGGATGCGCGCACTCGCGATCTCGTCGGACGAGCCGATCGACGGCATCCCGACGATGAAGTCCCAGGGCGTCGACGTCGTGATGGGCAACTGGCGCGGCTGCTTCGGCGGCCCCGGCATCAGCGCCGCCCAGCGCGACAATCTGGTCAAGGCGGTCAAGGCCGCGACCGAGACGCCGTCCTGGAAACAGACGCTCGACAAGTACGGCTGGACGCCGTGGTTCCTCGGCGGCGACGAGTACAGCGCCTTCGTCAACGAAGACATCAAGCGGATCGGCGGCATCCTCGACTCGCTCGGCCTGATCAAGAAGACCTGACCGGGCCCGCCGATGGCTGCCAGCGCGTCACGGCGCCGCAGCCCGGCCGAGATCGCGATCTCGATCGGGGTGCTCGCGCTCGGAATCATCGTGTTCTTCGCCGGCCGGGCACTGGCCGGCGGGCAGAACTATTCGCTGATCGGGCCGGAGATGATGCCGATGATCGTCGGCATCGGCCTCACGGTGCTCGGGGCCTGGCTGCTGCACGACGCGCTGACCGCGGATGGCTGGCGCAACGCCGAACCGGATGAAGCGGCCGAGCGCAGCGAGCATCCGTTCCTGCCCGGCGCGTTCTTCTGGGTGCTCGGCGGCATGGTCGCGCAGATGCTGCTGATGGATATCGGCGGCTTCGTGATCGCATCCGGCGCCGTCTTCACCTGCGTCGCACGCGGCTTCGGCAGTCGCCGCTGGTTGCGCGACCTGATCATCGGGCTGGCGATCGGCCTCGCGGTGTTCCTGTTCTTCGTCCGCTTCCTGAACGTCAACCTGCCCGCCGGAGTCCTGCTGCCGATCCTCGGGACCGCCGGACTCTGAGAGCCTGACCAGCCGCCAACCGTCGTCGCGCCCGGGAGCCCGCTTTGGCCGAAACCTTCTCCTCACTGCTGCATGGCTTCGGGCTGGCGCTGGCGCCGTTGAACCTGCTCTGGGGGTTGATCGGCGTCACGCTCGGCACCGCGATCGGCGTGCTGCCCGGCGTCGGCCCGGCGTTGACGGTCGCGATGCTGCTGCCCTTGACCGCCAAGCTCGACCCGACCGGCGCGCTGATCATGTTCGCCGGCATCTACTACGGCGCGATGTACGGCGGCTCGACGACGACGATCCTGCTGAACACGCCCGGCGAATCCGCGTCGCTCGCGACCGCGCTCGAAGGCAACAAGATGGCCAAGGCCGGCCGCGCCGGTCCGGCGCTGGCGACCGCGGCGATCGGCTCGTTCGTCGCCGGCACGATCGCGACCGTGCTGCTGACGCTGCTCGCGCCGATGGTCGTCGAGGTCGCGATCGCGTTCGGTCCGACCGAGTATTTCGCGCTGATGCTGTTCGCGTTCGTTACCGTCGCCGCGGTACTCGGCACATCGACGGTCCGCGGCCTGACCAGCCTGTTCGTCGGGCTGCTGTTCGGCGTGATCGGCATCGACACGCAGACCGGCCAGATGCGGTTCGCGCTCGGCGTCCCGGAGCTGCAGGACGGCATCGACGTCGTCGTGATGGCGGTCGGCCTGTTCGCGATCGGCGAGGCACTCTACACGGCCGCCTATCAGAGCCGGCTCACCGAGACGCTCGAAGCGCTGAAGGGCTCGGTGATGATGTCGGCGAGCGACTGGCGCCGCTCGTGGCCGGCGTGGCTGCGCGCCACCGCGATCGGCTTCCCGTTCGGCACGATCCCGGCCGGCGGCGCCGAGGTCCCGACGTTCCTGTCGTACGCGCTCGAGAAGAAGCTGTCGAAGCATCCCGAGGAATTCGGCAACGGCGCGATCGAGGGCGTCGCCGGGCCGGAGGCGGCGAACAATGCAGCCTCGGCCGGCGTGCTGGTGCCGCTCCTGACGCTCGGCATTCCGACTTCGGCGACCGCGGCGATCCTGCTTGCCGCGTTCCAGAACTACGGCATCCAGCCCGGCCCGCTGCTGTTCGTCAGCCAGGCCGACCTGGTCTGGGCGCTGATCGCGAGCCTCTATGTCGGCAACGTGCTGCTGCTGCTGCTGAATCTGCCGCTGATCGGCCTGTGGGTCAAGGTGCTGGAGATTCCGAAGCCGCAACTCTACGGCGGCATCCTGATCTTCGCGTCGCTCGGTGCTTACAGCCTGCACCAGTCGATCACCGATCTGCTGATCCTGACGCTGTTCGGGCTGCTGGGCTTCGCCATGCGGCGCTTCGGCTTCCCGACCGCGCCGGCGGTGATCGGCCTGATCCTCGGCCCGATGGCGGAGACGCAGCTGCGCCGCGCGCTCGCGATCAGCGAAGGCGACGCGACGGTATTCTTCCGGCACCCGATCTCGGCGAGTTTCCTCGCCCTCACGGCATTGCTGATGATTGCGCCGTGGGTCTGGCGCTTCCTGAAGCGGCGGGGAGCAGGCGGCGGCGCCAGGGCAGCCTGACTGACCGCCGTTCATCCCATTCAAGGACGGAACCAGGCCCGACGCCGAGCCTCTTTCGCACCTCGGCCGGAATCGAGACCTGCTCCTGGGCGGTCAGCTTGGATTGAGCGATTGCCATGGCGATACATTACCAAGGCATTCTCGGCAAGCGCTGCTCTCGAGGAAACGCCGGGCCTGCCACCGGCCAGAGACCGGTGGGGCGCTCTCAGATCTTGGCAGCCGACCAGTTTCCTTTCGACGAACCGCTGGTCGTGCCCTTGATCGACGCGCCGTCGACGGTGCCGCGGTAGCGGACGCCGCCGGCGGTGAAGGTGACGTTGTTGCCGTCGACCTTCGCAGCCGAAATCGGCGTCGAGCCGAGCGTGCCGGTCAGCATCTGGAACGTCTGTGTCAGCTTCAGTTCCTGCTGGCCGACTCGCCATGCGCCGCTGACCTTGGCTGGAACGATCCACAGGTAAGCAGTGCACCAGCTGGTGCAGTTGTCGATCGTCACCGTCTGGTCCGGCTCCCACTCCCCCATCCGGAACGAGTTCGAGACGATCCGCGTGCCCGGCTTCAGATCGAGGATCTTCGGCCGCAGCTTCTCGTTGATCGACGGCAGCAGGAACATGGTGATGACCTGCGCCTTGGAGAAGTCGGACTCGAACAGGTCGGCCTTGGCGAAGGTGGCGCGCGCGGCGACGCCGGCGGCCGCGGCGTTGCGCTTCGCCAGTTCGACCATGTCCGGGTTGTATTCGATGCCGTGCGCGGTGATGCCGCGGTTGGC
>JBFWQR010000300.1:0-3181 GCA_050249335.1 Lautropia sp.
CCGCAGGGCCGAGGGGGCAACATGAGCTTGAACGAGACGATCGGCGCCACCGGCGAATCGCTGCTCGGCGGCGCCTGGCCGGTGGTGTGGAACCTGATCAAGATCGTCGCGGTGGTCGCGCCGCTGATGGCCTGCGTCGCCTACCTGACGCTCTGGGAGCGCCGGCTGATCGGCTTCATGCATCTGCGGCTCGGCCCGAACCGGGTCGGGCCGTTCGGCCTGCTGCAGCCGCTCGCCGATGCGTTCAAGCTGATGACGAAGGAGATCATCCTTCCGACCCAGGCGAGCCGCCTGCTGTTCGTGCTGGCGCCGGTGATGACGATCATGCCGTCGCTCGCGGCCTGGGTAGTGATCCCGTTCGGCCCGGACCGCGCGCTCGCCAACATCAACGCCGGCCTGCTGCTGCTGATGGCGCTGACCTCGCTCGAGGTCTACGGCGTGATCCTCGCCGGCTGGGCGTCGAACTCGAAATACGCGTTCCTCGGCGCGCTGCGCGCATCGGCGCAGATGGTTTCCTACGAGCTCGCGATCGGCTTCTGCCTGGTCGTGGTGCTGATGGTCTCGGGCAGCATGAACGTCACCGAGATCGTCAACGGTCAGGGCCGCGGCTGGTTCGCCGAACGCGGGCTGAACTTCCTGTCGTGGAACTGGCTGCCGCTGCTGCCGATCCTGGTCGTCTATTTCATCTCCGGCGTCGCCGAGACCAACCGCCATCCGTTCGACGTCGTCGAGGGCGAGTCGGAGATCGTCGCCGGCCATATGGTCGAATATTCCGGGATGTCGTTCGCGGTGTTCTTCCTCGCCGAGTACGCGAACATGATCCTGATCTCGGCGCTGGCCGCGACCATGTTCTTCGGCGGCTGGCAGCCGTTCTTCACGCTCGGGCTCGAGATCGGGCCGCAGTGGCTGTGGGATTGGTTCTGGCTGTTCGCCAAGACCTTCGTGCTGGTCAGCTGCTTCATCTGGTTCCGCGCCAGCTTCCCGCGCTATCGCTACGACCAGATCATGCGGCTCGGCTGGAAGATCTTCATTCCGGTGACGCTGGTCTGGTTGCTGGTGGTCGCCGTCTGGATGCAGACGCCGTTCAGCATCTGGAAGGGATGAAGGCCCGGCAGGAACGAACTGACATGCAAGCGATCAAGGATTTTTTTTCGACCTTCATGCTGCTCGAGCTGCTGAAAGGCATGCGCCTGACCGGCAAGTACATGTTCTCGCGCAAGATCACGGTGCAGTTCCCGGAAGAGAAGACGCCGCTGTCGCCGCGTTTCCGCGGCCTGCACGCGCTGCGCCGCTATCCGAACGGCGAGGAGCGCTGCATCGCCTGCAAGCTCTGCGAGGCGGTCTGCCCGGCGCTGGCGATCACGATCGAATCCGATGTCCGCGCCGACGGCTCGCGGCGCACCACGCGTTACGACATCGACCTGACCAAGTGCATCTTCTGCGGCTTCTGCGAAGAGTCCTGTCCGGTCGATTCGATCGTCGAGACCCATGTGCTCGAATACCACGGCGAGAAGCGCGGCGACCTGTACTTCACCAAGGACATGCTGCTCGCGGTCGGCGATCGCTACGAGAAAGAGATCGCGGCGGCGCGTGAAGCCGACGCCCGCTACCGCTGAGCCGGAACGACCTTGGACGCGAAGACCGGATTCTTCTACCTGTTCGCGCTGATCACGGTGTTCGCCGCGTCGCGCGTCGTCTCGGCGCGCAACCCGGTGCACAGCGCGCTGTTCCTGGTGCTGACATTCGTCTCGGCGGCGGCGATCTGGCTGCTGCTCGAGGCCGAGTTCCTGGCGATCGTGCTGGTGCTGGTCTACGTCGGCGCGGTGATGGTGCTGTTCCTGTTCGTCGTGATGATGCTCGACATCAACATGGACCAGGTCCGGCACGGCTTCTGGCGGACGCTGCCGGTCGCGCTGTTCGTCGCCGCGGCGATCGTGATCGAGCTGTCGCTGGTGCTATGGGTGCAGTTCGGGCCGGTCAAGTCGGCCGACGCGCCGCTGCCGCCCGAGAACTACAGCAACACCGAGGCGCTCGGTCATCTGCTCTATACCGATTACGTCTATCCGCTCGAGATCGCCGGCATGATCCTGCTGGTCGCGATGGTCGCGGCGATCGCATTGACGCTGCGCCGGCGCAAGGACGTCAAGGGTCAGACGCCGGGCCTGCAGGTCAAGGTGCAGGCGGCCGACCGGCTGCGGCTGGTCCGGCTGCCGACCGGGCGCGAGCGCGCCGCGGCGGCGGCCGCTGCTGCTGCTGCTGCACCGGAGGCCCCCGCCAATCCGCCGGCCGACAAATCGTGAGCGAACAATGAAACTGCCCCCACGCTCGCTGCTGGCCCCGGCCGGAGTCCGGGGCCGCTGCGCAGGCACGATCAGTCCGCAGGGACTGATCGTGTCCGGCTCCTCCCCCGAGGGGGCTGCTCGTCCGGGGCATGCCCCGGACCTTCGGCCGGCCGGGCGCCACTGACATGACACTCGACCTGACGCTGGGCCTGGCCCACTACCTGACGCTCGGCGCGGTGCTGTTCGCGATCGGCGTCGTCGGCATCTTCCTGAACCGCCGCAACCTGATCGTGATCCTGATGTCGATCGAGCTGATGCTGCTCGCGGTCAACATGAACTTCGTCGCGTTCTCGCATTTCCTCGGCGACGCCGCCGGCCAGATCTTCGTGTTCTTCATCCTCACGGTGGCGGCGGCCGAGTCGGCGATCGGGCTGGCGATCCTGGTCGCACTGTTCCGCAACCTCGATACAGTCAATGTCGAGGAACTCGACAGTCTGAAAGGCTAGATGAAAACGACTCCCACGCTCGCTGCCCCCGAGGGGGCGTCTCGTCCGGGGCATGCCCCGGACCTTCGGGCGGCCGGGCGCCACTGACATGAAGACCGCCTACCTGCTGGTACCGTTCGCGCCGCTCGCCGGCGCCGTCATCGCCGGGTTGTTCGGCCGCCGGATCGGCCGGACCCTGACGCACTGGGTGACGATCCTCGGCGTGCTGATCTCGCTGCTCGCGTCGCTGGTGATCCTGAAGGACGTGATCGCCGGCAACACCTTCAACGGCACGCTGTATAGCTGGTCGGTGATCGGCGACCTGAAGTTCGAGGTCGGCTTCCTGATCGACAGCCTGACCGCGATGATGATGATCGTCGTGACCTTCGTGTCGCTGATGGTGCATGTCTACAC
>JBFWQR010000301.1:0-3168 GCA_050249335.1 Lautropia sp.
GTCTCGGAGGGCACGGTCCTGCTGCCGTGCACCCGCCCGGGGTCGATGCCACAATGACGTCCGGCAACACACGATGACGTCCGGCGACATCGGGTCGCGCGGCGACGGAGGGCAGATCCGATGATGAAACGTCGCAGCGGCACTCGGCGTCACGGCGGCAACCGGTTGACGCGTCAGACCGCGGAGCTGGCGCTGGCCGCGCCGCAGGTGGTCGCGCACCGTCTCTCGCGGATCGCGCTGGCCGGTGCCGCGCCGGGCGCGCGCGATCGGCAGGAAATGGTCCGGATGGGCGCCGAGAAGGTCCAGGCGTTCCACGAATCCTGGGGCGCGATGGTCTGGGAGGCCTGGCGCCAGCAGCAGCGCTGGCTGCAGTCGTGGATGACCATGCCGTGGCTGTCTTCGCCGTGGCTGACCACGCAGTGGCTGCCCTGGGCCGGATTCGCTCAGCACGTATCGAGGCCGGGAGATCTCGGCCGGCTGCAGCGTGCGATGACCGGCATCGCCAGCGCCGGCCTGGCGCCCGTCCATCGCCGCGCCGTCGCCAATTCCCGGCGGCTCGGCGGGCGCAAGCGCAGGAGCTAAAGTGAAATCAATCCCCCTTGGGCCTGCGGCCCTACCCCCTTTGAAAAGGGGGCGCCTCCAGCGGACCGGCAAAGCCGGATCCGCGGCGACTGCTTGGCTTGACCTGTTTCATGCGACGCGGGTGGCGCGCAGCGCGGTGGAAAACTGAAATGAAATCACGCGGGCGCCGTTGACGATGGACGCCTTCCTCTCGATGGCCCACTGGTGGGCCGTGCTCGGCATGGTCGCGGTGCTCGGTGTCGAGCTCGCGAGCTGTCGCGGCAGCCTCGATCGCGCCGGCGTCGCGCGGCTCGCGAAGATCGACGGCGCCTACGGCGCGCTCGCCGGACTGGTGCTGGTCGCCGGCTTCGCGCGCGCGTTCCTCGGCGCCAAGGGCTGGTCGTTCTACGGCGGCAACCCGGTGTTCTGGGTCAAGATCGGCCTGTTCGTATCGATCGGCCTGTTGTCGATCCGGCCGACCGTCGCCTTCATCCGCTGGCGCAAGGAGCTCGGCGCCGGCGGCGGCGTCATCGACGGCGCCCGGACCGCGGCGATGCGCCGCTGGGTCCATGCCGAACTGATGCTGCTGGCGCTGATCCCGGTGGCGGCGGCGCTGATGGCTCGCGGGATCGGTTATTGACGATCGCCGGCGGCGGCAGCGCGCGCAGTCATGCCACAATCCGGAGCGACCCGGAGCGCTCGACCATGTATACCCGGATCCTGGTTCCGTTCGACGGCAGCGAGACCGCCCAGCGCGGCCTCGACGAGGCGATCGCGCTCGCCGGGGTGCATCATGCCCGGCTCCGCCTCGTGCAGGTGCTGGACATCCATCCGCCTTCGCGCGAGGCGCGCGTCGCGGCGCTGCAGGCGGCCGGCGATCGGGCGATCGCGGCCGGCATCGAGACCGAGGTCGCGGCGCTCGACCCGTTCGACGGGGCGCTGGCCGATCAGATCATCGGCGAGGCCCGCCGGTGGTCGGCCGGCCTGATCGTCGCCGGCACTCACGGCCGCAAGGGCTTCAACCGGCTGGCGCTGGGTGCGGACGCCGAGCGCATCGCTCGCGGCAGCCCGGTGCCGGTGCTGCTGGTGCCGGCGCGCGCCGACTGACCCGGGTTCAGCCAGCCCGATCAGCTGGCCCGACAGCCGGCCGGATCAGCCGGCCGACGAGCCGGCCGCCGCCGGCGCATCGCCGAGCACGGGCATCAGACCGCTCGCGGTCGTCTGCTGATCGTGCACCAGCGTTTCGACCCGGCGCTGCATCGCCAGCATCGGGTTGATCATGTCGGCGGTGAGCTCGGCGCCGGCCTGCCAGAGCATCCGGCTCATGTCGGCCGTGAAGGCCGCCTGCTGATGGGCGAGCTCGATCCACAGCAGCCAGGGATGTACGCCAGGGGCGCTGCCGGGGATCAGCGGCAGATCGGCGACGGGGTCGGTTTCGGCGGTCATCGGCACCTCCTGCACCTCGGCCTTGGAATCTGTGATGATGAAACCACCGCCGGCGCCGGGGCGCCTTGTCCTGGGTCAAGGCGCGGGATCGCCGCAGGCTCCTAGCGGGACTTTGCCAGCGTCGCGGCTGCCTTCACGAAAGCCTGTTCGAGCGCCATCGACGCAGGCGTCGGTCGTGCCTCCGCCCACCGCAAGATCACCACGCGGGGGCCTTCAATGGCAAGGTCCAGCGGGACCATCAGCAGCCTGCTCGCCGCTCGCCGCTGCAGGTAGACCTCCAGCGGCATGGCGCCGATCAGATCGGACGATGCGATCAGCGTTTCGAGGCCGGTCAGGGTCTCGCAGGTGATCGGGCAGCGCGGTCCCGGCAGTTGCGCCTTCGCGAAAGCCCGCTTCACCCCCCGCGCGATCGCGCTCTCGAGGCTCGGCAGGATCCAGTCGGCTTCGACAAGCTGCTCCAGTGCCCGGGCTTTCGCGAGCGGGTGGCCCTCCCGGACGACCGCAACGACTGTCGTTGCGTAGACCGGACGGGTCGTATAGTCGGATTCCGGCAGACCTGCCGGCAGCGACATCACCGCGAAATCCGGGTCGCCTTCCCGAAGCCCGGCCAGCTGGAACGACGGCGGCGTGATGCGGATGGTGACCAGGGGCCATGCTTCACGAAACGATCGCATGACCTGAGGCAGCAATGCGATCGTTGCGAAGTGCGCGAGCGCTATGCTGACCCGTCCTTCCCGTCGCCCACGGAGTTGCGCGACGTCCTCCTGGGCCTGGCGGATCTGTTCGCGAACCGTACGGGCTCGCGGCAGCAGCGCAGCACCGAACTCGGTTGGACTGACTCCCCTGACCCCTCTTTCGAACAGGGGCACACCTAGGAATTCTTCCAGCCGACGAAGTTGCTTGCTCAGAGCCGGCTGGGTCGAGCCGAGGGTACGGGCAGCGAGGGTGAGGCTGCCGGCGTCGGCGATCTCGGCCAATAGCGTCAACTCTGCAGTGCACAGTGAGGGGCCGCCGCTTTTCCTGTCGTCCATCTATTCCAATCGGGTATGGATATGACACATCCATGAATTGTAGAGCGGGGAGGCTAGACGGTAGGATCGGCGCGAACGGCGGGCAGGGCGCCGGTACGGCCAAAACAAGATTGGGGAAAGCTATGTCGAA
>JBFWQR010000302.1:0-3028 GCA_050249335.1 Lautropia sp.
GGGGCCAGAGGCTCGGGGATCGGCGGTACGGATTCGGTCGAACGGTCCATCGCGACCACCTCGTCAGAGCGGCGAGAAGTCGGCCTTGGTCGCCGCGCAATCCGGACAGCGGAAATCCTCGGGCACCGCCGACCATGGCGTCCCGGCCGGGATGCCGTCCGCCGGCAGACCCTCGGCCGGGTCGTAGACGAAGCCGCACAGCGCGCAGTGCCAGACTTCGTCGGCCGCCGCGCCGGCGTCGAGGCTCGCGCCCGCTGCCGCAGCCGCGCCGGTCGATGCGACGTTCGCCGCGTCCGGATCCGGAAAGTCGAGCACCAGGCATTCGAGCCCCTGCGGGCCGGCACGCAGCTGGAAGGCGGCGTCGGTCGGCGGCACATGGACGACGGTCAATGCCGGCCGCTCGGTCCCTTCATGGATCAGGCTGCCGCGCGTCACCAGGATGTACTGGCACGGTGACGCCGACGGATCGCTCGCGGTCGCGATCTCGCCGGGCAGCAGCACGAACGCGATCGCCGACAGGCCGTAGTCGCCTTTCAGCACCTCGGCCGAGCGTCCGGCACCGGAGGCCGTGCCCGGCACCGGGAACCGCGCCGGGATCGTCGTCTGCCACGGCTTGCGCGCGATGTTGCGCTCGAGCGTCTCGCGATGCGTGTCGATCATCTTGGCGCCGAGGTCACGCCGCGGCCGCAACGTCATCCACGCGAGCCCCTCGCCGCGGCTCTCGATCGGGCCGTAGGTCGTGAACGCGCGCGCGAAATGGACCGAGATCGGCGCGACCGCGGTGCGGCCGAGCGAGCCTTCGCCACGGACGAAGATCTGGAACTGGTCGACGTCGTGGAAATGGCTCGCGATCGTCATGTCCGGCGAGTTCTCGATCAGGTAGGCCTGCGGATCGTCGTCGCCCTGCGGCGTGACGAAACTGGTCCGCCAGTAGTTCTTGCCGGAACGGCCCGTCTTGCGGACGCGCGCGTCGCGAACGTCTTCGAACCCCACCACCTGCGCCATCGTCTGACTCCGGATCCCGCGTACTCGTTGCTGCCGCCCCGGCGACCGTCGGCTACTTGAACAGCGATTTGGCCAGGTCGATGTGCTCGGCCGAGCGCGCCTGCGTGCCCATCAGCTTGGCATTGATGTAGGGCAGCAGGAACGGGTCGAGGTTGCCCGGATCGGCCTGGTAGGTCACCGCGCGGCCGTTCAGATGGAACGGCCGCGCCGACTCGCGCTCGAGGAAGTGGTTGATCAGCAGCCGCGCCGCGTTCGGATGCGCGGCGCCCCGGACCATGCCGAGGCCGAACAGCAGGTACGGCGCGCCTTCCTCGGGGAAGTAGGCCTTGACCGGCAGGCCCTTGAGCTTGACGCCGTCGGCCATCGACAACGCGAAGTAGATCGGAAACTCGCCGCGCGCGACCCGCATGCCGGCCTGCCGGTTCTCGCGCGACATCGTCGGCTGCTGCTGCGCCAGCCCCTCGAGGAACGGCTGACCGAGCTTGTTCAGCGCGACCGTGAAGAACAGGCTCGCACCGCCCGGTGTGCGCGGATCGTCCATCAGCATCCGCCCTTTCCATTTCGGCTCGAGCAGATCCTTCCAGCTTTTCGGCGCCTCGGCCTCGGGCACCATCTGCGTGTTGATCAGGAGGCCGTAGGTCAGCACCATCACCGGCAGCACCGAGCCGTCGGTCGTGAACTGCGGCAGCAGCCGGTCCTGCAGCGGCAGCCGGCCGAACGGCTGCAGCGAACCCTCGCGCCGGTTGTCCTCGAGCATGGAGACGCTGTTGTAGATGACGTCGGCGCTCGGCCGGTTCAGCGAAAGCTCGGTACGCAGCCGTTCGCGCAGTTCGGCGGCGCGCGCCTCGAGCAGCTCGACCTTGATGCCGTACTTCGCCTCGAACGCCTTCATCACCGCGACGTTGTCCGGCACGCCGACCGAGCCGCTGTAGACGACGACCGTACCTTCGCGCTTGGCCGCCGCGATGACCTGATCCCAGTCGCCCGACTGATTCGGGCTCTGCGCCAGCACCGGGGCCGTCAGGCTCAGGCCGACCGCTGCCAGTGCCGCGATCCATCGATTCCGCATCGTCGTCTCCGTTTCCGTTGTTGCCGTTTCCGCTGTTGCGCGATTCTAGGAACGGCGAGCCGGGTCGATGTCGTCGGAATCGATGACGTGGAACGGCGGCCGCGGTCTATGATTCGCCCGCGGCTCCGGCGGTCGGATCCGGCGCGCCCGCACGGGCATGATGCAACGCAAAAGGATGAGCGGTTGAGCGCGACGTTCGACGCAGCGCCGGTTTCGACCGGAACGCTGCCGCCACGGGTCGGGCGGCCGGACCTGCTGCGCCGGCTGTCGCTCGCGTGCCTGATCCTGCTGCTGTGCTTCCTGACGCTGTTTCCGACGCTGATGCTGATCTACGGCAGCATCCATTCGGCACCGCCCGGCTCGGACGGAACATTCGACCTGAACGGCTACCGCGCGCTGCTGAACACGCAGACGCTGACGATCCTCGCGACCTCGGTCGGCCTGTCGCTGGCCAAGACGGTCCCGTCGATCGGGCTCGCGGTGCTGCTCGCCTGGATCGTCGCGCGGACCGACACGCCGTACTCGCGCACGCTGGAAGTGCTGATCACGCTGCCGTTCTTCATCCCGCCGATCCTGACCGCGCTCGCCTGGAGCATGCTCGGCAACAAACAGGTCGGCCTGATCAACCAGGCGTGGCGCTGGCTGACCGGCAGCCCGGATGCGCTGATCGACGTCTATTCGTACGGCGGCGTGGTCTGGCACATGATGCAGTACTCGACGGTGTTCCTGTTCCTGTTCATCGTCGATGCCTTCCGCGGCATGGATCCGGCGCTCGAGGAAGCGGCCCGGATGTCGGGCGCATCGCGCTGGCGGACGCTGCGGCAGATCACGCTGGTGCTGATGACGCCGGTGCTGATCGCGTCGTTCATGCTGAGCCTGATCCGCGGTATCGAGGCGTTCGAATCACCGCTGTTCTTCGGCACGCCGGCCGGCATCACGGTGATCACGACCGAG
>JBFWQR010000303.1:0-3010 GCA_050249335.1 Lautropia sp.
GGTGGAGGAAGCGCGCCCGTTCCGCGACCGGATCGCCGGCATCGGCCTCGGCGGCGCCGAGTTACCCTACCCGCCCGCACTGTTCGAGCGTGCGTTCGCGCGGGCGCGCGAACTGGGCTGGTACACCATGGCGCATGCGGGCGAGGAAGGCCCCGCCTCCTATGTCGCCGATGCGGTCGACGTGCTGAAGGTGGACCGCATCGACCATGGCGTGCGGTGCGAGGACGACCCCGCGCTGGTGCGCCGGTTGGCGGAGCTCGCCATCCCGCTGACCGTCTGCCCGGTGTCCAACGTCAAGCTGGGCGTGTTCGGCTCCATGCGCGAGCACAACATCGGACGACTCCTCGGCGCCGGACTGAAGGTGACGGTGAACTCGGACGATCCGTCCTACTTCAGCGCCTACATGAACGAAAACTTCCGGCAAGTGCAGGAGGCGCAGGGACTGGGCGACACCGGCCTCTACATCCTGGCACGCAATGGATTCGAGGCCGCCTTGCTGCCGGCAGCGCAGAAGGCACGCTACATCGCCGACCTCGACCGCCACTGGGAGCGCTGCGGGGCAGCGCGCGCAGCAGCCGTTCAATAGGCGGCGGTCTGCGTCGTCTTGCCTTTCTGCTGCTCCAGCGTCGCATCAACCGGCTTGTCGTAGCTCTGCACCGCCTTGTAGCGCGACAGCAGATAGTCGCCTGACTTGATCGGCGGGTACTTCGGCTCGCCCACGGCCGGCCGGCAGGAAGGGACGCACGCGACCGGCGTATCGTAGTCCATGTTGATGAAGGTCGGGATCGAGTAGCGCTCCTTGCCTGTCCGGTTGACGACGCGATGCAGGTTGGACACGTAGACGTCGTTGGTCCAGACCTTGATCAGATCGCCCAGATTCACCACGAAGGTATTCTCGATCCAGGGCGCGCTGATCCAATCGCCGTCGCGCTTGCGCAGCTCCAGCCCGCCGATCGGATCCTGCGTCAGCAGGGTGATCATGCCGTAGTCGGTATGCGGCGCCACGCCGAACTGCTTGTCGCTCGGCACCGGCTGTTGCGTGTAGTGGAACAGCATGGTCTGCGCCATCGGCTTCTTCATCCACTGCAGGAAGAAACCTTCGTCGAGATCGAGACTGAGCGCCAGCACGCGCAGCAGCCGGTTGCCGAGCGCCAGCGTTTCCCGGAAGTAGCTCTCGGCCACCGGCCGGAACCAGGGCAGCTCCTCGGGCCACCGGTTCGGGCCGTGCAGCAGGCGGCCAGCCTGCACGTCAGGGTCGTCGAGCGGCAGATCGAGCGAGAAGGTGTAGCCCTCCTTCAAGTCGGGCTGATAGCCTGGATGCTTGTAGATGCCCTGCGGGATGAAGCCGCGTCGGAAGCGGTCGTCGATCTTGTGCGGCATGCGCTGCTCCTCGGGAATCGAGTAGTAGCGGCGGGCGGCGTCGAACAGGTCGTCGACGATGTGCTGCTGCACGCCATGGTTGGCCACGTAGAAGAAGCCGATCGTTTCGCAGGCGCGGCGCATTTCCCGCGCCAGACCGGCCAGCGATTCGCCCCGGTTGAGCGGGCCCAGGTCGAGGATCGGAACTTCGTCGCGGGTGGCGGGACGGGGGGCAGACTGCATGGCATTGTCCTGGGTTGGGCGGGTTCAGGCACCGATCACCTGCTCCGGACCGGGCTCCATCCAGAACACCACGCGGCGCTGGATGAAGCTCACCACCATGTGCAGGCCGATGCCCATGACGGACAGCACGATCAGGATGGCGAACACGCCGGCCATGTCCATGCTGAAGGTGTATTGCTGGATCAGGTAGCCGAGGCCGGCCTGGGCGCCGACGAACTCGCCGACGATGGCCCCGATCACCGACAGCACGACTGCCACGTCGAGGCCCACGAAAATGTAGGGCAAGGCCTGCGGCAGGCGCGCGCGCCGGAAGATCTGCCAGCGCGAGCCGGTGAAGGCCACCATCAGCTCGATCTGGTCCTGCGGCACCGAGCGCAGGCCGACGATGGTGTTGGCCAGCAGCGGGAAGAAGGCGATCGTCGCGGTGATCACGATCTTGGAGGTGACGCCGTAGCCGAACCAAATGGTGATGATCGGCGCGATCGCCACCTTGGGCAGCGTCTGGAACGCGATTACGTAAGGATACAGCGTGCCTTCGAGCAGGCGCGACTGGCCGATCAGGATTCCGAGGATCAGGCCGAGCGCGGAGCCCAGCACGAAGCCCACCAGCGTCTCGTAGAAGGTGATGGCGAAGTGCAGCGGGAAGGCGCCGTTGAAGCCCTTCCACATTGCCTGCGCCACCGCGGACGGTGTCGGCACGATGATCGGCGAGACCTCGAAGACGCGGCAGGCAACCTCCCAGCCGCCCACCAGCACGATGAACAGAAGCACCGAAAGCGGCCGCTCCGGCCTCTCGCCCAACAACCGGTTCAGCCAGGGCTGCGGCGCTTCATCGCTGGCGGCGGCGCTCACTGGACTACCCTCCGCGCTACGCGCTCCGGGATGAGCGCTTCGGAGCGGCCGTGCGCGCTCATGCATCGAGCCCCTGCGACTGGAAGTGCTGCCGGATCCTGGCGACATAGCGGCCGAAGGCTTCGGAGTTGATCGTCGCCAGCTTGCGCGGGCGCGGCAGGTCGATGTCGAGCACTTCGGTGATGCGGCCGGGGCGCGGGGACATCACGATCACGCGGTCGGCCAGGAACACCGACTCGGGGATGCTGTGGGTGATCAGCATGACGGTCTTCCGGCTCTCGGCCCAGATCCGCAGCAGCTCCAGGTTCATCGCCTCGCGGGTCATGGCGTCGAGCGCGCCGAAGGGCTCGTCCATGAGCAGGAAGGCCGGGTCGTGCACCAGCGCACGGCAGATGCCCACGCGCTGCTGCATGCCGCCGGAAAGCTCGCCCGGGTACTTGTTCTCGAAACTGGAAAGGCCGAGCAGGGCGAGCAGGTCACGCGCTCGCTGCAGGTACTGGGCGCGGTCGCGGTGCTGCAGGTCGATCGGCAGCATCACGTTTTGCAGCACGGTATT
>JBFWQR010000304.1:0-2943 GCA_050249335.1 Lautropia sp.
CCGGCAGACCCGCGGGCGGTGGGTATCGGGAACCCGCTCGCCCGGTGCGAGCCGTCACCGTGGCCGACGTTCACGTGCTGGCGCAGAACATGATCCAGCACGCCGAACGCCGGCGGCTCCTGATCTTTGCCGACAACCGCCAGGATGCTGCCTTCCAGGCCGGGTGGATGGCGGATCACGCCCGGCGCTTCCGGCTGCGCGCGTTGATGGCAGAGCGGATCAGGCGCGGCCCGGTGTCGATCGGCGATCTGGTCGCCGATCTGGATCGCACGCTGGATGCCGACGATAAGATGTCGAGAGGCCTGATCCCCGAGGTATGGGCTGTGGCCCGCAAAGAGGCGGTCGGCCTCGAGCACGCACGCGAGCGCCGTCGGTTCCTGCGCATCGCCGTGCTGCGGGAGCTTGCCACCGCACCGCGGCAGCGCCTGGGTCTCGAGCCGTGGGGACGCATCCGCATCGACTACGTCGGCCTCGACGCGGAGCTGCCGTTCGTACGCGACTGGGCCGCGCGCCTCGATCTCCACCCACAGCGCCTGGCGGATGGAATCGGCGCCATCCTCGATCAGCAGCGGCGGTCGCTGCTGGTGCTGCTCGATCGCGAGCAGCGCATTTTCTCGCACCTCTGGATCGACGGCATGCCGGAGATCCAGAACGGGTACCTGCCACTGCTGCGCGCCGTGCCCAAGGGGCTGAAGCTGCGCCGCGGACCGACGGACGATCCGACCCGGGTGAGCGCCTGGATCGGGCCGAGGGGCACGCTCGTGGCTCGGGCAGTCCGCGAGTTCGGCGTGCCCGCCGCCGACGTCGAGCGCTTCCTCGAAGAGCTGTGGAACGCGCTCACGACCCTCGGGATCCTGGCGCCGGTCTCTCTGCAGGGACCGCAAGGAAAGGTCCTGCCGCACAGCTCGGGAACGCGTCAGATCGACGGCGACCAATTGCTCATCGCGCCGCACAGCGGTCGCTGGCGGTGTCGGCGCTGCCGGCGGACGGCGGTGCGGCCGACACCGCACGAGCGCTGCCTCGCCTGGGGTTGCGGCGGAACGCTCGAGCCGGAAAAGGACGACCCGGACAACTACGACCTGCAGGTTCTCGCCGAGCGCTTCGCGCTTCTACTGCCCGCCGAGCACACGGCGCAGGTGCCGACTGCCCGGCGCGAGGAGCTCGAACGGCTCTTCAAGGGCGACGGCGAGTCCATCAACACGCTGGTGTGCACGCCGACCCTGGAAATGGGCGTGGACATCGGTGGCCTGGATACCGTGCTGTTGCGCAACGTGCCGCCGCTGCCGGCGAACTATTGGCAGCGCGTCGGCCGGGCCGGGCGGCGGCACCGCCTGGCGGTGAACCTAACCTATGCGCGGCCGGCCAGTCACGATCGTGCCTACTTCGCCGAGCCGATGAAGCTGCTCGGTGGCCGTGTCGATCCGCCGCGCTTCAATCTCAAGAACGAGGTGATGCTGGCCAAGCACGTGCACGCGGCGGTGATCACGCGCCTGCACCAGCTGGCCCGAGACGGCTCGCCGCTCGCCGAAGCGGAACGGGGCGGCATCAGCGCGGCGCTCGAACGCGTGTTGCCGCTGTGGGTGCGCGAGTACCTCTTCGACGCCAACGAGCTGGTGCGCACGACGTCTTTCGACGTGTCGCCGCTCGATGCCGTGGTTCGGCAGCATGTCGACGACCTGTTGTGCGAGGCGGAGCGCATCTTCCGTGAGACCTGGCCGGCTGACGACATCGAAGCGGTCGAGCCGGAGCGTCTGCGGCAGGTCATCCTGGAGATGGCGCCGGCGCTGGAGCGGGTCATCCGCACCGTCCGGCGGCGGCTCGACTGGTGCATGGATCAGATGGCGAAGCTCGACGAGCGGCGCCGGCTGCGCGGCACGCTCGACGGCGACGAGGACGCTCTGTACCGCCGCTGCGATCAGATGGTGAAGCGGCTGAAGGGCGTCGGACAGAGGCGCCGTGCCGAGGCCGAGGGCTTCGACGATCGCTACACGTATGGTGTCCTGGCCGCCGAGGGGTTCCTCCCTGGCTACGGTCTCGATACCGGCTCCGTGCGCGGGATGGCGCTGGTGCCGGCGAGCGTCGGTGCCGAGGGCGACTACCCGCTGCCGCGGCCGTCCGCGGTCGCGTTGCGCGAGTACATCCCCGGCAACCTCGTCTACGCCAACGGCCGCCGCTTCGTGCCGCGGCAGTTCCATCTGCTGACGAGCGAGCCGCTCGAATTTCATCTCGACCTGGCGCACGAGGCGGTCGCCGAGGTCGGAGTGGCGCGAGACAGCGTCGCTGCGATCAGCGGGCTGAGCCTGCATGCGGTCGAGATGTGCGATGTCGATCTCGCGCACGTGTCGCACATCAACGACGAGGAGCAGTATCGGTTCCAGCTCGCGGTCGCCGTCTACGGCTACGAGCAGGGCCGGCACAGCGCTGGCCGGATGTATTCTTGGGGAGAGCGCCAGCTGGCCTTCCGCCGCAACGTCTACATGCGGCTCGTCAACATCGGGCCAGCCCAACTCGTCGGCCGGCAGCATCTCGGGTACCCGTTGTCACTGGTCAGCGGCCAGTCGCGCTCGCCGTTTGCCTCCCAGGCCGAGCTGCAGCACTTCACCCAGCGCGAGCAGGAGCGTTACGGGAAGCCGCCGCCCTCTGTCGGCTTCTACGCCGATGTCGTCGCCGACGCCCTCAGCCTCGGGGGCTGTGCCGATCGGAGCGAAGCCTACACGGTGCTCGAGGCGCTGCGCGTCGGCATGACCCGGGTGCTGGAGATGGAGCGCGAGGACCTGCAGGTCCTGGTCATCGGCCGGGTCGGCGAGGACGCGGTCGATGGCCTGCTGTACGATCCCATGCCTGGTGGGTCGGGTCTCCTGGAGCAGGCCTGCGCCCGCTGGGACGAGGTCGTGGCCGCGGCGCTCGCGATGCTGGAGGGGTGTCCCTCGCTGTGCGAACGCT
>JBFWQR010000305.1:0-2893 GCA_050249335.1 Lautropia sp.
CGTTCGGCGCCGGCGACCCTGCGCAGGCGGTCGAGCTGTTGCGGCCGATCCGCGAGTACGCGTACCGCTTCGGCGGCAGTCTTGCGCAGCGCGACCTGCTCGCCCTGACGCTGATCGAAGCGGCGCTGCGCAGCGGCGATGCCGCCCTCGCGGCCGCGCTGACCGCCGAGCGCAGCGCGCTGCGGCCGCGCAGTCCGCTGGCCGGGCGGTTCGCGGCGCGGGCGCAAGCGCTCGCGTCGGCGCCGGCGTCGGCGTCGGCGCTAAGCCTTGCGGCCTGACGCCGGTCGCGAGGGCTGAACCGGATGCACCGCCTTGCGTCCGGTCAGCATCGCAACGACGAGGTTTTCGCGATGACGGCGGCTGGTGAAGAGCACCCCGCCGAGATGGCCGCCGATCAGCACGAGCAGCAGCCACGCCGACGCGCGGTGTGTCCATTCCAGCCAGGCATACCCCCAGAACGCGTCGAGCGTATAGAGCCAGCCGGTCAGGCTGGTCACGAGCACGCAGAGGAGCAGCGCGCAGATCATCCAGCCGCCGAGCGGGTTGTGCCCGAGGAAGCGTGGATCGCGATGCCGGATGACTTCACGTGCGTAGTGCCAGACGGCCCCCGGTGCCCGGACGAACGCGGAGAACCGGACATGCTCGCCGCTGCCGAGGAAGCCGACGAGGAGCCGCACGATCACCAGTGCGGCCGCCAGATAGCCGGCCGCCTGGTGCGGGCCGAGGGTCGCTTCGTCGGTCAACCAGCTGATCGCCACCGAAAGCGCCAGCGCCCAGTGCATGACCCGAACGTGCAGCGGCCAGACCGCGACGCTCGGCAGCGGATCCGCGCGGCGTGCCGAGGTCACGGATTCCTGACCTGACCGATCTTCGTGAATGTCTTCGGATCGAAGAAGGCTTCGGTGCGCTGGCCTTTTTCATCGAACCCGTAGACCTCATAGCACCCGTTGAAATTCTTGATCTGCCGGACCTTCCAGCCTTCCGACGTCAGTTTCCGATGCAGTTCCATCTGCGGCCGCATCTCTTCCTTCGGGATCGGCTCGCAGCGGACCTTGTCGTGGTCCACGATCTGCGCCGCCGCGATGCCGGCCGGAAAGATCAGCGTTGCCGCGGCCGCGCGGGCGATCCGCACGATGGTTCGAAGGGCAACGGTTCGAAGGGCAACGGTTCGACGGTCCATGATTCGACTCGGCAGTGTTCCGTGAAAGTGAAGGCGGGTTGTGATGACAGCTGCTCGAACGGTCGATCAGACGTCGACCCACATCCGGAGCAGATTGTGATAAGTGCTGGTCAGCCCGATCACGCCGGCATCGCTGTCGCCGACGCGGCTGCGCAGATCGCGCAGATGATTGTCCATATCGAACAGCAGCCGCCGTTGCTCGTCGCTGCGGACCATGCTCTGGATCCAGAAGTAGCTGCCGAGCCGTACGCCGCGCGTGACCGGCGCGACCCGGTGGACGCTGGTGCCCGGGTAGATGACCAGATCGCCGGCCGGCAACTTGACGGCGCGCTCGCCGAACGTGTCGTCGATGATCAGTTCGCCGCCGTCGTAGCTTGCCGGATCGCTGAGGAAGACCGTGCACGAGACGTCGGTGCGGACCCGGCCGGCACCATCGCGCAGATACCGGACCGCGCCGTCGACATGGTTGCCGAAGCTGTTCGCGGCTCCGCCGTAGCGATTGATCAGCGGCGGCGAGATCTGGCGCGGCAGCGCCGCAGCGAAGAACAGCGGGCTGCGTTCCAGCCCGCGCATCAGCAGGGCCTGGACGGCGCGCGTCTGCTCGCAGTCCTCGCGCAGCTGCTGGTTGTTCTTGGCCATGGCCGACTGCTCGCCGGCAGTCAGCCGGCCGTCCTGCCATGGGGCGGACTCGAGGATGCGTCGCGCCTCGGACAGTTCGTCCGGCAGCAGGATGTTCGGGATCTGAACCAGCATTCGGGGTCTGAACCGGTATTCGCGATCTGAGCCGGCATCCGGCCGGCGCCGGGACCTGGCCGCCAACTATCCAGGCTGCCAACCACCTAGGCCTCCAGCTACCCGGGTTGCCGACCACCCAGGCCTCCAACCGCTCGAGCCGCCGATCGCTCCAGCTGCCAGCTGCCTAGGCTGCCAACCGCCGGCGCCTTGCCGCCGGCGGCGGCACCAGACGGTAGTGGACGGCGGGGCGTCCCTCTTCCTCGACGGCCACGCCGGCGATCGTGCCCTCGCGCCGCAACCGACGGATGTCGCTGTAGACCGTCGCCATGCAGACCACGAGACCGTCGACATGCAGCAACCGGTAGATCTCGCGCACGCTGGTGAATGCCCGGGGCCGGCCAGCGAGTATACCGACGATCGCGGCGCGCCTGAATGCGCCGTTGTCGGAGCGGTTGCGCGCAACCGCATGGGCGTCGGCGACGACGCGTGCCGGCATGCGTTTCGAGGCTTGCGACGGGGACCGGCGATGGACGTTCAAGTGCTACGGGATGATGCGAACGCGAAGCGTTATCACCGTTGCAGTCTATGCGCCCACAGTAGTATGGTCAAGTGCTACCGGCGGCCTGCGGCCAGTGACCTGCTGCCGGCGGCAGTGCCGGCCGTGGCCGCTGCTACGGCTACGCGCCGCCACGGCCACGCGCCTGCCGTGGCATCACTTCGGTTTGTCGACTTCCGCGCTGCGCACGCCGCCGAGCTGTCCGCGGACCACTTTCCAGAAGCTCTGCGTGCCTTCCACCAGACGCCAGGCACGCGATCGATGTGCAAAGACGCCGACCTCGGGCAGCACTTCGCGCAGGTTGCGGATGCCGAGGATCTTCATGTACTTGCGGATCGTGCCGGGGCTGTGGATCAGCAGCATGACGCGCCAGCCGTACTGGCGGCCGACGATCAGCAGCCCGATTGCGCTTTCGAGTACGT
>JBFWQR010000306.1:0-2867 GCA_050249335.1 Lautropia sp.
GGGCGGCCGCTCGCGACCGGTGCGGCGACCCAGCACGTTGCGCAGCTGGAAGAAGATCACCACGGCCGCAACCAGGAAGAATATCGTGCCGAAATCGAAGAATTCCATTTCTTCCGCCAATGATCCTGCTGAGCCGGGAGCCCGCATCCGGGCTCAAGCGACCGGTGTCCATGACGACACCGAGCGCCCCCTGATATAGAACGCGTACCGGCATCATTCAAATCCGGCCGATGCATAACTATGTATGAGCCCATGCGCCAGCCCGTATCGGGCGCAAGCTCAACGAAAGACAGAGAAACACGTGCGTTTCGCCTTCGCCCTGCTCTTCCTGCTCCTGCCGCTGCTGGAGATCGCCACCTTCGTGCTCGTCGGCGGTGAGATCGGAGCGCTGAACACGATCGGCCTGGTCCTGCTCAGCGGTCTGGCCGGCGCCATGCTGATGCGCTGGCAGGGGCTCGGGCTGCTGACGCGCATCCGCAGGGAAATCGACGCAGGCAATTCCCCCGGCCGGGAGATCGTGCACGGCACGATGATCCTCGTCGCCGGCATCCTGCTGCTCATTCCCGGCTTCCTTACCGACATTGCAGGTCTCGTGCTGTTCCTGCCGCCGGTGCGCGATTTCGTCTGGCGTCACGTCAAGTCGCGCATCACCATCGTGTCGGCGACCGCCGGCGGCGCAGGATTCCGGACGCGGCGCGACGACGGCCGCACCATCGACCTCGACGAGGACGAGTTCGCCCGGAGCCCGAAGCGCGGTGGCGAAGAATCGCCCTGGCGGCGGCCGGAGCTCAAATAGCTTCACCGGCCCGCAACCTTGTCATGCATGGGCGCTCGTGTTAGCCAACCCGCGATTTCGGACCGGGCCGCGCATGCGGCTTTTCATGGAGACAGATGCCGATGGCCACGAATGAGAACGACAAGCCCGCGGCAAAGCCCGGCAACGGCGCAGCACCCTCGCTCAACGTGCTGGCCCAGTACGTCAAGGACCTTTCCTTCGAAAGCCCCGGCGCGCCGAATTCGCTGCGCGGCCGCGAGAACTCGCCCGGCATCAACATCAACGTGAACGTCAACGCCAACCCGCTGACTGAGCGCGAGTTCGACGTCAACCTGACGCTGAGCGCCCGCGCCGCCTTCGAGAAGGATGTGCTGTTCAACGTCGAGCTGGTCTATGGCGGCGTGTTCCGCATCGACGGCTTCCCGCAGGAGCACATCCTGCCGCTGCTGTTCATCGAATGCCCGCGGCTGCTGTTCCCCTTCGCGCGCCAGATCATCGCCGACGCGACCCGCAACGGCGGCTTCCCGCCGCTGATGCTCGACCCGATCGACTTCGCGCAGATGTTCCAGCAGAAAATCGCCGAGGACCAGGCGAAGGCCAAGGTCCAGGCCAGCTGAGCAAGCCGGGGTCTAGCGGCCCTCAGGCTTCCGAGAACGCCTTCCACAGGGCGTTCTCGCCGATCCGGCCCACCATCTCCGCATGGGCCGCACGCTCGGCCTCGCTGATGCGGGGCGGCAGCGCCCGCTCCCGCCGCACCGTCTCCACCGTTACCGTCATGGCACTGATGCCGATCATGGCCCGCTGCTCGACCACTTCGAGGCCGAGGGCGGCCTGCTTGCCGCCGATCAGCTCGATATAGACCTCCGCCAGAAGCTCGGAATCGAGCAGCGCGCCGTGCTTGGTGCGGCGGCTGTTGTCGATACCGTAGCGGCGGCAGAGCGCGTCGAGCGAGTTCGGGCCCATCGGATGCTTCCGCCGCGCGATCGCCAGCGTGTCCACGACACGATCGGTCGACACCGGTTGATGGCCCAGCCGCTCGAACTCGGCGTTGATGAAGGCGATGTCGAAGCTGGCGTTGTGGGCCACCAGCCGCGCACCGTCGATGAATTCAAGAAACTCGGGCGCAATGGCACCGAAGACCGGCTTGCCGGCAAGATCGGCGGCGCTGATGCCGTGGACGGCCTGCGCCTCGGGATGGATCGCACGACCCTGCGGCTCGATGTAGTGGTGGAAGAAGCGCCCGGTGGGAAACCGGTTCACCAACTCGACCCCGCCGATCTCGATGACGCGGTCGGCGCGGAAATCGAGTCCGGTGGTTTCGGTGTCGAATATGATCTCGCGCATCGAATCACTCCTAGCCACGACCGTGCCGTGCGACCATGGCAGGCAGGCGGCGGCACGGACAAGCGCCCGCCGCCCAGGCTGGGCTACTTGTCCCCGACGAGTTCGGCGACAACCGCATCGACCGCACGACGGGCGCCGTCCAGGCCTGCGCCGGTATCGATCACGTAATCGGCCTGCTCCCGCTTTTCGGCGTCCGGCACCTGGCGGGCCCGGATCGCCTCGAACTTCTCCGCAGTCATGCCCGGCCTAGCGAGCACACGCTGGCGCTGCACCTCGGCCGGCGCGGTGACCACCACCACCTTGTCGACGCGGTCGCGGCCGCCGGTCTCGAAGAGCAGCGGGATATCGAGCACGACCAGAGGCGCGCCGGCTGCCCGGTTGCGCTCGAGGAAGGCATCGGCGTCGGCTCGCACCAGCGGATGGACGATCCGCTCCAGCCGGCCGATCGCCTCGCGATTGCCGAGGACCTGTTCGGACAGGCGCGCTCGGTCCACCACGCCATCGACGACGGTGCCCGGAAACGCCGCCTCGACCAGCGGTGCGGCCGGCCCTGCATAGAGGCGATGAACGGCCTCGTCGGAATCGTGCACCGGGACGCCGACATCGCGGAACATGGCGGCCGTCGTGGATTTGCCCATGCCGATCGAACCGGTGAGCCCCAGCACGATCATTTTCCGGCCTCGATGTTGGCCACGATGAGTTCGCGCAACGCCGGCGTTACCTCGGGCCGATGCCCGAACCACAGCTC
>JBFWQR010000307.1:0-2778 GCA_050249335.1 Lautropia sp.
CCCCGAGCTGCAGCCCGTTAAATGCCTGCGTTATCAGCTGACCCGTCATCGCCGCAACCCTGACACCATCTCACCGGGCGACCGCGCAGCGGTCGCCAACGGGGGCGTCCTCTATTTCATTTTGCATTCAGCCGCATAAGCGTCGGTCGAAGCCTTCAGCGGCGTCGCGATCGTCTTCAGGTTCATCCGGCCCTGCGGATCCTTGTAGGCCTCGAAGACGTGCATGTCCTGGACCGGGAACTGGTTGTGGCCGAACTTGAAGTCGCCGCGCACCGACTGGAAGTCGGCCGCTTTCAACGCCGCCCGGAATGCATCCTTGTTCGAGACGTCGCCCTTGACTTTGGCGATCGCGGAATCGAGCAGCAGCGCCGCGTCGTACGACTGCGCCGCGTACTGCGACGGGATCCGCTTGTACTTGGCCTCGAACTCCTTGACGAAGCGCTCGTTGGCGGGGTTCTTGAAGTCCGGCCCCCAGAAGGTGCCGGCGATCACGCCGGCGGCGGCGTCACCCATCGCCGGCAGCCCGATGCCGTCGGCGGTCGACGCCGACAGGAACGCGATCTTGCCTTTCAGGCCGGATTGCGACCACTGCTTGACGAAGTTGATGCCGAGGCCGCCCGGCAGGAACGTGAAGATCGCATCCGGTTGCTGGGCGGCGATCTGCGCGATCTCGGCCGAGAAATCCTGGGTGTTCAGCGCCGGCCACAGCTCGAGCACCGGTGTCTTGTCGTAGTAGCGCTTGAAGCCGGAGACGAAATCCTTGCCGGCCTGGTAGTTCGGCGCGACGGTGACGACCTTGGCGTACTTCTTGTCGACCGCATACTTGCCGACGACCTCGGCCTGCTGGTCGTTCTGCCACGACACCGAGAACAGGTTCGGCGTGCACTGCGCGCCGGCGAGCGGCGACGGCCCGGCGTTGCTGCCGACCAGGAACACGCCGGCCGACGTGATCTTCTTGGCGACTGCCATCATGATGTTCGAGAACGTGACGCCGGTGATGATCGGCACCTTTTCGCGCTCGATCAGCTTGTCGGCCAGCTGCACCGCGACTTCGGGCTTGAGCTGGCTGTCCTCCTTGAGGATCGTCACCGGCACGCCGCCGAGCTTGCCGCCGTTGCGTTCGACGACCATCATCAGCGCATCGTACTGATCCTGCCCGAGCGCGCCCTGGGGGCCGCTCAGTTCGGCGATGAAACCGATCTTGAGCGGGGCCTGCGCGGCCGCGGGCGGCGCGAGCAGGGCGGCGGTGCAGGCGGCGGCGAGCGCGGCTGCCGGCAACAGCGGACGCGCCGCGCCGCGAAGACGGTTCTCGGGCCGTGCGGAAACTCGGACATCCCGGTTCATCGAGGTCTCCTTCGGGGATTCGTGGACATGGCGCACCCGCACCGCAGCGCATCAGGGCCGTCGGCGTGCCGCCGCAGTGCGTCACCTGGCGCCGAGTGTAACCGCGAATGACGAGCGCCTCCGCGATCGGGCACACTGGGACTTTCCCGTTGCGCTATAGTGCGTCGAACCCGCCTAGCCGGGTTCCACGCCTCGGTCGACCGGCCGTTGGCGCATCGCTTCCGCGTCGCTTACCGGAATGACCAACGCTACCGCCGACAAATCTGCCGACGATGCCGTGTTTCTGATCGCGCTCGGTCGGCGGGTACGCCATGCCCGCCACCGGGTCGGTATCACGCGGCGTCAGCTGGCCGAGCGGTCCGGCGTGTCCGAGCGCTATCTGGCGCAGGTGGAGACCGGCAGCGGCAATATTTCGGTGCTGCTGATCCGTCGGATCGCCCGGGCGCTGGACGCGGCGGTCGGGCAGCTGCTTGCCGAGCCCGATGCCGGGCCGTCGTTGCCGGACTTCCCCGATACCGTGATCCAGCCGGATCGCGGCGGCGACGTGCATCGTCGCAGCGGATCGGGCTCGCTGGCCCCGGCGACCGACCTCTGAGCGCCGGCGATTCGCCGTCTCCGATCATTCCCGTCAACCCGAGAGCTACCCCATGCCGGAACTGTCGAGTGCCGAACACTTCGGTGCCGCGCCCGAAGTCAAGGTGCCGCGCAACTACAACGCGGCCTTCGATCTGATCGAACGCAACCTCGCGGCCGGCCGTGCCGAGCAGATCGCGTTCGTCGACGACTTCGGCTCGATCACCTACGGCGAGCTGGCGCGGCGGGTCAACCGTTTCGCATCGGGACTGCGTTCGATCGGTGTCGAGCGCGAGGACCGGATCATGCTGTGCCTGCTCGACACGATCGACTGGCCGATCTGCTTCCTCGGCGCGATCAAGGCCGGCGTGATCCCGGTCTGCGTCAATACGGCGCTGACGCCGAGCGACTACGACTACATGCTGCGCGATTCGCGCGCCAAGGTGCTGTTCGTCTCGCGCGCGGTGTTCCCGGCGTTCGACGGCCTGCACAACGCGATCCCGACATTGGCGCGGGTGGTCATTTCCGAGGCGCCGCTGGCCGACGGCGGCGGCGACATCGGCGCGCTGCTCGAGGCCGGACGCGACCAGTTCGACGCCGCCGATACGGTCGCCGACGAGGCCTGCTTCTGGCTCTATTCGTCGGGCTCGACCGGTGCGCCGAAGGGCACCGTCCACTGCCACGGCAGCCTGATCCAGACCGCCGAGCTGTACGGCCGGCCGCTGCTCGGCATCACCGGTCGCGACCGGATGTTCTCCGCGGCCAAGCTGTTCTTCGCCTACGGGCTCGGCAACGCGCTGACGTTTCCGATGTCGGTCGGCGCGACTGCGCTGCTGATGGCCGAGCGGCCGACGCCGGCCG
>JBFWQR010000308.1:0-2731 GCA_050249335.1 Lautropia sp.
GCCGACTTCGATCGTGACGGCTACCTGTTCTTTCCCGCCCGGTTCTCGCCCGCCGAGATGCAGGTGCTGCATGGCGAACTGCCGGGCATCTATGGCCAGCACCGGCAGGAGATCATCCGCGAGAAAGGCTCGGACTCGGTGCGTACCGTGTTCGCGGCGCACCTGATCAACGAGGCGTTCGCCAAGCTCGGCCGTCATCCGCGGATGATCGAGCCGGTCACCCAGGTGTTCGGCGAGGACGTCTACATGCACCAGTACAAGATCAACGGCAAGCAGGCGTTCGACGGCGACGTCTGGCAATGGCACCAGGACTACGGCACCTGGCGGGCCGACGACGAGATGCCGACCGCCCGGGCGATGAACGTCGCGGTCTTTCTCGACGCGGTCAACGAGTTCAACGGCCCGCTGTACTTCATCCCGCAGTCGCACCGCCTCGGCGCGATCGAGGCGAGCCACGACGTGACGACGACCAGTTATCCGCTGTGGACGATCGACAACGATACGATCGGCAAGCTGGTCGCGCGCGGCGGCATCGTCGCGCCGAAGGGTCCGCCCGGCTCGATGCTGCTGTTCCACTCCTGCCTGGTGCACGGCTCGCCGTCGAACATGAGCCCGTGGAACCGCACCATCGTCTACCTGAGCCTGTGCGCCGTGTCGAACCACATCCGCCGCTTCAAGCGGCCGGACTACATCGCCCACCGCGACTTCACGCCGATCCGCCCGCTGCCCGACGACTGTCTGACCAACCCGTTGGTGCGGATCACCGACCTGCCGCTCGCGCGCGCGGCATAGCCTCGCGCCGCCGACATAGCCATGGACGGCGGACGGGCTGGATCCACACGGCGGCGAGCGCTGCTATGATGGCGTCATGTCTCCCGGAATCGATCCGGCGGTCCGCCGCCCTCGCCCCCTCGCGCCCGCCTTGCCGGGCGCGCCGCGCCGTCGCCTGGCCCCGCAGGACGCCACGGCCTCGGAGACTCTCGCCCGGCGATCGGCCAACCCGTACTTCTAGCGCCACACTCCATCGATCGCCGGGCGCCCGCTGTCCCGGCGCCGTCCGGCCGCACGCCGCGGCCTTCATGGAGCACCGCAATGATTGCCGATCCGTCCGTCGAACGGACCCTGACCGACCTCGACCATGCCCGCCTCGAACGGCTGCTGCGCGACGCCGACGACGCCGCGGCCGAGCCGCTGGAGCAACTGCTCGCCACCGCCGCCGTCGTGCCGTCGCGCGACGTTGCCGCCGACGTCGTCACGATGAACTCCGAGGTTCTGATCGAGGCCGACGGGACTGCCGCGCCGATGAAGCTCGCGATCCGCTATCCGTCCGATGCCGACCCGACCAAGGGCGCCGTCTCGGTGCTGGCCCCGGCCGGCGCCAGCATCCTCGGCAGCCGCGTCGGCGCCAGCGTCTGCTGGAGCGGCGCCGACGGCCGCCTGCAGCGGCGCCGCATCAAGGCGCTGCTCTATCAACCGGAGCGCAGCGGCGACTATCTGCGCTGACCGGCGGGCGGGCGGCACACGCCAGCCCGCCGCCTTGCCACCGAGGAGACGCCCCGTGAATCTGCACCGCATGCTGCTCGAGCGCGAAGCGGCCAAGCAACCGCTGCGCGTCGGCCTGATCGGCGCCGGCAAGTTCGGCTCGATGTACCTGGCGCAGGCGCTGCGCACCCCCGGCATCGCGCTGGTCGCGGTTGCCGACCTGGCGCCGGCCAAGGCGCGCCAGTCGATGCGCAAGCTCGGCTGGCCGGCCGAGCGGCTGAAGGCGCGGTCGACGGCCGAGGCGCTGGCCCGCGGCAGCGTGCTGATCACCGACGACGCCGAGCGGATGATCGCTGCGCCCGAAGTCGAGATCGTCATCGACGCGACCGGCAGCCCGGCGGCCGGCATCCGCCACGTGCTCGCGTGCTGCACGCACGGCAAGCACGTGGTGATGGTCAACGTGGAGGCCGATGCGCTCGCCGGCCCGCTGCTCGCCGAGCGGGCTCGCGAGGCCGGCATCGTCTACTCGCTCGCCTATGGCGACCAGCCGGCGCTGATCTGCGAGCTGGTCGACTGGGCACGGACCGTCGGTCTCGAGGTGATCGCCGCCGGCAAGGGCACGAAGTACCTGCCGGCCTACCATGCATCGACGCCGGACACCGTCTGGGACCACTACGGGCTGACGGCCGAGGAGGCGAAGGCCGGCGGCATGAACCCGCAGATGTTCAACAGCTTTCTCGACGGCACCAAGTCGGCGCTCGAGATGGCAGCGGTTGCCAATGCCACCGGCCTCGCGCCGCCCGAAGACGGCCTCGCCTTCCCGCCCTGCGGCGTCGACGACCTGCCGCGGCTGCTGAAGCCCGCAGCCGACGGCGGCCTGCTCGCGCATCGCGGCCAGGTCGAGGTGATCTCGAGCCTCGAGCGCGACGGCCGGCCGGTCTTCCGCGACCTGCGCTGGGGCGTCTACGTGACCTTCGCGGCCGGAACCGACTACGTGAAGCGCTGCTTCCGGGAGTACGGCCTGGTCACCGATCCGGGCGGCGAGTACTCGGCGATGTTCAAGCCGTACCACCTGATCGGCCTCGAGCTCGGCATCACCGTGGCCTCGGTCGGGCTGCGCCGCGAACCGACCGGATCGGCGCTAGCCTGGCATGCCGTCGTCGTCGCCACCGCCAAGCGCGACCTGAAGGCCGGCGAGGTGCTCGACGGCGAAGGTGGCTTCCGGGTCTACGGCAAGCTGATGCCGGCC
>JBFWQR010000309.1:0-2609 GCA_050249335.1 Lautropia sp.
TCGTGACGGGGCGCTCGCTGACGATCCTCGGCATCCTGCTCTACGGGCTGGCGCCGACCTGGTGGGCACTCTTCCCGGCCATTCTGGTCAGGTCGGCCGGCAATATCGTCTGGCCGTCGGTCTCGAAGGTGATCGCCGACTCGACCGACAGTCGGGGGCGGACGCGTGCCTTCACGCTGATCTACACGGTCGGGCCGAGCATCGCGCTGCTGCTTTCGCCCAGCCTCGGCGGGCTGCTGGCCGACGGGGTCAGCCTGCGCTCGATCTTCTTCGCGGCAGCCATCGCCCAACTGGGGTCGGTGCTCCTCTTCTCACGCCTCCGGCCGGTCAAGCACACCGGCGAGGAGCATACCGAGAGCATCGGCTTCCGGACCGTCCTGCGCTACCGGCCGGTCGTCGCCGTCTGTAGCCTGTTCCTGGGACTGCTGCTGGTGCTGACGACCGGCTACACGCTCGTGCCGAACTACCTGGAAGACGAGCACGGCGTCGGGATCGGGACGATCGGCCAGTTCGGCTCGCTCTTCGCGCTCGGCAGCATCCTGCTCGGCATCCTGATCGCCAAGGTCAAGCACTTCTCGCCCCCGCTGAACGCCTTGATCCTGACAACCTCGATGTCGCCGATCGCGTTCCTGCTGCTGCTTACCGGCGGTAACACGTGGGTCTTCGGGCTGGCGTTCCTGTTCCGTGGCGGCTACTTCGTCTCCTGGGGACTGATCTACGCCATCCTCGGCGAGGTCTCACCCGAACGGCTGCGCTCGCGCTCGTTCGCACTGGCCGAGGTCCTCGGCGGCTTCGGTTTCGGCATCGCCCCCTTCATCGCCGGTGCCCTCTACGAGGTTGAGCCGACCCTGCCACTCATCGCCGCCCTGCTCGCCATCCCGCCGCTGATGCTCGGCCTCCTCGTCGTTCGCCGCTACGTGCATGGGCAGACGCCGGTTGCGGCGTGACACGGATCATCACGCTCAGCCGGCAAACCGCTGGACCAGCACGCGAACGGCATTCCCGACACCGTCCTCATTGCGAATCTGCTGGCCGAGCCGGTCGGCACGGTCGCGAATGCGGGCTGATGTCACGGAGCGAGCGATAGCAGCCGCGAGCCGGGGTTCGGTGAGCTGCTTCTGGGGGATGGGGTGCGGGCCGGCGCCGAGAGAGTGGACGACGCGACCCCAGAAAGGCTGGTCGGCAAAGTAGGGCAGCAGGATGCTGGGGCGGCCGGCGCGCAGACCGGCGCCGGTCGTCCCGGCCCCACCGTGGTGGGCAACGGCGGCCATCCGGGGAAACAGCCAGTCATGTGGGATATCGTCGACCAGACAGACATCGCCGGGCAGGTCATCCGCGCCGAGTCCTGCCCAGCCGGCCAGCAGCACGCCGCGCTGCCGTGTCCGCCGCAACGCGCCAAGCGCGAGCCGCGTCAATGCCTCGGGGTCGCGGCCAGTCATGCTGCCGAGGCCGATGTAGACCGGCGCAGAACCACCGGCGAGGAATGCCTCCAGCTCAGACGGCGGCTGCCAGCCGTCCGGGCGGTCGAGGAACCAGTAGCCGGTGACATGGACGTGTGAATCCCAGTCTGGCGGCTTCGGCAGGACAGCCGGACTGTAGCAATGCAGGACGATCTCGCGCTCACGCTCGATCGCCCGGAACGGCCCGCGCAACGGCAAGGCCGGCAGGCCGAGCGTCTCGACCCGCCAGCGGTTGGCATGCCTGCGGAACATCTGCCACGCTAGTTGGTCGACGAGCCGGTAGCTGAGCGGGTTTGTCAACCGGTGCAACGGCAGCGGCGGCACGAGCGGGCTGGGAATGGACGCAGTCCGAATGGCCGGAACCGGCGATGCCAGAATCGCCGGAATGCCGAGCGCCTCGCCAATATGCCAGGCGACGACACCGAAGGGCGGAAAGATCAGCGCATCCGACCCCTCGCAGGCACGCAACGACGCCGCCAGGAACCGATCGATCAGCGGCGCGAGAATCGGTTCGAGACGGCGGACGAAGCCGAACGGGTTGTGGCCGGTTTCGAGCCAGGCCTTGCCCAGCTCCCCTTCGAGGATCTGACGCGGATCCACATCCAGGTCGGCGAACGCCAGCCCGCGCTCCTCGATGAAGGCGCGGAACGGCGTTGGCGCCGCGATCCGCACGTCACAACCGGCTCGCTGCAGGCCAAGCCCAAGCGCCACGAACGGCTGGACATCCCCGCGCGAGCCATTGGCGACGATTGTGATCAGCACTGTCCGCTCCGTTTTGACGGTATTGGGCTACTGAAGATCTTCCCCACCCCTCCCGCAGGGATCGAGAGCTCCGCTCCCCGTCGGGAGGGGTGTCCTCACGCTACTACCTCGCGGGAAGCATGCCGCCCGAAGGATCAGGCCGTCGAGCAATCGGTGCGCAGGTTCTCGATCAGCGTCCGGAGCTCACGGGCGTTGGTGTCCTTGCGGATGCAGCCATCGACCAGGTCGCCGAGGGCGTCGCGATACTGGCTGGGGTAGACGCAGAGCAGCACGATTGAGGCATTCGGCAGGCGGCGGCGAAAGGTCGTCAGCGTCTCCAGCAGCTCGATGGCGGCCTCGCTGGAATCCGGCTGGTCGGCGCCGATGAAGATCACATCCGGCGCCGGT